>NZ_JANQKD010000027.1 GCF_028281305.1 Pelagibius sp. | reverse complement strand
GAGATTGGCCACTTCCAGCGCATGCTGCTGTATGAAGTCGCGGCGCGGCTCCACCACATCGCCCATGAGGGTGGAGAACACGTCCTCCGCCTGGTCGGTGTGGGCGACCTTGACCTGGAGGAGGGCGCGGACATTGGGATCGAGGGTGGTTTCCCAGAGTTGCTCCGGGTTCATTTCGCCCAGGCCCTTGTAGCGGGCCAGGGTGACCCCCTTGCGGCCCAACTCGAAGATGGCGCTCACCAGGCTGGCCGGTCCGGTCACCCGGAAGCTCTTGTCCTTGGCGGTCAGGGTGGCGTGGTGGGCGAAGGCCGCCTGCAGCTCGCTGGCCATCTCGTCCAGGCGCCGCGCCTCGCTGGTGCGGATCAGCGGGCCGTCGATCACCCGTTTTTCGGTGACCCCGCGCAGGGTCCGGGTGAAGGTGAAGGCCTCCTCGCTGACCTGGCTCTGCCAGCCCTTCTCGTGATCCGGCGCCAGGGCATCCAGGCGGGTGGCGATGTAGGCGGCCGCCGCCTCCGCCTGGGCGGTGTCGGTCAGGATCTCAGGGCTCAGCACCCCGGCGATGGCCGCCTGCTCCACCAGGTTCGCATTGCCCACCTTGCGCGCCAGCGGGTCCATGAAGTGCTTGGCGCGAAGCGCCATCTCCACCAGGGCGGTGAGGTCGGCCCCGGCTATCTGGCCCTCGTTGGGGCTGTCCAGGACCGAATCGCGGACCCCGTTCTGGATCAGATAGGCCTCCATATCGGGGTCGTTCTTCAGATAGCGCAGGGAATCGCCGCGCTTGGCCCGGTAGAGCGGCGGCTGGGCGATGTAAAGGTGCCCGCGCTCGACGATTTCCGGCATCTGGCGGAAAAAGAAGGTCAGCAGGAGGGTACGGATGTGGCTGCCGTCCACGTCCGCGTCGGTCATGATGATGATCTTGTGGTAGCGCAGCTTGTCGATGTTGAACTCGTCGCGCCCGATGCCGGTCCCCAGGGCGGTGATCAGGGTGCCAATTTCCTGGGAGGACAGCATCTTGTCGAAGCGCGCCCGCTCGACGTTCAGGATCTTGCCGCGCAGCGGCAGGATGGCCTGAAAGCGCCGCTCCCGGCCCTGTTTGGCGGACCCGCCCGCCGAATCGCCCTCGACGATGAACAGTTCGGACTGGGCGGGATCGCGCTCCTGGCAGTCGGCCAGCTTGCCCGGCAGGGAAGTGACGTCCAGCGCCCCCTTGCGGCGGGTCAGCTCCCGCGCCTTGCGCGCAGCCTCGCGCGCCGCCGCGGCCTCGACCACCTTACCGACGATGCGCCGCGCCTCCTGCGGATGCTCCTCGAAGAACTGGTCGAGGCGTTCGTTCACCACCGACTCGACGATGGGCCGCACCTCGGAGGAAACCAGCTTGTCCTTGGTCTGGCTGGAGAACTTGGGGTCGGGCACCTTCACCGAAAGCACGCAGGTCAGTCCCTCGCGGGCGTCGTCGCCGGTGAGGGCGACCCTCTCCTTCTTCATCAGCCCGGAAGACGTCGCATAGGCGTTGATCTGCCGAGTCAGCGCGGCCCGGAAGCCCGCCAGATGGGTGCCGCCGTCGCGCTGGGGGATGTTGTTGGTAAAGCAGAGGACCGTTTCGTGATAGCTGTCGGTCCACTGCATGGCCACCTCCACCGTGACGCCGCCGCGCTGGGCGCTCAGGGTGATGGGCGGCTCGAAGAGCGCGGTCTTGGTGCGGTCGAGATAGTGGACGAAGGCGACCAGGCCGCCCTCGTAATGCATCTCGATCTCCTTGGGTTCCGCCGAACGGCTGTCCGTCAGGGTCAGGCGTACGCCCGAATTGAGGAAAGCCAGCTCCCGCAGGCGATGCTCCAGGGTTGAGGCGTCAAAGTCCGTCATGGAGAAGATCTCCGATGACGGCAGGAAGGTGATCTCCGTACCCGTACGCCCCTCCGCATCGCCGCGTTCGGCCAGGGGCGCCGCCGCCTCGCCATGGACGAAGCGCATGGCATGCTCGCGCCCGCCGCGGCGGATGGTGAGGTCCAGCCACTCGCTGAGGGCGTTGACCACCGAAACGCCCACACCGTGCAGGCCGCCGGACACCTTGTAGGAGTTCTGGTCGAATTTCCCGCCGGCGTGG
>NZ_JANQKD010000128.1 GCF_028281305.1 Pelagibius sp. | reverse complement strand
GGGCACCGGCATCGGGCGCGACGAGTTCAACATCGACAAGCTGCGCTACCACAAGATCATCATCATGACCGACGCCGATGTGGACGGCAGTCACATCCGCACCCTGCTGCTGACCTTCTTTTTCCGTCAGATGCCGGAAATCGTCGAGCGCGGGCACCTCTATATCGCCCAGCCGCCGCTCTACCGCGCCAAGCGCGGCGATTCCCTGCGCTATCTGAAGAACGACCCGGAGATGGAAGCCTACCTCATCGAAAACGGCGTGAAGGATTCGGTGCTGGACCGCGCGGAAGAGGGCCAGATGGCGGGGGCGGACCTTGCCGCGCTGATGGAGATGGCGGTGCGCGCCAAGCATCTGATGGATCCCCTGGTGCGCAAAGTGGGCAACACCAGCCTGGTCGAGCAGGCGGCGATCGCCGGTGTGCTGAACCCGGATCTGATCGCCGACGATGAACAGGCCCAGGCGGCGGCCGCCTACATCGCCACCCGTCTGGATGCCCTCGCCCCCGAGCACGAGCGCGGCTGGAGCGGCCAGGCGGCGGACGAAAGCCTCACCTTCACCCGCACCCTGCGCGGGGTGACCGAACAGCGGGTGATCGATGGGCCGCTGATCCGCTCCTCCGAGGCGCGGCGCCTGGACGAGATGGCCAGCGAGCTGCAGGCGGCCTTTGCCCATCACGCGACCCTGACCGCCAAGGACAAGAGCTTCCGCATTACCGGGCCGGTCAGCCTGGTCGGCGCCATCTTCGAGCTGGGCCGCAAGGGCGTGACCCTGGCGCGCTACAAGGGTCTGGGCGAAATGAACCCGGAGCAGCTCTGGGAGACCACGCTCGATCCCAACGTGCGGGCGCTGCTTCAGGTGAAGGTGGCCCACACCGATCAGGCCGAGGACGTCTTTTCCACCTTGATGGGCGACGTGGTGGAGCCGCGGCGCGAATTCATACAGCAGCATGCGCTCGAGGTGGCGAACCTGGACGTCTAGGTCGCCCATAGTCTGGAGCATTTGCGCAAGCCCTTGGTTTTGCGGCGCGATTTGCGGCGAAACCAAGGCAGAGGGGTCGCAACATTGCCCTCAAAGATTTGCACCGCCGCGGTGGTGAAATCCCCGAACTTTCTTTATTGATTACGCCATGGCCGAAGGGAGTCGCGCTAAGGGAACCCGCGCGGGCGCCAAGCGCCCGGGGCGGAAGCCCGGTACCGCCAAGGGGCAGAGCCGCAAGACCACCGCATCCAGCCGCGGGGGCCACAGCGGGAGCCGTGGCGGCGGCAAGAGATCGCGCGCCGGGCAGGCGATGCAGGCCGCCGGCGTTCTGCGCCGGGTGGTCGTCTGGTCGCTGGTGGCAACTATCTGGGTCGGGGTGATCGGTGCCGGCGTACTGGCCTGGTATGCCTACGATCTGCCGGAGGTCGGCGAGATCGAGCAGCTGACCCGGCGCCCGAACGTCACCCTGTTGGCCGCCGACGGGACGCAGCTCGCCTCCTTCGGCGACCGCTTCGGCGCCACCCGGGCCCTGCACGAACTGCCGCCGCACCTGCCGCGCGCGGTGATCGCGGTGGAGGACCGGCGCTTCTACGATCACGGCGGTGTCGATTTCCGCGGACTCCTGCGGGCCGTCTTCGTGAACATCCGCGACGGGCGGATCTCGCAGGGCGGCTCCACCATCACCCAGCAGCTCGCCAAGAACCTCTTCCTCACTTCCGCGCGCACCCTGAAGCGCAAGATCCAGGAGGTCATGCTGGCGGTCTGGCTGGAGCGGCGCTTCACCAAGGACCAGATCCTGACGATCTACCTGAACCGGGTTTATCTGGGCGCTGGGACCTACGGCATGGACGCGGCCGCGCGGCATTACTTCGGCAAGCCGGCCACGCAGGTCTCGCTTTACGAGGGCGCGCTTCTGGCCGGGCTCCTGAAGGCGCCGTCGCGGCTGAACCCGACCCGCGATCCGGAGGGGGCGGACCAGCGCGCGGCCCTGGTGCTGCAGACCATGGTGGATGCGGAGTTCATCACCCCGGCGGAGGCCGACGGGGCGCTGGCCACCAAGAAGCCCACGAGGGTGGCCAGCGGCAACCAGGCCCCCTACTTCGCCGACTGGATCATGGCCCAGGTGCGGGCCTACCTGGGCGGCGTGGAAAGCGATATCCGGGTGGTGACCACCATCGATCCGGCCCTGCAGAAGGTCGCCCGCGAAGAGGTGAAGGCGCTGCTGGATGAACAGGGCAGCGAACGCCAGGCCGGCCAGGCCGCTCTGGTCAGCCTTGCCCCGGACGGGGCCGTGCGCGCAATGGTGGGCGGCCGGGATTACGGGACGAGCCAGTTCAACCGTGCGACCCAGGCGTTGCGCCAGCCCGGCTCTGCCTTCAAGACCTTCGTCTATCTGGCGGGGCTGGAGGCCGGGCTCAGTCCCGACAGCCAGGTCAACGACGCGCCGGTGCGCATGGGCGACTGGCGCCCGAAGAACTACGCCGGGCGGTACTACGGCAAGGTGACGCTGCGTGAATCCTTCGCCCGCTCCATGAACTCGGTCGCCGTGCGGGTGACCCAGAAGGTTGGGCCGAAAAAGGTCGTGGAGGCCGCCCGGCGCATGGGAATCACCAGCGACCTCAGGCCCAACGGCGGCATCGCCCTGGGCGCCTCCGAGGTGACGCTGCTGGAGCTGACGGGCGCCTACGGCGTGTTCGCCAATCAGGGGCGCCTCGTCGGTCCCTACGGCATCACCGAGATCCGCGACGCCCAGGGCAAGCTGCTGTTCCGCCGGGCGCCGCCGCCGGGGGAGACCGTGATTTCCGCCGGAACGCTGGCCCAGCTCTCCAACATGATGTCGGCCACCGTGGTCTGGGGCACCGGCAAGGCGGCGCAGCCGGGCCGTGCGGCGGCAGGCAAGACCGGCACCAGCCAGGACTTCCGCGACGCCTGGTTCATCGGCTACACCGCCGAACTGGTGACCGGCGTGTGGTTCGGCAACGACGACGGCCAGCCGATGGACAAGGTCACCGGCGGCAGCCTGCCCGCCCAGCTCTGGGGCCGCACCATGACGCGGGGTCTGGAAGGGCTGCCTCAGCGCCCGCTGCCGGGCGGCGGCGAACTGCTGGCCCAGTCCAGCCAGGACGACAGCATCGGCGGCTTCATCGGCCGGATTCTGAAGGGGCTGTCCTCGGATCAGCCGGCGGCACAGGGGCAGCCTGCGGGCCGCAATCCCACGCCCGCACGGCAGGATGCCGAGCCCTTCTGGAAACGCGAGAGCCAGCGCGACTAGAGCGTTTCGACTAGCGTCGATGCGGTTCCAGCCCGCTCCCCCTCCCGGCCACCCATAGGATACTGGCGCTGGGTGGCCGGGAGGGGGAGCGGGCCGGTGCCGTCAAACCAGGAAACAGTCTAGGGCGGGACTAATCCGCCTCCGCGGAAACGGCCGCCGAGGGCCGGACGACCAGCCAATAGGACAGCGCCGCCCCCAGGGCGACCAGGGCGATGACGGCCATCATCGGCAGGGCCGAGGTCTCGCTGCCGTGGCCGACGGCGATGCCGACCAGGGCGGCCAGGCCCATCTGCACGAAGCCGAGCAGTGCCGAGGCTGAACCCGCGGTCTTCGGAAAGGGCCCGATGGCGCCGGCCTGGGCGTTGGGCATCACCAGACCGGTGCCGATCATGAAGACCACCATGGGGCCGACGATGGTGACCACCGTGACCAGCCCGGCCCCATAGCAGGCCAGCCCCAGGAGGCCGCCCAGGCACTGCACGGCGGTCCCCAGCTGGATCATCCGCTCCAGACCGAGGCGCCGGGTCAGGCGCCCGGACAGAAAGGTGCCGATCATGAAGCCGACGACGATGGCGGCGAAACAGAAGCCGTAGCGGTCCGGGCTGAGGCCGAGAATGCCGATGAGGATGAAGGCCGAGCCCGAAATGAAGGAAAAGATGCCGGCATAGGAAAACGACACGATCATCACGTATCCGCGGTAGGAGCGGTGGCGCAGCAGCTCCAGGTAGGTGGACACCAGCCGTCCGGGCCGTGTGGCCGCCGGATCCATCCAGCGGTTGGTCTCCGGCAGGGTGGCCTGGATGGCCACGAGGATGACCAGGGCGAAGACCGCCAGCACCGCGAAGTTCGCCTGCCAGCCGAACCAGACCTCCAGGTAGCCGCCGATGATGGGCCCGAAGGCGGGCGCCAGCGCCATGGCCATGCCCATGTAGGACAGCACCTGGGCCGCGCGCTCGCGGCCGTAGACGTCGCGCACCACGGCGCGGCCCAGCACCGGGCCGACGCAGGCCCCCAGCGCCTGGAGGAAGCGGGCCAGGATCAGCACCTCGATGCTTGGCGCCACCATGCACAGCAGCGTGGCCAGCAGGTAGACGGCGAGCCCGATGAGGATCACCGGGCGGCGCCCGAAGCGGTCTGACAGCGGCCCGTAGATCAACTGGCTGCAGGCGAAACCGGCCAGGAAAACCGAAAGCGTGAGCTGCACCTCGGCGGCGCCGACGCCGAAGTCCCGGCCGATCGACGGCAGCGAGGGCAGGTAGAGGTCGGTCGAGATCGGGCCCAGGGCGACAAGGGCGGTCAACAGGACAGCAACAATCAGGCTGTCGGCGCGGGCCATCTGGACTCCTGCCATCTGGACTCTTGAAGGGATCGGGAAGTGGATGTTTACCGCCACAGCCCCGGATGAATAGTGTCATCGCTTATAATCGTCCGGGCCGGGCGGCGGCAAGAACACGGGGTCTCAAGAACACGGGGTCTCAAGAACATGGGGTCTCAAGAACATGGGGGGTTGGGGAGATGGCAGAGGTTGGAAAGGGCGGGTTTCCTTCGGCGGATGCCTATGGGCGCTCGCTGAAGGGCTTCGGGGTCAACATCCTGGTGCGCGACGTGGCGCGCTCGGTCGCCTTCTTGACCGAAATCCTGGAGGTCGAGGCGGTCTATGCGGAGCGCGACTTCGCCGTCTGCCGTCACAAGGGCCAAGACTGGATGCTGCACTCCGACGCCAGCTATCACAGCAACCCCCTGCTGGCGCTGACCGGCGACGGCGCGATCCGCGGGGCCGGCCTGGAACTGCGGCTCTACGGCATCGATCCCGACGCCGCGGCGGCCCGGGCGGAGGCCGCCGGCCACACCCTGCTCCAGGCCCCGGCGGACAAGCCCCACGGCCTGCGCGAGGCCTTTCTCGTCGACCCGGACGGCTATGTCTGGGTGCCCTCGGTGGAAAAAGCCGCGGGCTGACCGTGAAAATGCTTGGGCCTCGTTTGATGGCGCATCCTTCGAGGCTCCGCTGCGCTCCGCACCTCAGGATGAGGTTTGCTTCTTCACCTCATGCTGAGGAGCCGGTGCAGCCGGCGTCTCGAAGCATGACGGTTCAGCCGTAGCGGTGAACCTGGCCGCCTTCGCGGTTCAGCCAGGCCTTGGCCGTTGCCATGTCGCTGCTGAGGCTGTCGGCGAGACGCCAGAAGCGGCGGCTGTGGTTCAGCTCCACCAGATGCGCCACCTCGTGGGCGACCACGTAGTCCAGCACCACCTCCGGCGTCAGGATCAGGCGCCAGGAGAAATTCATGTCGCCGTTGCTGGAGCAGCTGCCCCAGCGGCTGCGGGTGTCGCGCAGGCTGATGCGGCCGACCCTGCGCTCGACCCTTGCGGCCTTCTCACGGGCGCGTTCGGCGATCTCCCGGCGCGCCTCGCGCTTCAGGAAGTCGCCGAGGCGGCGCGGCAGGAACTCCGGCGCGCCGGAAACCCGGATGATGGCCTCTCCGTTCCGGACTCCGCGCCAGACCCCGCGGCGCGCCGCGGGATCGTGCTCGATGCGGTGATCGACGCCCAGCACGGGGATGACCGCGCCGGCGGCAAAGGGGACGCGCGGCGGTGCGGCCTCCAGCCGCGAGAGCACCCAGCTGCCATTGTTTTCGGCGAAGTCCAGCGCCTCGCGGATCGGCGTGCGCTGCGGCAGGACCAGGACGATGCCGTCGCCGTCCTTGCTGATGCGCAGGCTGATGCGTCGGGCCCGGGGGTGGCGGCGCAGCTCCACCGGCACCGCGCGGCGGCGCAATTCCAGGCTGCCGGGGGCGAGCGCCTCCAACTCGATCATGCGCGGTGCGGGGCTTCGCGACGCCATGCTCCCCTATAGCGCGGGCCCGCCGCGTCGGGCAAGGACGGCCCTTCGGGGGTCTCCATCCTGTTGCGATTAGGGGAGAATTCTCAGTAGGTTGGAGATCATGGACAGTCTGACGCGCCGCGAAGGTCTGAAGCTCCCCGACATCGGCATCGGCCACAATGCCGGGCCGCCGATGGTGCAGTCCGGCTGGCATCTCTATGCCTGGAAACGGGCCCGCAAGGCGGCCTGGAAGGCGCCGCCCATCGAGGTGGTGCGCCGCCGCGCCAAGCGGGCCCGCGAACTGGGTATGACCTACAAGCAGTACACCCTGGAGATCCTGGAGCGCGGCCGCTACCTGTGATCGCATCCTTGCGGGCCCCGCCCTTCGAGACGCGGACCTGCGGCCCGCTCCTCAGGGTGAGGCCCGATACTGTCCCTCATGCTGAGGAGGCCGCGTAGCGGCCGTCTCGAAGCGTGAGTGGGGAGGCGTATGGCTCGGCCGGTTCCGCTTTACTCCGGCCGGTCCGCCTCGCTCTCCAGCAGGGCGGCCTTGCGCTCCATGCCCCAGCGGTATCCGCCGAGCCCGCCGTCCTCACGCAGGGCGCGATGGCAGGGAATAACCAGGGAGACCGGGTTGGTGGCGCAGGCCCGCCCGACCGCGCGCTGGCCCCGGGGCACGCCCAGGCTCTCGGCGATCTCCGAGTAGGTCCGCGTCTCGCCGCAGGGAATGGCGATCAGCTCCTGCCAGACGCGGCGCTGAAAGGCGGTGGCCTGGACGTCCAGGGGCAGCTCCGCATGGGGCGTCTTGCCCTCCAGGTAGTCGATCACCACGGCCACCGAATGGGCGATGGAGTGGCGGTCGCGTGTAATGCTCTCTGCCTGTGGGAACTCATGCCGCAGTTCCTCGACCAGCGCGTCGTCGTCGTTGCCGAGGCTGAGGAAGCAGAGCCCCTTGGCGGTGGCGGCCACCAGCAGGCGACCGAGCGGCGAATCGACCACATCAAAGGCGATCTCCGCGCCCTTGCCGCCCTTGGCGTAGGAGGCCGGGGTCATGCCGAGCAGCCGTTCGGCGCGCTCGTAGACCCGGCTGGAGGAGCCGTAGCCGGCCCCGTAGGTGGCCTGAGCGATGGATTCCCCCTCTTTCAGCTGCTGGCGGAAGGCGGCGCTGCGGCGCGCGTCGCTGTAGTCGCGGGGGCTCACCCCCATGACCCGCTTGAACAGGCGCTGCAGGTGCCAGGGGCTGACGTCCAGGGCGTCGGCGATCTCCGCCAGGGTCAGACGCTCGCCTTCGCTTTCGTCAATCATGGCGCAGGCCCTGCGGACCAGCGCGATCTGCCGGTCGGCGATCTCCGCCTTTGCCGTTACGGCCTGTTTTGCCATATCCATATCCATCACCCGATCTCCTGCTCAAAATACCGTGTTGCAGGCGGTTTTAGCCAGTTTCGGGGACAGCCTCTATCCGAAGCTTGTGCGAGAATTGGTGGCAGTCTGACTAATCGGCTTGCCCAGGAGGCGTCATAGGCACACAATCCCTACGTCATAAAACTGTAATATAAATGTCAAAAGAGCATCGCGGCTCCGGGATAGGTTTTCCGCCGAATCTCAGGGAAACAAGCCGCACAAACAGGGAAGGATTCCTCATGCGTTTGAACCGCAAAGTCACGATTCTGGCCGCTGCCGCCGCGTTCGCAGGCGGCCTGCCGAACGCGGCCCTGGCCGCCACCGAGGTTGAGTGGTGGCACGCCATGGGCGGCAAGCTGGGCGAGAAGGTCAACGAGATCGCCGAGGGCTTCAACGCCTCCCAGAGCGACTACACGCTGGTTCCGGTCTACAAGGGCAACTACACCGAGACCATGACCGCGGCCATCGCCGCCTTCCGCGCCAATCAGCAGCCGCACATCGTGCAGGTCTTCGAGGTGGGCACCGCCTCCATGATGGGCGCCAAGGGCGCCATCAAGCCGGTCTACCAACTGATGGCCGAAGCGGGCGAGCCCTTCGACCCTGCGGCCTATCTCTCCTCGGTGACCGGCTATTACACTGACACCGACGGCAACATGCTCTCCATGCCGTTCAACAGCTCGACCCCTGTGGTCTATTACAACAAGGACGCCTTCGCGAAGGCCGGCCTCGATCCCAACGCGCCGCCGGCCACCTGGCCCGAGGTCGAAGAGGCCGCGCGCAAGCTGCAGGCCGCCGGCTACGCCTGCGGCTTCACCACCGGCTGGCAGTCCTGGGTGCAGCTCGAGAACTTCAGCGCCTGGCACAACGTGCCCTTCGCCACCCAGGCCAACGGCTTCGGCGGCATCGACACCGAACTGGCCTTCAACAGCCCGCTGCATGTGAAGCACGTCAGCACGCTGGCCGGCTGGCAGCAGGAAAAGATCTTCGACTACGGCGGCCGCCGCTCCGATTCCGCGCCGAAGTTCTATAACCAGGAATGCGGCATGTACATGAACTCCTCCGCGGCCTATGCGGGCGTGAAGGCCAACGCCAAGGACTTCGAGTTCGGCGTCGGCTCCCTGCCCTACTGGCCCGACGCGGGCGCACCGCAGAACTCCATCATCGGCGGCGCCACGCTGTGGGTGCTGGGCGGCCATGACGATGCCGAGTACAAGGGCGTCGCCAAGTTCTTCTCCTATCTTTCCTCGGCTGAAGTGCAGGCCGAGTGGCATCAGGCCACCGGCTATCTGCCGATCACCCATGCGGCGGCGAAGCTGACCAAGGAGCAGGGCTTCTACGAGGCGAACCCGGGCACCGATGTCGCCATCATGCAGATGACCGGCAACGAGCCGACGGAGAACTCCAAGGGCCTGCGGCTCGGCAACTTCGTGCAGATCCGCGACGTGATCAACGAAGAACTCGAAGCCATCTGGGCCGGCGACAAGACGGCGCAGCAAGGCCTGGACGATGCGGTCAACCGGGGCAACGCGCTGCTGCGTCGCTTCGAAAAGACCGTCAACTAGGCGCCCTCATCTGCCCTTGCGCAGGCAGCGGCCCCGCATCCCGGGCCGCTGCCGCGCGACGGCGGGGCTCTGACTCACCGTGCAGCACAAACGGGTTATCTTCCAGGGGCGCCTCCTGCCCTACATGCTGGTTCTGCCCCAGCTTGCCATCACCCTTGTCTTCTTCATCTGGCCGGCCTCGCAAGCGCTCTATCAGTCGGTGCTGCTGGAGGACCCTTTCGGCCTGGGATCGAACTTCGTCTGGTTCGACAATTTCGAAGATCTCTTTGCCGATCCCGCCTACCTGGCGTCCTTTGAGACCACCATCGTCTTCAGCCTGGGCGTGACCGCCCTGTCGATGGCCGCAGCCCTGGTGCTGGCCGCCATGGCGGACCGCGTGATCCGCGGCGCCACCGGCTACAAGACGCTGCTGATCTGGCCCTATGCGGTGGCCCCGGCGGTTGCCGGCATTCTCTGGTGGTTCATGTTCAACCCCTCCATCGGCGTGCTCGCCTATGGCCTCCAGGGTCTCGGTTACGACTGGAACCACTACCTGAAGGGCGGCGATGCCATGATCCTGGTGATCATCGCCGCCGCCTGGAAACAGGTGAGCTACAACTTCCTGTTCTTCCTGGCCGGCATGCAGGCGATTCCGAAATCGCTGATCGAGGCGGCGGCCATCGACGGCGCCGGCCCGGTGAAACGCTTCTGGACCATCATCTTCCCGCTGCTGTCGCCGACCACCTTCTTCCTGCTGGTGGTGAACGTCGTCTACGCCTTTTTCGACACCTTCGGCATCATCCATGCGACGACGTCGGGCGGGCCGGCCCAGGCGACAACGATCCTGGTCTTCAAGGTCTACAACGACGGCTTCGTCGGCCTCGACCTCGGCGGCTCCGCCGCCCAGTCGGTGATCCTGATGCTCATCGTCATCGCGCTGACGGTGGTGCAGTTCCGCTACATCGAGCGCAAGGTCGAGTACTGAGAGGCCGCGGCAGATGATCGAAAACCGCCCCATCTTCAACGCAGTCACCCACATCGTGCTCTTCCTCGGCGTGCTGGTGGTCGCCTTTCCGATCTGGCTGGCTTTCGTCGCCTCGACCTACCCGGTCGAAGGGCTGGTCTCCGGCGTGCTGCCGCTCTGGCCCGGCGACCAGTTCTGGGAGAACTACGGCAGCGCGCTGACCGGCGGCGTCGAGGCGGCGGGCAGTCCGCCCGTGCTGCTGATGATGGCGAACAGCATGGTCATGGCGCTGGCCATCGCCACCGGCAAGATCGCCATCTCCATCATCTCCGCCTTCGCCATCGTCTACTTCAACTTCCCCTTCCGGGTGACCGCCTTCTGGATCATCTTCATCACCCTCATGCTGCCGGTGGAGGTGCGCATCCTGCCGACCTACGAGGTGGTGGCGAACCTCGGCATGCTGGACAGCTATGCGGGGCTCGCGGTGCCGCTGATCGCCTCGGCGACGGCGACCTTCCTGTTCCGCCAGTTCTTCCTCACCGTGCCCGACGAGCTGCTGGAGGCGGCGCGGATCGACGGCGCCGGTGCATTGCGGTTCTTCTGGGACATCCTGCTGCCGCTGTCGCGCACCAACATCGCGGCGCTCTTCGTCATCCTCTTCATCTTCGGCTGGAACCAGTATCTCTGGC
>NZ_JANQKD010000126.1 GCF_028281305.1 Pelagibius sp. | reverse complement strand
GTCCTGGGGGATCTGCAGATGGATGCCGGCGCCGTCGCCGGTCTTGCCGTCGGCGTCGACGGCGCCGCGGTGCCAGACCGCCTTCAGCGCCTCGATGCCGGCGACCACCACCTCGCGCCGCGGTTTGCCGTCGATGGAGGCGACCAGCCCGACGCCGCAGGCGTCGTGTTCGTCGGCCGGATCGTAGAGCCCCTCACGGCTGAGGTAGTCCGCGGTGTCGCGCCAGTCGGTGATACGGGCAGCGGCGTCTTTCTGCGCTGTCTTCTTGGTCATGGTCTTTCTTTCCCCGGAAATCACTCGGCCGCCACAGCGGCAGAGTCGGCCTTGGCCTGAAGATGGCGGTGGATCTGCTCGGCGGCGTCGCGCCCGTCACGCACGGCCCAGACCACCAGGGAGGCGCCGCGCACGATGTCCCCGGCGGCGAAGACGCCGTCCAGATTGGTCATCATGGTGGCGAAATCGGTCTTCACCGTGCCCCAGCGGGTGACGTCCAGACCCGGCGTATCGAAGAGCTGCGGCAGATCTTCCGGATCGAAACCGAGCGCCTTGATCACCATGTCCGCTTCCATCGTGAAGCTGGAGTTCTCCAGGATCTGCGGCATCTGGCGGCCGGTTGCATCGGGCATGCCGAGGTGTACGCGCTGGGCGCGCACGGCTTCGACCTTGCCGTCGCCGAGAAAGGCTTCCGGCGCCGAGAGCCAGACGAACTCGACCCCTTCCTCCTCGGCGTTGGCGACCTCGCGCTGCGAGCCCGGCATGTTCTTGCGGTCGCGCCGGTAAAGGCAGCGCACCGACTTGGCACCCTGGCGCACGGCGGTGCGCACACAGTCCATGGCGGTGTCGCCGCCGCCGATTACCACCACCGCCTTGCCGGCGGCGTTGAGCGTGCCGTCGTCGAAGGCCGGCACTGCGTCGCCCAGGCCCTTGCGGTTGGAAGCGGTGAGGAAATCCATGGCAGCGAAAACGTTGTCGAGGCCGACGCCAGGAACCTTGATGTCGCGCGCCTTGTAGACGCCGGTGGCGATCAGCACCGCGTCATGGCGTTCGCGCAGCTCCGCAAAGCCGAGGGCGCCGCCGACGTCGCTGTTCAGATGGAACTGCACGCCGCCGCGGGTCAGCAGGTCGCTGCGCTTTTCGACGACCTCCTTCTCCAGCTTGAAGTTGGGGATGCCGTAGATCATCAGGCCGCCGACGCGGTCGTAGCGGTCGTAGACGTGGGCCTGATAGCCCTTGCGGCGCAGTTCCTCGGCAGCGGCCATGCCGGCAGGACCGGCGCCGATGATGCCGATCGACTGCGGCCGCTCCTGCGGCGGCTTGACCGGCTCGACCCAGCCTTCCTCCCAGGCGGTATCGGTGATGTACTTCTCCACCGAGCCGATGGTAACCGTGCCGTGGCCGGCCTGCTCGATCACGCAGTTGCCTTCGCAGAGCCGGTCCTGCGGACAGATCCGCCCGCAGATCTCCGGGAAGTTGTTGGTCGCCTGCGACATCTCGTAGGCCTCGCGCAGCCGCCCTTCGGCGGTCAGCATCAGCCAATCGGGGATGTTGTTGTGCAGCGGGCAGTGGACCTGGCAGAACGGAACGCCGCACTGCGAACAGCGGCTGGCCTGCGCCTTGGCTGCGATGGGGTCGTATTCTTCGTAGATCTCCCCGAAGTCCGCCCGGCGCGTATCGACGCTGCGCTTCTCCGGCATGGCGCGCGCAAGGTCGACGAACTTCAGCATCTTGTTGGTCATCGTTTCCTACCCCAAAACTCTGCACATCAGCGGCTGCCGCCCGCAACTGCGCGGACCCCGCCGGCTCTTGTTCTTCTTGGCAACCGCCGTCCTGCACCCGGACCTTCTGGTCTTTGACCCATTGGCCGCGACCTTTTCCACCCGGGCCGCCGCGGCACACCCTGGTCCGCAGCATGGTTCCCCTTCAAAGAGCGACCCGGAACCGGCCCATAAAGCCGGTCTGGCGGCGGTTCAGCGCTCTTTGTGGAGCCCGTCTATAGACGAACCTGCAAGCGCGGGCGAGGAAAAACGACAAAATATGTCAGTATTTATGACCTAAATAGCGGATACTGGAGAAATTGTCACGGAATCTTCGTATTGGATACCGCAAAGGCGGTTAAATTTAGTCTCCTATCGGTACTAAAATCCAATCTGTGGCCTCTCCGGCAGGGCAAACTCCAGGCTGTGAGCCATCCTGGGGGAGTGCTATAAGCCCGCCCGTCGCGCCATCTCCCGGGCGCGATTCGGGCGCGATTCGGGTGCGATTCGGCTGGCCGGGCACTGGCGAAGGCTCTTTCGAACGGCACGACGCAGGCGCGCCACAAAACCGGCAAAGAGGTGTGTAATGACAGGCGGCGCGTGGGAACTTCACCTCCGCTTAACCCTGTTGAAACCGGTCCTGGAGTCATTCTGTCGCGGCCGGCGTCTGTTGTTCCGGCCCTTGTTCTGCCGGCCCTTGTTCTGCCGGCCCTTGTTCTAAAGGAACTGCGTTGCCCCTGCTCCACATCGTCATTCTGGCCGTCATCCAGGGCATCACGGAGTTCCTGCCGATTTCCTCGTCGGGGCATCTCGTGCTCGCCTGGAACAGCTTCGACGGCCTGAACATGGACGGCATCGAACAGTCCGAACGCGATCGGCTGACCCTGGACATTGCCGTCCATGTCGGCACGCTGCTGGCGGTCTGCGCCTATGTCTGGCGGGACCTCTGGCAGATCGGCGGCGGCATGGCACGGCTGGCCGTCGGGCGCTGGACCCCGGCCGGGCGCCTCGGCGTTCTGATCGTTCTCTGCAGCCTGCCGCTGGTGGCAGTGGGCGGGCTCTTCATGGACCAGATCTCGCAGCATCTGCGCAGCACCGCGGTGATCGGCTGGGCAACACTCGGCTTCGGCCTGCTGCTCTACGCCGCCGACCGCAGCGCCATGACCCTGCGCCGCCTCGACCACATGACCTTCCGGGCCGGGCTCATAATCGGCTTCGCCCAGGTCCTGGCGCTGATCCCCGGTACCAGCCGCTCCGGCATCACCATGACAGCGGCGCGCTTTCTAGGCTTCGAGCGGGTCGAGGCCGCCCGTTTCTCGCTGCTGCTGGCGATTCCGGCGATCCTGGGGGCCGGCACCCTGGCGGGTCTCGAACTCTACGAAAGCGGAGACCTGCTGCTCGGCTTCGAGGCCCTGGTCGGCGGGGCCGTGGCCTTCGTGGTCGCCCTGATCTCCATCTTCCTGATGGTGGGTTGGCTGCGAAGGGCCTCTTTCACGCCCTTCGTCATCTACCGCGTCCTGCTCGGCGCCGGGCTGCTCTGGTGGGTCTACGGGACCTGAAAAGAAACCAAGGCCGGGAACGCCCTCAGGGGCGCGGGCCCTGGGAGAACCGCCCGCCGGCACGGTATTGGTCCAGATAGGTCGGGATGATGGTCTCGACCGCCGTCGCCTCGATCCCCAGATCTCCCAGCGTCAGCGCACCTTCGCTGACCACGTTGTCGCTGCGCAGCAGGGTGACCTGATCGCGGGTGAGGGGAGGCTCGGGCAGCAGCTCCAGAAAGCGCGCCTGCAGCCGGGCCAGGCCGAACGGCAGAGTGACCAGCGCCCGCCGCCGCCCGGTGGTCTCCATCAGCAGTTCCAGGAGCGCCTTGAAGCTGTACACCTTCGGGCCGCCCAGCTCGTAGGTCTTGCCCCGGCAGGCCGGATCCTTCAGCGCCAGGGCGACGGCGCGGGCGACGTCGCCGACATAGACCGGCTGGAAGCGGGTCATCCCGCCGCCGACCAGCGGCAGCGCCGGCGCAAAGCGCGACATCTCGGCAAAGCGGTTGAAGAAGCCGTCCTCCGGCCCGAAGACCACGCTGGGCCTGAGGATCGTCGCCTGGGGAAAGGCCGCCCGGACCGCCGCCTCGCCTTCGCCCTTGGTGCGGGCATAGTGCGCCTCCGCCTGCGGGTCGGCGCCGATCGCGGAGACCTGCACCAGGCCCTTGAGGCCGCCGGCGGCAGCCTGCTCGGCGATGACCTTGGGGCCGTCGACGTGCACCGCCTGGAAGCGCTGGCGCCCTTTTTCGAAGAGCAGACCGATCAGGTTCACCGCCGCATCGGCCCCATGCAACGCCGCGGCTACGGCTTCGGGGTCCTGCACCGGGACAGCCAGCGGCGTGATCTGGCCGATGTCGCCGAGCGGCTTCAGATAGGCCGCCCGCGCCGGATGGCGGACGGCGACGCGGATCTGCCAGCCGTCCTGCGCCAGGTGTTGGACGACGTAACGACCGAGAAAGCCGGACCCGCCGAAAACCGTAACGATACCGCTGCTCATGTCGCTTGCCCCCAAAACTCCCGTCGCTGCCGGCGCAGCCCGGCCACCCCCAAAGCACGGCCAAGGCACGCCACACATGGGCCCGGGCGGCGGAAGGTCGCCTCCGCCAGCCCCGAAAGGCCGATATACACGCCGATATATACAAAGCCCCCGGGTAAGTTGACAGCCTCAAATCACCGCCTATTTTGGGCGTTCGGCCTGCCGCCCGGCGGCGGCGAGGCGAGGGTGCAGGAAAGCGCGCCCCGAGGCATCGGAAGTGCCAAAGCAAGGATGCCAAAGCCAGGATAAGGACAACGATACAGGGGGCCGCAAGGGACCGTGCCAAACCCGGAAATCCATCTTCACCGCGGTGACCTGCCGGCCGATGTCAGCTTCGACGGATCGGTGGCGGTCGACAGCGAAACCATGGGGCTGGCCGTGGCCCGCGACCGCCTGTGCCTGGTTCAGCTTTCCGGCGGCGACGGCGTTTGCCACCTGGTCCAGTTTGCCAAGGGGAACTACGACGCCCCCAACCTGAAGGCCCTGCTGGCGGACCCGCAGGTGACCAAGCTGTTCCACTTCGCCCGCTTCGACGTCGCGGTGATCCGGCAGTACCTGGGCGTCGACTGCCGCCCGATCTACTGCACCAAGATCGCCTCCAAGCTGGTGCGGACCTACACCGACCGCCATGGTCTGAAAGACCTCTGCCGAGAGCTGATCGGGGTCGAGATCTCGAAACAGCAGCAGTCCTCCGACTGGGGCGCCGGCGAATTGAGCCAGGAACAGCTTGCCTATGCCGCATCCGACGTCTTGTATCTGCACCGCCTGAAGACCAAGTTGGACGGCATGCTGGAGCGTGAGGGGCGTCAGGCCCTTGCCGAGGCCTGCTTCCGGTTTCTGCCGACGCGGGCCGAGCTGGATCTGGCAGGCTGGGCTGAGGTCGACATCCTGGCGCATTAGCCGGCCCGCCGGGCAAGCCCCTGGAGACCGGCCCCACGGACCGGCGATCTCACCACCAAGGCCTGCGAACCTGGGGATGGACGCGAGCCGGTGGAAGACTCTCGGAAGATTCGGCCGCCCGGCAGGTCTGGTAGAAGCCGGAAAGGAGTGCTATCCCTTCGATTCAGGCGAATCGGCAGCGGCTGTCCTTGAGCCTGGGGTCCTGATCGCGGACCCGGATACGAGGGAGCGCCCTGTCCGGGCCAGAGCGGGGATAGGGCGCCGCCCGGCGGCGTAAGGATCGGCAGACGGCCTGCGGCCAAGGCGGATCTTTGGCTGGTGCGGGCCCGTTAGCACAGTCTGATTGAATCGAGGGGCCGGCGGGCGGCCCCGATGACTGAAACCCGCGGCTGAACGTTGGCGGCAAGAAGTGAAGATATGAAGGCACAAGCAGAACCCTGCCCCTCCGAGACTTTCGACGAATCGCAGAATCCCGACCTGGCTGTGGCGGCGCGCGTGTTGGCGGTAGAGGCCGAGGCGCTGAACACCCTGGCGCGCAGCCTGGACGGCCGTTTCATTGAGGCCGTCGAGCTGCTGGCCGGCATCAAGGGCCGGGTCGTGGTGACGGGGATGGGCAAGAGCGGCCACATCGCCCGCAAAATCGTGGCCACGCTGGCCTCGACCGGTACGCCGGCGCAATTCGTCCATCCCGGGGAAGCCAGCCACGGCGATCTGGGCATGGTCACGGACCAGGACGCGGTGATCGCCCTGTCGAACTCCGGCAACACGCTGGAACTGAGCGACATCATCACCTACGCCAAGCGCTTCTCGATCCCGATGATTGCTATGACCGCCAAGGCGGAGAGCGCGCTGGCCGAAGCAGCGGACGTACCGCTGATCCTGCCGGCGGCGCCGGAGGCCTGCCCGATGGGGCTGGCGCCCACCACCTCCACAACCATGATGCTGGCCCTGGGCGATGCCCTGGCGGTGACCCTGCTCGACCGCAAGGGCTTTTCCGCCAGCGACTTTCGCCTGCTGCATCCGGGCGGCACCCTCGGCAAGCACCTGCTGCGCGTCAGCGAGCTGATGCACGGGCGCGAGACCCTGCCGCTCTGTTCCCCCGATACCGTTATGTCGGAAGCGATCCTCATCATGACCGAGGGCCACTTCGGCTGCGTCGGCATCGTCGACGAAGCCGGCCGCCTGATCGGCATCATCACCGACGGCGACCTGCGCCGCCACATGGACGATGCGCTGCTGAGCTGCAAGGCCAGGGACGTCATGACCGCCTCGCCGCGCACCATCCGCGCCTCCGCCCTGGCGGCCGAAGCGGTGGCCTTCATGAACACCAGCAGCCCGCCCTTCCTCTGCGTCTTCGTGGTGGATGAGGAAGCCTCGCCCGATGTCCCGGTCGGGATCCTTCACATGCACGACTGCCTGCGCGCGGGCGTGGTCTGAGCGCTGGGGCGGCTATGGCGGACGCGGCAATCGGGACCATCGGCGGCGAGGCCAAGCAGGCCTCCCCGGGCAGCGCAGCGGGCGGAACGCTGCAGCCGCCGCGCCTTTCCGGACGCAATTCCTACAGTCTCTTCGTCACCTCGATGAAGCTGCTGCTGCCGGCCCTGGCGACCGGGCTGGTGCTGCTGGTGATCGCCTGGCCGCAGATCATTCCCGACCAACGCAGCCTGGGTCTCGATTTCTCAAAGATCGCCGAGGAACAGGCCAAGACCCTCAGCATGCTGAATGCGCACTACAGCGGGGTCGACGAAAACAACCAGCCCTTCAACGTGATTGCGGATATGGCCAGCCAAGTGCCGGACAACGAAGACGTGGTCGAGTTGCAGCACCCCCGCGCCAACATCGAGACCACCGAGGGCGCCATCGTCGCCCTCTCCGCGCGGACCGGGCACTACAACCGCGAGGTCGAGATCCTGGATCTGAACGGGACCGTGCATCTGACCCACGACAAGGGCTTCGAGATCACCACCGAGACCGCCCGCGTCGATCTGAACGACGGCAGCGCCGCCGGCGATGCCGCGGTCAGCGGCCAGGGCCCGGCCGGAGAACTGGAGTCGGAAGGCTTTATCTTGAGGGAACGGGGTCAGATCATCATCTTTACCGGCAAAAGCCGTATGCTGATCTACCCCGATGCGGAAGAGAGCCTGCAATGACGACCGCCGCCCGAACCGCAGCCCGACACGACCGCCGCCTCGGAAAGACCGGCATCCTGGCCGCCGCCCTCTTCTTGGGCGCCGTTCTCGTCCCGGCCTTTGCCCTGCAGCCGCAGAGCGCAGCAGCCCAGGCCATCGGCAATCTCCAGGAAAGCGACGAGCCGCTGGAGATCAACGCCGAAGAAGGCATCGAGTGGAACCGCAACGACAAGACCTACATCGCCCGGGGCAATGCCCGCGCCGCCAGCGGCGATGTGGAGGTGCGCGCCGAGGTGCTGACGGCCTACTACCGGGATTCGGCAGAGGGCAACAGCGAGATCTTCCTTCTGGAAGCCACCGGTAATGTCGAAATCCACTCCCCCGAAGGCATCGTCTACGGCGACAAGGGGCAGTACGACATCGACAAGCAGGTCTTCACCATGACCGGCGAGGACCTGCGCCTTGAAGGCGAGAAAGACCGGCTCACCGCCCGCGACAGCCTGGAGTATTGGGAGACCAAGCAGCAGGCCGTGGCCCGCGGCAACGCCCGTGCCTATCACGAAGACAAGCAGATCCGGGCTGACGTTCTCACCGCCAACTTCGTCGAAAACGCCGACAACCAGATGGAAGTCCGGCGCATCGACGCCACCGGCAATGTCGAGATCCTGACCGCCAAGGAGTACGCGCGCGGCAGTGAGGGAACCTACTTCGTCGACCGCGAAC
Source organism: Pelagibius sp. (assembly GCF_028281305.1). Classification (GTDB taxonomy): domain Bacteria; phylum Pseudomonadota; class Alphaproteobacteria; order Kiloniellales; family Kiloniellaceae; genus Pelagibius. Next base: position 1,299 of record NZ_JANQKD010000126.1, on the reverse strand, counting down.
TGGCGACGCTGACCGGCGACGTAAAAATCACGCAAGGCGAAAACCAGCTCGACGGCAAGTATGCCGAGGTCAACATGGCGACCGGCGTCAGCAAGCTGCTGGGCACTGCGCCGGGCAGCGATCAGCCGAGCGGACGGGTTTCGGCCATCGTCCTGCCGAAGTCCAAGCCCAATGATCCGACGGCGGAGAACACGGAAGAGGAAGCGATCGAGGAAGCGCCCGTCACCGACGGCGGCACTTCGGAAGACGGCACCTCAGACGACGGTTCTGCGGGCAGCGGCTCTTGAAGCGGCACCGCTGCCTTCGGCATCCTTTCGGCGGCGTTGTCATAGGCGGATCCCGCCTGCGGCGGGCGACCGCGGCCTTGGTGACCGGGCGAATTTGGTGTAACAGGGATGCGATGGGTCGTTTAGGGGGAAAATCCTGGTGAGCGCTGAGAGCGGAGGCCAACGGCAGGAGCCGCAGCAGCCGGACGGCGCGGCTGCCAACGCGGAAGGTCCGCGCTTGGTCGCGGACAACGCCGGTCTCATGGCGGTCAACATCGGCAAGAGCTTCAAGAAGCGCCCGGTCCTGCGCGGCGTCAGCCTGTCGCTGCAGCGTGGCGAGGCGGTCGGGCTGCTGGGACCCAACGGCGCCGGCAAGACCACCTGCTTCTACATCGTCACCGGCCTGATCGCCCCGGACTACGGCTGGGTCACCTTCGACGGCCATGACATCACGGACATGCCGATGTACCGCCGGGCGCGTCTCGGCATCGGCTACCTGCCGCAGGAGGCCTCGATCTTCCGCGGCCTGACGGTCGAGCAGAACATCCGCGGCGTGCTGGAGGTGATCGAACCGGTGCGCGAGAAGCGCGAGGTGGCGCTGGAGAACCTGCTGGCCGAGTTTTCCATCACCCACCTGCGGCGCACGCCCTCGGTGGCGCTGTCGGGCGGCGAGCGCCGCCGCGTCGAGATCGCCCGTGCGCTGGCCTCCCAGCCCAGTTTCATCCTGCTCGACGAACCGCTGGCCGGCATCGACCCGATCGCCGTCGGGGACATCCGCGATCTCGTCTCCCACCTCAAGGACCGCGGCATCGGTGTGCTGATCACCGATCACAACGTCCGCGAAACCCTGGACATTGTCGACCGCGCCTACATCATTCACGACGGTGTGGTACTGATGGAGGGTGAACCGGACGCCATCGTGGCCCACGAGGATGTCCGCCGCGTTTACCTGGGCGAAAGGTTTAGCCTCTAAAAGGTTAAGCAGTATGGCGGCGACACAAAGATTGGAACTGCGCCAGCGCCAATCTCTGGT
>NZ_JANQKD010000079.1 GCF_028281305.1 Pelagibius sp. | reverse complement strand
GCCCAGATCGGCGGCTCGGCTATCCTTCAGCCCTGCGATCCTTGAGCCCTACTGTCCCTGAAACCGTTTCCTTGATGTGCCCCTCCTTGAGATCGCTTTGTTGAGATCCCCGGCGCCCGGGATAGACTGGCGCTCATGGAGCTGGTGGTGACACGCGACGGCGAGGCCTATCGGGCGCGCTGGGGCGAACAGCAGTGGCGCTGCGCTGTCGGACGCGGCGGCTTCACAACGATCAAACGCGAAGGCGACGGCGCCACCCCCGTGGGGCGCTGGCCGTTCCGGCGCCTGCTCTACCGCGCCGACCGCCTGCCGAAACCCGAGACGGCTCTGTCCGCCGCGGCCATCGCCGCAGAAGACGGCTGGTGCGATGCCCCCGACGACCCGGCCTACAACCAGCCCGTCCGCCTGCCCTATCCGGCGAGCCATGAGGTGATGCAGCGCAGCGACGGACTCTACGATCTGGTGGTGGTGCTGGGCTACAATGACGACCCGGTCGTGGCCGGGCTCGGCTCAGCCATCTTTCTCCATGTGGCGCAAGACGACTATCGGGGAACCGAGGGCTGTGTCGCCCTGGCGCAGGCGGACCTGCTGCGCGTGCTGGCGGAAGCGGGACCGGGCGACGCGGTCCGGGTCGTCGACGGCGATCCCTCAGAGCGCGCCAGAGACCCGTGACGTGCCAGATGCCGGGTGAAGCCCTGCCAGCCCGACCAACACAGTGTGCCCGATCAACGCATTGTGAGTGCGGCAGCCGGGAACCTTGGAAACGCCCGCAGCTCCGCCTACGTACTTCCTAGGGCACAACCAACGATTTCTGGAGCCCGGGTCATGACATCATCCCGTTTCGGTACTGCAGCAGATGCCGGTAGGCCACGGCGGATTCTTCTTCTCAGCGCCGTCATGGCCGGCCTCACTGCGCTCGGCGCCTGCGCCGGCAATCAAGGCGTGGTCTACAACAAGAACTTCACAGCCGGATACTCGCCGGACAGTCTGGCGGCCCTGCGCACCCCGTTGCTCGTGGAGACCTTTGGGGCGCCGGCCGCCGGGGTCTCCCAGGCGGCGGTGACAGCCTCGACCGTGGACGGCCTGCGGGCATCGGGGCCGCGCTGGGCGCGCCTGGGCTACAGCGGCAACCCCGGCGACGCGCCGAACCCCGCTTACCGACTGCGCTTTGCCTACGGCGCCGAGCGGAGTTTCTCGCGCCAGGATTTCTGCAAGACCGACCGGGAACCCGGCAATGTCACGACGGACGGCAGCACCACCCGTACGGTGGTCGCCCTCTGCCGCGGCGAACGCTTCGTCAGCATCGCCGAGGGATCGCCCGGTCAGGGAACAGACATCGGCTCCGAGCGGTTCTCCAACTTCGTCGGGGCGATCGGCCGGCAGGTGATGCCGCGCGAGAACCCTGTGATCGAGAACGAATGCCTGTTCCGGGCCTGCGACTAGAGCGGATCATGCTTAGACGGAAACGCTTTGGGTTTCCGTCTAAGCATGTGAATCCGCTCTATTTGTAACATTTAGAGCAGATTCACCGGCTTGATGGATCGCCCCCCTAAATGACGATGGGGCCAATTCCATCAAACGCGGATCTGCTCTAGAGCCTGCCTGAAGCTGGAGCCCGCAAAGCAGCCCCTTACGCCGGCGCCGCCTTGACCGGACGGGGACCGAAGACACCGGTACCGACCCGCACCAGATCGGCGCCGAAGCGGATCGCCGTTTCGTAGTCCGCGCTCATCCCCATGGACAGGGCGAGCGGCGCGCCGCCCCGGTTGCGCCGCGCGATTTCCCGCAGCAGGGCGAAGTGCAGAGCCGGCTCCTCGTCGACCGGCGGGATGCACATCAGCCCCGCGACCTTGAGTCCCAGGCCGCGGCACGCGGCGATGAAGGCGTCCGCCTCGGCAGGCGGAACACCGGCCTTCTGTGGCTCCTCGCCGGTGTTGACCTGGATGAAGCAGTCGGGATGCAGACCCCGCTTCTCGCTCTCCTGCGCCAGGGCGCGGGCCAGCTTCGGGCGGTCCACCGTCTCGATCACGTCGAAGAGCGCAAGGGCATCCTTGACCTTGTTGGTCTGCAACGGGCCGATGAGATGCAGCCGCAGATCCGGATGGTCCTCGCGCAGCGGTGGGAACTTGGTCTTGGCCTCCTGCACCCGGTTCTCGCCGAACAGACGCTGGCCTGCGGCCAGAGCTGCGCGGACCGCCTCGGCGGGTTGCACCTTGCTGACCGCGACCAGGTTTACCGCCTGGGGGTCGCGGCCGGCATCCTCGGCCGCCGCCGCCATACGGCGGCGCACCTCCGCCAGGTTCTCGCCGATGTTGGCGCCAAGGTTGGCCATGCCTTCCGGTCCTCGCTGCCCCTTACAAATAACCGAAGCGGCGCATCTGGGTACCATGGTCGCGTTCGATGCGCGCCACCTGTCCGGCGCTCAGCACCTCCCGCCACCCCCCCGAACGCCCCGCGCGAAAGAACTTCTCGCTGTGCACGGAACGTTCCGAGAAACCCTGTTCCGCCTCCTGCTTCTGCAACTGGTCGAAAGAGGAAAAGGCGATCGCCTTTTCGATCCGGCCGCTGTCGTTGGAGATGCCGAAGCGACGGGCGACCCGCGAGAACTGGTCCTGGGGCGCCGCCACCATGTCCTCGTAGCGCAGCGTATAGATGCCGGGGTGGTTCCATCTGGTCCAGGATTCAACGTGGTTGCACCAACTGCTCTGCATCTCGTGAACGATGGTGCCTGCCATGGCGGCCGCAATGGCGCCGGGATCAGCCAGCTTCTCGATCATCTCGTCCGTGGTCAGGCCGAAGTGATCTGCGGCCGAGAGCACCACGTCGCGCGGGTCGCGGATGATGTAGAGGGCCCCGAAGATGGCCTTCATCGAAAAGATCGGATGCCCGTGATTCTCGCCGAGATAGCTGTGGGTCTTCATCGGAATGACGTTGGTGTTCAGGCTGACCGCGCGTTCCTGCGCCCGGACGCGCAGCGCCGCGACCTGGGCCGCATCGAGGTCGGCCACAGGCCCCTTGCAGAAAGGCTGAAACCAACGTTCCGCGGGCTCGGAGGGGCAGATCTGGCCAATGCGGTTCAGGGGCAGCGGCTCCGCCGGATCGACGATGAGGTTTGCCAGAAAGGCGCGCATCCAGGTGTTGCCGGACTTCGGGTAGGACGCCAGCCAGAGGATACCCGGCATGCCTAGCGCCCTCCGACGGCGCCGGGCCGGCGGGATGCCGAGCAACGGGAAGCAAATCGGCGAGAGGCTGCAGCGGCAATCATCGGTGCGATCATCACAGATATCCGAAGCGTTTCATCTGGACGGCGTGATGCCGCTCGACGGCGGCAGACTGGTTCGCGGTCAGGGTCTCGCGCCAGGATCCGGCCCGTCCGGACCGAAAAAAGCGTTCGCTGTTCACCGATTTCTCGGTGAACCCCGTGGCCTGTTCCTGGGCCTGCAAGGCCTTGAAGGAAGAAAATCCGACGGCCCGGGCGATCCGCTCGTCGTCACTGGAGATCCCCAGTTTGCGGGCCAGGCCGCCGAGCTGGCCCAGGGAGTCGGCGAGCATGTCCTCGTAGCGCAGGACGAAGAGCGGGGTATGCCGCCACTTGGTCCAGGACCGGACATGATCGGACCAGCTGCCCATCCGTTCATAGACCGTCGTGCCGGCCAGGGGCCGCCCCCGGGCCGAGGGATCGGCCATCATCTCGATGGTCTGATCGATGCTCAGGCCGTAGTGGTCCGCTGCGGAGATCGCCACGTCACGCGGGTCACGGACGATGTAGATCACCCCGACGCTGGCTTTGACCGAAATCGTGGGATAGCCGTAGTCCTTGCCAAGAAAACTGTGGGTTTTCATAGGCATGATGTTCTTGTTGATACTGGCTGCGCGGTCCTGGGCCCGCACCCTGAGCGCGGCGATCTTCTTGTTCGGAAGCGCGCCGGGCGGACCCTTCGTGAAGGGCTTGAACCAGACTTCGTTGGGCTCGCTGGAGCAGACCTCGTTGATGCGCGCCAGCGGCAGGGGTTCCGGCTCGTCGAGAATGAGGTTGGCCAGGAAGACCCGCATCCAGGTGTTGCCGGATTTGGGGTAGGAGGCCAGCCACAGTATTCCGGGCATCGACAGGAACCTCAGAGTGCAATCGATTGGAGTGTAACGGGTGAACTGAGTGTAACGGGAGGCTGGCATCACGGCGCCGCGGCGGGAGCCGCAGAGCGAAGGCCGCCCCCTACGGCCGGGCCGTAGGGGGCATCGCACTTTCTTCTGCTCTAGGCAAAAGGCCGCCGCTGCGCAAGCGCCGGCTTCCGCCTCTGGGCCGTGGACGGGACCAGTCCGGTCGATTTTCCCTCTATAGGCGAACAATATAATGGTTAGTTGCCCGAAACGCGCAACTCAACGTTCTCTCAAGATTCTAAGGGCTGCTCGGAAGTCCCTGGCAGGACGCCAAAAAACCGAACTGTTGCGCCAAAGGCACAGTGTGTCGCAAAAACAACTTAACACGCTTGCGCCCCCTTGCGATCCCCGCACCGGGCGAGTACCAACGGATATCCCGTGGCTTGGGGTACCCACAATAGACACCGTATTTGGAGCTTTTCGGAAATGAAAAAAGTTTTGATGGCAAGCAGTGCCATTGTCGGGGCCGCGGTTCTGGCCGCCTCGCCTGCTGCCGCCCAGACGCTGGAGCTGAACGCGTTCCAGTTCTTTATCGTGTCTGGCGGTGACTCGGACGAGGACAGTTCAGATCGGGGTTTTGCCTTCTCGACGAACACGGAAGTGCACGTCAAGGGCGAGATCATGGCCGACAACGGCATCACCTTCGGCTTCCGGGTCGAGTTCGAGGCTGACTCCGGCGAAACCAACAACGTCGACGAGAACAGCATCTACGCTCAGGGCAGCTTCGGTAAGCTGGAATTCGGCAACAACGACGGCGCCGAAGACACCTTCATGGTGAACGGCTCGAACTCCGGCGTTGACTACGGCGGTGTCGGTAACCCGACCTCGAACTTCCTCGACACGGCTTTTGCCGGTAACACCCGTACTTCCGTCGACTTCGCCAACGGCGTCGACAGCAGTGACGGCACGAAGATCACCTACACCACGCCGAACTTCAACGGCTTCAGCGCCGGCGTCAGCTACACGCCGGACACCGACGACGGCGGCGACGGCAACAGCTTCAACGCTGAAGATTCCGATGGTATTCACGACCACATCGGTATCGGCCTCGGCTTCGACGGCGAGTTCAACGGTGTTGGCGTTGAGATCGGCCTGGTTGGTGCTTTCGGTAAGGCTGATGCCGAGCCCGAAGACGACGTCTATGGCATCGGCGGTGGTGCAGCCATCAGCTATGCCGGCTTCACCTTCGCTGTTGGCGGTATCTTTGACGATGCCGACGGCAACGGTGGTGAGGGCTATGCCTTCGACGCCGGTATCGGCTATGCCACCGGCCCGTGGTCGTTCTCCGTCAACGGCATTTACTCCGAAGACGACGACTCCGACGATGAGCTGCTCGCTGGCTCCGCCAATGTCGGCTACAGCGTGGCCCCGGGCGTGCGCATCTTCCTCACCGGTTATGTTGGCGAGGAAGATCTCGGCGCCGGTGGCACCAACGACATCGTTGCAGTCACCAGCGGTCTCGGCGTTTCTTTCTAAGCCGAACCAAGACTGTTACTGGTCATGGGCGGCGCCGTCAGGCGCCGCCCATTTCTTTTGCCCGCCTTCGGGCCCTGTGATATCTACGCCCTGTAACATCTACGCTCCCGGACTTCGGGCCGCCGCTGCTCAGCAATCCAGGAGTACGAGAGACAGTCAAACGCACAACAGAAACGCACGACGCCAAACGCACGCAGGAACGTGAGAGCGATGACCTTGGAAGCGACGACAAGACCCGCCGAAGAACGCAGAACCCCGGCCGGCAAGCGGCTGGGCCTCTCTCTGACGGCTGCCGCCGCGATGCTGGCCCTGGCCGGCTGCGGCCTTGGGGGCGAGCCCGTGTATTACGACGAAACGGCTGAAAAGCTCGCTGACACCCGTGGCTCCATCCTCGGCGATGACCAGATCGGGATCGGCAACGACCGCGACCAGCCGGACAATCTCAGCGGCGGCGATGCCGGGATCGGCGTGAATTCCTATCTGTGGCGCGCCTCCCTTGATACGGTGTCGTTCATGCCGCTGGCCTCGGCCGACCCCTTTGGCGGCGTGATCATCACCGACTGGTTTTCCCCGCCCGAGTCCGCCGGCGAGCGCTTCAAGATCAACGTCTACATCCTCGGCCGCGACCTGCGCGCCGACGGCGTGCGGGCGGCCGTGTTCCGCCAGCTCCAGGACCCGCGCAGCGGCGCCTGGGTCGATGCGGCGGTCGAGGACCGGACACCGGTCGACATCGAGAACGCGATCCTTACCAGGGCCCGGCAGCTGCGCATCGCCTCGATTCAGTAGCCGGCACCGCTGCCACGGCAGCGCGAGGGGCGGCAGGAAGGATCGGCAGGATGATGTACGCAGCACCGTACGCTGCGGCGCCCGGCGTACGTCTGTCTGAAGACGGCAGAGTCGAAGACTGCCCCCTTAAAGACTCATCCACCCGCAGCCTGAAGCTCCCCGAAAAGCAACCGTCTTGAACCCTTGATCCGCGACCACCCCAAATGAGCCGATACAACGCAAAAGAATTCGAAGCGAAGTGGCAGAAGCGCTGGGAGGACGCGAACTGCTTTGCGGTGCAGGAAGAGCCTGGGCGTGAAAAGTACTACGTGCTGGAGATGTTTCCCTACCCGTCGGGAAAGATCCACATGGGGCACGTACGCAATTACACCATCGGCGACGTCATCGCCCGCTACAAGCGCGCCAAGGGCTTCAACGTGCTGCACCCGATGGGCTGGGATGCCTTCGGGCTGCCGGCTGAGAACGCGGCGATGCGGCGCGGCATTCATCCGGCGCGCTGGACCTATGACAACATCGCCACCATGCGCGGCCAGTTGAAGCTGATGGGCCTGTCGATCGACTGGGACCGCGAGATCGCCACCTGTCATCCCGGCTATTACGCCCAGCAGCAGAAGCTCTTCGCCGCCTTCATGAGGGCCGGCCTGGTCTATCGACGCGAGTCCGAGGTGAACTGGGACCCGGTGGACCACACCGTGCTGGCCAACGAACAGGTGATCGACGGGCGCGGCTGGCGCTCCGGGGCGCTGATCGAACGCCGCAAGCTGGCGCAGTGGTTCTTCAGCATCACGTCCTTCTCCGACGAACTGCTGGATGCCCTCGACGACTTGGAGCGCTGGCCCGAAAAGGTCCGCCTCATGCAGCGCAACTGGATCGGCCGTTCTGAGGGGGCGACGATCCGCTTCGAGATCATTGGCCGCGACGACCCCCTGACGGTGTTCACCACCCGCCCGGACACCCTGTTCGGTGCTTCTTTCTGTGCGCTGTCGCCGAGCCATCCCCTGGCCGCCGAGATTGCCGCCCAGAATCCTGATGCTCAGGACTTCATCGACGCCTGCAACCGCCTGGGCACCAGCGAGGAGGCCATCGAAAAGGCCGAGAAGCAGGGCTTCGATACCGGGCTGACCGTGCGCCATCCCTTCCGGCCGGATCAGACGCTGCCGGTCTACATCGCCAACTTCGTGCTGATGGAATACGGCAGCGGCGCCATCTTCGGTTGCCCGGCCCATGACCAGCGCGACCTGGACTTCGCCCGCAAATACGGCCTGCCGGTCATCCCGGTGGTGCTGCCGGAGGGCGAGGACGCCGCGGCCTTCACGATCGGCGACGAGGCCTATACCGGCGACGGACTGGCCATCAACTCGGAGTTTCTGGACGGCCTGGGTGTCGAGGCAGCCAAGCGGACGGCCATCGATCGCCTTGCGGCGGACGGACGCGGCGAGAGCACCATTCAGTACCGGTTGCGGGACTGGGGCATCTCGCGCCAGCGCTACTGGGGCTGCCCGATCCCCGTCGTTCACTGCCCGACCTGCGGCGCGGTGCCGGTGCCAGACGACCAGCTGCCGGTGGTCCTGCCGGAGGACGTCACTTTCGACAAGCCGGGCAATCCGCTGGCCCACCACCCGACCTGGAAGCACACACGCTGTCCGAAGTGCGGCGGCGCCGCGGAGCGCGACACCGACACCATGGACACCTTCGTCGACTCCGCCTGGTACTTCGCACGTTTCTGCAGCCCGCGCGCCGAAGAACCCATGACCCGCGAAGCGGTCGACTACTGGCTGCCCGTGGACCAGTACATCGGCGGCGTCGAGCACGCCATCCTGCACCTGCTCTATGCACGCTTCTTCACGCGCGCCCTGGCAAAGGTCGGTCAGGTGGCGGTGCAGGAGCCCTTCGCCGGGCTCTTTACCCAGGGTATGGTCTGCCACGAGACCTACAAGGACCAGGACGGCAACTGGCTCTATCCGGAAGAGATCGAAAAGCTGGCCGACGGCACCGCGCGGCGGATCGAAGGCCAGGGCCCGGTCACGGTGGGCCGCTCGGAATCCATGAGCAAGTCGAAGAACAATGTGGTGGACCCGGAGGCCATCATCGGAACCTACGGCGCCGATACGGCGCGCTGGTTCATGCTCTCCGACAGCCCGCCGGAGCGCGACATGGAGTGGACCGACGCCGGCGTCGAAGGGGCCTGGCGCTTCACGCAGCGGCTCTGGCGGTTGGTGATCGAGAACCTGGATCACATGGCGGCCGCGGGCACGCCGGTGCCGGCGACCCTGGGCGGCCCGACCCTCGACATGCGCCGGGCCGTGCACAAGACCGTGCAGGCCTTCGGCGACGACATCGAGAAGTTCCGCTTCAACCGTGCGGTGGCGCGGATCCACGAGATCGCCAACACGCTCTCCGGGTTCCAGCCTGCCAAAGACGACGGCCGCTTTGTGCTGCGTGAGGCCTGCGAGCTGCTCGTCCGCCTCATCGGGCCGATGATGCCGCACCTGGCCGAGGAGTTGTGGGAGCGGCTGGGGTATCAGGACTTCCTGGCCGACCAGCCCTGGCCGGAGGCCGAGGCGGCGCTGGTGGCCGACGCGCAGGTGGTGCTGGCGGTGCAGGTGAACGGCAAGAAGCGGGCGACCGTGTCTCTGCCGATGGATGCACCCGAAGATCAGGCGCAGGCGTTGGCACTGGCCGAGCCGGCCGTGCAGCGGGCGATGGACGGAAAAGCCGCGCGCAAGGTGATCGTGGTTAAGAATCGCATCGTGAACGTGGTAGTGTGAGCCATGGAGAGGTCGCGCAGGCGCTTTTGCGGAAAGATTGGACGGATGACGGCAGCGGCGGCGTTGCTGCCCCTGGCGGGCTGCGGCTTTCAGCCGCTCTATGCCGAGAACGACGCCGGTCAGACCGTCGCATCGGAACTGGCGACGATCCGCATCGAGCCACTGCGCGACCGGGTCGGCCAGCAGATGCACAACTTTCTGCGCGACCGCCTCAACCCCAATGGCCAGCCGGTCGCGCCGAACTATCAGCTGCGGCTGCGCCTCCAGGAGCAGTTGAGCGAACTGGGCGTTCGGAGGGACGAGACCGCGACCCGCGCCAATCTGAAGCTCATCGCCGATTTCTTGCTGTCTGAGACAGGCAGCGGCCTTCAGCTGCTGACCGGGCGCTCGACCTCGACCACCAGCTACGACATCCTGGAGAACCCTTTCGCCTCGACGATTTCAGAGCGCGACGCGCGCGAGCGGGCGCTGCGCGAGGTGGCCGACGACATCCAGACCCGCCTTGCCGTCTTTTTCAACACCGCTTGAAGACCCTCGGCACTGCCGGGCCGCGAGCCGGGGAGGCGACAGGTGAAGCTGACCGGCGCCGCATTGCAGCGCTTTCTGGCCGAACCTGACAGCGCGCAGTCCGCTGTCCTGGTGTTCGGACCGGACGCAGGGCTGCGCCGCGAACATGTCGCGCGGCTTCGCAAGGCCGTTGCCGGAGAGCCCGCCGATCCGTTTTGTGTCTCCGAGCTTACGGGCGCCCAGATCAAGGACGATCCGGCCGGTTTGGCCGACGAGGCGGCGGCCCTGACCTTCGGCGGCGGACGCCGCTTCGTGCAGGTCCGCGATGCCGGCGACGCCGTAACGGCGATCGTGAAGACCTTCCTCGACGCCGGCCCGACAGAGGCGCTCGTGGTGTTCGAGGCGGCAGACCTGCCGGCGCGCTCGAGCCTGCGCAAGCTTTTCGAAGGGCACAAGGCGGGGGCGGCCATCGCCTGCTATCACGACGACCACCGCAGTCTCGGCGGCGTGGTGCGCGACTTCTTCGCCGAGGCCGGCGTCGGGATCGACCGAGATGCGGCGGAGTTCCTAGCGGCACATCTTGGTGGCGACCGGCAACTGACGCGCCGGGAGCTTGAGAAGGTTCTGCTGTACAAGGGGACGGCCGAAGGAGCGGTCACTTTGGACGACGTGATGCTCTGCGTCGGGGACTCGGCGCTGCTGGGTCTGGACGACCTGGCGATGGCGACCGCAGGGGGAGACCTGCCGGGACTGGAGCGCGGCCTCGGGCGATGCTTCCTGGAAGGAAGCAATCCGGTGAGCCTGCTGCGGGCCGTCGCGCGCCACTTTCAGAGGCTGCATCAGGTCGCCGGCGCCGTTGCCGCCGGCAGCAGCGTCGACCAGGCCATGAAGGGCCTGCGTCCGCCGGTGTTCTGGAAATCAGCGGCGGGCTTCAAGGCTCAGGCGGGGACCTGGAGGCCGCCAGCGCTGACGGCGGCGATGGAGAAGCTTCTGGAGGCGGAAGCGGCCTGCAAGCGCAGCGGTGCCCCGGCGGAGAGTCTGGCCGCCCGCGCCCTCTTGGAAATTGCCGCCAATGCCCCAGGGCGCCGCCGGCGACAAGCCTGACGTCAAACCAGAGGGAAGCGGGACCGGAAGCGGCGCGACGTGCCGTTGCCAATGCCGATGAGACGGATCGGCGCTAGGCCCGCTCGCCGGCCGGCGGCATCTGGTTCAGGCGGTGGAGGACGTCGTCGAGCTGTTCGAGTGTCTTGTAGTGGATGGTCAACGAGCCGCCGCTGCCGTGAAACTTGATGCTCACCTTGAGGCCGAGGAGCGCGGTGAGATCGCGCTCCAGGGCGATGGTGTCGCTGTCCTTGGCCGGTTCTTCGGCGCCGCCGCCCGCGCCTTTGCGCGATTTCTGGGCGGGACCGGCCTTGGCCTCCTGCACCAGCCGCTCAGCCTGGCGCACGTTCAGCCCCTTGCTGACGATTTCCGCCGCCAGGTCCTCGGGCGCCTCGCAGCCCACCAGCGTCCGCGCATGGCCGGCCGAAAGCTTACCGTCCATCACCATCGCCTTGACCGACTCCGGCAGGCCCAGCAATCGGAGTGTATTGGCGATGTGGCTGCGGCTCTTGCCAAGCAGCTTCGCCAGCTCATCCTGGGTGTGCTGAAACTCCTCGAGAAGCCGTCGGTACCCTTCCGCCTCTTCAATTGGGGTCAGGTCTTGTCTTTGGACATTCTCGACGATGGCCAGTTCGAGGGATTCCGCATCGGTCAGCTCGCGGATGACCACCGGCACTTCATGGAGTTTGGCGATCTGAGCGGCGCGCCAGCGGCGCTCGCCGGCGACGATTTCGAATTCGCTCGGCCGGTCCGGGTGGCGCCGCACGAGGATCGGCTGAAGGATTCCCTGGGCCTTGACCGATTCCGCCAGCGCCGCCACGGCATCCTTGTCAAAGACCTGGCGCGGCTGGTATCGCCCGGGATGCAGGTGCTCGACCGGAACAGCTTTCGTCGAGCGCACCTTGTCCAGCGAGGCGTAGTCCTCGTTCTCTTCGCCGAACAACGCGGCGAGGCCGCGCCCAAGGTTGGTCTTCTTCCCTTGGTCCGATGATGCTCCGTCTGTCATGGCCTTCACTTCCCCGAAACGGCGGCTCCCCCAAGCCTCATGCCGACAGCGCCCACTCCATAGAGGGCCGCCGGCGCGTGTCGCTGATCATCCGATGCCTCACCCGCACGATCATTTCGCTCACGAAACGATAACGTGCCTGCCGGTGCCGTCAAGACACCATGCCGTCAAGACACCATCGCGGTGCGGCCGGGCAGGCTGTCTTCGCGCTGGAGAATTTCCCGCGCCAAACGCACATAGGCTTGGGAACCTGCGCAGCGCAGATCGTAAAGCAGGACCGGCTTGCCGTGGGACGGCGCCTCCGACACCCGCACGTTGCGGGGGATGACCGTCTGGTAGACCCTTTCGCCCAGGTGACCGCGCACATCCGCCGCCACCATCTCACAGAGATTGTTGCGCCGATCGAACATGGTGAGCACGACGCCTTGCAACGTGAGGCCCGGATTCAGGCCCCGCTGCACCCTCTCAATGGTGCGCATGAGATGGCTCAAGCCTTCCAGCGCATAGAACTCCGCCTGCAGCGGCACCAGCACCGCATCGGCAGCCACCAGCGCATTGAGGGTCAAGAGGCCCAGCGCCGGCGGACAGTCGATCAGCACGAAGTCGTAGCGCCCGCGCGCGCGGTCCACCGCATGCTTGAGCCGGTACTCACGCCGGTCCAGGGCAATCAGCTCCAACTCGGCGCCGGAAAGCTCAACCCCGGAGGGAACGATATCCATCCCCGGCACCAGGGTCGGGGTTTCTGCCTCCTCTAGCGCCAGATCCTCCACCAGGAGCTGGTAGACTCCCTGGCTGCGCTTTTCCGGGGCGATGCCAAGCCCGGTGCTGGCGTTGCCCTGCGGGTCCATATCGACAATCAGCACGCGCTTGCCGCAGGCGGCCAGCGCGGTGGCCAGATTGACGGTCGTGGTGGTTTTGCCGACGCCGCCCTTCTGGTTGGCGACGGCCAGCACCCGGGTGTCCACCGGGGCCGGTGTGATCACCCCGTGCTCCGGACGCTCATCAACATGTTGTAGGTTCAAGACGCGCCATCCTCAACAGATAGAAGTTTGAGACGCAGAATCGTTCCTTCTGGATCGGTCTTGCTCTCAAAGCGCTCGATTCGCAGTCTCCATGTTTTGCAAGCTTCGGTCAATTCCAGATCGGCCGTCCGGCCCTTCAGAAACAGGCCCACAGCGCTTTCTTGTCCACAGCCGGGGGCCAAAAACGGTTCAGAGAGGGTGAGAATCTTCGTGAGGGGTGCGAAGGCCCGGCAGGTCACGACATCGACCGGAAAGAGTTCCACCGCTTCGATCCGTGCCGCGTGCACCGTGGCCTCTGCGCCGGTTTCCCGGACGACTTCGCGCAGAAACACCGCCTTGCGCTGATCCGACTCGACCAGATGGACGTGGCCGCAGCCCATCAGGGCCAGCACGAGACCGGGAAAGCCGCCGCCGGACCCGAGGTCCAGGATAACCCGCCTGCGGTCCCCCGGCGCCGGCGGCAGGTGCGCGGCAAGCTGGGCGGAATCGAGGAAATGACGGCGCCAGAGGTCCGGCAGACTGCGCGGGCTGATCAGATTGATCGCGGCGGTCCACTTGGTGAGAAGGGCCGCATACCGTTCAAATTTGTCCTGTGTTTCACGTGAAACATCGAGGATGCGCTGGAAGTCAGCCGCCGCCAGCCGCTCGGGATCCCGTCCCATGGCCCCTCCCCGGCCCGGCTAGGCAGCCGACTCCCGGGAACCGGACCCGCCGGCCGGCCGCTTGCGCACATGGCGCAGCAAGGCCATGACCGCCGCCGGGGTCACGCCGGGAGTGCGCGCCGCCGCGCCCAGGGTTTCCGGCCGGGACTGGCTCAGGATCTGGCGCACTTCCGCCGAAAGCCCGCCGATCGCCTGATAGTCCAGATCTGCGGGCAGTAGGAGCGCTTCGTCCTTCCGGAACGCCCTGACATCAGCCTCCTGCCGCTCCATGTAGCCTTGATAGCGGCCTTCGATCTCAACCTGACGGGCGACATCGGCCGGGATCGTCTGCAGTTCCGGCCAGATCGCGGCAAGCGTCTCCAGCGTCAGCGCCGGATAGCGCAGCAGCGCATAGGCGCTGCGCTTCACGCCGTCCTGATTGATGGCCACTCCCCGGGCGGCCAGCGCATTGGGCGTGATCGTCAGCCCCTCGGTCAGGGCGCGGGCGCTGGACAGAGCCTCGACCTTGCGCGCAAAGGCCTCCTGGCGCGCGGGCCCGATGCAGCCGAGCGCCAGACCCAGCGGGGTCAGGCGCTGATCCGCATTGTCGGCCCGCAGGCGCAGCCGGTATTCGGCCCGGCTGGTGAACATGCGGTAGGGCTCGCTGACGCCGCGCGTCACCAGATCGTCGATCAGAACGCCGATGTAAGCCTGGGAGCGGTCGAGGACAAAGGGGTCCACCCGGCGATCCGACCCGCCTGCTCCGGCCTGCAGCGCCGCGTTCAGACCGGCCATCAGGCCCTGGGCCGCGGCCTCCTCATAACCGGTCGTCCCGTTGATCTGCCCGGCCAGGAAGAGGCCCGGCATCCGGCGGGTCTCCAAGGCGGCGCTCAGTTCCCGCGGGTCGACGTAGTCGTACTCGATGGCGTAGCCCGGCTGCAGGATGGTCGCCCGCTCCAGCCCGGGGATCGTCTTCAGCAGGGCGCTTTGGACATCTTCCGGCAACGAGGTCGAGATGCCATTGGGGTAGACCGTGTGATCGTCGAGACCCTCCGGCTCCAGGAAGATCTGATGGCGCGTCTTGTCGGCGAAGCGCACCACCTTGTCCTCGATGGAGGGACAGTAGCGCGGTCCGACGGAGTCGATCTGACCTGAGTACAGGGGCGCGCGATGCAGGTTGTCGCGGATCAGCGCATGGCCGTCTTCGGAGGTGTGGGTGATGTGACAGGCGATCTGTGGCTGGGTAATGGTCGCCGTCAGCGTGGAGAAGGGCTCCGGCGGATCGTCTCCGGGCTGCACCGTCAGGCCGTCGGTGTCGATGGTCCGGCCGTCGAGCCGCGGTGGCGTTCCGGTCTTCAAACGGCCGAGCCGAAAGCCGGCGCGCTCCAAGGTGGCGGCCAGGCCGACCGCGGGCGCCTCGCCGACACGCCCTGCCGGGATCCGCCGCTCGCCGATGTGAATAAGGCCGCGCAGAAAGGTGCCGGTGGTCAGGACCACCGCCGCGGCGCGGATTGTTTTCCCGGCGTCGGTGGTCACGCCGCAACACCGCCCCTCGGCATCAAGGACCAGATCCTCCACCGCCGCCTCGTGGATCCGCAGATCCGGCTGCGCCGCGAGCCGCGCCTGCATGGCCTCTCGGTAAAGCTTGCGGTCGGCCTGCGCGCGCGGTCCGCGCACCGCCGGTCCCTTGCTGGCATTCAGCACCCGGAACTGGATTCCGCCCGCATCGGCCACCTGGCCCATGACACCGTCCAGGGCATCGATCTCCCGAACCAGGTGCCCTTTGCCCAGGCCGCCGATGGCCGGGTTGCAGGACATCACGCCGATGCTGTCTTTCCGGTGTGTGACCAGAAGGGTGCGCGCACCGAGCCGTGCCGCGGCCGCGGCCGCCTCGCAGCCGGCATGGCCGCCGCCGACCACAATCACATCCACCGAGAAATCCTGCGCCATTGGCTCTCTGCTCCCGTGTCGGCGCGGGTTATATCAGGCCTGCGGCAGGAGGCAAACCATTGACCCCGACCGGACCGGCAGGCCGCTGCTCAGTTTACCATGTTTCACGTGAAACACCGGTGCCGACACATCATTTGCCAATGCAGAAGTCCTGAAACACAATATCTAGTAGGTCCTCCACATCCACGCGGCCGCTCACCCGGCCCAGGGCGCGCACCGCCAGGCGCAGTTCCTCGGCCCGCAGCTCCGGCAACGCGGCGGATGCCATGCGCTCCAGCGCCGTGACGCAATCCTCAAGGGCACGCCTTTGCCGGGCCCGGGTGATTTCCGCCGTTCCGCCTTCGAAACGTTCTTCGGCATGGCGGATCAGGGCCGCAAGCAGGGCGTCGAGCCCGGCGCCGCTGCGGGCCGAGACCACAAGAGGGGCCGCACGCGGACCCGTCCCGTCCCTGCCCTCGGCCTCGGCTGCCGCGGCCAGTCTTTCAGCCGCCCTCACCGCCTCCGCCGGCGACACCCGGTCCGCCTTGTTGAGCACCAGGAGACTGCGGTCGTCCGCAAACGCCAGCAGATTGCCGTCCGGGCCCGGGCCCGCCGCGGACCGCTCCGCTTCCAGATCGAACACCAGCACCTTCAGGTCGGCCGCCTCGGCGCGCCGGCGGGCGCGGGCCATGCCCTCTCGTTCGATATGCCAGTGCGCCTGCGCCACCGCCGCAGGATTGGAACCGCCGACCGCCGCCGCCGGCCGCTCGGCGGCCAACGCCCGCAGCCCGGCGGTGTCGGCCAGAGTGACCGGGTAGCCCCCCAAATCCAGATGGACCTCGATGACGTCGCGGGTGGTCCCTGCAGTCTCCGAGACGATCGCCACCTCGCGCTCCGCCAGCGCGTTGAGGAGAGACGACTTCCCGGCGTTGGGCGGCCCCAGGATCACCGCCGCCAGCCCCTCGCGCAGCCGCTCCCCGCGGCGCCCGTCGGCCAGCGCCTCGCGGACCTCCGCCGCTACGGCTTGGGCGGCGGCCAATGCCTCCCCCTCCATCGCCTCCGGCAGCTCCTCCTCGGCAAAGTCGATCGCCGCCTCGGCATAGGCCAGCACCCGGGTCAGCCGCCCCGCCCAGTCGGCCGTGCGCCGCGCCAGCCCGCCCTCCATCTGACGCAAGGCCTGGCGGCGCTGGGCCTCGGTCTCGGCGTCGATCAGATCGGCAAGCCCTTCCACTTCGGTCAGGTCCAGCTTACCGCCGTCAAAGGCGCGCCGGGTGAACTCCCCCGGCTCCGCCGGCCGCAACCCGGGTTGCGCCGCGAGACACTGCAGCACGGCGGCGATCACCGCCCGCCCGCCATGGACATGCAGCTCCGCCATGTCCTCGCCGGTGAAACTGCCGGGCTGCGGAAACCACAGCACCAGCCCCCGGTCGATGGGCCGCCCGTCGGCCGGGTCGCAGAGCCGCCGGAGGCTGGCGCGGCGCGGCACCGGCAGATCGGCCCCGGTGAGCGCCCGCAGGGCAGCCCCCGCCTGCGGCCCCGAGAGCCGCACCACCGCCACGCCGGCCCTGCCGGACGCCGTTGAGGGCGCAAAAATAGTCTCTGCCTGGAGAGAATTATTCATTTTACTCTTATTTCCACAGGAACAGCATATGCGATTACTTGATCTATACTGTATTCCCTTGGATCTAACTATTCGCCCGAAGGTTTGTCCCGGGCCGTTTTTGTCATCTGCGACCAGAATGCTTTCTGCATCTGCTCCCAGCCCTGGATACCCGCCGGCAGCCAGGTCTTGAAGAGCTGCTCCGGTTCCATCGCCGCCAGGCTCGCCATCATGCGCTTCTGCATCTCGTCCATGACGGCCTTCTGCATCGGTCCCACATCAGGCAGGCCGAGGAAGGCACGCGCCTCCTCGGGCGTGCATTCGATGTCGATATGGATCTTCATGGCTGCCTTATCCCTTCGTTCTTTGCCGCGCTCGGCGCCCGATGCCGCAAGCCTGATTCCAGACCCGGGCCCAGTGGCCCCGGCGGCGCAGTCTTTCGCCCGGAGACTATGGTTCGCACACTATGGCCCGAACGCAATGCAGAGCGCCTCTTCCGAAACAGATTTTCCCTAGACATTTCATGGTTGAGCCAAGGGGCCTTTGCCACCCATATAGAGGTCAGTCTTCGCACCCGGCAAGTGGGGAGGACGCGGGCTTCGGCGTCTCCTGCCCCACGGTCCGCTGCTCCGCCGCCGCCCCTCCGCCCCATCCAGCGCAGAAGGACCCCGCCTTGACCGAGACCCTCCCTTCCAAAGATCAGGACGGCGCCAAAAATCAGGACGGCGGAGGCCAGGCGGACGACCAAGCTTCGACCAACCGTCTGGGCGAAGAGACCAGCCCCTATCTGCTGCAGCACCGCGACAATCCGGTGGCCTGGAAGGCCTGGGGCGACGAGGCCTTCGAGGAAGCTCGAAAGACCGGCAAGCCCGTCCTGCTCTCGGTCGGCTACGCGGCCTGCCACTGGTGCCATGTCATGGCCCACGAATGCTTCGAGGACCCGGAGATCGCGGCGCTGATGAACCGGCTCTTCGTCAACATCAAGGTCGACCGCGAGGAGCGGCCGGACGTCGACACCATCTACCAGACCGCGCTGGCGCTGCTGGGCGAACAGGGGGGCTGGCCACTGACCATGTTCCTCACGCCGCGGGGCGAGCCCTTCTGGGGCGGCACCTACTTCCCGCCGACGCCGCGCTTTGGCCGGCCCGGCTTTCCCCATGTGCTGCAGGGCATTGCGGAGGTCTACGCCACCGACAGCGCCCGGGTCGAAAACAACACCAAAGCCCTGAAGGACGCGCTCGCCCGGCTGTCGGAAAACCAGTCCGGCCCCGGCGTCGCCCTGGCGACGATCGATCAGATCGCCGAGCACCTGGCCGGGGAATTCGATCCGGAGCTGGGTGGCATCCGCGGCGCGCCGAAGTTTCCGCAGCCCGCGATCATGAAGCTGCTGTGGCGGGCCTGGAAGCGCGGCGGCGAAAAATCCCTGTTCCAGGCCTGTGACACCACCCTCACACAGATGTGCCAGGGCGGCATCTACGACCACCTGGGCGGCGGCTTCGCCCGCTACTCCGTGGATGCGCGCTGGCTGGTGCCGCACTTCGAGAAGATGCTCTACGACAACGCCCAGCTCCTGGAGATCCTGGCCTGGGCCTGGCAGGACAGCGGCAATCCGCTTTACGAGCAGCGCATCCGCGAGACTGTCGCCTGGACGCTTAGGGAGATGATCGCCGATGCGGACGGCGGCGGGCAGTCCCCCAGCGGTGCCTTCGCCGCGACGCTCGACGCCGACAGCGAGGGCGAGGAAGGCAAGTTCTACGTCTGGCAGGAAGCCGAGGTCGACGAGGTGCTGGGCGCCGAGGCCGCTCTCTTCAAGGCTCACTACGACGTCGGGCGTTACGGCAACTGGGAAGGCAAGACCATCCTCAACCGCTCCGCCGCGCCGGAGCTCGCCGATGCCGACACCGAAGCCCGCTTGGCGGCGGCCAGGGACAAGCTGCTGGCGCGCCGCGACGGGCGCATCCGGCCCGGCTGGGACGACAAGGTGCTGGCCGACTGGAACGGCCTGATGATCGCCGCCCTCGCCGAACTCGGACCGCTGTTCGGGGAAGCGGACTGGCTGGCCGCCGCCGAAGAGGCCTTTGCTTTCGTCTGCCGAGAGATGGAGCGTGACGGGCGCCTCTATCACAGTTGGCGCCATGGCCGCCTGAAGCATCCCGCCACCCTCGACGACTATGCGAACATGGCCGCCGCCGCCGTGGCGCTGTTCGAGGCGACGGCCAAGCGGCCCTATATGGATCAGGCGGAAACCTGGGTCGACGTGCTCGACCGCCATTATTGGGACCCGGCCGCCGGCGGCTACTTCCTCACCGCCGACGATACGCCCGGCCTGATCGTGCGCACCAAGAACGCCCACGACAACGCGGTACCATCCGGCAACGGCACGATCCTCGGCGTGCTCGCCAGACTCTTCTACCTCACCGGCAAGGACGCCTACCGCGCGCGGGCCGACGCCCTGGTCGAGGCCTTTGGGGGCGAAGTGAACCGTAACTTCTTTCCGCTCGCCACGCTCTTGAGCAATGTGGAGCTTCTCGGGTCCGCCACCCAGGTCGTCATCATCGGAGAGCGCGAGGCCGAAGAGACGCAAGCCCTGATCGCCGCCGCCCGCAAGACCTCTGTGCCGAACCGGATCCTCATGACACTGGAGCCCGGTGCAGCACTGCCCGACAGCCACCCCGCCTTCGGCAAGACCCAAAGCGGCAATCGCGCGACAGCCTTCGTCTGCCACGGGCCGACCTGTTCCCTGCCGATCACAGAGGCCGAGGGCCTGGCCCGCGCACTCGGCGGCAACACCGCGTCATGACCCGCCGGCACCGCAGCCTCGATACGCCCACCGGCCCGCTGCGCGTGACCGAGGAAGACGGCACCATCGTGCAGGTGACCTGGACCGCCAAGCGCGCAAGCGGAGCGGATGATGCATCGGCGCTGCTCGACAACGCGGCGGAACAGATCGCAGCCTACTTCGCCGGCGCTCTGCGCGTCTTCGATCTGCCGCTGAAACCCAGCGGCAGTGTGTTTCAGCGGGCGGTCTGGGAAGAGATGCTGCGCATCCCCTACGGCGAGACGCGTTCCTACGGCGATCTGGCCGCGGCGACCGGCGGCGTTGCCCGCGCCGTGGGTGGCGCCTGCGGTGCCAACCCCATTCCCATCCTCATTCCCTGCCACCGGGTGCTGGCGGCCGACCGGGCGCTCGGCGGTTTCTCCGGCGGCCGCGGCGGCGAGACCAAAGCCGAACTCCTCACTCTCGAAGGCGCCTGGCCGATCCAGCACAGCCTGCTTTTTTCCTAAGCCTGCTTTTCCCGGGAGATCGCAATCTCCCGCGCAGGCGTGATGACAGGCGTCGCCGCCGCGAGATAAGCTCTGCTCAAAATCAAAGTCTGATGCATCACTTCAAGGGGGACATCCCATGCCGGAAGTAAACATCGAAGGCAAAGACGGCAGCTTCATGGTCTACGTCGCGACTCCGGAGGTCACGCCGGCGCCGGGCATCGTCGTTGCGCAGGAAATCTTCGGCGTCAATCAGGTGATGCGCGAGACCTGCGACTGGCTGGCAGGCCAGGGCTTCGTCGCCGCCTGTCCCGATCTTTTCTGGCGCATCGAACCCGGCATCCAGCTCACCGACCAAAGCCAGGCGGAATGGGACCGCGCTTTCGAACTCTTCGGGCTCTTCGATGTCGACAAGGGCATCGAGGACCTGAAGACGACCCTGGGCATGTTGAACGCGCACACGGTCTCCAACGGGAAATCCGGCACCCTGGGCTATTGCCTGGGCGGCAAGCTGGCCTACCTCATGGCCACACGCTCCGACGCCGATGCCAACGTCGGCTACTACGGCGTCGGCCTGGGCGACCTCCTGGGCGAGGCCGGCAGTATCAGCCATCCCCTGATGCTGCACATCGCCGAGAAGGATCAGTTCTCCTCCGCCGAGGAAATCGCGAAGGTGCAGGAGGGTCTGGCCGGCAACGATCAAGTGACGGTCCATGTCTACGAAGGCCAGGACCACGCCTTCGCCCGCAAGGGCGGCCAGCACTACGATGCTGCGTCGGCCGAGCTGGCCAATCAGCGCACCATCGAGTTCTTCAAACAGGCGCTGGCCTAGGAGGGAACGCAGCCATGACCAAAGCCGTCCGCATTCACGGACCCGGCGGGCCCGAGGCCCTGGTCTACGAAGACGTCGAGGTGCCCGCCCCGGGCGCCGGCGAGGTCCTGATCGAACAGACCGCCTGCGGCCTCAATTACATCGACGTCTACCACCGCAACGGTCTCTATCCCCTGGCCGCTCTGCCCGCGGTCATCGGCATGGAGGGGGCGGGAACCGTTGCCGCGGTGGGCGACGGCGTCACCGCCTTTCAGCCCGGCGACCGTGTCGCCTATGCCGACGCCCCGCCGGGCGCTTATGCCGAAGCGCGTCTCATGCCCTGGCACCGCCTCGTGAAGCTGCCCGATGCGATCAGCGACCAGCAGGCCGCCGCGATGATGCTGCAGGGCATGACAGTGGAGTACCTGATCCGCCGCACCTACGCGGTGCAGCCCGGCGATACGGTGCTGTTCCACGCCGCCGCCGGCGGCGTCGGCCTCATCGCCTGCCAGTGGCTGGACCATCTGGGCGCCACCGTCATCGGCACCGTGGGCTCGGAGGAGAAGGCGGCGCTCGCCAAGGCGCATGGCTGCCACCACACCATCAACTACCGCGAAGAGGACTTCACCGCGCGGGTGCGCGAACTGACCGAGGGTGCCGGCGTGCCGGTGGTTTACGATTCCATCGGCAAGGATACCTTCGAAGGCTCGCTGGACTGCCTCAGGCCGCGCGGCCTGATGGTGAGCTTCGGCAATGCCTCCGGCCCGGTGCCGCCCTTCAATCCGGCCGTCCTCGGCCAGAAGGGTTCGCTCTATCTCACCCGGCCCAGTCTGCTCAACTACAATGTCCAGCGCGAAGAGCTGGAGGCCTCCGCCGCCGCGCTCTTCGAGGTGGTGACAGCGGGCAAGGTGAAGATCGAGGTGAACCAGACCTATCCCTTGAGCGAGACCGCCCAGGCCCACCGCGACCTGGAGGCCCGCAAGACCACCGGCTCGACGGTGCTGTTGCCATAGAGGGTCTTGGATAGAGGGTCTTGGGCGGAGCCGCCTGAGGTTCTTCTAGCATCCAGGATTTGTTTGAAGCGACGAGGCTCAGATCACCGTCGCAGACAACTTCTGTGGCGTTTTCTCAAGGTGCTCTCGGATTGGATCGCGTGATGGATGAGCGGGCATTCGGCACTCTCCTGAAGTACCTTGCAAAGATACCGGCTATCACCGGAACGATCGGACATGGTGCCAACGATGATGGATTGTGGTGGATCAAGTTCGAGATCGATATCAATCATGAGCTCGCATGGAGTGCGATCCAGGAGCTCGCGCACGTCTTGAACTACCTCTCAGTTAACGAGCGATTGCCGACTACTTTCTATCCAGTTTCACCGCCGCCCTACCTGAATGGCGGCCCAGAGTTCCTGTCCTGGGTAATCGAAAACACGGATCCCGATATGAAGCCGGGAACAGTCCAAAAGTGGTTGGAAGGGCGCTTGCCCAATCCCGTCGACAGCGTCGAAGAATGGCGTTCCAACTGACGTCGTGTTCTTGTCTGCGGCAACGCAAGATCGGTTAGCCAGCGTCCCATAGCTGCTGTGCTGAGGATCCCTTCCCGCTCCTGAGACCCGCGGCCTTGAGACGCGCGGCCAGGGTCGTCGGCTTGATGCCGAGCAGGGCCGCGGCACCGTCCGGCCCGTAGACCCTGCCGTCGCAGCGCGCAAGCGCGGCCATCATGTTGTCGCGGGTGCGGCGCTGCATCTCCTCCTCTGTGGCAACCTCCCCGGGGTCTCGCGGAGGGACCGCGCGCGGCATCGGCTGTGCATCGGCGGAGAACGCTAGCCGCAACGGACCGCCGCGCGCCGTGATGACCGCCCGCTCGATGATGTTCTGCAGCTCGCGGACGTTGCCCGGCCAGTCGTAGCACTCAAGCTGGCGCAGGGCATCCGGCGTCAGGCCTGCGCGCGGCAGGTGGAACCGCGCGCAGGCGCGCTCCAGGAACAGCGTCGCCAGCAGGGCGATGTCGTCCTTGCGGTGGCGCAGCGGGGCAAGCTCGATGGGAAAGACGTTGAGGCGGTAGTAGAGGTCCGGGCGAAAGCGGTCCGCCTCCATCTCCCGGGCGAGGTCCCGGTTGGTGGCGGCGATGATGCGGACGTCGATCCTGCGGGTGCGGTTCTCGCCGACCCGTTCGAACTCCCCCTCCTGCAGAGCACGCAGCAGCTTGCTCTGCAGCGCCTGGGGAATCTCCGAGACCTCGTCGAGGAAAAGCGTGCCGCCGTCGGCAAGCTCGAAGCGGCCCATGCGGTCCTGCGCCGCGCCGGTGAAGGCGCCCTTGCGGTGGCCGAAGAACTCGCTTTCGAAAAGCTCGCGCGGAACCGACGCGCAGTTGACGCTGACCATGGGCCGGTCCTTGCGCGGGCTGTCCGCGTGAATGGCACGGGCAACCAGTTCCTTTCCCGTCCCCGACTCGCCGACGATCAGGACGCCGGCGTCGGTCGGCGCCACCACTGCGATCTGTTCGCGCACCTTGCGCAGCGCCAGGCTCCTACCCACCATAGGGCCGAGGGCCTTGGCGGTTTCCACTTCCTCCTGAAGATAGGCGATCTGCCGTTCGGCCCTTCGGCGTTCTTCCAGTTCGTCGTGCAGTGCGTCCTTCACCCGCCGGACCTCTTCGATCGAGCGGCGCGCGGTGGCGAGCACGAAGTTCGTCAGCATCTGCAGCTTTTCGGCGGTGTCGTCATCGCTGTCGATCTTGACGAGGAGATCGAAGCGACCGCCGACGGTCAGGCAGAGTTGATCGGCAATCCGCTCGATGAGGCTGCGCAACTCCGCCTCGCCGGAGGCCCGGGTGTTTGAGGCCCGGGTGTTTGAGGCCCGGGTGTTTGAGGCCTGGGTGTTCGCTGTCATGAGCCCGCTCCTCCCTTCACGATATCCAGCGGATACGGAATTCGCATTCAGGATCCCCCCGGTGCAGACACTGCGTTTCCTCGACGTCGGCTGCGTCGCCGTAGTGGGCGATCACCCGCTGCGCCAGCGCCCGGTAAAGACGGCACAGACGGTTGGGCGAGCGGTAGTGGACGATCAGTTCCCGCTCCCGCTTCTCGATGCGGAACTTCTGGGCGACCGCCCGGCTGGCCTCGGGGTCGGTCAGGCTCGCCGCGAAGCCGTCGTGTATCTCCGGGTGACACTCCAGCAGCGCTCGCGCATCGGCACACATCGCGTACCATGTGGGGAAGCGCTTCTGCGTGTCCTCGAGGAAGGCCGCCGCCCAAAGGTCGCAGATCTCTTCCGCGCTCCGACCGAGCACGTCAACGGCCGCGGCCAGCACGCGCTGGCACTCGGTGTCGCTGTAGACTTCACTCATCCGGTAGGTGCGGCCGGCAGGCACGCCGGCCCGGCGTTTCACCTCGCCGACGGCGGCCATTCCACCTGCCGCTTCGATTGCCTGCAGCAGTGGCCTGAAGGGGTATCCCAGCATGGCGGGGATCTCCTTTCGCTCTGAGCCTGCGGCGAAGGCCGGACGCGGCATCAACAGCCTACCACAATCCCCAAGATCTTGCGGCGACACCGCAAGAACGCGTGAAAGCGCAAAATGTTGGGGTGCTGTGTGCATGCCGCACCACGCCAAAAGAGCCTGTGAATCAGGCCGTTGCCGGAGTCATACCGGGTGGTACGGATCCTGCTCTGGTCTCCCGGTCAGCCGGAAACGGCGCCAACGCGGCGTCCCGGCGTTTCTGATCTGCAGAAGGAGACCCCGTCCATGACCGAAGAAGAACGCCATCTCGTCCAGGAGAGCTGGGCGAAGGTGCAGCCGATCTCCAGCCAGGCCGCCGCCCTGTTTTATGGCCGGCTGTTCATTCTGGCCCCTGGCCTGAAGTCCTTGTTCAAAGGCGACATGACTGCACAGGGCGAACGCCTCATGCACATGATCGACACGGCGGTCGGCGGACTGGAGAACCTGGACGAACTGGTCCCGGCCCTGGAGGCGCTCGGCGAACGCCATGCCGGGTACGGCGTCACCGAAGCGGACTACGACACCGTCGCCGCCGCTTTGCTGTGGACCCTGGAACAAGGCCTGGGGGAGGCCTTCACGGAAGAGGTGAAGACTGCCTGGATCACCACTTACAACATTCTGACCGACACCATGAAGCGGGCGGCTGCTCAGGCGGCATAGGCAAGCGCGGGCTGCAGTCGACAAGGGCGTCCCCCGTTTGTCCGACTGCAGATCGCCTCAATGCACCGCGGTGTTCGAAAAGACGTTGATGACGACGACACCACCCAGAATGAGGGCGATGCCCAGAATGGCCGGCGCATCGAGGCCCTGCCGAAACACCACCACCCCGATCAGCGAGATAATGACGATGCCGACGCCGGCCCAGATCGCGTAGGCGATACCCAGAGGAATCGCGCGCAGTGCCAGGGACAGGAAGAACAGCGCAACGCCGAAGCTGACGACAGAAAGGGCGCCCAGGCCGAGGCGCGAAAAACCGTCAGACTGCTTCAGCACGCTGGTGCCGACGACCTCGGCGACGATGGCAAGAGACAGGTAGATCCAGTGCATGGCTGTTCCTATTCCCAGCTTTCCAGAAGCGTCTGCATGGCCCGGGCAACGTCGTCGATCATCGCGTCGACGCGCCCGGTTTGGGTGTTCTCGGCTTCGGTGTTCCCGTCGGTGGTCTGCAACTGCAGCGCAGCGCCGTCGATCAGGGCGATCAGAACCCGCGCGAGACCGGCACGGCGCGCCGCGTCCAGCTGCGGTGCCATGACGGCGACAAGCTGTCCAATATATCTGCGGAGCTCGCCATAGCCCTCGGCCTTCAGCCGGGCGTAGCGCGGATCGTCCAGCGCCAGAAACTCGGCGATGGCATAGACGCGGCCGGCCGGACCTGCGTAGGAACGCAGCAGGGCTTCCACAGCGTCGCGGATGCAGCGCTCAGGCGCTTTCGGGTCCCAGGCGATCTCCCGAAGAAGTGCCGCGGCCCGTTCCGTCTCCTGGACGATGACCGCCGCGATCAGGCTGTGCTTGGTGGGAAAGTAGTATTGCAGATTGCCCAGCGAGATGCCGAGGGCCTGCGCGACCCTCCGCAGCGAAACCCGGCTGTATCCGACATTGAGCAGGGCCCGCCGTGCCTCCGCCAGAATGGCTGCGCGCCGCGCTTCGCCCTTGGGCATCAGTCTTTGGGCGTCGGCCATTGCGGCGTTCCTCAAGGCGGCGGTCATCAACCATAATAGGTCGATGACCTATAATCAAGGAAGCCCCGTCCGGAGCGACAACGACCGAAGGTCCGAATACCGCCCGACGATCCATTGAACCCTAGGCCGTGACCCTCCGACCCATGAGCACCGACTGCACAGGACTTCACCGTCGGCCTGCGAAGGAGGAGAACCATGATTCACAGGACATCGAAACTCGCGCTGCCGGCGCTGGCCGCTGCAGCGCTGCTTGCTGCGGGTCTGACCGGACCGGCTGCTGCCGAGACCCAGGCGCAGGGACCGCGCCTGCTGCTCGCCCAGGCGGGCAAGGACCAACAGATCAAGCCGGTCATCCGGCGCCTGGAGAAGAAGCCGGCACGGCCGTCGCGTGGCGGCGGCGGCGTTCCCCAGGGACCCGGCAGCTTCGATTCGGAACCCCCGAAGCGGCTGCCCGATTTCGTCCTCCATCCCGGTCTTCCGGGCAGTGTGACCTCCGGCATGCCGAACACCGGCTTCTGCAAGCGCCAGAACAACCCTTATGGCCCGGCGGACACCATCGCCTTCAAGGTGCAGTTCAAGACCAACGGATCGCAGACCCCGGCCGGCGGCTGGGGCGCCAGCGAGGTGACCGTCGCCTTCACCGGCGCCGGCACGGTCTCTGTGCCTCTGGTAAGCCCGATGTGGGACGGCACGATGCCTGTGGAGGTCGAGATCCCCAATGGCTGCTACAACGTCGGCGGCTGCCAGTTCTCCATCATGATCGATCCGGCCAACATCGTTCCGGAAACCAGCAACGCCAACAACGGCACGACCAAGATCTGCGCCGCCCCGGCCGGCTGATCCCGGTCCTTCGGCCTGCGCATAAAGAACGGGCCCGGTCGCTGACCGGGCCCGCATCTTTTGCCGTCGTCCGGGCGGCCTCGGTGCCGCCGCGATACCTCTACTGATTCATCGAGTCGAAGAAGTCCTGGTTGGTCTTCTGCTGCTTCAGTTTGTCGACCAGGAACTCCACGGAATCGGTGACCCCCATGGGCATGAGGATACGGCGCAGCACCCACATCTTGGAGAGCGTGGCCTTGTCCACCAGAAGCTCTTCCTTGCGGGTGCCGGACTTGCCGATGTCGATGGCCGGGAAGGTGCGCTTGTCGGCCAGCTTGCGGTCGAGCACGATTTCCGAGTTACCGGTGCCCTTG
>NZ_JANQKD010000042.1 GCF_028281305.1 Pelagibius sp. | reverse complement strand
GCCAGCACCGCTGCTGCAGCAGGCCGATGCTGCCAATGGCGGCCAGCCGATCGTGCTGCCGCAGGGTGCGACCGCAGCCGAGCGCATGGCCCTCTTCGGCGGCCTCGCCCTGACCGCCGGCCTGCTTCTGCTGTTCCTGATGCGTCGGCGAAAGGCGGCCCAGATTGCTTAGCGCTTCGAAAGCCAGGCAGGCTTTCTTCGGCCTCGCCCTGCTGCTGGTCGGCCTCGGCCTCTGGCAGCTCAGCGGGGCCGCGCTGATCCACGGCAAGGCCTGGCTCGCCCAACACCTGATGGAGCGCGCCTGGACGCAGACCCTGGCGGGGGCCGACACTGTCAGGCCCTGGCCCTGGGCCGACACCTGGCCGGTGGCCCGGCTGCAGGTGCCGGCAAGGGACATCGACCTCTTCGTGCTGGCCGGCGCGTCAGGCCGCACCCTCGCCTTCGGGCCCGGCTGGGTTGCCGGCACGGAGCGCTTGAACCACGACGTGCTCGGCGGTCACCGCGACACCCACTTCGCCTTCCTGCGCCATATGGAGCCCGGCAGCCGCTTCCGCCTGCAGGACCGCAGCGGTGCCTGGCGGGACTACCGGGTGCAAGGTCATGCCGTTCTCGACGTGCGCCAGGAAGTGATCCTGCGGCCCGGCGAGGGCCGGCACCTGCTGACGCTGGTCACCTGCTATCCCTTCGACGCCGTCGCGCCCGGCGGCCCGCTGCGCTACGCGGTCACCGCCGAGGCCATGGATGCCGCCGCCGGGGAAACCACTGCCGGGGAAACCACTGCCGGGGAAACCACCGCCGGAGAGACCGCCGCCGGAGAGACCGCCGCCGGAGAGACCGCCGCCGGAGAGACCGCCGCGACAGATCACGCCGACTTCATTGGGGGAGACATCACAACCGGGGGAATTGAACCAGGAAAGGTACCCTCAGCCCATGCTCTTTGACCCCACGCTCATGACCCAGCACAAGCCGGGACCGCTGGACCGCGGCAGCCGTCTGCGCCGCTGGTCGGCGCGGCTTTTCGTCCTTGCCTTGGTCGGTGTCGGCCTCGGCGCCGCGCTGCTGCTCTTTGCGCCGCTGCTTTAGGCGCCCCTGCTTTACGAACAGTGCTTTGGAAACGGAAGACCCCGATGGCATCCATCCCGCTCCGGCCATTCGCCGGCCCCGCCACGCCGACTCTCGCGCCCGCCCAGGACCCTCAATTGCGGAGTACTCCCAGTGAAGAGGAGGGCGCAGTGGCTCTGCGCCAGGCCTTCCGCACGCCGCCTCCCTTGATGGGCGGCGGCTGGAAGGGAACCAGGCGTCAGTCGTAGCGCAGGCTCGGGAACCAGTCGCCGCGGCCTTCCGGCAGCAGGTCGAAGAGGTGCCAGACCGGCGACATCAGATCGATGCCGCGGGCGAGGTCCGCACCGATGGGCGCCGAGCCCGTGTAGAAGTGATAGACGCGGCCGTCCTCGCCCTTGCGGAACACCGAGACGCCCGGCCACTGGCCGAAGTCGTCCTCCATGCCGAAGTCGGCGTTGAAGCTGGTGTCGTGGCTGGACAGCAGGCGCAGGTGGCTCCAGCCCCGCGCGGCGGCGAAGGCCCGCAGTTTGCCGATCTCCGCCTTCGCGACCAGCACCAGCGCGGCCCGCTGGCGCACATGTTCGGCCACCGCATCGTAGCCGTCGGCCCACATGGTGCACATGGGACAGGGGTTTTCCGCCGCCGCGCCGAACATGAAGTGAATGAGGATGAGGTTCTCCTTGCCCGGGGCGAAGAGGTCGCTCAGCCTGGTTTCGGTCATCTCGGCGGCATCGTTGCGCGAGAGCTCCGCGGGCCCTTCCCGGAAGACGTAGTCGGTCTCCAGCCGCGTGCCCAGGGGCAGACGCCGGCGCAGGGCGGCCACCTTCTCGCGCTGCTCCTTCAGCGCCACCTCGGCCTCCATAAGCTCACTGCGCAGCCTGCGCTGCTTGTCGCTGGAATGGGGCAGCAGGACCGGCGAGCGCGCGGCCATGCGGGCCAGGGCTTGTTGCATTGGGTTGTATTGCGTCGCGGGCATGGTTGGCTCCTCTGAGGTTTAGCGGTTCCGGCCCGCTCCCCCGCCCGGCCACCCAGCGCCAGAATCCTAGTGGGTGGCCGGGCGGGGGAGCGGGCTGGCACCGAAACTGAGCGAAGCGGAAAACCTAATCCTCCACGAAGGGGACGAACTTCTCGAAGCAGGCCGTCCAGCCGCCGTTGTGCAGTTCGGCCATGGCCTGATCGGTGAAGCCTTCATGGGTCAGGGTCAGTTCCGAGCCCTCACCCAGCGGTTTGATTTCCACGGTGACCAGGGTGTCCCTGCCCGCGGTCGCCGAAGAAGACCAGGTGAAGACCAGCCGCCGCGGCCGCTCGATCTCCCGGTATACGCAGCGGTGGGCATAGGTTTCCTCACCCTTCATGACGAAGTCGAAGCGCCCGCCGACGCGCAGGTCGAGTTCCAGAGCGGCCATCACCATCTCCCCCGGCACCAGCCACTGGCGCACCATCTGCGGATCGGTCCAGGCGTCGAAGACCAGTTCCGGCGTGGCATCCAGACGCCGGGTCAGGCGCACCACCGGCTGGCTCAAAGCCGTCTCCACCATTGTCCGTCTCCCATTGCTGTGTCGCAAAGGTTTCGTTCAGCGCTTCAGCGCCGCTTCCAGCTTGTCGAAGGCGCTGTTCCAGCCGCCCTCGTAGTTGCCGGAGGTCTCGGCATCGGGGAAGCGCTCGTGGATCAGGGTCATCCGCGCAGCCGGCTTGCCGTCGGCGGTCTCGGCCTCCTCGATGCCGATGGTCAGGCGGCTTTCGACGCCCTTCAGGCCGCCGCCGGCCCAGGACATCACCAGCCGGCCCGGCGGATCGATGACCTCGAAGACGCCGTGGTGCTCGTGGTCGTCCGCGCCGCGCATCAGGACGTGATAGGCGCCGCCCACTCTCAGATCCACGGCGGCATCGGCGACGTGCAGGTCGAAGGGGCAGAGCCACTGGCTCAACTGTTCGGGCTTGGTCCAGGCGTCGAAGACCGCCTGGGGCGTGGCCTCGTAGACGCGGGTGATCCTGACCGTCGGCGCAGTCCCGAAGGCCGCGGCCGGCGCCACGCTCTCGCTGCTCAGCGCATCGCTCATGACTTTCGTTCCTTTCCATCAGATCCGTGGGGGGAGGTGTCCGGGGTTTTCTGCCGCTTGAGGAAGGCGTCCAGGGCGTCCAGCCGGGCCTCCCAGAAGCGCCGGGTCTCTTCCATCCAGCGCGCCGCCTCCAGGATCGGGGCGCCTTCGAAGGAAAGCTGATGCACCCGGCCCTGCACGTCGCGCTTCACCAGCCCCGCCCGCTCCAGCACGGCGACGTGCTTGGAGACGGCGTTCAGGGACATGTCGAAGGGCTGGGCGATCTCGGTCACCCGCGCCTCCCCCGCCATCAGGCGGCCCAGAATGGCCCGCCGGGTCGGGTCGGCGAGGGCGGAAAAGGTGCGGTCCAGGCGCTCTTCAGAATATTCAACCATTTGGTTGAATATATGAGATTGCGGACCGGCCGTCAAGAGGCCGGCCGCGCGCTCCTGCCAGGCTCCCGACTCTCCTGACAGACTGCTGGCAGGAGGTCTCCTTCTGGCCTCTGGCATCGATGGGGGCACGGCGCCTATAAAGAGGCATGCCGAACTCCGTCCTCACCCCCTTCCCGGCCAAGCCGGTGGACGTCGCCGCCGGGACGCCCTTCAGGATCGATTCCGACTTCGTGCCGGCGGGCGACCAGCCGCAGGCCATCGCCGAGCTGACCGGCGGCCTGGGCGAGGGGGAACGCGATCAGGTGCTGCTGGGGGTGACCGGCTCCGGCAAAACCTTCACCGCCGCCCACATCATCGCTGAGCTGCAGCGCCCCTCCCTGGTGCTGGCGCCCAACAAGACCCTGGCGGCCCAGCTCTATGCGGAGATGAAGTCCTTCTTCCCGAACAACTCGGTGGAGTACTTCGTTTCCTATTACGACTACTACCAGCCGGAAGCCTACGTCCCGCGCAGCGACACCTATATCGAGAAGGAGAGCTCGATCAACGAGCAGATCGACCGTATGCGCCACTCCGCCACCCGCGCGCTCTTCGAGCGCCGCGACGTGGTGATCGTCGCCTCGGTCTCCTGCATCTACGGCATCGGCTCGCCGGAGACCTATGCCACCATGATCGTGGAGGTGAAGGCCGG
>NZ_JANQKD010000038.1 GCF_028281305.1 Pelagibius sp. | reverse complement strand
GACCGGCACCATCGACGGCGGCGACAACGGCACCTCGGTGATCCGCGAGATGAAGTTCTTCGAGTTCGCCAAGCATCTGATCATCCTCGACCACTTCGCGGGCTTCGCCCCGGTCTTCGCCTCCAGCCGCTTCATGGATAAGCTGGACGACGACCAGATGGCCGCCGTGCTGCGCGCCGCCAAGGAGGCCGGCGAGTACCACACCCAGGTCAAGATCGAGGAGATCGAATCGATCCGCACCTGGCTCTCGAACGAGGGCGGCATGGCTCTGACGCGCCCGGAGCGCGGGCCCTTCATCGCCGCCGCTCAGAAGGTCCAGCAGCAGTTCGCCGCGGACCGCGGGGCCGAGTTCAAGGCACTGGTCGACGAGATTCAGGCCGCAGCGCAATAGCGCTTCGTTGTAACCCTGTCGAAGCCTTGGGTGGGACCGCCATCCGGCGCTCCCACCCACCTTTCTCCACAGCGACAGTGGCGCCGGTTCGGCGCGCGAGTGGATTCATCCTGGAATGGTCAACCCGCATTTCTCACCACCTCCATGGTCTGCGTCGCGTAGAGGCGTTCGCCCCGCAAGGAGGGGTCCGAAAAGCGTAGCGGGGACTACGGTTGAGGGCCGCGACGCCGCGGGCGGACGCCTCTATGCGACCCTGGGGGCGGCTTTGTGGAGCCGACAGGCTGCGTCAAGCCGCTTGCCCGATGTACCGCATCGCGCTGCGCGGCTTTCCTGTCCTGACGGCCCCACAAAGCCGCGCAGGCCATGGACGTGGTGAGAAGTGCTGGTTAAGGAAGCGTAAAAGAACACGCGAAATCACAGAACGGCTTTATTTTAACCATATTTCTGACGCCAAGAGATCACGCCCGAACCACACGACACTCCTTATAAAACGATCGTGTTTTCTTGCTGTGGTTCTGTTTCGTCATGTCGATACGCGTTGCCTGGCACTGTCTCTTGGTTGCCATTTGTCTTGTCCTCAGTATCGCCGCGTTCCCGCGTGCGACCGAGGTCTCCTGGATCACCACGGCCGAAGCGCGGCCGATCCCGCCGCGCCTGGCCATCGCCCCGGAGCGGCTCAGCCTCACGGTGACCAATCGGCCCGCCGCCGAGGAGGCCGGGGACCAGGTGCGTCTGGGTCCCTGAAACCAAACTGTGGCTTGAGAAGCGCAGAGAGGCCGACCCGCCGCGGGCCACCTGATCCGGGCTGGATTGGGCCGCTGTACGCTCATGGTGCCAGCGATCGTCCTCATCAGGGATCTATTCCCTGATTTATTTACAGATTGTAAATATTAATCCAATCTATTCCCAAGAATCCTAATTAATAGTTAACAAAATTCAAATAACACGCCTTTCTTATTTAATTCGCACAAAATCAACTCTAATAATCCACCGTTCAGACACAGTAATGTCTGTAGAACTCCGGCAATCGATCTTTCTGCTCGGAGTTCAGCGTGTCCCCCAAACCGTCCCCCCTCGGTCTTTGCGAGCCGTCCCCTGGCCTGAGCCGGCGCCGCCTGCTGGGCGCCTTCGCAGGCCTCGCCGCCGGCTGTGCCCTGCCCTCCGCGGCGCTGGCAAATCGCACCGCGCTGCCGCCGCCCCTGCCGCTCTCAAGCGAGATGCAAGCCGCCGGCTTCCGTGCCGCGCCGGCGGCCTGGTTTGAGCTGATCAGGAAACACCCGGATCTCGATCCCGCCGCCCATACGCTCAGCCCCATCACACTGACCCGGGAACGCGAGAGCGAACTGGCCCGGGTTCAGGAGCGGATCAATCGGCTGATCCGCTTCCGGCCGGACGGCTCCGACCGCTGGCAGATCGCTGTGTCCGAAGGTGACTGCGAGGACTTCGCCATCAGCAAGCTGGCTGCGCTGCGCAACGACCACGGCTGGCCCCGATCGGCCCTGACCCTCGCCGCCTGCCGCCTGCAGAACGGCCAGGGCCATGCGGTGCTCCTGGTCCACAGCGACAAGGGCGTCTATGCCCTCGATAACCGCCGCCGCCGCGTCGAGCCCTGGCAGCGCCTAGCCTACCGCTGGATCGCGCGGGAGGAACCGGGCGCGCCCTTCGGGCTGTGGCGCAAGCTGATCGCGTGACCTGACGGCGCCGAAAACCTCAGCGCGACAGCTCCACCTCGATCTCGGCGCCGCCGTCCCCATGCACGGAATCGTGCGCGCGGATGACCACCCGGCCGATGCCGTCAGGGATGGTCACCCCGCCAAGCGAGCGGGTGAAGGGCTGCTCGGTCTCGTGGGGATGCAGCAGCACGCGGGTGCCCAGGACGCGCCCATCCGGCGCCACCACCTGCCAGCGGTCGGCATAGTGGTCCCAGCCTTCGTCGGCATGGCGCACGGTGACGCGGAAGCGCCAGGTGCCATCGCCCTCCCGCACCGCCTCGGCGCCGACCACATCGGCCTCGCCGGCCACCGCGGTCCCAAGCGTCGCCACCATCACCAGCAGGCTGAAACAGAGGCGTCTCATCGGGCCCCCTGCTCCGGCACCGGGCGCGGTTTGCCAGCCTCGTCGATGGCGACGAAGGTGAAGGTGCCCTCGGTCACCTTGACCCGCTCGCCCATGCGTCCGCGCAGCGCCCAGGCCTCGATATGAATGGCCATGGAGCTGCGCCCGACCCGGATGATGTCGGCATAGGTGCAGAGCACGTCGCCGACGAAAACCGGCCGGTGAAAGGTCATGGCATCGATGGCGACCGTAGCGACCCGCCCGGCGGCCCGGGCACCGGCCGTGATGCCGCCGGCGATATCCATCTGCGAAAGCACCCAGCCGCCGAAGATGTCGCCGCTGGGGTTGGCATCGGCCGGCATGGTCAGGGTCCGGGTTGCCAGTTCGCCGCGCGGGCTGGCCGGAATGTCGGAGCCGCTAGACGGCATGAGCGTAAGACATGGACTTGTCCCCTCCCTGGACTTAGGTACTGGAGTTGGCCGCCCCGGTGGCGAATCGGACGGCCTTGCGAGGCGATGCCGGGGGCAACTAGATATCGGGGGTAAACATCAGGTACCATACTCTATAGGCCGATTCTCTCCCGTGGCGCAGCCTTCAGGGCGTCACCTCGGTTACCGAAATTTAAGATTCTCCTCAAAGCATAGGCCAAGATGGCGGACCTCTTCCAATCAGCAGTGAAAAAGACCCCGGACAAATACTCGGCGAAGGACATCGAAGTCCTGGAAGGGCTGGAGCCGGTCCGCCGTCGCCCCGGCATGTACATCGGCGGCAGCGACGAACGGGCGATGCACCATCTGGTCGCCGAGGTGCTGGACAACGCCATGGACGAGGCCGTGGCCGGCCACGCCAGC
>NZ_JANQKD010000020.1 GCF_028281305.1 Pelagibius sp. | reverse complement strand
CACTGGGCCTGGTAAAGGTCCTGCTCATCCGCGGCGGAGGCCGCCTCCTCGATGCGGTCGGCGTCATACAGCAGCACGCCGAGATAGCGGATGCGGCCTACGCAGGTCTCCGAGCACACGGTCGGCTGCCCGGCCTCGATGCGCGGATAGCAGAAGATGCACTTCTCCGACTTCCCGCTCGACCAATTGTAATAGATCTTCTTGTACGGGCAGCCCGACACGCACATGCGCCAGCCGCGGCACTTCTCCTGGTCGATCAGGACGATGCCGTCCTCCTCGCGCTTGTAGATCGCGCCCGAGGGGCAGGCCGCCACGCAGGTCGGGTTCAGGCAGTGCTCGCACAGCCTGGGCAGGTACATCATGAAGGTGTTCTCGAACTGCCCGTAGATCTCTTTCTGCACGCCGTCGAAGTTGTAGTCGGCCGAGCGCTTGGAGAATTCGCCGCCCAGGATCTCCTCCCAGTTCGGGCCCCAGTGGATCTTCTCCATGCGCTCGCCGGTGATCAGCGAGCGCGGCCGCGCGGTGGGCGAGGCTTCGAGCTCCGGCGCGTTCTGCAGATGCTCGTAGTCGAAAGTGAAGGGTTCGTAGTAGTCGTCGATCTCGGGCAGGTCCGGGTTGGCGAAGATCTTGGCGAGGATGCGCCACTTGGCGCCCATCTTCGGTCTGATCCTGCCGTTGCTGGCGCGTTCCCAGCCGCCGTTCCAGCGTTTCTGGTTCTCCCATTCCTTGGGATAGCCGATGCCCGGCTTCGTCTCGACGTTGTTGAACCAGGCGTATTCCATGCCTTCGCGGTTGGTCCAGACGTTCTTGCAGGTGACCGAGCAGGTATGACAGCCGATGCACTTGTCGAGATTCAGTACCATGCCGATTTGTGCGCGGATCTTCATTCTGCCGCCTCCATCTTTTCGCGGGCCGGCCGGTCGAGCCAGTCGACCTTGTCCATCTTGCGGACGATGACGAATTCGTCGCGGTTGGCACCGACCGTGCCGTAGTAATTGAAGCCGTAGGACTGTTGGGCGTAGCCGCCGATCATGTGGGTCGGCTTGACCACGGCGCGGGTCACCGAGTTGTGGATCCCGCCGCGCTGACCGGTCATCTCCGAGCCCGGCGTGTTCACGATCTTCTCCTGTGCGTGGTACATGAAGATCGTGCCCTCCCGCATGCGCTGGGAGACAACGGCGCGCGCCGTCAGGGCCCCGTTCACGTTGTAGGCTTCGACCCAGTCGTTGTCCTTGATGCCGGCCTTGGCCGCATCGACCTCGCTGATCCAGACCACTGGTCCACCGCGGTTCAGGGTGAGCATCAGCAGGTTGTCGGTATAGGTCGAGTGGATGCCCCACTTCTGGTGCGGCGTGATGAAGTTCAGCACCACCTGCGGATTGCCGTTATCCTTGGACTCGATGACCGGGTTCACGGTCTTGGTGTCGATGGGCGGCCGGTAGACGCAGAAACCCTCGCCGAAGGCACGCATCCAAAGATGATCCTGGTAGAGCTGCTGGCGGCCGGTGAGTGTGCGCCAGGGGATCATCTCGTGGACGTTGGTGTAGCCGGCGTTGTAGCAGACTTTCTCCGATTCCAGGCCCGACCAAGTCGGCGAAGAGATGATCTTGCGCGGCTGGGCAACGACGTCGCGGAAGCGGATCTTCTCGTCCTCTTTGGGCACCGCCAGGTGGCTGTGGTCGCGGCCGGTGTTCTTGCTCAGCGCCTGCCAGGCTTTCACGGCCACCTCGCCGTTGGTCTCCGGTGCCAGCATCAGGATGACCTCGCTGGCATCGACGTCGCTTTCGATGCGCGGCATGCCCTTGGTCGGCCCGTCTTCGGTGACGATGCCGTTCAGCCTGCCGAGCCCCTCCACCTCGTGCTCGGTGTTCCAGGTAATTCCCTTGCCGCCGTTGCCGAGCTTGGTCATCAGCGGCCCCAGTGCGGTGAAGCGCTTGTAGAGGTTCGGATAATCGCGCTCGACGACGGCGATCTGCGGCATCGTCTTGCCCGGAACGGCCTCGACCTCGCCCTTCTTCCAGTCCTTCACGTCCATGGCCTGGGCAATCTCGGCCGGCGTGTCGTGGAGGATCGGCACCAGCACCACGTCCTTTTCGACGCCCAGCACCTCGGGCGCGACCTCGGAGAAGGCCTTGGCGATACCCTTGTAGATCTCCCAGTCGCTGCGGCATTCCCAGACCGGATCGGCGGCGGCCGTCAGCGGATGGATGAAGGGATGCATGTCCGAGGTGTTGAGATCGTTCTTCTCGTACCAGGTGGCCGTCGGCAGCAGGATGTCTGAGTAGACACAGGTCGTGGACATGCGGAAGTCGAGGGTCACCAGCAGGTCGAGCTTTCCTTCCGGCGCCTGGTCGTGCCAGACCGCCTCCTGCGGTTTCTGGCCGCCGACCGCGCCGGCATCCTCTCCCAGGTCCTTGCCCAGCACGCCATGGGAGGTGCCCAGCAGGTGCTTCAGGAAGTATTCGTGCCCCTTGCCGGAAGAGCCCAGCAGGTTGGAGCGCCAGACAAAGAGGTTGCGCGGCCAGTTGGCCGGGTTGTCCGGGTCCTCACAGGACATCTTCAGGCCGCCGCCGGTGAGCTGCTCGACCACGTAGTCCCTGGGGTCCTTGCCGGCTTCGTAAGCCGCCTTGGTGACCTCCAGGGGGTTGGTCTGCAACTGAGGCGCGGAAGGCAGCCAGCCCATGCGTTCGGCGCGGATGTTGTAGTCGATGAGAGCGCCATCCCAGGGTCCGGCCGGCGCCGTCGGCGAAAGGATCTCGTCGACGCCCAGGGTTTCGTAGCGCCACTGGTCGGTATGGGCGTACCAGAAAGAGGTGGAGTTCATGTGCCGCGGAGGGCGGCCCCAGTCGAGCGCGAAGGCAAGGGGCAGCCAGCCGGTCTGCGGGCGCAGTTTCTCCTGCCCGACGTAGTGGGACCAGCCGCCGCCGGACTGGCCGACGCAGCCGCACATCACCAGGAGATTGATGATCCCCCGGTAGTTCATGTCCATGTGGTACCAGTGGTTCAGCCCGGCGCCGAGAATGACCATGGAACGTCCCTGTGTCTTCTCGGCGTTGGCCGCGAACTCCCGCGCCACGGTGACGATGTGGTCGGCCGGAACGCCGGTGATCTGTTCCGCCCAGGCGGGGGTGTAAGGGATGTTTTCGTCATAGCCCTTGGCCGCGTTGTTGCCGCCGAGCCCGCGGTCCAGGCCGTAGTTGGCGACGAAAAGGTCGAAGACCGTTGTGACCAGGGTTTCACCCTCGGCGGTCCGGAGAGCCTTCACCGGCACCCGGCGCTTCAGCACGTCGGGGTGATCTGTACCCTTGAAGTGATCGTGCTCGCGGTTGCCGAAGTAGGGAAACCCGACATCGACGATGTCGTCGTGATCGCTGTCCAGGATCAGGCTGAGGCGCAGCTCGGTCTCCTTGCCTCCGGCATCCTTCTCTTCCAGGTTCCACTTGCCTTCCTCGCCCCAGCGGAAGCCGACCGAACCGCGCGGCACGACGATCTGGCCGCTCTTGTCATCGTAAGCCAGGGTCTTCCATTCCGGGTTGTTGTCTTGGCCGCAGTTGCCGTCCAGATCGGCGGCCCGCAGCATCCGCTCCGGCACGTAGTGTCCGTCGCGTTTCTCCAGGCGCACCAGCATGGGCATGTCGGTATAGCGCCGGGCATAGGTCTCGAAGTAGTCGGCCTGGCGGTCGAGATGGAATTCCCGCAGGATGACGTGGCCCATGGCCATCGCCAGCGCCGCGTCGGTGCCCTGCTTGGGGTGTAGCCAGAGATCGGCGAACTTGGAGGCTTCCGAGTAGTCGGGGCTGACCACCACCGACTTGGTGCCCTTGTAGCGGACCTCGGTATAGAAATGCGCATCGGGCGTCCGTGTCTGCGGCACGTTGGAGCCCCAGATCATCAGGAAGCCGGCGTTGTACCAGTCGGCGCTTTCCGGGACATCGGTCTGCTCGCCCCAGGTCTGCGGGGAGGCCGGGGGCAGGTCGCAGTACCAGTCGTAGAACGACATGCAGACCCCGCCGAGGAGCGAGAGGTAGCGCGAGCCTGCAGCATAGGAGACCATCGACATGGCCGGGATCGGCGAGAAGCCGATGACGCGATCGGGACCGTAGGTCTTCGCGGTGTAGGCATTGGCCGCGGCGATGATCTCGTTGATTTCGTCCCAGCCGGCCCGCACGAAACCGCCGAGGCCGCGCTTCCTGGTATAGGCGGCCCGCTTGTCTTGGTCTTCGACGATCGAGGCCCAGGCAGCGACCGGCGTGCGCACGGCCCGTGCCTCGCGCCACAGCTTCAGCAGGCGGCCGCGGATCAGTGGGTACTTCACCCGGTTGCCCGAATACATGTACCAGCTATAGCTCGCGCCACGGCTACAGCCGCGCGGCTCGTGATTGGGCAGATCTGGGCGGGTGCGGGGGTAGTCGGTCTGCTGGGTTTCCCAGGTGACGATGCCGCCCTTCACATAGATCTTCCAGGAGCAGGACCCCGTACAGTTGGCGCCATGCGTCGAGCGCACGATCTTGTCGTGCTGCCAGCGCTTGCGATAGCTCTCCTCCCAGCCACGGTCCTCGTTGGTCGTGACGCCGTGTCCATCGGAGAAGGTCTCGCGGGGCGTGCCGCTGAAGAAGTTCAGGCGGTCGAGCAGGTGACTCATTGTGTCTCTCCCTTCTTCGCGGAAATCAGCAGGGCACCGGCGCGTTTCGCCGGGTGTAGTAGAACCAGGTGATGACGACGCAGAGCGCGTAGAAAGCCATGAAGGCATAGAGCGCCATCTCCGGTCCGCCGGTCAGGCTGATGGAACTGCCGTAGGCCTTGGGGATGAAGAAGGCGCCGTAGGCGGCGATGGCCGAGGTGAAGGCGATGATGGCGGCCGACTCGCGCTCGGACTGGCGCAGATGCTGCTCTTCGGAAAGCTGCGGCATCAGCAGGCTGACCTGCTGGCGCATGATCGTCGGGATCATCTGGAAGGTCGAGGCATTGCCCACGCCGGTTGCAAAGAACAACAGCATGAACATGGCGAAGAAGCCCCAGAAAGCACCGGGCTGATCCTTGATCCCCAGGAAGAACAGAACGCCGGCAACAGCGCCGATCATCACCAGGAAGACCCAGAAGGTCACCCGGCCGCCGCCGTATTTGTCGGAGACCCAGCCTGTCGCGGCCCGGCTGAGCGCGCCGATGAGCGGGCCCAGAAAGACGAACTGCAGCGAGTCCACCTCCGGAAACTGGGTCTTGGCGAGCAGCGGGAAACCGGCGGAATAGCCGATGAAGGAGCCGAAGGTGCCGGTATAGAGAATGCACATGATCCAGTTATGGCTGCGCTTGAAGATGATCGACTGCTCCTTGAAGGAGGCCTTGGCAGAGGCGATGTCGTTCATGCCGAACCAGGCCGCCAGCGCGGTGACGATCAGGAACGGAACCCAGACGAAGCCGGCGTTCTGCAGCCACAGGCGGCCGCCGTCGCTGGTAACCTGCGGGTCGCCGCCGATCGCCCCGAAGACGCCCGCCGTGATCACCAGCGGTACGACGAACTGCATGACGCTGACCCCGGCATTGCCGAGCCCGGCGTTGAGGGCGAGGGCGTTGCCCTTTTCCTTCTTCGGGAAGAAGAAGGAGATGTTGGCCATGGAGGAGGCGAAGTTGCCGCCACCAAAACCGCAGAGCAGCGCCAGGGCCAGGAAAGCCACATAGGGGGTGTCGGGGTTTTGAACCGCAAAGCCGATCCCCAGCGCCGGAAGCAGCAGCGAGGCGGTGGACAGGGTCGTCCAAAGGCGGCCCCCGAAGATCGGGACCATGAAGGAATAGAAGATCCGCAGGGTCGCGCCGGAGAGCCCGGGCAGGGCGGCCAGCCAGAACAGCTCGTCGGTGGTGTAGGCAAAGCCGATCGCCGGCAGCTTGGCGACCACGACGGACCAGACCAACCAGACTGAGAAGGCCAGCAAGAGGCAGGGGATGGAGATCCAGAGGTTCTTGTTTGCGTAGCGCCGGCCGCCGCTTTCCCAGAAGGCCGGTTCGTCCGGATGCCAGTCCGTCAGGACATGGCCGCTTGTGGTGACCTGATGGGGTGTCGTCATGATCCTAATCCTCTTGCGCCGTTTCTGACGGCTCGTTCTTGATTGGGGCTGTGGCGGGCTTTCCCAAGTCGGCCCGCCACAGCGATCGTCACGGTTACTGCGCCGGATGCATGGGGCTGACGTTGTCAGCCTCTGGGCGCGGGCCACGCTTGCGCGCGCTCTCCGGCCCCAGGGCTCCGGCATGCTCGGGCCCATGGAGCTGCACCAGTTCCGGCAACTCAGGCAGGGCCGCGAGCTGCTCGCCGACGGCTGCCTTCTCCATGCGCAGGATGGCGAAGTGCATCCACAGGAGCGCAATGCCGACCAGTGCGAAGAGCAGCATGAAGCAGCTTGTCCAGACGCCGATCAGATCGTTCATCACCCCGAAGCAGATCGGCAGGATGAAACCGCCGAGGCCGCCGATCATGCCGACCAGGCCGCCCACCGAACCGACGTTGTCG
Organism: Pelagibius sp.; assembly: GCF_028281305.1. Lineage (GTDB taxonomy): Bacteria > Pseudomonadota > Alphaproteobacteria > Kiloniellales > Kiloniellaceae > Pelagibius. Next base: position 29,826 of record NZ_JANQKD010000020.1, on the reverse strand, counting down.
GGGTAATAGACGGGGATGTGCTTGTAGACGGCTGCCTTGCCGAGCGACATGAAGAAGCCCAGCGCCACCGTCAGCGCCACGAAAACCGGAAGGCTGATGGTGATGTTGAAGGGGATCGGCCCATCGATGCCCTGGACCACGTAGTCGGTTGCCGGGTAGCTGAGGAAGAAGCAGATGGCGACCGAGGCGACGAAGGTCCAGTACATGACCCGGCGTGCGCCGAAACGGTCGGAGAGATAGCCGCCGAGGGCGCGGAAGATGCTGCCCGGCAGGGCATAGGCGGCGGCCAGCATGCCGGCGGTCTTGATGTCGAGATCGTAGACGCCGACGTAGTAGCGCGGCAGCCAGAGCGCCAGAGCGACAAAGGCACCGAAAACGAAGAAGTAATAGAGCGAGAAGCGCCAGACCTGCAGTTTCTTCAGCGGAGAGAGCTGCATGAAGGCGGATTTCGGCTTCTCGCCGCGCGCCTTGCGCTGCTTGGTCGCCGGGTCTTCCTTGGTCGTGAGGAAGAACAGCACGGCGGTGATCAGCAGGATCACGGCATAGACCTGGGCCGTCTGCTCCCAACCGAGCGCGACCAGCAGGAAGGGGGCGCCGAAGTTGGTGACCGCGGCTCCGACATTGCCCATGCCGAAGATGCCAAGCGCGGTTCCCTGGTGGTCCTTGTCGTACCAGCGCGAGACGTAGGCGATGCCCACTGCGAAAGAGCCGCCGGCAAGGCCGACGCCGAGCGCTGCCACCAGGAACATCTCGTAGGTGGTGACCGTCGACAACATCCATACGGCGATGGCAGTCAGCGCCATAACGGAGGTGTAGACGACGCGGCCGCCGTACTGGTCGGTCCAGATGCCCAGAAAGATTCGGCTGAGCGAGCCCGTCAGGATCGGGGTGGCGACCAGGATGCCGAACTCGGTGTCCGACAGCCCCAGGTCCTGTTTGATCTTGACGCCGATGATGGAAAAAATCGTCCAAACAGCGAAGCAGACCGTGAATGCCAGTGTGCTGATGCCCAGGGCGCGGTTCTGCTGGCCCCGGGTGACGCCGTCCAAACCTTGCATGTTCCCCTCCTTTGCTGCTGCCCAAGCGCTATCGACCGAAATGCTGTTAACTTGGGCCGGGGAAGTCTTTCCCCCCGCAGGAGGGGATCATCATTGCAGTGCGGCGATGTTCACTTGATTCAGGTCAAATGACACAATAATGCGACGAAAATAAATGTAGGAAACACAAAAGTATGTGGCGGAATTGTACTTTATTATTTCATTGAAACTATGAATTCGTTCTGTCACTTGATAAATATCAAGCCACATGGTTGACTGCCGCGCAAAACTGGTTGTTGCGTTCGGAGAGGTCTACCGTGAGGTCGAAGGACATTCCGCTGGTGCGGGAACTCGATCTGTTTGCGGAGATGGCGGAGTCCAGCTTCGATGCATTGATGCAGGCGGCCTTTCTCCAGCGTTTCCCGCCGCAGGTGCAGTTGATCACCGAGGGCGAACCCGCCGACTTCCTCTATGTCATGGTCGAGGGCAGCGTCGAGCTCTTCGCGAACGGCAACGGCCGCGAGACCACCATCGAGATCATCAACCCCGTTGCGACCTTCATTCTCGCAGCGGCCCTGCGCGATCAGGCCTACCTGATGTCGGCACGGACCATTGAGAACGCCCGCATCCTAATGATTCCCTCGGAGACCGTACGGGCCGTCTTTGCCAGTGACGCCGCCTTTGCCCGTGCCGTCGTTCGTGAGCTGTCGGGGCGCTTCCGCACGGTGGTCAAGGCCCTGAAGAACCAGAAGCTGCGCAATGCCGTCGAGCGTTTGGCAAACTACCTGTTGCGCAAGGAGAGCGAGCAGGGCGGTGAGGGGACGGTCACCCTGGAAATCGACAAACGCACCTTGGCTGCGCTTCTCGGGATGACACCTGAGAACCTTTCGCGCGCCTTCGGCACGCTCAAGCCTTACGGCGTTGTGGTGAAAGGGCGGGAAATCCGTCTTACGAAGACCGCAGATCTCACGGCCCTGGCGAAGCCCAGCCCGCTGATAGACGATCCGGCAAGCTGATCCTGGCTGTCGGGTCAGGCCACTCAACTGCGCGGCGCGAGACCGTGATGCGCGCTCTGTGGACTGAGGTCCAGTTTTCCGGAAGCTCGACGATCCCTGGGCTTGAGATGGATCAAGGTCAACGTCGGCGGTTTCCCTAAACTCCTCTCCATGTCCTGACAGCCGGGAACCGATCGATGACCACCGTTCGTGAAATTGTCCGCGGCCAGAACCTGGCTCAGCTTACGAGCCAAAGCACGGTCCGGGAAGCCGCGCGCTACATGGTCGACAACAGCGTCGGCTCCGTCCTTGTGATGGACGAAGGAGCCCTGCGCGGCATTTTTACCGAGCGCGACGCCCTGACCATCTTCGTCGCGACCCGGCGCAACCCGGACCTGACGCACTTGTCCGAAGTCATGACAGAGGCGCCACAGACCCTCTCACCGGATGCGACGCCGCAAGACGCGGCTCAACGCATGAACGCCGGGAAATTCCGGCATATGCCGGTTGTCGACGGCGAGGGACGCGTGCTCGGCGTGATTTCGCAGCGGGATCTTGTTGCGGTCGGTGCATCGCCGCAGTCATAGCGCCGCGTCCGGCTGCGGCTTTGCCCGCACCAAGATCCGGCGGCAGGGAGTATCCAATACCAACGGGGTGATGCGAAACCCCTTAGCAGAAGGTGGGGAGTGCAATGGCCAAACCAAGCGACCTGACACGACCGCCGGATCTCACCCATGAGCGGCGCACCGGGCCCTTCCGGACCCAACGGCCGATCTACCGGGATCTTCTGCCGCCCTGCAACGACACCTGTCCGGCCGGCGAGAACATCCAGGCTTGGCTGGATGCCGCTCAGGCAGGCCGTTTCGAGGAAGCTTGGCGCATTCTGACGCGCGACAACCCCATGCCCGCCGTGCATGGGCGTGTCTGCTATCACCCCTGCGAGGATGCCTGCAACCGGCGTTACCTCGATCAGCCGGTCAGTATCCATGCGGTCGAGCGCTTTCTCGGCGATCTGGCCCTGGAATCCGGCTGGACTTTCGAGCCCGCCCCGCCGAGCGGCAAGCGGGTCCTGGTGATCGGCGCCGGGCCCAGCGGGCTCTCCGCCGCCTATCATCTGGCGCGCTTGGGCCATGAGGTAGAGATCCATGAGGCCGGACCGGTGGCGGGTGGCATGATGCATTTCGGCATCCCCGCCTACCGCCTGCCGCGTGACATCCTGGAGGGCGAGGTGGCGCGGATCGCCGCCATGGGTGTGACCATGGTCTTCGACCACAAGGTGGAGGACCTACTGGCTGAGCAGGAGGCGGGTGGCTTCGATGCCATGTTCGTTGCCGTCGGGGCTCATCTCAGCCGCCGCACGGAGATTCCCGCCCGCGATGCCGGCGGCATCCTGGATGCCGTCAGTTTCCTGCGCGGGGTCGATGCCGGCGCGCCGCCGCAGATTGGCCGCCGGGTCGCTGTCTACGGTGGCGGCAATACGGCGATGGATGCCGCCCGCACCGCCAAACGCCTGGGCGCGACGGAGGCCCTGATCATCTACCGGCGCGACCGCGAACACATGCCGGCGCATGACTTTGAGGCCCAGGACGCGCTGGAGGAGGGGGTGAAGATCCACTGGCTGCGGACGATCAAGGCGATCGACCGCACGCGCTTCACCGTCGAGCGTATGGAGATCGGGCCCGACGGCCGGCCGCGCGCGACCGGGGAGTTCGAGACCCTGGAGGCCGACAGCCTGATCCTCGCGCTGGGGCAGGAGAGCGACACCGCATTCATGCGCGGCATTCCCGGCGTTGAGTTCCAGGACGACGGCACCGTGCTGGTCTCCGAGAGCATGATGACCGGCTATCCGGGCCTCTTTGCGGGCGGAGACATGGTGCCGGCGGAGCGCACGGTCACGGCGGCAGTGGGCCACGGCAAGAAGGCGGCACGCCACATCGATGCCTGGCTGCGCGGCGGTGTCTACGAGAGGCCGGCGAAGAATCCCCTGGCGGGTTATGAGAAGCTGCATGTCTGGTATTCCACCGACGCACCGCAGCAGGCCCAGGCGCAGCTGGAGGCGGAAAGCCGCGCCGAGTCCTTCGAGGAAGTCGTGAAGGGTCTCAGCGAGACGGAGGCGCGCTACGAGTCGCGGCGCTGCCTCTCCTGTGGCAACTGCTACGAGTGTGACGGCTGCTATGGCGCCTGTCCGGAGAGCGCCATCGTCAAGCTGGGGCGCGGCAAGGGCTATGAGGTCAAGGATGCGCTCTGCACAGGCTGCGCCGTCTGCTACGAGCAATGCCCCTGCCATGCCATTGAGATGATTCCCGAGGCGGAAACGGCCCAGGACAAGGTGACCGTCCTGGTCCGCTGACCACAGCATGACAACAGCGGAAGAGCGATGCCGAACGATATGCCAGCACAGGAAGGCCTGACGCGCGCTGCGGTGCCGCAAACGCATGAGGTCGCGACCATCGATGGGAACGAGGCGGTTGCTTCCGTGGCCTACCGGGTGAACGAGGTCTGCGCCATCTATCCGATCACGCCTTCATCACCCATGGCGGAACTGGCGGACCAGTGGTCCAACGAAGGTCGCCCCAACATCTGGGGCAACGTGCCCGACATCGCGGAGATGCAGAGCGAGGGCGGGGCGGCCGGTGCCTTGCACGGTGCGCTCCAGACCGGTGCCCTGACCACCACGTTTACCGCCTCCCAGGGCCTGCTCCTGATGATTCCCAACATGTACAAGATCGCCGGCGAACTCACCGTCGCGGTCTTTCATGTGGCGGCCCGTTCGCTGGCTGCGCAGGCGCTCTCGATCTTTGGTGACCACTCCGACGTCATGGCGGCGCGGACCACCGGCTTCGCGCTGCTTGCCTCTGCCTCGGTGCAGGAAGCCCACGACATGGCGCTGGTGACCCAGGCGGTGAGCCTGAAGGCGCGCGTGCCCTTTCTGCACTTCTTCGACGGCTTTCGCACCTCCCACGAGGTGAACCAGGTGACGCTGCTCACCGACGACGAGATCCGGGCGATGATCGACGACGGACTGGTGCGCGCCCATCGCGCACGGTCGCTGGATCCCGATGCGCCGCTGATCCGCGGTACGGCGCAGAACCCGGACGTCTACTTCCAGGCCCGGGAGACGGTGAACCCCTTCTACGCCGCCGTGCCGGCCGTGGTCGAAGAAGCCCTCTATCGCTTTGCGGAACTCACGGGCCGGCGCTACGGCCTCTTCGAGTATCACGGTGCCGAAGACGCCGAGCGGGTCATCATCGTCATGGGCTCGGGCGTCGAGACTGCCGCGGAGACCGCCGCCCGGCTTGCGGCAGAGGGCGAGAAAGTCGGGGTCGTCCAGGTGCGTCTTTACCGACCGTTCTCGGCGGCGCATCTGCTGGCCGCCTTGCCGGCGACGGTCAAGGCCGTCGCCACCCTGGACCGCACCAAGGAACCGGGCGCGCCCGGCGAGCCGCTCTATCAGGACGTGCTCACCACCCTGGCCGAAGCGGCGGCTGCCGGGGAGCTTCCGATGGCGGCCATGCCGCGGGTCATCGGTGGGCGTTACGGGCTTTCTTCGAAAGAGTTCACGCCGGCGATGGTGAAGGCCGTGTTCGATGAACTGGCGTCAGCCGAGCCCAAGAACCACTTCACGGTTGGCATCAACGACGATGTCTCCCACAGCAGCCTGGACTACGACAGCGGTTTCGTCATCGAGCCGGAGGCGAACCACCAGGCCATGTTCTTCGGCCTCGGCGCCGACGGCACGGTGGGAGCGAACAAGAACACCATCAAGATCATCGGCGATGAACCGGGCCTCCATGCCCAGGGCTATTTCGTCTATGACTCAAAGAAGTCAGGGTCACAGACCGTCTCCCATCTGCGCTTCGGGCCGGAGCCGATCCACGCGCCCTACCTCGTGCAGTCCGCCAGCTTTGTCGCCTGCCACCAGTTTCACTTCGTCGACTCGGTGGATCTTCTGGCACGCGCCGCTTCGGGTGCGACCTTTCTGCTCAACAGTCCTTATGGACCGGAAGAGGTCTGGGACCACCTGCCGCGCCGCCTTCAGGAGCAGATCCTCGAAAAATCCATCAAGCTGCATGTGATCGACGCCTACAAGGTCGCCAACGAGGCGGGGCTCGGGCGGCGCATCAATACCATCATGCAGACCTGCTACTTCGCGCTGGCCGGTGTCATCCCCTCGGAGCGCGCGATCGCCAGGATCAAGGAGGCCATACAGAAGTCCTACGCCAAGAAGGGGCGGGAGGTGATCCGCCAGAACAATGCCGCGGTGGACGAGGCGCTTTCCCATCTGTACCCCGTAACGCTGCCTGCGGCGGCGGCCTCCGGCCGGGAAAGTCCGCCCATCGTATCCCCGGAGGCGCCGGACTTCGTACAGCAGGTGACGGCGGCGATGATGGCGGGCAAGGGCGACGATCTGCCGGTGAGCGCGCTGCCGGTCGATGGCTCCTATCCCACCGGCACGGCGGCCTGGGAGCGGCGCAACCTCTCCCAGTTCATACCGGAATGGGAACCGGAGATCTGCATCCAGTGCGGCAACTGCAGCTTCGTCTGCCCGCACAGCGTCATCCGTGCCAAGTTCTACGAAGAACCGCTGCTGGAGTCCGCGCCCGAGAGCTTCAAGTCGGCGATGATCGATGCGCGCGGCTTTCCCGAGACGCGTTACAGCCTGCAGATCTATCCCGACGCCTGCACCGGCTGCGCGCTCTGCGTCGAAGTCTGCCCCGCCAAGAGCGCTACCGAGACCGGCGTGAAGGCGATCAACATGAAGGAAAAGGACCCGATCCTGGCGCGGGAGCGGGAGAACCTGGCGTTCTTCGAAACGCTGCCGGTCAACGACCGTGCCCGGGTTGAGTTCTCCACCGTGCGCGGCGCCCAGTTCCTGGAGCCGCTCTTCGAGTTCTCAGGCGCCTGCGCCGGCTGTGGGGAGACGCCCTATCTGAAGCTGCTGTCGCAGCTCTTCGGCGACCGCCTTGTCGTTGCCAACGCCACCGGCTGTTCCTCCATTTACGGCGGCAACCTGCCAACGACGCCGTGGTCCAAGAATGCCGAGGGCTGCGGTCCGGCCTGGTCCAATTCGCTCTTCGAAGACAACGCAGAGTTCGGCTTCGGGTTCCGTCTGGCCGCGGACAAACACCTGGACCTCGCGAGATCGATGCTGGGAGATCTCCGCGATAGGGTGGAGCCGGATCTGGCCGATGCAATCCTCAAGGCGCCGCAGCACACGGAATCGGAGATCCGCGCCCAACGCGCCCGCGTCACCATCCTCAAAGAGCGGCTGCATGATCTGAACAGCGAGGCGGCGCGCGACCTGCTTTCCGTCGCCAATCACCTGGTTCGCCGCAGCATCTGGATCGTCGGAGGCGACGGCTGGGCCTACGACATCGGTTCCGCCGGCCTCGACCATGTGCTGGCCAGCGGCCGCAACGTCAACGTCCTGGTGATGGACACTGAAGTCTACTCGAACACCGGCGGCCAGATGTCGAAGGCGACCCCCATCGGGGCGACGGCGAAGTTCGCCGCCGGTGGCAAGGCGGTGGGCAAGAAGGACCTGGCGCTGCAGGCCATTTCCTACGGCAATGTCTACGTGGCGCGGGTCGCCATGGGCGCCAACCCGCAGCAGACCCTCCTGGCCCTGCGCGAGGCCGAGGTCTACGAGGGGCCGTCGCTGATTCTCGCCTACAGCCACTGCATCGCCCATGGCATCAACATGCAGAAGGGGCTGGAGCAGCAGCACCTGGCCGTCCAGAGCGGCTACTGGCCGCTGCTGCGCTACAACCCGGCGGTCCGCCAGTCCGGCGAGAATCCCTTCGTGCTCGACTCCCAGCGGCCCAAGATCCGCGTGAAGGATTACGCCTACAACGAGCTGCGTTACCGCATGCTGAGCCACGCCAATCCTGAGGTCGCCGAAGCCCTGATGACCAAGGCGCAAGAAGCCGTCGAGCGCAAGTGGAGCGTTTACGAAGAAATGGCGCTGGGCGGCGCCGATGCGCGGGGTTGACCGGGAAGCGAGGGAGGAGGCGCAGCCATGGATCTGACCACCTGTTACATGGGCCTTGGCCTGAGGCACCCCGTGGTCGCCTCGGCCTCGCCGCTCTCCGCCAACCTGGACGGGATCAAGCGGTTGGAGGACGGCGGCGCGTCGGCCATCGTCATGTTCTCGCTGTTCGAGGAGCAGTTGCAGCAGGAGATGGCCTCCGTCGATCACCTGACGGCTGTCGGCGCGGAGAGTTTCGGCGAGTCGCTCAGCTACTTCCCCAGTGTCGACGAGTTCCACGTCGGGCCGGACCGCTATCTCGATCTGGTCCGGCGCGGGGCCGAAGCGGTGGACATCCCGGTGATCGCCAGCCTCAACTGCGTGACCGCCGAGGGTTGGGGGGACTACGCCGCACTGCTGGCGGAGACCGGCGCCAGCGCGCTGGAACTGAACGTCTACTTCCTGCCGGGCGATCCGGAGATGAGCGGCGCGGCCGTCGAGGAGCAGTACCTGGAGGCGCTTTCGGCGGCGAAGGCGGCCTGTTCCCTGCCCGTGGCGCTCAAGCTCAGCCCCTATTTCAGCGCCATGGCCCATCTGGCCCGACGGTTCGAGGCGGCCGGTGCCGATGGCCTTGTCCTTTTCAATCGCTTTTACCAGCCGGACTTCGACCTGGAGGAGCTTGCCGTCGCCCCGGACCTGCAACTCAGCAGCGCCGGCGAGATTCGCCTGCCGCTGCGCTGGATCGCCATGCTTTACGGGCGCATTGGCGTCTCGCTGGCGGCGACGACGGGTGTGGAAGGGCCGCGGGAGGTGATCAAGTATCTGCTCGCGGGAGCCGATGCGGTGATGACCACCTCCGCATTGCTGCGCAACGGCCCGGCCTACTGCCAGACCCTGGTGGAGGGCCTGGGCGAGTGGATGGACCGCCGCGGCTTTGACAGCGTTGCCCAGATGCAGGGGGTCCTGAGCCAGCAAAAGGTGGCCGATCCCACCGCCTTTGCCCGGGCCAACTATCTGCGCATCCTGGAGAGCTGGAAGAATCCCTACACGCTCTAGGTTGGCAGCGCCGAGAGATCGAGCAACTGAGGGTGGAGAAGCCCAAGTGGACACGAGTCAAAGCCGTATCCTTTTGGTGAAGAAAGCCGTCGAGTACACCGATGTGGAGGGCCGCAGCCGCTCGATTGCACCGGGTAAGCACCGCATTACTGCCGTCTGGGCGCAAGGCGTGCCCACCGGCGAGACCGAACTGGAGTGCTGGATCGTCGCCGAAGAGGGTGGCGAGACGAAGCATGACGTCGATGCCGAAACGGTCACGGCCTGGCAGGAAAGCCACGCCGTCGAGATCGGCGAGATCGCCGCCGATTGACTGGCGACAGCCCCTAAGGCAATTGCATGAAAGGCATACCCAGGAAGGTCTTGATCACCAGGGCGTTGACGATGTCGAGGAAGAAGGCGCCGACCAGCGGAATGACGAGGAACGCCTTGGGGGACGGGCCGTACTTCGCGGTGACGGCGTTCATGTTCGCAATGCCGACCGGCGTTGCGCCCATGCCGAGACCCGCAAACCCGGAGACGATCACCGCCGCATCGTAGTCCCGGCCCATGAGCCGAAACACGATCCAGGAACCAAAGAGGGCGATCAGCGTCATCTGTGCGAAGAGCACGAGAAGGATCTCTCCGACGGCGTCGGTCAGCACCCAGAGCTGCATGCTCATCAGGCTGATTGCCAGAAACAGTTGCAGGCTGATCTCCGCGGCCTGTTCGCGCGCCACCGGATCCAGGCGGAACCCAAGGGGCTCGGAAAGGTTGGCGATGACGATGCCCACCATCATCGCTGTCAGGAACCCGGGCAGGGTAACGCCGCGGGAGAACAGGAACTGGTTGACGAGATCGCCGGCCTCGACGCAGAGCGCGAGCGCCAGAAGCGTGCCCAGGGAGGCCGACAGCGGCGGCAGATGATTCTGTTTCTGGGGTTCGGCGGGCTTCGATCGGGCCGCGGCGTCTTCGCTGCCGTGGCCGTTCTCAATCTGGTTCCGGGCGATCAAGCGCTCGGCCAGCGGCCCGCCGATCATCCCGCCGGCAATGAGGCCGAAAGTGGCGAAAGCGATGCCGACTTCCGCGGCGGCGACGAGGCCCGCTTCCTCGGCGACCTGGCCCCAGGCAATCGCCGTGCCGTGCCCCCCGGCCAGGGACACGCTGCCACCGAACAACCCGTAGCCGGGATGGGCGCCGAAGGCCATGGCGAGCAGCACCCCGGTGGAGTTCTGCAGAATCAGAAGGACCGCCGCGGCGGCCACCAGGATGGCCAGCGCCTTGCCGCCCTCCTTCAGAAGGCCGAGCTTTGCCGAGAGGCCGATGGTGGAAAAGAAGATCAGCAGCAGGAGGTCGCGCAGTTCCGTATCGAATTCGACCGTTATGCCAAAGGCATAGTAGACGGCCATGATGACCAGGCTGCACAGAAGCCCGCCGGTGACTGCGACAGGAATGCTGTAGCGCCGGAGAAACGGGACCCTCAGCGTGATGAAGCTGCCGAGGAACCAGACGACGACGGCGATGACGACGACGCTCGCGCCCGAGATTGTGTGGACCATAACCTTCGCCTTCCCCCGCGGCCGGCCGCGCCGGCCTGCTCGGGTCCGGGGCCGCAGCCAAGGTTGCTGTTCCCGGCTTCATACACGCGATTCTCCCGGCTGGCGAGGCGCCTCCCTGTGACCTTATGCCCGCAACGGGCGGCTCAGGTCAGCAGGGGATCGGTCATCACCTCGACCAGTGCCGGCCCCTTGGCCGCTACAGCCGCGCGCAGTGCCGTGTCCAGGTCTTCCGTGCGGTCCACGCGGTAGCCTTCGCCGCCGCAGAGGCGGGCGTAGTCGGCAAAGCTGGGGTTCTGCAGGGATGTCTGCCAGACCTTCCACTCGCCGTCGCGCTGTTCCTTGGAGATCTTGCCCAACTCGCCGTTGTTCAGCAGCACGTGGGTGACGTCCATGCCGTACTTCACCGCTGTGGTGAACTCCCCCATGTACTGCCCGAAACCGCCGTCGCCGCTGATGGCGACCACCTTGCGGCCGGTGTCTGCCGCCCATGCCCCCATGGCGGCGGGAAAGCCGAACCCGATGGACCCGAGATAGCCCGACATCAGTACCGACTGGGCCCGGCATTCGAAGTAGCGCCCAAAGGAATAGGTGTTGTTGCCGACGTCGACGCTGAGGATGGCATCCTCGGGCACCGCTTCGGCCAGACGATCGAAGAGGATGGCCGAGTTGACGCCCTGGCCGTTGTCTTTGGCGGCCCGCTCGGCCTTTTCCCTGCGCCAGGCTTTCCAGCGGTCCGCCAGCTCGCCGCGCTGGTCGCTGCAGGCCCGGCCGGCGGGCAGGCCGTCGCGCAGCAGCGCTGCGGTCATGCCGATATCGCCCCAGATCGGCTCGTCGACGCCGTGGAACTTGCCCAGGGCCATGCGGTCGAAGTCCACCTGGATGGTCGGCTTGCGGGCGTCGATGCCGGTGTGATGGGAGAAGGAGGCGCCGAACACGATCAGGAGATCCGACTCGTTCATGAACCAGCTTGCCACCGGTGTACCGCTGCGCCCGAGGACGCCGCCGCCCAGGGGATGGTGATCGCCGATCAGGCCCTTGGCCTTGAAGGTGGTGATGACGGGCGCATTCAGGGACTCGGCCAGGGCGGTGACCTCGGCGATTCCCTCCCGCGCGCCGTAGCCGACGATGATCAGCGGGCGTCTGGCGCGGGCGATGCGGGCGAGCGCATAGTCAATCGACTGCTTGGGCGGCGTGATGGCTGTGGGGGAAAGCCGCCCCTCCGGGCGGCCGGGCCCCGCCTTGCCGGCGTCGATGACCTGCACCTCGTCGGGCAGAATGAGGTGTGCCACGTCGCGCTCGATCACCGCGTTCTTGACCGCCAGCGAAGCCAGCTCCGCATGGTCGCTGTCCGGCAGGACCGATTGGCTGAAGCGGGTCACCGCTTCAAAGGCGGAGGAGAGATCGATGTCCTGGAAGGCGCCGGGGCCCATGACCTGGGTCTGCACCTGGCCGGTCAAGGCGATCACCGGCGCCCGGTCGACCTTGGCGTCCCAGAGGCCGGTCAGTAGGTTCGTGGCGCCGGGCCCGGCGATGGAGAGACAGGCCGCCGGACGGCCGGTCGCCTTGGCATAGCCGGAGCAGGCGAAGGCGGCCGCGCCTTCGTGGCGAATGCCGAAGAAGCGCATCCTGCCGCGCCCCTCCTGGACGCGCAGGGCCTCCGCCATGCCGAGGTTCGAATGGCCGACCATGCCGAAGACCGTGTCGATGCCCCACTCCGCCAGGGTCTCGGCGATCACGTGGCTGACGGTCCAGTCGGAGCGCTTGGGCTTCGGCAGGGCGATCTCCACCTTGCCGTCTTCTTCGCGCACTTTCAGGGTTTCGACGCTGTGTTCATTGCCGCGGCCCTTGCCGGTCTTGAGGTCGAAGTCGTAGCCATGCCAGGGGCAGCGCAGGGCGCCATCACAGAGGTTGCCTTCCCCCAGTGGGCCGCCTTGGTGCGGGCAGCGCCCGTCGAGCGCGCGCAGTTCCCCGTCCAGGCGGGTGAGGGCGACCTGCTTTTCGCCCACCGTCAGCGCCTGCACCTTGCCCTCCGCGAAGTCCTCGGGGCTGCCGACGGCGACCCAGGCTTCCTCACCGGCCTCGCCGGCGCGGGCGGCCTTGGAGATTGTCAGCGCCTCATCGTCGTGGAAGCCAGCGTACCAGTGGCTGCCGTCGCAGAAGGGCTTGTTGCGCGAATGACCGCAGCGGCAGAGTACGTAATGCTCGCGGCTGGCGCCTTCTCCAAAGGCCGCGTCCTTCAGCTCCACGCCGCCGCGCACGTAGTAGGGGCCGTCGCGGGAGATCTGGATCTCCGCATCTTCGTGGAAGTCGGTCTGGGCGGCCCCGTCCTCCAGATAGCTGAGCGCGCCGGAGGGGCATTTGCGGATTGTCTCGACGATTTGTTCCTTCGCCGCGCCATCGGGATCGATCCAGGGTTCGACAGCCGAACGCCAGACCGAGGGAAGTCCGGAGGTGCAATAACCGGCATGAGAGCAGACGCCGCGGTTGTCGAGGACAGTGATCTCCCTGCCTTCGTAGCGGTCGAGGGTGTCGGCTATGCGGTCATCGTCCTTTGCGCCTGTGAAGCCGATCTGGCTGTGGGTGCCGTCGCAGAAGGGCTTGTTCTTCGAAGCGCCGCAGCGGCAGAGGAAGACGGTTTTCTTGGCGGCGATGGCCTCGCCGCGTGAGTTGAAAAACGCGGAGAGCCCTGTGACCTTCAGCGGACCGTCCTCTTCGACGTCGATCGTGACCTCGGGATCGCTGCTGCCCGCTTTGTTCTCTGCCATGACCTGTTCTCCTGTTCTTCCTTGAAATCTGCAACCGACGCTACCTTCTGGGCATCAGACCCGGCGGTGCGTCCGTGGCCAACCACGCTGCGGTACCATGCTAGTGAAGCCGCCGTGTCACCACGAGCGCGACTTTGTGACAAAGCCGCCGACTCCCGAGGGTTGGCGGGAGCGAAGGGAGCATAGTTGAATGGACGTCTTTTCCGCACTGCTGCAGCCGGTGGTCCTGATCTCCGGCGTAGGCCTGCTGATTCTCTCGACAACGGCGCGCTTCGGGCAATTGGAGGCCCAGGTCAACCGCCTGGCCGGCACGGGCGACAACCGCAGCGGGGACCTGATGCGCCATCTGCTGTCGCGGGCGCGCAAGTTCCGTTTTGCCCTGATGTCCCTCTATGCGAGCGCCGCCCTGCTTGCCGGGACGACCCTGCTCGGCGGCATCCTGTCGCTGGTGTCCCCCCTGGCCGTACCTCTGACCCAGGTCCTGACCTGCTTTGCCGTTGTCTGGATCTTCACGGCCCTGGTTGCGCTGCTGGCGGAATCGCGCCTCGCCATCGAGACGCTGGAGCATCAGGCGAAGACCGACTAGCAACGGGCGGTGTGTGACGATGCCGCTCCTCATGCCGAAGGGGCCTTCGCTCTGGCAGCGGCTTCGAGAGCGGTGTCCAGGCCCTCTGTGGCGCCGTAGAGAAAGACCTGATCGCCGGCTTCCAGTGCCTGCTCCGCGGCGGGCCGGTTCAAGAAGCGGCCGTCCGGCTTTTCGAGCCCCAGGATCAACCGGTCTCCAAAGGGAATGTCTTGCAGGTTGCGTCCGACAAGCCCGCTGTCCGGATGGGCCAGAACCTGCAGGACGCAGTGGTCGGCGGGAAGCTGCAGCAGCGTAAGGGGGCGCCGCCCGCCGAAGCCCTCGGTCTTCGTCAGCAAAGCGGAAATGAATCGGCACATAATGCGGTCCGCGACAGGATTAAGCGCCACGAACCACAGGACGACCAGCACCGCCGCCAGCCAGAGGAGCTGCTGAACCATGGAACCCTGTGAGCCGCTGGAGCCGACGAGGGAGACGATCACAGTCGCCATCACAGAGACGAAACCGAGGCTGCCGACGACCATAAGCAGGCTGATGATGCGCCGGCGTACCGGATGGTTCACCAGGGCCTCCGACTCCGAGGTTGTGAATCCGGTGCCGGTAAAGGCGGAACGCGCCTGAAAGCGGGCGGTGGCCTCCGGCAGTCCGGTGAGACGCAATGCCACGGCGCCTGTGCGGATGACCAGGACGGAGAGAGTCAGCACGACGAAGAGGGTGAGGGCGGCGATCATGACGCCACCGTCTTGCCGGTCGAGGCATCGTGGCGGGTCGGCATCTCGCCGACCGGCTTGTTCTCCGGGCACTCCCCCATGCGCTCGGCCAGGGCGCCGTAGGCCCGCGCGGCGGGCGCTGCCGAGATCCCGTGAAGAACGATACTGAACGCGACCGTGCAGATGACGACCAACAGGATGGGCTCCTGCGCCGGAATGGCGCTTCCCTCAAGCACCAAAAGGGCGAAGAGGAAGGATGCCAGCCCTCTGGGACCGAACCAGCCGAGGAATCCTACCGTCGGGAGGCTCACCTTCGCCCCGACCAGCGACAGCGCCACCGGCACCATGCGGATCACCGTCAGGCTGAGGATGGCGTAGAGCGCATGCGTCCAGGTGACATGGTGCAGCGCCTCGGGGAGAAAAGCCGCGCCGAAGATCATGAAGGTCAGCAGGACCAGCAACTGGCCTTCCGCCTCCGCAAACTCAAAGATGAAGGTGCAGCGTCCGCGCACCTGATTGCCGAAGACGATTCCGGCGGTGAAGGCGGCGATGAAGCCATTGCCCCCAATGACTTCGGCGCCTGCGAAGGCCAGCAGGGCGAGGCCGAGAATGGCGGCTCCCTCGAAGCTTTCGGACATGCGGTCGGTGGCGACCGCGCGGTCGATCAGCCTTGCGCCCAGGGCGCCGATCGCGATGCCGGCAAGCGGCCCCAGAATGATCTGTTTCAGGCCGAAGGCGATCCAGTTTTCCTCGCCCGCCGCGCCGGGCGAAAGGCTGGCCAGGCTGGCGAACAGCAGGACCAGCGGCAGGGCGATCCCGTCGTTGAGGCCGCTCTCCACATTGAGCGCCTGGCGAATGCGCACGGGCACGCGGGTGTTCGAGACCACAGCCTGCCCAAGCGCGGCATCCGTCGGTGCCAGGATTGCCGCCAGGAGTGCGGCTTCCCAAAGCGAAAACCCGAAGGGCAGCAGCAGCGCTAGGGCACCGCCCAGCACCACCGTCAGCGGCATGCCGACGATCAGCATGCGCAGAGGCAGATTGTGGTCGCGTCGTACCTGGCGCAGGTCGATCCGCGCGGCATCGGAAAACAGGACGAGTATCAGGGTGAGTTCGGCGAGGCCGTGCACGATGCCGTGATCGAGGGCGAGGTCCGCGAGGCCCAGCCCGCCTTCACCGATCAGCAGGCCAAAGCCCGCGAAGACCATGGGGGCGGTGACAATGCCCGCTTGGACGCGGTTGGAGATCAAACTGAAGGTGATGACCCCGGCGGCGATCACCACAAAGCCCAAGGTATCCACGACATTCCCCTTTTTCCGTCCGATCGCGGGGCCGGGAACGCCGCGCAGGTCCGGAGCTCCGGCCCGACCGGGAGACTCTAGCAGACTCCCGCCGCGCCGAACCACGCATCACCGATGCCGGGGGGCCTGGACGGGTTACGTGAGGGAAGGGATGAGGAAGAGGTTCTGCGTCAGGCGAGACCGACGAGACGGCGGCCTTCCTCGGTCTTGAGGGAGAAGTCGGTCCCGGCATAAGCAGCGCCGGCATCGCCGCAGAGCCAGACGACGGCTTCGGCGGCCCAGTCCGCCGGGATATGCACGGCGGGATCGAGCTGGCTGACCGGATTGATACCCGAACTCTTGATGGCCACCTGCATGTCGGTCGCAACCGTGCCCGGACTCAGGCCGACGACCCGAATGCCCTTGTCGCCGTACTCCTTGTCGGCACAGCGGGTGAGGGCGAGGGCGGCGGCCTTGGAGGAACAGTAGTGGCTCCAGCCCTCCAGCGCCGAGGTCGCCGCGCCGGAGCTGATGTTGACGACGATGCCGGATCCCCGGGACAGCATGACCGGAAGGGCCGCCCGCAGGCCGAAGTAGACGCCCTTGTAGTTCACGTCTGCGACCTTTGCCCATTCCTCGGGATCGGACTCGGCGAGGCGGCTGATGGGCTCGATCAGCCCCGCGTTGTTGACCAGGATGTCGAGCCGCCCGAAGCGCTCCACGCAGTGTTCCACGGCCGCGCTGACATCCTCGTAGCGGCTGACGTCGCAGGTCTTGGAATCCGCCGCGCCCCCTGCGGTGCGGATCTCTCCGGCCAGGCGGTCGATCGCCTCACCTGACCGGGCGGTCAGGAGTACGGCGGCGCCGCGCTCGACGAGTTTGCGGGCGCTGGCAGCGCCAATCCCGCGGCTGGCGCCGGTCACCAGCGCCACCTTTCCGGTCAGATCGATCATCGCAGAGGTCTCCTCGTACCCTTGTGCTGTTCAACGTCTTGCGGCCATGGGCCCGCATCCTGCCGTGCCGGGGCCATCGGCGTCGAGCAGCAGGCTATTGCAAAGTTCTTGGACATTAAATAGCTTAATTGACATAATACTCATGCGATATCAGCACGAATGAACATAGAAAGCCTACGCTTGCTGGTCGACGTCGGTCACCGCCTCAGTTTTGCGGCTGTGGCGAAGGAGCGTGGCGTCGATCCATCCTCCGTGTCCCGCGCCATCGGGCTGTTGGAGGATGACCTCGGCATTCGGCTGTTCCAGCGCACCACCCGCCGTATGAGCCTGACGGAGGGCGGCGCGGTCTTCCTCCGGCACCTGCCCGCAATCCTCGACCAGTTCGACGAAGCACGGGAGGAGGCGCGTGCGGTGAGCGCGGCGCCGTCCGGCACCCTGCGCATGACCGCCTCCGTCGCCTTCGGGGAGAGGGTCGTCATGCCGCGCGTTCCGGCCTTCCGTTCCGCCTACCCGGGCGTTCGCCTGGAACTTGTCCTCTCCGACGCCAACGTCGATCTGGTGGCCGAGGGCATCGACCTGGCGGTGCGCCTGGGCCCGGAGGTTTCCGGCGATGTGGTTTCCGCCAAGTTCCTCGATACCCGCTACCGGGTCTGTGCAGCGCCGCGCTACCTGGCGCGCGCAGCGAAGCTGCAACACCCGGAGGGGCTGGAGAATCATCGCTGCGTGCTCTTTACGCTGCCGGGCTTTCGCTCCGCCTGGCGCTTCCGCGACCGGCGCGGAGCTATCATCGAGGTGCCTGTCGCCGGTGATCTGGCCGTGTCCTCAGCGCTCAGCCTGCGTTCCGCGGTGATTGCCGGGGCGGGACCGGGTCTTCTGGCCGACTGGCTCATCGACGATGACCTTGCTGCCGGCCATCTGGTCGAACTCTTTCCCGGCTATGAGGTGACGGCCACAACCTTCGACACCGCGGCCTGGTTCGTCTACCCGAGCCGCGCCTACCTGCCGCGCAAGGTGCGGGTGATGATCGACTTCCTGCGGGCGGAGGTGAAGAGGACGTCTGCTTAGGGAAAGCGCGCCTCATCCTCGACGACGTTGAGATCCATATGGTTGCGCATATAGCGCTCCGCAGCCTGCGTATCAGGCGTGTGGTCCCAGGGGTGGTAACGGCCCTTGCGCAGGGCCTCGTAGACGATCCAGCGATTGGCCTGGCTGCGCCGCACCGCCGTATCGAGGGCCTCCAGGTCCCAGTACGCGGCCACCTTGTCCAAGAAGCCGTGGACCCGCACCGCTTCAGCCGGATCGTCCGCCAAGTTACGCCGTTCCAGGGGGTCGGCCTCCAGATCGAAGAGCTGCGGCGGATCGAGCAGGCAGTGGTTGAACTTGAAACGGCCCTCGCGGATGGAGACCAGGGGCGCCTCGGACCCCTCGGCGGCGTACTCCATCAGCACCGGTGCGCGCAGCGCCCGTTCGCCGGAGATGATCGGCAGCAAGGAGTGCCCATCAAGCACCTGGCCTTCGGCCTGCAGGTCGATGCCCGCCATCGCCGCCAGGGTCGGCGCGATATCGAGCGCGGAGACCGGCGTGTCGATCGTCCCGGGTGCCAGATCGGGCCCGGCGATCATCAGCGGAATGCGCGCCGATCCTTCGAAAAAGCTCATTTTGAACCAGAGGCCGCGCTCGCCCAGCATGTCGCCGTGGTCGGAGCAGAACAGCACCACCGTGTTCTCGCGCTGACCGCAGGCATCCAGCGCCGCCAGCAGCTGCCCGATCTTGTCGTCGAGGTAGGAGATGTTGGCGAAGTAGGCCCGCCGCGCTGTGCGGACATGCTCCGGCGTCACAGCGTAGTTTCGGTGATCCAGCGCTTCCAGCAGCCGCCGGCTGTGCGGGTCGTGATCGCTGAAGTCCAGGGCCGGTGTCTCCGGTGACAAGGCCGGGCAGTCTTCGTAGAGATCCCAGTACTGCTGCCGGGCCACGTAGGGATCGTGAGGGTGCGTGAAGCTCACGCAGAGGCACCAGGGTGTCTCCGCCGCGCCGCGGGCAAGGCGGTAGATCTCGCTCTCGCCGTGGAAGGCTGCTTCGTCGTCGAACTCCAACTGGTTGGTGATGGCGGCGACGCCTGCGCCGGTCACCGAACCGAGATTGTGGTACCACCAGTCGATCCGCTCTCCGGGCTTGCGGTAGTCCGGTGTCCAGCCGAAGTCGGCGGGATAGATGTCGGTGGTAAGGCGCCGTTCGAAGCCATGCAGCTGGTCGGGACCGACGA
The DNA here is from genome assembly GCF_028281305.1 of Pelagibius sp. GTDB lineage: Bacteria > Pseudomonadota > Alphaproteobacteria > Kiloniellales > Kiloniellaceae > Pelagibius. The sequence continues at coordinate 10,684 of NZ_JANQKD010000020.1, read as the reverse complement.
AGTGCATCTTGCCGCTCAGCGCGGTGCGGTAGCCGGCGCGCCGCAGGTGATGAGCGAAGGTGGGCAGGCTCGCGGTGAACTCGGCGGCGTTGTCATAGACACCGGTCTTCGACGGCAGCAGACCGGTCATGAAGGACGCGCGCGCCGGCAGGCAAAGGGGGCTCGGCGTATAGCAACTCGAAAACCGCAGCGCCCGCGCGGCGAGAGCCTTCAGGTGCGGCGTCTGCAGGAACGCGGCCGGACCGTCCGGGCAGAGCGTTCCTGCCATCTGGTCGACCATCAGGATCAGAAAGTTGGGCCGCCGGCTCATTGCGCTGTCTCCTTGTCCTCTCGCTCTCAAGCCTCATGGCTAGCCTGAGAGCTGCTGCGCTGCTGACGAAATCGCGACCAAGGACTGGCGCAAAGCGTCGACGGCGGCTTAATCTTAAGAAGATTCGATGCTGATCGTAAGATGAAGCGAATTCGGCCGGGAAGGCGGTGCGCAAGTGACCCAGGACCATCCACAGGAGCTGAGTATCCGGGCTCTGCGTGTGCTCGTCGCCGTGGACGAGGGCGGGTCCATGGCCAAGGCCGCCGAGCGCCTGGGCGCCAGCCCGGCGGCGATCTCCCAGCAGATCACCAATCTCGAGGCCTTTGCCGGAACGATGCTCCTCGACCGCTCCGAACGGCCGCTACGCCCGACGCCGGCCGGGGCTCTGATGCTGAGCCATGCCCGCAAGGTGTTGATGGCGGTGGCCGATGCACAGGCGCAGATGATGGAACTGAACCTGGCTGCGCTGCCGCAACTGCGCTTCGCTGTGATCGACGATTTCGATGCCTCGGTGACTCCGCAGTTCGTCGCCGCGCTTCACAGGGCGTTTCCGAAGACGGCGCTCAGCGCAGTGTCCGGCCGTTCGGATGCAATCACGGCGGCGTTCGTCGCCCGGGAGGCCGATGTCGTCGTCACCGGCCTGCCGCCGGACGATCCCTCGGCCTACGACGTCTTTCCGCTGCTGACCGAGACCTTCGCCGTCGTGGCCGCGCGTGAGTGCCTGGACACCACGGAGCCGGTGCTGGACCAACTCCGCCTTCTGCCCTTCGTTCATCATAATGAGAAGATGCCCATCGGCCGCCTGGTCGAGCAGCACCTGCGGCGCCACCGTTTTGCGCCCGAGCGGCGTTTTTCCTTTGAGGCTTCGCGCTCCATCCTGGCCATGGTCGGCCAGGTGGGCGGCTGGACGCTGGGCACGCCGCTGAACATCCTCGACGCGACGCGCTTTGCGCCTGATGTGGTGGTTCTCCCGTCGCCCTTTACCCGCCTCACGCGCGGCGTGTCTCTGGCGGCCCGGCGCGGCGAGCTGGGGTCGCTGCCGGCGCAGCTTGCCGAAATCCTCTGCGGCATTCTGCGTGACCTCGTGGTGCCCGAGGCCGAGCGGCTGATCCCCGGCAGCGCGGGGCTGCTTAAGGTCCTTGAGGATCCGGCGCCCGCATCCGTTCTTCCGGCAAGAGAATCCTGAAACGCTCCCGGATCGCACGGTCGGCCGCCGGATCGATATAGCTGGGGAAATGGCCGGTGAGGATCTGGTCGGCACGGTCCTTGGCGCGCATCTGCAGGTCGCGCGCGCCGGCTTCGGCCCAGGTGCGGGGCTCGTCGCGGTCGGCGAGGCTCGGATAGAAGTAGTCGCGTTGCATGGCCGCCATGGTCTGGGCCGCGCCCAGGAAGTGGCCTTCGCCGCTCACGGCTTCGCGGATGGTCTCGAAGCCCAGGCTGTCGCGATCGACCTCGATCCCGCGCAGCATGCGGTGGATATGGCTCAGCATCTCGTCATCGGCGACAAAGGCTTCGAAGGAGGCGCCCAGCAGGCTCGCCATCATGCCGGAAGACTCGTAGATCATGTTCGCCCCGGCGAGGCCGGCTGCCAGGGCGGCGAGGCCCTTTTCCATGCCCATCTGCGCGTCCACGGCCTTGGCGTCGGACATGGAGGCGGCGACCCCGGACGGCAGGCCGAGGTGGCGGCCGATCTGCGCCGCCGCCGCATTCATCATGCTGATCTCTCCGCCACCGCCGCAAAAGGCCCCGGTCCGCAGATCGATGACCAGCGGCCAGTTGGAGAAGATCATCGGGAAGCCGGGCGCAAAGAGGTTCACGAGGACGAGGGCGGCAAGGGTCTCGGCCGTGGACTGAACGAGGAACCCCGCCGGCGTCGCGGGCGCCGTCGCCCCGGACATCGCCGCCACGATGGCGTTGATCGGGACCCCCAGGCGGATGCACTCCAGCGTCACCCCGACCGCATCTTCGCCGTAGCGCAATGGTGAGATCACCGGACTGATGTGCGCCTTGCAGAACGGCCGCTCGCGAAAGCGGCCCGCGCCGCCGAGGGCGAGGTCGAACATCTCGATCACCGGCGCCACGTGCTCCGGCAAGGTGAAGGAGGTTCCGACCGGCTTGGTGGTGCCGGCCAACAGCGCATAGGCGGTGTTGATGTCGAGGTCGAGCGTGTCCTCGACGTCGGTGGCGACGCAGCAACGGGTGAACCAGCTCACGTTCGCCAGTGTGTCGATCAGGCGGGTGAAGTCGTAGAGGTCGGCCAGGGTGGAGGGGCGGTAAAGGCCGCTGGCGCGGTCCAGCGTCTGCACCGCGGCGCCGCCGGTCCCGAAGTAGACCCTGTCACCGCCCACCTCGAAGTCGTGGCGCGGGTCGCGGCCGTGATAGGTGAAGTGCTTGGCGGCCCCGCCGATGATGTCCTCCACCAGCGCGCGGGGATAACAGAGCCGCCCCTGGGCGTTGAGATGCGCGCCGTGCACCAGTGCCCTCTCCTCGACGATGGCGGGAACCTCCGCCATGCCGATCTCTTCCAGCACCCGGAAGGCCTCGTCGCAGATGGTGTGAAGCTGCGTGTCCTTCAGCGGCCGGTAGGCACCCCCGCTCTGGCCGGGGGGGCAGGGATCGACCTCGGCCTCCGGCGCTTGGCGGGCGGCGATGCGGGCAGCGCGTCCGCGTCCCCGGCGCCCCAGCCTGGACTCCTCCGACGTCATAACGATCCCCTCAGCAGCGCCACTTCGATCCTCGCCCCAGTCTGCCCTACGGCGGCGCTGAGCGCAGAGCGCTCGGCACGATGTTAAGCGAATTCGAAGGCTGCCCGGCATTCTTCCTTAACACGCGCGATCCCGGTTACCCCCGGTGCCGCCGTTGCGCATGCTGCCGCTTTCCAGATGGCGACGGTGAGGGGCCGGTCGGACAATGAAGACGCATGCGCGGGTGGTGGTGATCGGCGGAGGCATCGGCGGATGCAGTGCGCTCTATCACCTGACCGAGGAAGGCTGGAACGACGTCGTGCTGGTGGAACGCGATGAACTGACCTCCGGGACCACCTGGCATTCGGCCGCGCAGGTCACCAACTTCGGCGCCATCCAGGTCATGGTCGGCCTGAAGACCCACTCCATCCGGCTCTACAAGGAACTGGCCGACGACCCGGACTACCCCATCAACTACCACCACGCGACGGGCGGTCTGCGCCTGGCCTCCAGCCAGGATCATCTCGACGGTTACCGCCACTTCATGTCTTTGGCCAAGGGCATGGGCGTGGACTTCGAGCTCCTGGATCCGGAGGAGAGCGCGCGCCGCCACCCGCTGATCACCACCGACGGGCTGCTGGGTGCCCTCTGGGACCCGCTGGACGGCGACATCGACCCGGCCCAGCTTTGCCAGGCTCTGGCGCGGCGTGCCCGCCTGGCCGGCGCCGAGATCTATCGCCACACCGCGGTGACCGGGTTGACCCAGAAGCCCGGCGGCGAGTGGATCGTTCACACGGGAAAAGGCGACATTCACTGCGAGATGTTCGTCAACGCCGGCGGCTACCGCTGCAACGAGATCGCCGCCATGACCGGGGACGAGTTACCGGTGGCGTCGATGGAGCACCAGTACCTGCTGACCGAGCCGATCCCGGCGATCGAGGCGCTGGACGTCCGGGTCCCCCTGATCCGCTGTCCGACCGACGACTTCTACGCCCGCCAGGAGAAGCAAGGCCTGCTGGTCGGCTTTTACGAACAGGACTGCCGCACCTGGGGCCTGGACGGGATCGATCCCAACTTCACCAATGCGCTCTGTCCGGACGACCTCGACCGCTGCATGGACGTCATGGAAGGCACCTTCGCCCGTGTGCCCTGCCTCATGGAGGCTGGTATACACAGCGTCATCAACGGCCCGATCACCTACACGCCGGACGGCGTGCCGCTGGTGGGCAAGCTGCCGGGCAAGCGCAATGCCTGGTGCATTACGGGCCTGCGCGCCGGTCTGGGTGAGGGCGGCGGTCACGGCTGGCTGCTGGCGCAGATGATGGTCCATGGCGAGGCCTGCTACGACACCTGGCCCCTCGATCCCCGCCGTTTCGCGCGCTATGCCAACGTGGAGTACACGGCGCTGAAGGCGATCGAGGACTACCAGAACGAGTTCCGCTTCCACATGCCCCACGAGCACCGCCCGGCGGCCCGGCCGATCAAGACGACGCCGCTCTATCCGCGCCTGAGCGAGCTGGGCGCCGCCTTCGGGGTCGTCAACGGCTGGGAACGGGCGCTCTACTTCAAGCCCGCGCCGAGTTTCGAAGAGGAGCACTCCTTCCGCTTCAACAACACCTTCGATGTGGTTGGGGCGGAGGTCGACGCTGTCCAGAACGGTGTCGGCATCATGGAGGTCTCGGGCTTCAACCGCTACGAACTGCGGGGGAAGGGCGTGCGGGACCGGTTGGACGGTCTTGTCTGCTCGCGGTTGCCGGCCCGGCCCGGGCGGGTCGCCCTGACGTACTTCCTCACCGAGCGCGGCAACGTCGCGGGCGAGGCGACCGTCGCCGCTCTTGCGGACGACCGTTTCTGGTTCGGCTCGGCGGCGGCGGCGGAGTATCACGATATGGACTGGCTCTGCGAGCGGTTGCCGTCCGACGGCTCGGTGCGCATCGAGAGCCTGACCAACAGCCATACCATCCTGGTGATCGCCGGCCCGCGGGCCCGCGGCCTGCTGACCGCCGTGGCGCCGCGCACGGACTGGTCCAAGGAAGCCTTTCCCTGGCTCTCAGTGCGTCCCGTGCGTATCGGTCATGCCGAGGCGGTCGCCATGGCGGTGTCCTTCTCCGGCGAGCTGGCCTGGGAACTGCACATTCCCAATGCCCAGGTTCTGCCGGCCTTCGAGGCTTTGTGGTTGGAGGGCGAGCGCTTCGGGCTGCGTCCCTTCGGCCTCTACGCCACCGAGTCGATGCGCCTGGAAAAGGGGTTTCGGCATTGGAAGGCGGATCTGATCACCGAATTCAATCCATTGGAATGCGGGCTGGACCGCTTCGTCCGCTGGGACAAGGGCTTTGTCGGCAAAGCGGGCCTGGAGGCCATGCGCGCCGCCGGCCCACGACGCTGCTTCGTTACCCTGACGCTGGAAACCTCCCGCGCGCCCGCCCAGCCGGGCGATTCGATCCTGCGCGACGGTGCGGTGGTGGGCACAGTCACCTCCGCCGGATGGGGGCACCGTGTCGGACGCAACATCGCCCTTGGGTTTGTCGATCCCTCCTATGCTGAGGAGGGCTGCGGCTTGACCGTCGAAGTCATCGGCGAGCCTGTTGCTGCAGTCGTTTCAGCGTCCTGCCTCTACGATCCCGACTTCACGCGCGTGCGGGGCTGATCTGCAACGGCCTGCGTCAGGCGAGATGGCGGCTGGCCCGTGGCGCGGCCGTCGAGCGCCGCACAACCAGCGTCGTCTCCAGGGGCCGCGGCGCGACGATGCGCTCGCCGCGCAGGCAGGCCAGCAGGTGCTGAGCCGCCTGCCGGCCCATTTCCTCACGCGGGGTGCGGACGGTGGTCAGCGGCGGGCTCGTCTGGCCGGCCAGCCACATGTCGTCGAAGCCGGTGACCGAAACCTCGCCGGGCACGGCGATGCCCATGTCCTTGGCTTCGAACAGGGCGCCGTAGGCGTGGGGCTCGGACCCGCAGACGATCACGGTCGGCGGTTCAGGGGCGGACATGAGAATGTGAAAGGCATCGCGGCCGGCATCCGGCTCGAAGGGGCGGTAGAGAAGATGGGCCGGGTCCAGCACAAGACCATGCCGCGTCAGCGCCTTCTGAACGCCCGAAAGCCGTGCACCGGCGCGGTCGTTCTGATCCACATGGCCGGAAATCATGCCGAAGCGGCGGTGCCCCAGGGAAACCAGGTAGTCCACGAGATGCCCTGCCGCCGCGGCGTTGTCGAAGCCGACGCAGTGTTCCTGCCGGTCCCCGCTCGACACCCAGGTCAGGACATAGGGAATGCCGTGGCGTTCGATCTGGCGATAGATGTTGGGATCGCGGTGTGCCCCGACCAGCAGCAGGGCATCGACCCGGCTTTCAAGGAAGTTGCGGATGTGAACGCGTTCGTGCTGCGGATCGTACTCGGAGCAGGCGACGGCCACCGTGTAGCCGGCGCTGCCGATCTCTTTCTGAAAGGCCTCCAGGGGGCCGCCGAAGAGCATGTTGTCCAGCGACGGCAGGATGGCCCCGATCATGTGGGAGCGCCGGGAGGCGAGGGCCCGGGCCGCCCCGTTCGGGACATACCCCAGGTCGTCGATGGCGCTTTGGATGCGCGCCCGCTTCTCCGCCCGGACGCTCTGCGGCTGGTTTATGCAGCGCGAGACCGTTGCGGGAGAGACGCCGGCCAGTCGGGCCACATCTTCCAAGGTCGTCGACGCACGGCGCATTCGTTTGAAAGCCCTTCCAAAAAAATCCCAGAACAGGCGAGTCAACCACGACCGCTGAAACAGGCTAGCGCATTCCTCGGGTTCTGGGAACCGGCGTCATCGGGGATATTGCTGTCTTTTCAGGAGCAAGCGGCGGCGCCCTGGCAGCATGTTGACTCTTCGCCGAGGTCTGTGGTCTGCTGTTGGAAAGAGCGCCGCATTGAAAGCGCTTTCAAAATCGGGAAGGGATAAGGGTCGCTGGGCTGGTGCTCTGACCCTGGCAGCAAGGTTTTACCGCGATGGGAGAGGTTTACCTCAAAAAGGCTTCGGGCCAGGCCAAGGCAGCGGGCGCGCAGACGGGCGAGATCGTCTCGGGCATGCTTGCAGAGCTTGAAAGCGGCGGCGAAGCCGCCAGCCGTGGCTTTGCCGAGAAACTGGACGCCTGGCGCGGCGATGTTGTCGTGCCGGATGACTGGTTCCGCGACGCCGAAGCGCGGCTTCCCGAGACGACCAAGGAAGACCTGCGCTATGCACACGCAAGGGTCCGCGACTTTGCGGAGCGGCAGCGGGACTCCCAACAGGAATTCGAAACCGAACTGCTGGACGGCCTGGTTGCCGGACAGCGCCTGATCCCGGTTACCACGGCCGGCTGCTACGTTCCCGGCGGTCGCTATGCCCATGCCGCATCGGCGATCATGAGCGTCTGCACCGCCAAGACCGCCGGCGTCGAGAATGTGATCGCGACCTCACCGGCCAAGGGTGAGCAGCGTATCCATCCCGCGATCCTTTACGCCATGAAGCTTTCCGGTGCCGATACGGTGCTGGCGCTCGGCGGCGTACAGGGCGTGGCGGCCTTGGCGTACGGGCATTTCACAGGGCATCCGGCCGATATCATCGTCGGGCCCGGCAACAGCTTCGTCGCCGAGGCGAAGCGAATGCTCTTCGGACGCGTCGGGATCGACGTGATCGCCGGCCCCACTGAATCGATGGTCGCCGCCGACGATACGGCGGATGCCGAGATCGTGGCCGCCGACCTGGCCGGCCAGGCCGAGCATGGTCCGGATTCCCCAGTCTGGCTGGTTACCACGAGCCGCCGGCTCGGCGAGCAGGTGATCGAGCTGATGCCGCGGGTTATCGATGCCTTGCCGGGGCTCTCGCGGGAGTCCGCAACGGCGGCATGGCGCGACTTCGGCGAGGTTATTCTTACCGATACCCGGGAAGAGGCCTGCGCCGTCTGCGACCGTTACGCGCCCGAACACCTTCAGGTCCAAGCCGAAGATCTGGATTGGTGGCTGCGGTCGCTGAAGAACTACGGCTCGCTGTTCCTGGGCGAAGAGACGACGGTGGCCTTCGGCGACAAGTGCTCTGGCCCCAACCATATCCTGCCGACGCGCGGCGCCGGCCGCTACTCCGGCGGCCTCAACGCGCAGAAGTTCATCAAGGTGCTGACCTATCAGCGCATGACCCGGGGGGCGTCGCGCGGCGTGGCCCAGGTGTCCAGCCGGATTTCGCGGCTGGAGGGCATGGAGGGGCACGCCATGACCGGCGATGTGCGCCTCGCCAAGTACTTTCCGGGCGAGGAGTTCAAGCTGACCCCCGAAGCCCCTGCAGAAGCGGAGACAGCGGCACAATGAGCGAGTCGGGCGCGCTCCTGGATACATCCGGCCGCACGGTCTTTCGCGGCGATTTGAGCGCACCCGACCCCATACCGGAGGCCGGCGTCGAAGCTGCCGTCAAGCTGCTGCGGGACGGCCGGCTGTTCCGCTACGGCGAGGACCGCAACAGCATTCCGGAAGCGGCACTGCTGGAGCAGGAGTTCGCGGACTACACGGGTCGCAAGTACTGCCTGGGCGTCAATTCAGGCGGCTGCTCCATGTTTTTGGCCTTGCGGGCCTGCGGTGTTGAGCCGGGCGACAAGGTTCTGGTGAATGCCTTTACCCTCGCGCCTGTCCCCGGGGCCATTGCGCACGCGGGTGCCGAGGCCGTGCTGGTGGATATCGACGAGCGCTATGTCGTCGACCTCGACGACCTCGACCGCAAGGCCGAGCAGAGCGGCGCGCGCTTTTTCCTGCTGTCCTACATGCGTGGCCACATCCCCGACATGGACGCGGTCGTTGCGCTCTGCGAGCGCCGCGGGCTGGTCCTCATCGAGGACTGCGCCCACACCATGGGTGCCGGCTGGAACGGCAAGCTGACCGGCGGGTTCGGGCAGGTCGGTTGTTTCAGCACCCAGACCTTCAAGCACATCAATTCCGGCGAAGGCGGCCTGCTGGTCACAGACGATGAGGACATCGCTGCGCGGGCCATTCTGCTTTCGGGCAGCTATATGCTCTACGCCCAGCACCGCGCGCGCCCGCCGCTGGAGGTCTTCGAGCGGCATCGCTACGCCATGCCCAACTGCTCTATGCGGATGTCGGGGCTGGTGGCGGCCATTCTGCGGTCCCAGCTTCCGCTGCTGGAGGAGCGCAACGCGCGCTGGCGTCACATCTACCAGGTTCTGGCCGGTGAGCTGGCGGCAGTGGACGGTATCGTTTTGCCGCAGCGCCCGTTGAAGGAGGAATTTACACCCAGCTCGCTGCAGTTCTCCTTCGCCAAGGATGCGCTGACGGACGATCAGGCCCGCCGTTTCGTTCAGGAGGCCGACGTGCACGGCGTTCATGTGAAGTGGTTCGGCGCTGAGGATCCGGTCGGGTTCACCAGCCGGCACGATCACTGGCGCTATGTTGGCGGGGCAACCGAGGGCAGCGTGCCGGCGGCAGACCGTGTTCTGCACCGGCTCTGCGACCTGCGCCTGCCGCTCTGGTTGAGTGATGAGGACTGCCGGATCATCGCTGCGGTCGTGGCCGAGGCGATGGCGGTGGCGCGGGGTACCAAGGTTAAGGCTTGCGCCTAGACGGGCCTTCCCGGTCCTTGGTGCGGTCTGTTTGTTGAGGTTGATCAGATGGGGAGGTGCAGGACACCTCAATTGCGATAAGATCGGGTTGAGTTAACGCAGACGATCGGGGCAACCGACGTCAAGTACAAGACAAACAAACTTATGAGCAGGAGTAAGAGGCAATGAAAGTGAACAAAGCGCTCTCCAGTGTCGGCGTTGCCGCCGTCCTGACCTTTGCCGGGGCCGCGCAGGCCGCGGATGTTGTGATCGGCGTGCCGAACTGGCCGTCGGTCAATGCGACCGCCAACGTTCTGAAGGTCGTGATCGAAGAAAACCTGGGGCTCGAGGTCGAACTGCAGAACGGCACCAATCCCGTGGTTTTCGAAGCCATGGACAAGGGCTCGATGCATGCCCATCCGGAGGTCTGGCTGCCCAACCAGCAGAACCTGCACGACAAGTTCGTCAAGGACTCCGGCACCGTGGCCATGAACCCCAACGGCATCGCGGCCGAGCAGGGCATGTGCGTGCCGGACTTCGTCGCCGAGGAACTAGGCGTCACAACGATCGAAGATCTGACCGACCCTGAAAAGGCGGCGCTCTTCGACAGCGACGGTGACGGCCGCGGCGAGATCTGGATCGGTGCGCCGGGCTGGGCCTCGACGATCGTCGAGCGCATTCGTGCAAAGTCCTATGGCTATGCCGAGACCCTCGAGCTGCTGGAGATCGACGAGACCCTGGCCTTTGCCAACCTGGATGCCGCGGTGAAGGAGAAGAAGCCTTGGATCGGCTTCTGCTACACCCCGCATTACATCTTCCTGGTGCACGAACTGACGGCGCTCGAGGAGCCGCCGCACGATGCCTCGACCTGGAAGGTCGTGCAGCCGACCGACGATCCGGACTGGCTGGCGAAGTCGGAAGCCGGGTCCGCCTGGAACGGTGCCAAGCTTCATCTCCACTACTCCAAGGAGTTGGAAGAGAAGCATCCGGAAGTGGCGAAGCTGTTTTCCAACATGAAGCTGGAAGGCGAAGCCCTCACCGAGATGAGCTACGCGCTGGTGATCAACAAGGAAGATCCGGCCGAGTTCGCCAAGAAGTGGGTGGCTGCCAACGAGGACACCGTTCTGTCCTGGCTCCAGTAGCC
>NZ_JANQKD010000095.1 GCF_028281305.1 Pelagibius sp. | reverse complement strand
TGGTGGGCGTACTAGGACTCGAACCTAGGACCCGCTGATTAAGAGTCAGCTGCTCTACCAACTGAGCTATACGCCCCCGAAAGTCGGGTTTCCCGGAGCCATTCCCTAAGAATGGGCGAAACGAGGGGGCCGGGGACGGCCCGGGCGCCGGGATGCGGGGTGATAGCAAGTCCGACCCGCTTTGTCGAGAGGCTTTGTCGGACAGCCGCCTGCGGAGGGCCGAAAGGCCCGCCAAACGGCCGTGACCGGCAGGAATCCTGAGTTTTTCGGGGCCTCAGTTTTCCACAGTGCCGCGCCGGGAGATGCGCATGTCGCGGTGGATATAGCAGGACATGATGAGCCCCATGGCGGTCATCATGGTCAGCAGGGCCGTGCCGCCGTAGGAGACCAGCGGCAGGGGCACGCCCACCACCGGGAAAACCCCCATGACCATGGCCATGTTGATGAAGACGTAGAGGAAGAGGTTGGTGGCGAGGCCGATGCTGAGCAGGCGCGCGAACTGGTTGCGCGCGCGAAAGGCGATGGCGAAACCGTAGGCCAGCAGGAGGAAGTAGAGGCCCAGCAGGCTGAGGCTGCCGATCAGGCCGAATTCCTCGGCCAGCATGGTGAAGATGAAGTCGGTGTGCTTTTCCGGCAGGAAGTTCAGGTGGCTCTGGGTGCCCTGCATGAAGCCCTTGCCGGTGATGGCGCCGGAGCCGAAAGCGATCATCGCCTGCAGATTGTGGTAGCCGGCGCCCAGCGGGTCGCTGCCCGGGTTCAGGAAGGTCATCACCCGGGCCTTCTGGTACTCATGCAGGAACTGCCAGGCCACGGGGATCGCGGCGCAACCGCCGACGAAGACGATGGCGAACTTCCACCAGCGCACCCCGGCGCAGAAGAAGACGGCGCCCGCCCCCAGCAGCAGCATGCCGGTGGTGCCCAGGTCCGGCTGCTTCAGCACCAGCGCCGCCGGTGCCATCACCAGCGCCAGCGGCACCAGGAGGTAGGTCGGTCGGCCGATATCCTCCATGGAAACCCCATGGAAGTAGCGCGCCAGGGCCAGGATCAGGCAGACCTTCATCACCTCGGAGGGCTGGAGACGGATGAAGCCCAGGTCGATCCAGCGCTGTGCCCCCATGCCGATGGTGCCCATCACCTCCACCGCCCCCAGCAGGCCGAGGCTGCCGAAGTAGATAAGATAGGCGTAGCGGAACCAGTAGCGGATATCGATCAGCGCCACGATCAGCATGATCACCAGGCCGAGACCGAAGCGCACGAGCTGGCGGGACGCCCAGGGCGACACCGAGCCGTTGGCCGCGGAATAGAGCATGGCGAAGCCGACCCCGGCCAGCAGGCAGAGCAGGACGACCAGGCCCCAGTTGAGCTGCCAGAACTTCTGGCGCAGGGTCATCTCGGTGTTGCGGCTGTTGAGGAAGATATCGGCCGGCATGGTCGTCAGCCCTGTCGCACGGCTGGGCCGCTGGCCACGATGGGCAGCGAGGGCCGCGCTGCGGGATCGCGGCGCTGCACCTCGATCATGATGTCGCGGGCGATCGGCGCGGCGATCTTGGAGCCGCCGCCGCCGTGCTCCACCACCACCGCGCAGCAATAGCGCGGCTTGTGAACCGGGGCATAGCAGACGAAGAGCGCATGGTCGCGCCGGCGCCAGGGCAGATGCTCGTTTTTGGTCACGCCGGCGGCACGCTCGGCCATTGTGATGCGGCGCACCTGGGAGGTGCCGGTCTTGCCGGCCAGTTCCCAGCCTTCGTCCTCGATGCGTGCCCGGTAGGCCGTGCCGCGCGGATGGTTGCTGACGGCGTCCATGGCTTCATGCATCAGCTGCATGTGAGCCGCTGGAATGTCGAGCGGCGCAAACTCCGGTGTCGGGGGATCGCCGCCTTCGGCCTCGGCGCGCACGCCGCGGGTCAGACGCGGGGTGACCGCCTTGCCCGTGGCCAGCCGTGCGGTCATCACCGCGAGCTGCAGCGGCGTCGTCAGCACGAAGCCCTGGCCGATGGAGGCGACCAGGGTCTCGCCGCCCTGCCAGGGCTCACCGATGTTGGCCAGTTTCCAGTCGCGGGTCGGGATCACCCCGCCCTTTTCGCCGTAGAGGTCGATCCCCACCGGCTCGCCGAGGCCGAACTGGCGCGCCATGGCCGCAATGTTGTCGACGCCGACCTTGCGGGAGACCTCGTAGAAATAGACATCGCAGGAATGCTTGATGCCCTCGATCATGTTCATCCAGCCGTGGCCATGGCGCTTCCAGCAGTGGAAGCGGGCCCGGCCCAGGGTCATGTGACCGGGGCAGAAAACCCTGTGCTCGGGGCTGATCCCGGCCTTCAGCGCGGCCAGCGCGACCACCATCTTGAAGGTCGAACCCGGCGCGTAGAGCCCGGAAACGGCCTTGTTGGTCAGGGGCTTCAGCGGATCGTTGATGAGGTCGTTCCACTGCTTGACCGTGAGCCCGATGTTGAAGGCATTGGGGTCGTAGCTGGGCACGGAACCCAGCGCCAGAACATCGCCGTTTTCGATGTCCATGACCACGGCCGAGGCGGACTTCTCGCTCATCAGACGCTGGTGGACGAAGGTCTGCAGGCCGCCGTCCACGGTCAGCACCAACTCGTCGCCCGGCTTGCCCTCCTCGCGCTTCAGCTCGCGGATCACCCGGCCGTAGGCGTTGACCTCGATCTGGCTGTTGCCGGCAGAGCCGCGCAGGTCGAGATCGTACTTCTGCTCGATACCGTTCTTGCCGATGCGAAAACCCGGCAACTCCAGCAGCGGATCGCCGGTCAGGTCGCGCTCGGCCACCGCAGCGACATAGCCCAGAACCTGGGACATGCTGGCACCATAGGGGTAGTCGCGGATCTCGCCCATTTCGATGGAGACGCCGGGCAGGTCCGGCCCGTTCACCTCGACCCGGCTGGCCTCGCTCCAGCTGAGATTCTCGCGCACGACCACCGGGACGAAGCCGCGCTTGCGCGAAACCTCCCGCAGCACCCGCTTGTGATCGTACTCCTCCAGCACGATGAGCTGGGACAGCGCCTTCAGCACCCGCTCGACGTCGCCGGCCTGCTCGCGCACCAGCACCACGCGGAAGTTCTGTCGGTTGCTGGCCAGCGCATAGCCGAAGCGGTCGAGAATGCGCCCGCGCGGCGGCGGCAGCAGGCGCAGGTTGATGCGGTTGTCTTCCGCCAGGGTCTGGTAGCGGTCCGACTCCACCACCTGCAGGTAGTACATGCGCGCGGCAAGGCCGGTCAGCAGCAGCGCCTGCGCGCCGCCCAGCAGAAGGCCGCGGCGCGAGAAGGCACGGTGGCGTTCGACGTCTTCGTTCTTCTGCAGCATGCCCCGCCCCCGCTACCGCTGGAACAGGCGCTGGCCGCGCAGGAACGCCCAGGCCAGACAGGGATAGATGGCAACGGTCATGAGGTACTGAAAGAACACCGGCCCCGGATCGATGTAGGTCATCATGGCCAGACAGGCACAGAGCCAGGTGACCGTCATGGCGACCGCAGCCACCAGCATGAAGACGCACCAGATCAGGACGAATGAGGCCGCCAGAAAGAAGCGGTGCTGCCAGACCACCAGCGCGTGGGCCAGCAGCAGCCCGACGATGCCCGGGCCCCAGGCGCCGCCGGCCAGGAGGTCCTGAACGAAACCGATGAGAAAGACCGCCCAGATCGGCATGAGGTCCGGACGGTGGACGGACCAGAAGAAAACGCCCACAAGAGCGACGGCGGGCATGATCGGCGCAATGGCGGAGACCCGGAGCGGCAGCAGCGCCAGCAGCACCAGCAGCAGGGTCACGAAGAACGGCGAGATGATCCGGGCGACGCCGTCCAGGCGGTGCAGAACGCCCTGTCTCACTGCTGCGGGCCCTCCCCGCCGGCGCGGGCAGCCTGGGCGGCCTCAGCCGCGGCGGCTTCCGCCTCGGCGGCACGGGCGGCTTCGACAGACTGGAAGTCGAGAATGCCGCTCATCTCGTAGTCGACGACCCGCAGATACTCCATGTGCGCCCAGTCGACAAAGGGCTCGACGCGGATCGAGGTCTCGCTGACCGCGGAGACCACGCCGATGGCCAGACCCGGCGGGAAGACACCGCCGTGGCCGGAGGTGGTCACCTGGTCGCCAATGCGCAGCTTGGCCGTCGGACCCAGATAGAGTAGCTGCGGATAGTTGGTGTTGTCGCCTGCCAGCACTGCGCGGTCCCGCCCACCGCCGACGATCACCGGAATGCGGCTGTTGATGTCGGTGACCAGCAGGATCCGCGCCGAACGCAGGCCCACCTCGGCGACCCGGCCGGCCAGGCCGGCCCCGGTCATCGCCGCCTGGCCCTTCTCGATGCCGTCACGGTCGCCGGCGTTGATCAGAACGCTGCGCACGAAGGCACCGCCCGGATCGCCCACCACGCGGGCGGTGATGAACCGCATGCCCGGATCCGGGACCATCCGGTTGAGATCGCGCAGGGCCGCGTTCTCGGCCTCCAGCTGGCGGGCCACGGCCTGCCAGTGCAGCAGCCGCGCATTCTGCTCTTTCAAGGCGATGTTCTGGCTTTGCAGATTGGCCAGGGATTCCGCCTGGTCGATGACGCCGCTGAAGGTGTCGACCGGCTGGGAGACCGCATCCAGGATCGGGGTCACCATGTCGGTGACGGTCGTGCGGGTCTGTTCGACGAGAAAACCGTTGGTCCGCCCGATCAGCATCAGTCCGAAGGCGGCCCCGACCAGCAGCAAGAGAGCAAAGCGGCTCGCCCAGGCCTTCAGCGGAGAGGCAACGCGGATCTCTGAGCCGGTCGGTTTGTTCACAGGTCCTCCAGTCGCGGCCATCCCCCCATGGGGCCACGAGCGACCGATTCGGGCTAAGTTACCGAACCATCAAAACAAATACAAATGAAGAAACCATTGAGCCTAGATCAACCGCTGCTCAATACATGGAAATGAGGACGTTCTTCAGAACCTTCATTTCCTCAAGACAACGGCCAGTACCGAGAGCCACACAAGAAAGCGGATCGTCGGCAATGGAAACCGGCAGGCCGGTCGAGGCCCTGAGCACGTAATCCATGTTGCCCAGCAGCGCGCCGCCACCGGTCAGAACGATGCCCTTGTCGACGATGTCGGCGGCCAGTTCCGGGGCCGTGTGCTCCAGGGCGACCTTCACCGCCTCGACGATGGCACCGACCGGCTCGGCCAGGGATTCGGAGATCTGGCGCTCTGAGATAATCAGTTCTTTGGGCACGCCGTTCATAAGGTCGCGACCCTTGATTTCCATGGTGCCGCCTTCACCGTCTTCCGGCGGGCAGGCTGAGCCGATTTCCTTCTTGATGCGCTCGGCGGAGCCTTCACCGACCAGCAGGTTATGGTTGCGGCGGATGTAGGCGATGATCGCCTCGTCCAGCTTGTCGCCACCAACGCGAACCGAGCGCGAATAGACGATACCGCCGAGCGAAAGCACCGCCACCTCGGTGGTGCCCCCGCCGATGTCGACGACCATGGAGCCGGTAGGCTCGGTCACCGGCAGACCGGCGCCGATGGCCGCAGCCATGGGCTCCTCGATCAGGAAAACCCGGCGTGCCCCGGCGCTTTCCGCCGATTCCTGGATCGCGCGGCGCTCAACGGCGGTGGAGCCGGAGGGCACGCAGACGATGACCTGGGGCGAGGCGAAGGAGCGGCGATTATGAACCTTGCGGATGAAATGCTTGATCATCTCTTCCGCGACCTCGAAGTCGGCAATGACGCCGTCGCGCAGCGGGCGGATCGCCTGGATGTTTCCGGGCGTGCGGCCCAGCATCATCTTGGCCTCGTCGCCGACCGCCAGAACCTGCTTCTTGCCCTTCACCTCGGCGATGGCGACCACCGAGGGTTCGTTCAGAACGATGCCGCGTCCCTTTACGTAGACCAGCGTGTTCGCGGTACCGAGGTCGATCGCCATATCGGCGGAGAGCATGCCGAGCAAACCTGAAAACATCGATCCAATCGCCTTTTCTTCAATCCTTACGGGA
>NZ_JANQKD010000104.1 GCF_028281305.1 Pelagibius sp. | reverse complement strand
GGACATGAAGATCCTCTTCGACGGCATCCCGCTGGACGAGATGTCGGTCTCCATGACCATGAACGGGGCGGTGCTGCCGGTGCTGGCCGGCTACATCGTTGCCGCCGAGGAACAGGGTGTCGGGCCGGAGAAGCTTTCCGGCACCATCCAGAACGACATCCTGAAGGAGTTCATGGTCCGCAACACCTATATCTATCCGCCGGAACCCTCCATGCGGATCATCGCCGACATCATCGGCTACACCTCCCAGAACATGCCGCGCTTCAACTCCATCTCCATCTCCGGCTATCACATGCAGGAGGCGGGGGCGACCTGCGTGCAGGAGCTGGCCTTCACGCTGGCCGACGGCGTCGAGTACGTGCGCGCGGCGTTGTCCAAGGGCCTGGATGTCGACGCCTTCGCGCCGCGGCTGTCGTTCTTTTTCGCCATCGGCATGAACTTCTTCATGGAGATCGCCAAGCTGCGCGCCGCGCGCTTCCTCTGGGCCGACCTCATGCAGACGCATTTCCAGCCCAAGGACCCGCGCTCCCTGATGCTGCGCACGCATTGTCAAACGTCTGGTGTTTCGCTCACCGAACAGTCGCCCTACAACAACGTGGTGCGCACGGCGGTGGAGGCGCTGGCGGCGGCGCTGGGCGGCACCCAGTCGCTGCACACCAACGCGCTGGACGAGGCGGTGGCGCTGCCGACGCCCTTCTCGGCGCGCATCGCCCGCAACACCCAGCTGATCCTGCAGGAGGAGACCGGCATCACCAAGGTGGCCGATCCGCTTGCCGGCAGCTACTACGTGGAGAGCCTCACGGCCTCCCTGGTTGCCGAGGCGCGCAAGCTGATCGCCGAGGTGGAGGACCTGGGCGGCATGACCAAGGCCGTCGAGTCCGGCATGCCGAAGCTGCGCATCGAGGAGGCGGCGGCGCGACGCCAGGCGCGCATCGACCGCGGCGAGGAGGTCATCGTCGGCGTCAACAAGTACGTCTCCGAAGAGGAAGAACCGGTCGAGATCCTCGACATCGACAACACGGCTGTACGAGAGCAGCAGGTGCAGCGCCTGGAGACGATCCGCGGCCGCCGCGACACCGCGGCCTGCAGCGCGGCGCTGGATGCGCTGACCGCGGCGGCGAAGGACGGCAGCGGCAACCTGCTGGATCTTGCTGTCCAGGCGACCCGCGCCCGCGCCACGGTGGGCGAGATCTCCGACGCCCTGGAGAAGGTCTATACGCGCCACCGCGCGGTCATCCGCTCGGTCACCGGTGTCTACGGCTCGGCCTACGAGGGCGACGAGGGCTTCCAACGGATACAGGCCGAGGTGAAGGCCTTCGAGGCGGAGGAGGGGCGGCGCCCGCGCATGCTGGTGGTGAAACTGGGCCAGGACGGCCACGACCGCGGTGCCAAGGTGATCGCCACCGCCTTTGCCGACATCGGCTTCGACGTCGACGTCGGTCCGCTCTTTCAGACGCCGGAGGAGGGCGCCCGCCAGGCCATCGAGAACGACGTCCATATCGTCGGCATCTCCAGCCAGGCGGCCGGCCACAAGACCCTGGTGCCGCAGCTCATCGATGCCCTGAAGACCCAGGGCGCCGACGACATCATCGTGGTCTGCGGCGGCGTCATCCCGCCCCAGGACTACGACTTCCTGATGAAGTCCGGCGTCTCTGCCATCTACGGCCCGGGCAGCAACATCCCCCACGCCGCCAGCGAAATCCTCGGCATCGTGAAACAGCGCCGCACGGCGGCTGCTTAGCCGGAACACCAAAGCCACTCACCCCGACCCTCTCCCGCAAGGGGAGAGGGAGTAGGTAACAGGTGCGCTTCTAAGACCCTCTCCCCTCCGTGGGAGAGGGAGTGCCCCGCGAAGCGGGAGGGTGAGGGGGCGTTGGTTCTGCACCCGGGAGCGAGCATGACCTCCGCGATCACATTCCCCCTCACCCAGCTCCGGCTAGGCTCGCCTCTCGGCTTACCAAGCCTGCGCAACCCTCTCCCACCAGGGGAGAGGGGTAAAAAGCAGCGGCGAGGCGCCCTTTGATCCCCCTCCCCCTTGATGGGGGAGGGATGGGGTGGGGGTGGAGCCGCAGGGACCACAGAAAGTTTGGGCAATCGGTCCCGCGCTCTATATCCTGGAGCGCAGGAGAGACAATGCGTGCCACAACCATAGAGCCGGGGCAGAAGGCAACCCTCGGCCAACTGAAGGTGCTGACCAACCTTCTGCCCTACCTCTGGCCGGAGGGGCGGGCGGATCTGAAGACCCGCGTCATCGCGGCGCTGGTGCTGCTGGTCTGCGCCAAGATCGCCACGGTGACCGTGCCGCTGGTTCTGCGCGAGGCCGTCGATGCCCTGACGGCCGACGACGGCAGCAACCTGATCCTGGTGCTGCCGCTCGGCCTCCTGCTCGCCTACGGCTCCGTGCGGGTGGCGGCGCTGGCCTTCGGCGAACTGCGCGATGCCCTCTTCGCGCGCGTGGCGCAGAACGCGGTCCGGCGGGTGGCGCTGGCCACCTTCCGCCATATCCATGCCCTCTCCCTGCGCTTTCACCTGGAGCGCCAGACCGGCGGCCTCAGCCGCGCCATCGACCGCGGCACCAAGGGCATCGAATTCCTGCTGTTCTTCACCGCCTTCTCGGTGATCCCGACGCTGATCGAGATCGCGCTGGCCTGCGGCATCCTCTGGGCGCTCTTCGACTGGCGCTTCGCCGTCATCCCGCTGGTCACCATCGCTGGCTTCGTGGTCTTCACCTTCAAGGTGACCGAGTGGCGCATCGAAATCCGCAAGCGTATGAACGATGCGGACAACGACGCCAACACCAAGTCCATCGACAGCCTGCTGAATTACGAGACGGTGAAGTACTTCGGCAACGAAGGGCACGAGGCATCGCGCTACGACGTGGCGCTGGCGGGCTACGAGAAGGCCTCCATCAAGAGCCGCACCTCGCTTTCGCTGCTGAACGTCGGCCAGTCGATCATCATCGCCATCGGCATCACCCTGCTGATGATCCTGGCGGCCCAGGGTGTCGTCGCCGGGACCATGACCGTCGGCGACTTCGTCATGGTGAACGCCTACCTGCTGCAGCTCGCCATGCCGCTCAACTTTCTGGGCACGGTCTACCGCGAGATCAAGCAGTCGCTGATCGACCTGGAGACCATGTTCAAGCTGCTGAAGTCCGACGCCGAGGTGACCGACAAGCCGGGCGCGCCGGCGCTCGCGCTTCAGGGCGGCGAAGTGGTCTTCGATCATGTGAGCTTTGGCTACGATCCGCGCCGGCCGATCCTGAAGGACGTCAGCTTCACCGTGAAGGCCGGCGACACCGTGGCCATCGTCGGGCCCTCGGGCGCCGGCAAGTCCACCATCTCGCGCATTCTCTTCCGCTTCTACGACGTGCTGGAAGGCGCGGTGAAGATCGACGGTCAGGACCTGCGCGAGGTGACGCAGGACAGCCTGCGCGCGGCCATCGGCATCGTCCCCCAGGACACCGTGCTGTTCAACGACACCGTCGGCTACAACGTCGCCTACGGACGGCCGGAGGCGAGCGAGGCGGAGATGGTTGAGGCGGCGAAGCTGGCGCAGATCCGTGACTTCGTCGAAGGCCTGCCGGACGGTTACGCCACCACGGTCGGCGAGCGCGGCCTGAAGCTCTCCGGCGGCGAGAAGCAGCGCGTCGCCATCGCGCGCACCATCCTCAAGGGCCCGCAGATCCTACTCTTCGACGAGGCCACCTCGGCGCTGGACACCAAGACCGAGCGGGAGATCCAGGCGAGCCTGAAGGAGGTCTCCCGCGACCGGACCACATTGGTGATCGCCCACCGCCTCTCCACCGTGGTGGAGGCCGACGAGATCCTGGTGCTCGAACAGGGCCGCATCGTCGAGCGCGGCAAGCACGAGGTGCTTCTGACGCAACACGGCGTCTACGCCCAGATGTGGGCCCGCCAGCAGGCCGCGCGCTCCGAGGACGAGGACGGCGACAAGCAGGCCGAGACGGCGGCGGAGTAACCAAAGCCCCCTCACCCCGACCTGCCTTCGCCGAAGCGAAGCCGCTTCGGCTCCGCGCAGGCAGGCCCTCTCGCCGCTGGGGAGAGGGCGCACAGGGGAGTTCGGTACCATCCCCTCTCCCCTGGTGGGAGAGGGAGGGGCCCGCGTCAGCGGGAGGGTGAGGGGGGCTTCGCCTGGGGCTGTGTTGCGGGTATCCTTCGGCTGTCAAAAGTACTTGGTGTGGAACCTAACCTCACGAACAAGGTCCTTGTCGTCGAGGTATATCCACACACTCAACCTCGGTTTGAAGCCGTGGTACATCCCGAGATCCTCCAGCACTGCGTGAAACGAGTTTCCGAGCCCTCCGTAGTGGCCATCGAAAAAGTGGTGCGCGATGTCCAGGTCTGTCAGGTAGGTCTCGACGTCTTTCTTGGGTGTCCCGACCGGCAGGTCATGATGTACTTGTTCCTGGAAAGCGTCGCGGTTCTCCAGGGTCACTTCGCTCGGCGGAATGCGCTCGTCCGCGACTGCCGGGGCGTCGGCTGCTTGATGTTCTTGTGCGACTGCGCTTTGGATTGCCAAAAGGCCCAAGCTGGTAGCGGCTCCAACTGCTAGCAGCCAGCCTCTTCTCGTCGCACGATGTTTGCCCAAGGGTTCATCCTCTGGATTGCCGCTCTCTCTGGAGTTGGTTTTTACATAAGGATACCCAACCGCAGATACCAGCAGGCCATGATCGGCAAGACGGCTGTGGATCGAGCAGAGCCCCCCTCACCCAGCTCCGGCTAGGCTCGCCTTTCAGGCTCACCAAGCCTGCACAACCCTCTCCCGCCAGGGGAGAGGGCTTTGATGGGGCGCTCCAAGACCCTCGCCCCCTTTGGGAGAGGGAGGGGCTCACGCAGTGGGAGGGTGAGGGGGGAGTTCGCTTCCTTATCCCGGCAGCACGAAGACCTGTCGGGCGAGGTCGCTTTTCAGGACGGAGGTGTCGTAGCGGCCGGTCAGGATGTCCTTGTCAAAGAGGTCCGGGTTGGCGTCGGCGAAGGCGGCCCAGGAGAGGGCACCGCCGCTCTCCCTGCGGCGCTGATTGATCAGCGCCATGAAGGCGACGGTGATGGTCTCGTGGTAGAGCCCGGCCTTGCCGATGCTGGCGGCGTAGGCGGTGATCAGCCGGCGCATTCTGGCCAGTGCTTCCCCGAAGCACTCGGCATCGCACAGCACCAGATAGGCGGCGCGCACGTGGCCGCGGTGGTCGAAGGTCTCGATCGGCAGGCTGCAGTCCGCCAGGCGGCTCAGAAAGTCTTCATCGGTCATGGGATGGGGTCCTTCACGGGAGTCCTTCACTGGGGGTCTTCCTTCAGCCTGTGGCTGTCAGCGGCGGTGAGATCCAGGCCGTAGACCCGCTTCAGGTCCTCGACGGCCTTGAGGGTGTCGGCATCGAAAGGCACCTTGCCCTCGAAGGCATGGAGGACCATCCCTTCCAGGAGGTCGCCCAGGCTCATGTCCTTCAGCTCCGCCAGGCCCTTCAGGACCTTCAGCAGGCGCTTCTCCAGCCGCACGCCGGTCTGGACGCGTTCGATCATGGTCGCAGTCTCGAAGTGTTATTTATGTACCAGTGTACCTTAGCTCAAGCGCTTTGTCCAGGGCGGGCGGCGGCCCCCCTTTGTGCGATGTCAGGGCTGTCCTTGGTTGCCATGCTCTGGCCCGTTCCGAGCATCCACCCTTCGAGACGCCGCTGGCGCGGCTCCTCAGGGTGAGGCCGCTTTCTTCCTCATGCTGAGGAGCGCCCGAAAAGGGGGCGTCTCGAAGCATGCCGGGCTGATCGTATGGATGGCCCCAAGGAAGCCAATAAGGGTCAAGCCCTGACGTGACGGATGAGCTGCGCCGCGCTAGCCTTCGCCCATGACTCCCGCCTTCACCCATCTGGCGCTGCATGTGCGCGATCTGGAGGCCTGCATTGCCTTCTACCGCGATTACTGCGGCATGAAGACGGTGCACGAGCGCGACGATAGTGGGGTGCGCCTGGTCTGGCTGGCGGAGCCGGGGCGCGAGAGCGACTTCATTATCGTGCTGCTGCCCGGCGGGCCCGGGCGCGACCAGGCGGAGGGGGACTTCAGCCACTTCGGCTTCGCCCTCGAAAGCAAAGCGGCGGTGGACGCCATCGCCCAGAGGGCCGAGGCCGCCGGCTGCCTTGCCTGGGCGCCGCGTCAGGAGCCCTATCCCGTCGGCTACTACTGCGGCCTGAAGGACCCGGACGGCAACTTCGTCGAGTTCAGCTACGGCCAGCCGCTCGGGCCCGGCGCCGCGGAGCGCGGGGCGCCTTAGGCCAAGTCCATGCAACGCCTCCGCTTGTCACCCTCGGACTTGTTCCGAGGGTCCATGGCGCCGCTTTCCGGGTCTGCCCGAGAAATGATGCTCGGGACAAGCCCGAGCATGACGATAAGAAGTGTCTACTCCCTTCGTGGCGTGATCGATCAACGACTGTGCCGAAGCGCCGCGTCTGCGGGCAAGAAGCTTGCCTTCCCGCCCCCGGACGGCCCATAAGCGGGGCATGACGGATGCCTCTTTCGTGAAAGCCGCCGATCTGGCCGGGCAGGTGCGCGCCGGCGACCGCCGGGCGCTGGCCCGTGCCATCACCCTGATCGAGTCCACAAAGATCGATCACCTGGGGGAGGCGGAGGCGCTGCTGGAGGCCCTGCTGCCCCATAGCGGCAACTCGGTGCGGGTCGGCATCTCCGGCGTGCCGGGCGTCGGCAAGTCGACCTTCATCGAGCGCCTCGGCCTCGATCTCGTAGGATCCGGCCACAAGGTGGCAGTGCTGGCGGTCGATCCCTCCTCGCGGGTCAGCGGCGGCTCGATCCTGGGCGACAAGACCCGCATGGAGGAGCTCTCCCGCCGTCCGGCGGCCTTCATCCGCCCCTCACCCACCGGCGGCACCCTGGGTGGCGTCGCCCGGCGCACCCGCGAGGCGATGCTGATCTGCGAGGCCGCGGGCTTCGACGTGGTGATCGTCGAGACCGTGGGGGTCGGCCAGTCGGAAACCGCGGTGGCGGAGATGGTGGACATCTTCCTGCTGCTGCTGCTGCCCGGCGGCGGCGACGAGCTGCAGGGCATCAAGAAGGGCATCGTCGAGCTGGCCGACGTGGTGGTGGTGAACAAGGCCGACGGCGACCTGGCCGCGGCGGCGGAGCGGGCGGCGGCGGAATACCACGCGGCCCTTGGCCTCCTGCGCGCGCCCAATCCCAACTGGCGCCCGCCGGTGCTGCGCTGCTCGGCCCTCACGGGGACCGGGATTGCCGAAGTCTGGGAGACCGTGCAGAAGCACCGGGCAGTCATGGAGGCCAACGGCGCCCGCGCCGCCAAGCGCTCGGCCCAGGCCGGCGCCTGGATGTGGAGCGAAGTACGCGAGGGCCTGCTGCGGGAGTTCCGCGAGCATCCGGAGGTCTCCGCCGCGCTGGCCGGCCTGGAGGCCGAGGTCCGCGCCGGCCAGACCCCGCCGACCGCCGCCGCCCGGCGCCTGATCCGCCTGTTTCTGGGGAAATAGGCGGAAAATCCTAGGATACTTGGCCCCGCACCCCGGCCCTCTCCCCGCGGGGGAGAGGGAGTGTGATGGAGCACAGCAAAACCCCTCGCCCCTCTGGGGAGAGGGAGGGGCCCGCGAAGCGGGAGGGTGAGGGGGAACCGGGTCTCCGGCGGGTGGGAGAATCCCCGGCTTTCGGCTTGACTGCCCGGCGGTGCTGCCTTAGAACCTGCGGCGCACCGGGCGGCCTGCCGCCCGGTAACCTTTTTCTGACAGCCTTGGGATGACCATCATGGCACGACGTTGCGACTTCACCGGCAAGGGCGTTCAGGCCGGCAACAACGTGAGCCACGCCAACAACAAGACGCGCCGGCGCTTCCTGCCGAACCTGCAGGAGACCAGCCTGTTGAGCGACGCTCTGGGCACAACCGTGCAGCTGCGCCTCTCCACCCGCGCCATCCGCACCATCGAGAAGCGCGGCGGTATCGACGCCTACCTGCTTTCGACCAGCTCGGAAAAGCTCGGCAAGCGCGCCCGAGATCTGAAGCGCCAGATCAAGAAGGCCCTGGAGAAAAAGGCGGCCTAAAGGCAGGCGGCGTAGCGGCCGATCGGCTCACAGCTTCCAGAAAAGGCCCGCTCCAGCGGGCCTTTTGTGTTTTGTGAGAGCGGCAGGAGGTCGATGGTTTGTATAGCGTTGACGAAAAAGACTCGGTTGTCGCGATGTCGGGCCTACCGTTGAGCTGTACTGGCGCGCCGCTTCCGGTGGTTCTCGCAACCGAGCACAAGACCTTCTTGGCGTACGTTGTTGATAGCTCGGATACGGACTGGGACGGCTCCAGCGCCCACGCCCGCAGCCTGGATAGTGGCGATCAGCCGTTGGCGGTGTTTTCCTTCAATTCCTGCTGGGCCCACTTCTTTGGTCCCCCAAATGATGAAACCTTTCATGGGCATCCGTTATCAGATCGCGGCTTGCGCCCTTACGGTGTCTTCAGGATCGAAAACTCCTCCTGGCTCCGCGCGCTTGAGCAGATGAACTCCGTTCATCCGCGACACTCGCCGAAGATGTTTTCGTCCTTGAGCCACTTCATATTTGCGTTTCATGACAGCACTTTTGAGTGCATCGCTGAGAGCTTCAACGTGACAACTAATTGGTCATCCATCAGGGCGGCCATGTCTGAGCTTGCCGACCAAATCTCATAGGCGTTGACTTGTTTATGGGCTGCAACTTCAGCCGCCTGCCACCAAATCGAACTGCACGATGAGGGTGCGTTGCAGGGCGTTGAAGTTGTCGTCGGAGAGGAGGGTGAGGCGGGTGGCGCCCCCGGCTGTCTGGTGGACGGCGATGCCCTCGAAGTTGTCGACTGTGAGCGGCAGGCGCAGCTCGGCGATCTCCGCGCCGGTCAGTACCGCGCCGGGCGTAATCGCCGCCGCCGGTATCTGGCGCAGGCGGATACCGACGCCGCCCAGCAGGGTGAAGCGCCGCTCCAGCAGCAGGACGTCGCCATCGGGCAGCAGGGCGGCGCCGGTGGGCCGGAACAGCCCCGCCGGCTTCAGCGCCAGGTCGGCCCAGCCCTTGCCGTCTTCCCAGAGATAGACGGCGTAGTTGTCCGCGCCGTTGGCGGCGGTCGCCGCCTGGCTCTCGGTGAAGGCCAGCAGCCGCCCGTCGGCCAGGGCCACCAGGGCCTCGACGCCGGAATTCAGCGCCGCAGCGGAAAGCCGCGGTGGCGCCGCGAGGGCCTGGGGACGGGCGGCGAGATCGTTGCTGGCCGGAAACAGCCTGATGCGGTGGTCGCGCTCGTAGCCAACCACCAGGCCGCCGCCGTCCAGCAGGCGCGTCAGGGCTTCGGCATCCTGGCGCCGTTTGCCCTGCAAGGGGGCGCCGTCGATGCCCCGCAGATGCCCGAAGCGATTCGCGGTGATGCTGGCGAGCCGCCCGGCGCCGTCGTAGCCGAGCGTCGCGCTGAGCCAGCGCCCGCTGTCGCTGACGGCGAGGACCTCCCGGCCCGCGGGGTCGATCGCCAGGTCCGACAACCCGCCGAAGTCCCGGTCGTCGGCGGTCACCACAAGGCCGCCGCGCCAGATCAGCGCGCCGACCCTCTGCTGGGCCTTGTCTTCCGGGTTCAGCGTCAGGGCGCGGACGCTGAGGCCCAGGCTGCCGACCGCACCCTCCGCCGGGCGCATCAACGGCGGCGCCAGGACGGCGACGAAGAGCGCGCTCAAGACGGGTGCGATCAGGGCGAGGGCGATCAGCAGGGGCGCGGGGCCGGAACGCAGATGTCTCACGTGCTGTCGTTTCCTCGTCTGCTGCGCGGCGCCGGGTGGCAACCATCCGAGCCCTCTGACCTCCGGATCATCCGGCTCCCGGGTCATCAAAAAGCCGCGAGGGCCGCTCCCCCGGCGCTGGCTCTCGATCTATAGTCCGTGCGCTCTATATCGCTTTTCGGGTAACCGCGGCCAGATCAAGCTCTACTGCCGTAACGGGCTAAGTCCGGATCTGGGCGATTTCATGATCGATCGAGGGAGAACAGACATGCCATCCGTTGCGCGCCGTAACGTGCTGACCTCTCTGGCGGGCATTCCGCTGGCAACCATCCTGGCCAACCCCCAGCTGGCGCGGGCCGCGGCCATGGGCCTGGAGGAGGTCTCCATTACCACCGCGGGCGGCCGCGAGGTCACCGCCTCCCTGGCGCTGCCGGAGACCACGCCGGCGCCGACCATCGTGGTGATCCACGAGTGGTGGGGCCTGAACGACCAGATCAAGACGGTGGCGGCGGAGTACGCCAAGGAAGGCTTCGTCGCGCTGGCGGTCGATCTCTACGGCGGCCAGCTGGCCGACGACCCGGACGGCGCCCGCGCCCTCATGCAGGCCACCGACCCAGACGAGGCGACCGACAGCCTGACCTCCTGGATCGCCTGGCTGAAGCAGCACCCCAACAGCACCGGCAAGGTCGGCACCGTCGGCTTCTGCTTCGGCGGCGGCTGGTCGCTCAACGCCTCCATCGCCGCGCCGGTGGACGCCACCGTGGTCTACTACGGCCGGGTCAACCGCCCGGCGGAGGACCTGAAGGGCCTGGCCGGCCCCGTACTCGGCCACTTCGGCACCGAGGATGCCTTCATCAACGAGGCCATGGTGGGCGGCTTCGAGGCGGAGATGGCCAAGGCCGGCAAGACCTTCGAGAACCACTGGTACGTCGCCAACCACGCCTTCGCCAACCCCTCCTCGGCGCGCTACGACGAAGAGGACGCGGCGCTGGCCTGGAGCCGCACCCTGACCTTCTTCAAGAAGCATCTGGGGTAATCGTCCTCACCCCGACCCTTTCCCGCAGGGAGGAGAGGGAGAATCAAACCAGCCCTCTCCCCAGCGGGGAGAGGGAGGGCCCCGCGTAGCGGGAGGGTGAGGGGGCGGTTCCGCCTGTTCCCTGCCCGAAGCGGAAGTTCGCTGCCCGCCGCCGCGGTCCCCCCTCACCCAGCTCCGGCTAGGTTCGCTGCGCTCACCAAGCCTGCGCAACCCTCTCCCACCAGGGGAGAGGGTGTGTTTTGCGGGAAGAGTGCTACACGCCTACGCGCATGCGGTTTCCCTCTCCCCTGGTGGGAGAGGGAGGGGCCCGCGTAGCGGGAGGGTGAGGGGGATATGTCATCCCGCGTAGCGGGAGGGTTAGGCGAGCGTCCCTAGCGGCCAGCAGCGCGGCGGCGGCGCGGGGCCGGGTGGGCCAGGGCGGGGCCCTCTTCGTCGAAGAGTTCGGCCAGCTTTTCCATCACCGTGCCGCCGAGTTGCTCGGCGTCGACGATGGTGACGGCGCGGCGGTAGTAGCGGGTCACGTCGTGCCCGATGCCGATGGCGAGCAGTTCCACCGGCGAGCGGTTCTCGATGTAGCCGATCA
The DNA here is from genome assembly GCF_028281305.1 of Pelagibius sp. Classification (GTDB taxonomy): domain Bacteria; phylum Pseudomonadota; class Alphaproteobacteria; order Kiloniellales; family Kiloniellaceae; genus Pelagibius. Next base: position 2,232 of record NZ_JANQKD010000104.1, on the reverse strand, counting down.
CGTCGCGCAGGTGGCGCTCCAGGTAGTTGCCCGGGTTCACCGAGAGGGTCGAATCGTCCACCGGCGCGCCGTCGGAAATCACCATCAGAATGCGCCGCTGCTCCGGCCGGCCGATCAGACGGTTGTGGGCCCAGAGCAGGGCCTCGCCGTCGATGTTCTCCTTGAGGATGCCTTCGCGCAACATCAGCCCCAGGTTCTTGCGCGCACGCCGCCAGGGGGCATCGGCGGGCTTGTAGACGATGTGGCGCAGGTCGTTGAGGCGGCCCGGCGTCGGCGGCTTGCCGGCGGCGATCCAGCGCTCGCGGGACTGGCCGCCCTTCCACATGCGCGTCGTGGAGCCGAGGATCTCCACCTTGACGCCGCAGCGTTCCAGGGTGCGGGCCAGGATGTCGGCGCTCATCGCTGCCACAGTGATGGGCCGCCCCCGCATGGAGCCGGAGTTGTCGATCAGCAGGCTCACCACGGTGTCGCGGAAATCCGTGTCCCGCTCCTGCTTGTAGCTGAGCGAGTGCATGGGGTTCACCACCACGCGGGCGAGGCGCGCGGTGTCGAGAATGCCTTCTTCCAGGTTGAAGTCCCAGGCACGGGTCTGCTTGGCCAGCAGGCGGCGCTGCAGGCGGTTGGCGAGACGTGCGATCACGCCCTGCAGGTGGGCAAGCTGCTGGTCGAGAAGCTGGCGCAGACGGGTCAGCTCGTCGGGGTCGCAAAGCTCGTCGGCCTCGATGATCTCGTCGAAGTCCTGGGTGAAGGCGCGGTAGGCCTCGCTGTCCGGGGCGTTCTGGCCGAAGAGTTCGGGGAGCTGGCCGGGCCGGCCGGGGTCGTCCTCGCCCTCGCCCTCCATCATCTCGGCATCGGACTCGGCGGTCTGCGGATCGCTGGTTTCCGCCTCGTTGCCGTCGCTGTCCTCGCCGTCCAGGGTGGTCGGCGTTTCCGCCGACTCGTCGCCGTCGGTCTGGGTGCCGCTGTCGTCCTGCTCGCTGTCGTCCTGCTGCTGCTGGTCCTCGTCGTCGTCCTGCTCCAGCTCGTCTTCCAGGCCGATGTCGATGTCCAGGTGGCTCAGCATGTCGCGTACCTTCTCGGCGAAGGTCGCCTGGTCGTCGGCTCGGGACGCCAGTTCGGCAATGTCCTGAATGACCTCCGGCCCCAGCACCGGGCGCCAGAGGTCGACCAGCGCCCGCGCGGCCGGCGGCGGCGGCGTGCCGGTCATGGCTTCGCGGGCCAGCAGGCGCAGCGCCTCGCAGAGCGGCGCGTCCTCGCGGCTGGCGGCGCGGTTGAGGCCGCGGTTGCGGTACTGCTCAGTGAGGGCGGCGTCGAGGTTCTGGGCAACGCCGCACATGCGCCGCATGCCCAGCGCCTCGCAGCGTGCCTGTTCGACGGCGTCGAAGATCTCCCGCGCTTCCTGGGCGCGGGGCCGGCTGGAGGCGTGCAGGCTGCCGTCGTGATGGCGCAGGCGCAGGGCGGCGGCATCGGCCTCCCCGCGCACCAGGGCGGCATCCTCCGCCGGCAGGTTGCGCGCCGGCAGGGTCACCTTCACTTCCTTGCCTACCAGCCCCTGGCCGCGCGGCGCGAAGTTGACGTTGACGTCGTCGCGCTCGGCAATGGCGCGCACAGTCGACGCGGTGGTGCGCCGGAAGAGGTCGAGCGGATTTTCCGGCTGACTCATGGGCTATTCCGAACTTCGTTCGCTTCTACGGCACCGGCCCGCTCCCCCTCCCGGCCACCCATAGGATACTGGTGTTGGGTGGCCGGGACGGAGAGCGGGCTGGAACCGCTTCGACGCCAGTCGAACATCATCTACGACAGGGTTGCCTTTACTCCGGACTCCGGCAGGTCGCTGCCGAAACAGCGCTGGTAGTACTCGGCAACGACGGGCCGCTCGATCTCGTCACACTTGTTCAGGAAGGTGACCCGGAAGGCAAAGCCGACATCGTCGAAGATCTTGGCGTTCTCCGCCCAGGTGATCACCGTCCGCGGGCTCATCACCGTGGAGATGTCGCCGTTCACGAAGCCGCTGCGCGTGAGGTCAGCGAGGGAAACCATGGCGGCGATGCTCTCGCGCCCCTCGGCGGAGTCGTAGTCCGGGCACTTCGACAGCACGATGTCGGTTTCCTCGTCGTGCGGCAGATAGTTCAAGGTGGCGACGATGTTCCAGCGGTCCATCTGGCCCTGGTTGATCTGCTGGGTGCCGTGGTAGAGGCCGGTGGTGTCGCCCAGGCCGATGGTGTTGGTGGT
>NZ_JANQKD010000103.1 GCF_028281305.1 Pelagibius sp. | reverse complement strand
CGAGCGCCGCGACGTGGTGATCGTCGCCTCGGTCTCCTGCATCTACGGCATCGGCTCGCCGGAGACCTATGCCACCATGATCGTGGAGGTGAAGGCCGGGCAGGAGATCCGCCGCGCCGACCTTTTGAAGAAGCTGGTGGAGCTGCAGTACAAGCGCAACGACGGCAACTTTCACCGCGGCACCTTCCGCGTGCGCGGCGATACCCTCGACATCTTCCCGGCCCACTACGAGGACCGCGCCTGGCGCCTCACCCTCTTCGGCGACGAAGTGGAGACGATCCACGAGTTCGACCCGCTGACCGGCGACAAGACCGACAGCCTGGAGTCGGTGAAGGTCTACGCCAACAGCCACTACGTGACGCCGCGCCCGACCCTGCAGCAGGCCGCCAAGCAGATCAAAGAAGACCTGAAGATCCAGCTCGAGCTGTTCAACCAGCAGGGCAAGCTGCTGGAGGCCCAGCGCCTGGAGCAGCGCACCACCTTCGATCTGGAGATGATCGAGGCCACCGGCTCCTGCGCCGGGATCGAGAACTACTCGCGCTACCTCACCGGGCGCAATCCCGGCGAGCCGCCGCCGACCCTCTTCGAATACCTGCCAGAGGACGCGCTGCTCTTCGTCGACGAGAGCCACGTCACGGTCGGCCAGTTGAACGGCATGTTCCGCGGGGACTACGCGCGCAAGTCGACGCTCGCCGAATACGGCTTCCGCCTGCCGTCGTGCATCGACAACCGGCCGCTGAAGTTCGAGGAGTGGGAGCAGATGCGCCCGCAGACGGTCTACGTCTCGGCCACCCCCGGCCCCTGGGAGCTGAAGCAGACCGGCGGCGTCTTTGTCGAACAGGTGATCCGCCCGACCGGCCTTATCGACCCGGTCTGCATCGTCCGCCCCACCGAAAGCCAGGTCGATGACCTGATCGGCGAATGCAAGGCCATGGCCGCGGCGGGCAACCGGGTGCTGGTGACCACGCTCACCAAGCGCATGGCCGAGGACCTGACCGAATACCTCCACGAGGCCGGCCTGAAGGTGCGCTACATCCACTCCGACGTCGACACCCTGGAGCGCATCGAGATCATCCGCGATCTGCGTCTGGGGGTCTTCGACGTGCTGGTGGGCATCAACCTGCTGCGCGAGGGCCTGGACATTCCCGAATGCGCCCTGGTCTGCATCCTCGATGCCGACAAAGAGGGTTACCTGCGCTCCACCACCTCACTGATCCAGACCATCGGGCGGGCGGCGCGCAACGTCGACGGCCGCGTCATTCTTTATGCCGACAAGATGACCGACAGCCTGACCGCGGCGCTGGAGGAAACCAACCGCCGCCGGGAGAAGCAGCAGAGCTACAACGAGGCCAACGGCATCACCCCGGAATCGGTGAAGAAGCAGATCGCCGACATCCTGGAGAGCGTCTACGAGAGCGACCACGTCACGGTGAAGACCGGCGACGAGAAAACCAAGCACATGGTCGGCCACAACCTGCGCGCCTACATCGAAGACCTGGAAAAGCGCATGCGCGAGGCCGCCGCCGACCTGGAGTTCGAGGAGGCCGCCCGCCTGCGCGACGAGATCAAGCGCCTGCAGGACCAGGAACTGGGCCTCGACAAACCGGGCTCGGCCTCCGGCGACGGCAGCGGAGCCGGCTTCGCCGACCGCATCGCCAGAGCCGGAGCCGCCAGCAAGTCCCGCAAGGGCAAGCATCGCGGGCGCTCTGGGGGAAGGCGGCGGTGAACTCTCGGCGCTAGAAAGGGTCAGGCCGGGTCGTCGCTCTCGCCTTCAGCCATCAGAAAGCGGCGGCGGGCGCGCCAGTACTGCACCGCCAGGACCGGCAGAGCCAGCGGCAGCAGCAGGACCACCGCCGTGATCGCCAGCACCCAGACCAGGATCGCCAGCGGGAGAAACTCCGTCAGCGCCGTGCTGGTCAGGGCCTCGACAACACCGATCACCCAGCCCGCCGCATAGAGGCTGAGACCGGCCAGCATCGCGAGCGCCGCATAGAACAGCACGCCCGGCCCGCCGGCGGCGCCGAAGAGGAGATCAAAGGCGATCATGGCGTAAGCGACGACCAGACCGGTCGTCAGAACTACGATCTTGCGCAACAGCGCCTGATGTTCGGGCATCGCTTTGCCGGCTCGCCTCCGAGAAGACTGCGTGCCGCCCAGCCGAGCGACCCGCTTCCCTGC
>NZ_JANQKD010000045.1 GCF_028281305.1 Pelagibius sp. | reverse complement strand
CTACGACAAGCTCTTGCAGAACTTCCGTGGCTTCGTGCTCATCGCCGCAATCATGCTATGGCTCAGATAACAAACAAATTGTCACCACAGCCTAGAGCAAGTCCCACTTATGCAAAGCGTCGCCAAAGGTGTGTGCACCTGCAGCATGGCACGAAGGTTGAGATGCAGAGCAGCCTGCAATAGGCTGATCCGCAACAAGGATTGAGAACAACGACGGGAGCGCGCCTTTGCCGCAGCTTCCCAGCGGGAGGGGAGCCCGAGGTTGCGCGAGCCGGTCAAGTACCTTTTCATATGGCCTGCCTTTCTCGTCGTGCTCCTGATCGGGCTGTTTCCGCTCATCTACTCGTTGACCGTGAGTTTTCAGTCCGTGCGGCTGGTGCCGCCGCGTCCGCCGCGTTTCATCGGCTTCGACAACTACGTGTCCCTGCTCGGCGAAGAGCGCTTCTGGCAGGTCGTCACCACAACCTCAGGCATCGTCTTCTCTTCGGTCCTGGTTCAGTACGTCATCGGCTTTGCCGTGGCTTTAGCCTTGTTCAGCCGGGTGCCGGGCGAACGCCTGTTCCGGGTCGTCTTCCTCTTTCCCATGCTTATGGCGCCGATTGCCGTGGCTCTGGTGGGGCGGATGCTGTTTCACTCCACCGTGGGCCCGGTGAACCACTTCTTCACCCTCCTGGGCTTCCCGAATCTGCCGTTTCTGACCGATGCCAACTGGGCCTTGGCGACCATCGTGACCGTGGAGGTCTGGCAGTGGACGCCCTTTGTTATCCTTCTGATGCTGGCCGGTCTGCAGAGTCTGCCACGCGATGTCTATGAGGCCGCGTCGCTGGAGAACGCCACGCCCTGGCAGCAGTTCTGGGGCATTACCTTCCCCATGCTGCTGCCGATCTCGGCGGCGGTGGTCTTTATCCGCATTATCGAAAGCTTCAAGATCATCGACACGGTTTTCGTGCTGACCGGCGGCGGGCCCGGCATTTCGACGGAAACCCTGACCCTCTATGCCTACCAGGAGGGCTTCAAGAAGTTCAATCTGGGCTACACCTCGGCGTTGTCTTTCCTCTTCCTGATCGTGGTGATTGTGATCGGCGTGGTCTACCTGGCGGTCCTGCGGCCCCATCTGGAGAAGCGGTCATGATGCGCCGTCCGCTCGTCTTCGGCCTCTGCCTGTTCTGGGCGCTGGTGACGCTGTTCCCGCTCTACTGGACGCTGGTCACCTCCCTAAAGCCGCCCACCGCGGTCAACGGCGGGCCGACCTATCTGCCCTTTATCGACTTCGTCCCGACGCTGCAGGCCTATCGGGACGCCTTTTCGGGCATTCGCGGCGACTTCATCGCGCCTTTCGTCAACTCCTCCCTGATCTCGATCACGGCAACGGCGCTGGCGGTGCTGTTCGGCACCATGGCGGCCTACGCCCTGGTGCGTTTCGAGTTCCGGGTCCGGCTGCTGTCCGGGCTGATCTTCGCCGCCGTGGCCATCGGCGGGTTTGTGCTCTTCAACGAAGCCCTGGGATACTCCCGGGCCGAGGCCATGGGGCTGGCGTTCGCGGTCTCGCTGCCTGCCTGCCTGCTGGCCAACCGCCTGCCGCTTCCGGGGCCGGTTCTTGGCAACAACGACGTGCTGTTCTGGTTCGTTTCGCAGCGCATGTTCCCGCCCATCGTCACGGCCTTTGCCCTGTTTCTTCTCTATTCGGAGATCGGGCGGGAGGGCTTTAAGCTGCTGGACAGCTTCCTCGGCATGGTGCTCTGCTACACGGCCTTCTCAATTCCCATTGTGGTCTGGCTGATGCGCGACTTCCTGGCCGCCCTGCCGGTTGAAATCGAGGAAGCTGCGCTGGTCGACGATGTCCCGCGGATCCGGATTTTCTTCGAGATCGTGCTGCCGATGGCGCGGCCGGGCCTGATCGCCACCTCGCTGATCACTCTGGCCTTCATCTGGAACGAGTTCCTCTTCGCCCTGCTGCTGACCACTTCGGAATGGCAGACCCTGCCGATTCTGCTGTCGGGCCAGAACTCCTACCGCGGCGACGAGTGGTGGGCGATTTCTGTGGCTGCGCTGTTCGGCATCGCGCCGATGATGGTGGTGGCCATGCTGCTTGCTAAGCTGATGCGCTCCGGCCTCACCCTGGGCGGCATTCGATGAGAGCAAGACAACAAGCAAGACGGACCGGCGCTGCAAGACGCCCAGCAAAGCGGATTGTGAAGAGGTGGCCGGCCACCAAAACCAAAGACAAGAGAGAAAGGGAGAAACGCCAATGAAAAAGCATCTCTTCGCCACGGCCAGCGGACTGGTCGTGGCCTTTGGAGTCTCGGGGGCAGCGCTCGCCTGCTCGCCGGACTTCTCCGGGGTTACCCTGAAGGTCGGCTCGCAGACCGGGCCCTTCATTGCCTCGGCAATGCAGGCGGCCGGCGAGAGCTGGGAAAAGCAGACCTGCGGCACCGTGGAAGTGGTGGAGTTCCCCTTCGGCGAACTCTATCCCAAGTACCTGACGGCGATGGTGGCGGGCGAAGCCGCCTTCGACGTGATCACCTTCGCGCCGGCCTGGACACCGGACTTCGCGCCCTACCTCTCCGAGATGCCGGAGAAGATCCGCACGACGGCGGAGTGGGAGGACATTGCCCCGGTTTACCGCGACCGCCTGATGGTGTGGAACGGCAAGCATCTGTCGCAGACCATCGACGGCGACCTGCACACGCTGTCCTACCGTCTCGACCTCTTCAACGACCCCGAGGAGCAGGCGGCCTTCAAGGCCAAGTACGGCTACGACCTCGCGGCGCCCGAGACCTGGGACCAGTACTACGACATCGCGGAGTTCTTCACCCGGCCGGAGGAGAACCTCTGGGGCACGGCCGAGGCCTTCCGCCGCGGCGGCCAGCAGTTCTGGTTCTTCTTCACCCATGCGGCGAGCTACACCAACAACCCGAACAATCCGGGCAGCATGTTCTTCGATCCGGAAACCATGGATGCCCAGGTCAACAACGAGGGCTGGGTGAAGGCGCTTGAGGACTACATCCGCTCGGTCGGCTACGCCCCGCCGGGCGCCCTGAACTACACCTCGGGCGATATCCGCACCGCCTTTGCCGGCGGTCAGGTGGCCATGAACTTCGATTGGGGCGACACCGGCACGATCTCGTCCGATCAGGCCCAGAGCCAGGTGGCGGGGTCCGTGGGCTCCGCGCTGACGCCGGGCTCGACGCAGATCTGGAACCACAAGACCAACGCCTGGGACACCTTCGACGAGCCGGTCCACTCGCCCTTCATGGCCTACGGTGGCTGGCAGGCGGCGGTGCCGCAGTCGGCGAAGAACCTCGATGCCTCCTGGCATTACGTCGAGTGGGCGTCCAACCCCGACAACTCGGGCCAGGCGGCGGTGACCGGCGGCTCCGGGGTCAACCCCTACCGCTTCTCGCACTTCACCAATCTGGACCGCTGGCTGAAGACCTTCTCGGAGGAGGAGGCCAAGATGTACCTCGCCGCTCAGCGCGGCAGCCTGGAGGCACCGAACATCGCGCTCGATATGCGTCTTCCGGGTTACTTCAGCTATACAGAGGAACTGGAGATTGAGCTGTCGAAGGCTCTGTCCGGGGAGGTCTCCCCGCAAGCGGCCTTGGACGCCATCGCGGAGAAGTGGAACGAGTTGACCGACGAGTTCGGCCGCGAGGACCAATTGGCGGCCTACCGGGCCTCCATGGGACTGCCGCCGCTCTGAGGCGCTGATGCTCTGATGCCGGGCACCGGGCTTTCATTCCCGGGGCCCGGCGCCTTCTTCTGACTGTTATGCTTTGGTGTTGAGGGGCCCCGTTTCTATGGCCGATGTGCGTTTACAGGGTGTCAGCAAGGCCTTTGACGAGGTGACCGTCATCCCGGCACTGGATCTGGAGATCGCGGACACGGAGTTCGTGGTCCTTGTCGGACCCTCGGGCTGCGGCAAGACCACCACCCTGCGCATGATCGCGGGGCTCGAGGCGGCCTCCGGCGGCACCATCACGATAGGCGCGCGGGACGTGACGGAACTGCGCCCGGGCCTGCGCAACTGCGCCATGGTGTTCCAGAACTATGCCCTCTATCCGCATATGACCGTTGCCGACAACATCGGCTACGGGATGAAGGTCAGGCGGATGCCGAAAGCCGAGATCGAGGCGCGGATCGCCGAAGCAGCGCGCATTCTGGGGCTGGAACCCTATCTCCAGCGGCGGCCCAAGCAGCTCTCCGGCGGCCAGCGCCAGCGTGTCGCCATCGGGCGGGCCATCGTGCGCCAGCCCGATGTCTTCCTCTTCGACGAGCCCTTGTCGAACCTGGATGCAAAGCTGCGTATCGAGATGCGCACGGAGATCAAGAGCCTGCACCGGCGTCTCAACAGCACCATGGTCTATGTGACTCACGATCAGGTCGAGGCCATGACCATGGCTGACCGCGTGGTGGTGATGAACGAGGGGCGGATCGAACAGGCCGCCGACCCCATCACGCTCTACGAGCGCCCGGCCAACACCTTTGTCGCCGCCTTCATCGGCGCGCCCTCGATGAATTTCGTCCCCGCCCAGGTGACCGCAAAGGGCGAGGGCCTGGCGCTGCGTCTGGAGGATGGCAGCGAACTGGCGATCCCGCCGGAGCGTTGGGAGCGGTACGGCCTCTACAAGGACCGGGCGGTGACCTTCGGCATCCGCCCCGAGCACAATGCGGGCGGCGACACAGGTGCTGCGGTGATCCGCATGACCGCCAGAACGATCGAGCCCTTGGGGCCTCACACCCTGATCATCGGCGAAGCCGCCGGCCGCGGCTACACCGCCCAGGTCGACTCCCACTTTCCGGCCGCGCCGGACGAGATGGTCCCGATTTCCCTCGATATGAGCAAGATGCACATCTTCGACCCGGAAACCGGCAGTTGCATATAGAGCGAAGCCCAGACCTATGCCCCTGGCCGGCCTTCAGCCGTAGGCCTTGGCCGCCTGCGGCGGCTTTTTCGGCAGCAGCCGCTGCGTCGGCAGCAGCACTGTAACCGTCGTTCCTATATCGGGCCGGCTTTCCAGTGTGAAGCTGCCGCCATGCTGCTCCGTCAGCGCCTTGATCAGGGGAAGGCCCAGGCCCGTGCCCTCGTACTTGCGATTGAGGCCGCCGTCGATCTGCCCGAACAGGGACATGGCCTTTGGAATGTCCTCTGCTGCGATGCCGATACCCTCGTCGCACACCTGGATCATATAGCCGCCGTCAGGCGCCGGGCAGGCCCGGGTCGTGACCTTGCTTCCCTTTGGACTGAACTTCACGGCATTTGTGAGCAGATTGACCAGGATCTGCTTCAGTTTGCGGGCGTCGGCGGAAAGCGGGGGCGAGTCCTGAGAAATTTCGAACTCCAGGGCCACGCCGCCTTCGGCGGCGCGCGGCTGCACCAGACGCTCAGCCGAAGCCGCAATCTCGAAAATGTCCACTTCCTCTTCGGCCAGTTCGTCGGCGGCACCCGACTCTATCTTGGAGAGGTCGAGAATGTCGTTGATCAGGCTGGTCAGGTGCTGGGCCGAATCGTGGATATCCGCGGCGTACTCTCGGTACTTGGCAATAACCGGCTCGGCGGACTGGTCTCTGATGACCTCTGAGAAACCGATGATCGCGTTCAAGGGGGTGCGAAGCTCGTGGCTCATGTTGGCCAGGAAGGCGGACTTCGCTTTGTTGGCTTCCTCGGCTTTGTCTCTCGCCTGTAGAATGGCCTGCTCGGCCTCGACCCGCTGTGTGATATCGGTGCCGATGCCGCGGTAGCCCATGAACGCGCCGCCCGCGTCAAAGATCGGCACGCCGTTGATGGCGATGGTGATGACGTCGCCGTCCGCCGTCCTCAGCTTGTAGGAGAACTCTCTGAAGGGGCGGTGGCTGTGCAGGTCCGCCAGATGCTGGGCCCATTTCTCGTTGTCGGTCTCCTCCATGGTGACCTGATGGCGTGTCCGGCCCAGTATCGTTGCCCCGTCGAAGCCCGTGATCTGTCTGTAGCGTTCGGAGACGTAGATGAACTTCAGCTCCGCATTGGTCTCCCAGTACCAGTCGGAGGCCGACTTCGCGAAGTCGCGGAAGCGCTGTTCGCTGCGAACCAGCGCCGTCTCCCATTTCAGGCGCTGGATCTCCCGGCCCAGGAGCGAGCCCAGAACACCCACGCCGACGACGTTCGCAATGGTGAGCTTCGGCCAGATGGTCATCAGCGCCGCCAGCTGCTTTTCCGGCGGCAGCAGCAGCACGACCGGGAGGGTCGCCACAGACGCCCCCGCGGCCAGCAGGGTCAGCCGCTTCACATCGGTCGCTGCCGTGGCCCGGCTGCGGATGAAGTAGTGGTAGGTCAGGCCGATGGCGCCCAAGGTGACGACATAGACGAGGCCGCTGGCCATTCCGGCACCGCCGATTGAAAGGCGGGTCAAGGCGACAATGGTGGTCGTGATCGCCGCCGCAAGCGGGCCGCCAACGACCCCTGCCAGAAGCAACGGGGCGCCTCTGCCGTCACCGAATATGCCCGGCTCCAGCTCGATCGGCACAAACATGAGACCTGCGGAGGTTACGCCGAAGAGCAAGCCGAGGCCGGCTTTCGCCGTCTTGGTCTGCCTGGTCTGAAGAGTAAAGGGGCTGCGCGCCAAAGCGGAGACGGACCAAGCCAGAAGTGCGAGCAGCCCGATGTTCGCGATGAAGGGCACGTAGCCACGCGCGATCGCTTCCCAGAATGTGTCCATCAGCGCTGCCAAGCCCGCCTTCTTGCCAATCCGGCAGCATACAAACACAATGGTTAACTGATTGTAATTGCGTGATCTCCCCTTCGAACTGAGCCTTATAAGGCATTGTTTTGGCGCGAAGACCGGAATGAATGGGGTTACACTCCAGGCACGGTTTTGTCGCATGAGAGGAAGACCACATGGCCATGACGAGTCCGACGAAGCGCAGGCTGGGCAAGACCGGCCTTCAGGTGACCGAGATCGGCTTCGGCACTGCGCCGCTGGGCAATCTCTATGAGAAGATCGATGACCGGGTCGCCACGGAAACCGTGGCTGCGGCCTGGGATGCGGGCCTGCATTTCATCGACACCGCGCCGTTTTATGGCTATGGCCTGGCCGAACACCGGGTCGGAGAATTCCTGCGCAATCAGCCGCGCGATGCCTTCGTGCTGTCGACCAAGATCGGCCGTCTGATCCGCCCTCACGATCCGGATGACGAATGGCCGGGGGTCTTCAAGGGGGCGCTGCCCTTCAAGCCGGTCTTCGACTACAGCTACGATGGGGTCATGCGCTCCTTCGAGGACTCTCTGCAGCGCCTCGGTCTGCACCGTATCGACGTGCTGCTGATCCATGATCTGGAGCCGGTTTCCATCGGCTCCGAGGCCGAGGCGGAGGCTCACCGCAGCGCCCTTTTGAGCGGTGCCAAGGGCGGCGGCTACGGTGCCCTGGACGAGTTGCGGCGCAACGGCGACATTGGCGGCATCGGTGCCGGGCTCAACTACTGGGAGGTGGCCGAGAGCCTGATCGGCGAGGGCGACTTCGACTGCTTTCTGCTCGCCGGGCGTTATACCCTGCTGGAGCAGGAGGCGCTGAACAGCTTTCTGCCGCTCTGCGTGGAGAAGGACATCGGGGTCTTCCTCGGCGGGCCCTACAACAGCGGCATCCTGGCCACCGGTGCAGTGCCGGGCGCCATGTACAACTACGAGCCGGCCGCGCCGGAGATCATCGACAGGGTGAACCGCATCGAAGCGGTCTGCCGCAGTCACGGCGTGCCGCTGGCCAGCGCCGCCCTGCGCTTCCCGCTGGGCCATCCCTCGGTGGCGGCCATCATTCCGGGCGCGCGGAGGCCCCAGGAGGTGGCGCGCAACCTGGCCACCTTCGATCAGCCGATTCCGGCCGCGTTGTGGAACGACTTGGTGGGCGAGGGGTTGCTGCGCCGCGATGCGCCGCTGCCGGCCTGACCGTAGGAAGTTGAGAGACCGCCATGATTGTCGACAGCCACGTCCACCTCTGGCAGATCGCCCGCGGGGATTACGACTGGATGATCGGTCCGGGAACCGAGGCCCTGGCGCCGATCCGGCGCGACTTTGCGGCGGGGGACCTGCGGCCCCTGCTTGCTGGCGCCGGGGTGGACCGGGTCGTGCTGGTCCAGGCTGCCGCGACGGTCGCCGAGAGTCGCTTCCTGCTGCAGCAGGCGGCAGCGATGCCGCAGGTGGCCGGCGTCGTCGGTTGGGTGGCGATGGACGAGGCTGCGGCGGAGGACAGTCTCGAAGACCTTGCTGCCGACCCGGCCTTCAAGGGCGTGCGGCCGATGATCCATGACATCGCGGACCCGGACTGGATGCTGGGCGACGCCTTGACCCCGGCTTTCGAGGTCCTGGTGCGTAAGGATCTGACCTTCGATTGCCTGGTGCGGCCGACCCATCTGCCAAACCTCTTGACGCTGCTCGGCCGCCACCCGGACCTGCGCGCGGTGATCTGCCACGGCGCAAAGCCGGAGATCGAGGCCGGGCACTTTACCGACTGGGCCGCGCAGATGGCCGCTGTGGCGCGGGATACGGCTGCCTTCTGCAAGTTGTCCGGCCTGATCACCGAGGCGGGGCCGGGCTGGACGCCGGCGGGGCTGCGTCCCTATGTCGAGCACCTGTTGGAGGTTTTCGGCCCCGAGCGCCTGATCTGGGGCAGCGACTGGCCCGTCTTGACGTTGACCGCCAGTTACGACGACTGGTGGACGGCAGCGCAGGGGCTTTTGGCGGATCTCAGCGAGGCCGACAAGGCTGCGGTCTTCGGCGGCAACGCGGTGCGGGCCTATCGCCTGTAGCGAGGATCTTCCATTGCTTTTCAAGGCCTTGTGGCTTCGCTACGATTGGGTTGTACAAGGTCCACGGATTCACTTGTCAGGAAGACCCAAATGGCTGCGCTTTTTGGACGACCGATCTTCTTTGTCGCGTTTGCGCTCAGTGTTGTCTGGGGCGTGCCCTTGGCGGAGGCGGCCTGCGCCGACCCGCCCCGGGCCGGCGTAGACTGGACGAAGTGCGAGAAACGCCGGCTGAACCTGACCGGCCAGGATCTCAGCAACGGCAGGTTCGGCTACACAGACTTCAGCCGCAGCGACCTCAAGAGCGTGCGCTTTGTGAAAGCCGATCTGAGCGAGGCGGAGTTCTCCAAGGCGCGGCTGGAGGGGGCCGACCTGAGTGAGGCACGCATGATCAAGACGAACGCCGACCGCGCCAATTTCCGCAAGGCGAGGCTGGTCGGCGTTGACATGACCAAGGCCGAGATGGCGCGCGCCGATTTCACGGGAGCGGACTTCTCCGGTGCGGTCATGGTCAAGGTCGAATTCGGACGCTCCATCCTCTCGGACGCGAACATGGAGGGGGCAGATCTCAGCCGCGCGGAGATCGCACGGGCGATCTTCAAGGGCGCGCGCCTTGCCGGCAGCAACTTTAGCGGGGCCTACACCTACCTTACCCGTTTTGAAGGGGCAGACCTTTCGGAGATCACGGGCCTGGAGCAACATCAGTTGGACGTTGCCTGCGGCGACGACGCGACGGTTCTGCCGGCCGGCCTCGTGCGCCCGTCAAACTGGCCCTGCTCGGACGACTGAGGGGCGGGTGGAAGCGATGCAGCGGGAGCGGGCATGGCGCTGCGGCAAGATGCTGGCGCTCTGCCTTCTGCTCTTCGGTTGCGCCCAGCCGCCCGACGCCTCTCAGGAACAACGCTCTTCGCAGGAAGCGGCAACGGGGCTCGCCGGCGATGCTGCGGCTGGTCTTGCGGTCCCGGTGCCGCGCTTCGCCGAGGAAACCCGGCAAAGCGGCCTGAACCACAGCTATCTGGGTGAGCGCAGGTATGTCGTCGGCGGTGGGCTGGCCCATCTCGACTGCGACGACAACGGCATGACCGACCTTTACCTTGCCGGAGGGGCCGCGCCGGCCAAGCTGCTGCGGAACCGCGGCACCCCAGGCGGCCCCTTGGCCTTTGAGGCGGTGGCGGAGTCACCGCTGGTACTGGACGCCGTCACCGGCGCCTACGCCCTGGATATCGACGGCGACGCTCACCAGGATCTGGCCGTGCTGCGGTTCGGCGAGAACATTCTCTTCCGTGGCCTCGGGGACTGCCGCTTCGAGCGCGCCAACGAGATCTGGGGCTTTGACGGCGGCAATGCCTGGTCCACCGCGCTTTCCGCAACTTGGGAAGAAGGGGCGGACTGGCCGAGCCTCGCCATCGGCAACTACATCGATCTGGAGCAGCCCGGCGCGCCCTGGGGCACCTGCTTCGACAACGCGTTGCACCGCCCCGCCGGTGACGATCGCGCCTTTGCCGCGCCGATCGCCCTGGCGCCGGGTCACTGTGCGCTCTCCGTCCTGTTCACGGACTGGGACGGCGACGGTGCCTCCGACCTCAGGGTCAGCAACGACCGGGAATACTACCGCGGCGGCGAAGAACAGCTCTGGCAGGTTCCGCCGGGCGGCCCGCCGCGGCTCTTTACCCGCGACGAAGGCTGGGCGAGGCTGGAGGTCTGGGGCATGGGTATTGCGAGCCATGATGTCACCGGCGACGGTCTGCCCGACTACTTCCTGACCTCCATGGCCGACAACAAGCTGCGCACGCTTGAACCGGCGGGCGCGGGTGCGGTGCAGAGACCGGCCTACCGCGATATCGCCTTTGCCCGGGGCGTGACCGCGCACCGGCCCTACCAGGGCGACCAAAGCAAGCCTTCGACCGCCTGGCATGCCGAGTTCCAGGACGTGAACAACGACACCCTGGCCGACCTCTTCGTCGCCAAGGGCAACATCGAGGCGATGGAGAACTTTGCCCTGGATGACCCCAACAACCTGCTGCTCGGCCTGCCCGACGGGCGTTTCGTCGAAGCCGGCGGTCTGGCAGGGCTGGATAGCGGTGCGCGCGGACGGGGCGCGGCGGTCGTGGACCTCAACGCCGATGGCCTGCTGGACGTGGTGGTGGTGAACCGCAAGCAACCGGCCCAGGTCTGGCGCAATCTCGGCCTGAGGGCAGATGCCGAGCAGGCAGGCGCGGAGGGCCACTGGCTGGGTCTGCGCCTGCGCCAGGACGGCGGCAACCGCGATGCGGTCGGCGCCTGGATCGAGCTGCGTTCCGCCGGACGTGTGCAGCGCCGGGAGGTCTTCGTCGGCGGGGGTCACGCCAGCGGCGGTCTCGGCTGGCATCATTTCGGATTGGGCGATGCCGAAGCCGCCGAGGTGCGGGTCCGCTGGCCGCACGGCGGGTGGGGGGCCTGGCTGCCGGTTTCCCCGGACCGCTTCGTCGCGGTGGTGCGCAACGACGCGGTGGGCGATCGCGTCACGGAAGTGCAGCAGGTGCGGCGCTGGATCGCAGAGCAATCAACCGCAATGAGGTGATTCCATCAAATCTGCATAACGGCTTTCCCGCTTCCTGAGGAAAACAGCTTATTGACAGAGCGGGTACGTACGTCAAATATGGGCTGAGAGAACAAGATTCGTTGGAACGAGCAGGCGCTGCGGGATGACCCTGCGGTGGACCAACAGGGAGGAACTCATGAAACGCGTGGTTCATGGACTGGCCGCCGGCGTGATGGCGGTGGGATTGATTGCTGCGGCCGCCGGTGTTGCGACGGCGCAGACCGTCGTCGGTGTCAGCTGGTCGAACTTCCAGGAAGAGCGCTGGAAAACCGATGAAGCGGCCATGAAGGCCGAGCTGGAGCGTCTGGGCGCGACCTATATCAGCGCCGACGCCCAATCCTCTAACGAGAAGCAGATCGCCGACATCGAGGGCCTGATCGCCCGTGGCGCCACGGCGCTCATCGTCCTGGCGCAGGATGCCTCGGCGGTTGTCCCGGGGATCAGCAAGGCCAGCGCCGAGGGAATTCCGGTGGTCGGTTACGACCGCCTGATCGAGGTTCCCGGCGTCTTCTATCTGACCTTCGACAACAAAGAGGTCGGCCGCATCCAGGCACGCGAAGTCTTCAAGGTTCAGCCCAAGGGCAACTACGTCTTCATCAAGGGCTCGTCCGCTGATCCCAACGCCGATTTCCTCCATTCCGGTCAGCTTGAGGTGCTGGATGCCGCCATCCAGTCCGGCGACATAAAGGTGGTCGGCGAGCAGTACACCGATGCCTGGCTGCCGGAGAACGCCCAGAAAAACATGGAGCAGATCCTGACCGCCAACGACAACAAGGTGGATGCAGTGGTCGCCTCCAACGACGGGACCGCCGGCGGCGTGGTTGCCGCCCTGACGGCGCAGGGGATGGAAGGCCTGCCGGTTTCGGGGCAGGACGGCGACCATGCAGCGCTCAACCGCGTCGCCAAGGGTCTGCAGACCGTGAGCGTCTGGAAGGATGCGCGCGAGCTTGGCAAGGCCGCAGCCGCCATCGCGGTCGAACTGGCAAAGGGGACGGCGGCCGATCAGGTGCCCGGCGCGACCAAGTGGAGCGACGGTCCCAGGGGTGTCACCATGGATGCCATCTTCCTGAGTCCGATCCCCATCACGTCTGAGAACCTCAACGTGGTGATCGACGCCGGCTGGGTCGGTAAGAACGTCGTCTGCCAGGGCGTGGACGCGTCCTCTGCGCCGGCCGCCTGCAAGTAGCGCGGTCTCACAGCAAAGCAAGGGCGGGCGGCCTCTCCAGGCGGAAATCGGGCGCCCGCCCAGCAAGGGAAGGGTCAGGGCCGCGCGCCGTTCAGCGATGGGCGGGCCGCGGCGCTGGCTGACTGGAAAATCGAATGGCTAGCGACGCTGACGTCAATGCGCCCCTGGGGACGGCTCCCCGGCTGTCGGCCATGGAGCAGTTCTCACGGCTTACCGGGCTCGACACCCGCCTTCTGGCAATGCTGGGGGCGCTCATCGCGATCTGGATCATCCTCAACCTGATGACGGGGGGGATCTTCCTGACGCCACGCAACCTCTACAACCTTGCGGTCCAAAGCTCGGTCGTCGGCGTCATGGCAACCGGCATGGTCCTGGTCATCGTCGCCCGCCACATCGATCTCTCCGTCGGTTCGGTGCTCGGCTTCCTTGGCATGTGCATCGCCTTCCTGCAGGTCGAGGTTTTCCCCTTGGGCGCAGCATGGAACTGGCCGCTGACTATCCTGCTCGGCGTCTTCCTGGGCGTTCTGGTCGGCATCTGGCAGGGATCCTGGGTCGCCTTCGGCGGCGTTCCGGCCTTCGTCGTCACCCTGGGCGGGCTGCTGATGTTCCGTGGCGCCGCCTTCATGATCACCGACGGTCGCACGGTGGCCCCGCTGGACCCGACCTATCAACTGCTCGGCGGCGGGATCGACGGCTCGATCGGCGCCACGGCGAGTTGGACCCTCGGCCTGATCGCCGTGGCGGCGGTGGCCTTCTTCAGCCTGAAGGCGCGGGCGAAGCGGGCGCGCTACGGCTTTCCGATGAAGCCGCTCTGGGCGGAGCTGGCCATGATCGCGGTCTGGTCGTTCCTGATCATCGGTTTCGTCCTTGTGATGAACGCCTACACCAAGCCGCGCAGCGATATTCCCCGCGGCATTCCGGTTCCCGTGCTGATCATGCTGACGGTGGTCATCGTGATGGCCTTCCTGTCGCGCTTCACCAAGTTCGGGCGCTACGTCTTTGCCATGGGCGGCAATCCGGAGGCGGCGGCCCTGTCCGGCATCAACGTGAAGCGTACGACCGTGATGATCTTCGTGGTCATGGGTGTCCTCTGTGCCGTCGCCGCTGTCATCACCACGGCGCGTCTCAATGCCGGGACCAATTCGATGGGAACCCTGGCAGAGTTGAACGTGATCGCCGCCGCGGTCATCGGCGGCACCTCGCTGGCCGGCGGCATCGGCACAATCCCGGGGGCGATCCTGGGGGCCGTGATCATGCAGAGCCTGGACAACGGTATGGTTCTGCTCGGTGTGTCCAGCGCCGTCCGCCAGATTGTCATCGGCCTGGTTCTGGTCGCCGCCGTCTGGTTCGACGTCGTCTACAACCGCGGCCGGCGGTAGGAGGGGAGAGCCATGACCACACCTCTCGTGGAGATGCGCAACATCTCGAAGCGCTTCGGCGGCGTTCAGGCGGTCGACGAGGTCTCGGTCGATCTCTACCCCGGCGAGGTCGTCGGTCTGCTCGGCCACAACGGTGCCGGCAAGTCGACCCTGATCAAGACGCTTGCGGGGGCCTATCCTTGCGATGGGGGCGAAATCTACGTGAATGGCGAGCGCGCTGTCATCGAAACGCCGCGCGACGCGCGTAAGTTCGGCATCGAGACCATCTATCAGACTCTGGCGCTGGCCGACAATCTGGATGCGCCCGCCAATCTCTTCCTCGGCCGCGAGCTGATGACCGCCTTCGGCACCCTGGACGACGACGCCATGGAACACCAGGCGCGTGCGGTGCTGCACCGCCTCAATCCCAACTTCACCAACATCAAGGATCCGGTGAAGAACATGTCGGGCGGGCAGCGCCAATCGGTCGCCATCGCCCGGGCCATCCTCTTCAACGCCAAGATCCTGATCATGGACGAGCCGACCGCGGCGCTGGGGCCGCAGGAGACCGCCATGGTCGCCGACCTGATCCAGCAGTTGAAGAAGGACGGCATCGGCATCTTTCTCATCAGCCACGACCTGCACGACGTCTTCGATCTCTCGGACCGCGTTTCGGTGATGAAGAACGGCCGCCTGGTCGGCACGCGCAAGACCTCCAGCGTCACCAAGGACGAGGTCCTCGGCATGATCATCCTGGGCAAGTTGCCGGGTGAGGAGACGCCGGAGGACATGGCCGCCCGTCACTGACCGCTCCGCTGCGCCGTACGCCGGCCGGCCACAGACGAAGCCTGCCCAATTCCAGAGGTACCCTTCGAGATGACAGGAACTGCGATCTATCCCAGCCTGAAGGACCGTGTCGTTTTCGTCACCGGTGGCGGCAGCGGCATCGGTGCGGCGATTGTCGAGCACTTCTGCCAGCAGGGCGCGAAGGTCGGCTTTGTCGATATCGATGCGGACTGCGCGGGGGAACTGGTGAGCCGGATGGAGGCGGCAGGCCACCACAAGCCGCTCTTCGTGGCCTGCGATCTCAGGGATATCGAGGCGCTGCGTGCCGCAATCGGCCAGATCCGGACGGCGCTCGGCCCCATCACGGTGTTGATCAACAACGCGGCCAACGATCAGCGCCACGACATCGACGAGGTCACTCCGGAATTCTGGGATGACCGGATCGCCGTCAATCTGAAGCATCAGTTCTTTGCCGCACAGGCGGTCTACCCGGACATGGAAGCCGCCGGCGGCGGGGCTATCGTCAATGTCGGCTCGGTATCCTGGATGATCGGGCAGGGCGGGATGCCCTGCTACACAACCGCCAAGTCGGCAGTGGCGGGCCTGACGCGGGCCTTGGCCCGGGACCTCGGACCCAAGAACATCCGCGTCAACTGCGTGGTGCCCGGCTGGATCATGACGCAGCGCCAGATCGATCTCTGGCTGACGCCGGAAGCGGAGGAGGATCTGATGAAGAGCCAGTGCCTGAAGCGCAAGCTCTATCCGGAAGACATCGCCAAGGCGATCCTGTTCTTTGCTTCCGACGATGCCGGCGCCTTTACCAACCAGAGCTATGTCGCAGACGGCGGCTGGGTTTGACAGGCGCTTTTGACGGAAGGGTGCAGAGGCGTGCGGGTGGTTGCCGGCGCAGGCGCCGCTCTGCTACGCACGGCAACCACCCCGCCTGAAGGCGAGGGGGCGGGCCCCCGCCTCAGCTCTCCAGCGCGTCAGTTCGCGCTGCTGTTCGAATTCGGAAGCGCTGCCTGACGCTCCTTGTATTCGGCGATCTTCGCTTTCAACACGCGGTACTCCTCGCAGCCGAAGAAGCAGAGCGAGTCCAGCTTGCTGAGCTGCGCCTCGGCCTTCTCGATCTCACCGGTGGTCAGATAGAGCTCGCCCAGGTACTCGTGGGCACCGCGGTGACTGGGATCGAGGGAAAGGGCGCGCTGGTAGTGGGTCAGCGCCACGTCGTAGTTGCCGAGCTTGCGGTTCGTGTAGCCCAGGTAGTTGAAGATGTCGGCGTTCTTGGGCTGCCGCTCGGCGGCCTTGGTCAGGTGGGCGATGGCCCTTTCGTAGTCGCCCGCCTCGATGTGTTTTTCCGCCTGGACATAGTCCTTATCCGCGGCGGTCGTCGTTTCGTTGCTGCTCCAGCCCGCGGCAAGCGCTGGGGCGGCGGGCGCGGCCAGGGCCGTCACCACCGCAGCGGCAGCGAAGAGCCGAAAGACCATGGTGCGGGTGGGGCTTTGGTTGCGCCGGGCGCTTGCGTTCATCGTCAGATCCTTTCTTCTGTGGATGGCGCCGTCGCTTGATCCGGCGGCTGTGCTTTGTCCCTACCTACGGGCCGGGCCCGGAAAGGGTTTCAACCTCGCCGCCGATAGTGCGGGAGGTGCCGCCCGGCGCCTTGGCGGATGCCCTGGCCAGGGATAGTCCAGGAACGAAGAATCGATAGGGCCAAGGGCCAAAAAACCCCGGAATCCTGTTATCTTGCGGTGGCTTCTGGGCTAGAAGCGAAGAGCGACAGAAAGAGGCTGCGGTCCGCTACACCGTGGCCGACGCCGTACTTTTGTCCGATTCCGATGAGCGAAACCCCGCCGGTTTCCGCGGCGGTCCCCACAGCGGCGCGGCAGTTCGCAAAGGCGATAGCTCGCAAAGACGAGAAGGATTGATGGTCAGCAGCCCATTCGATACCCCGAAGGAGCACGTCGAGACCTCGCCCTCCGTCGCCGATGAAGTCAAGCAGACCACCTGTTACATGTGCGCCTGCCGCTGCGGCATCAACGTCTACCTGAAAGACGGCAAGGTCCGCTATCTGGAAGGCAACCCCGACCACCCGGTGAACAAGGGCGTGCTCTGCGCCAAGGGTTCCGCCGGCATCATGCAGCACAACTCGCCGGCGCGGCTCAGCAAACCGCTGCTGCGCGTGGGTGAGCGCGGCAGCGGCGAATTCAAGGAGATCGAGTGGGAAGAGGCGCTGGGCCTGGCGGTCGACTGGCTGGGCACGGTGCGCCGGCGCGATCCGAAGAAGCTCGCCTTCTTCACCGGGCGCGACCAGAGCCAGTCGCTGACCGGCTGGTGGGCGGCTCAGTTCGGTACGCCCAACTTCGCCGCCCATGGCGGGTTCTGTTCGGTCAACATGGCTGCGGCCGGGCTCTATACCATCGGCGGGTCCTTCTGGGAGTTCGGCGAGCCGGACTGGGAACACACCCGCTACTTCATGCTGTTCGGCGTTGCCGAGGATCATGATTCCAACCCGATCAAGGCGGGGCTCGGCCGGCTGAAAACCCTGGGCCAGGCGAAGTTCGTCTCGATCAATCCGGTGAAGACCGGCTACTCGGCGATCGCCGACGAGTGGATCGGCCTCAGGCCCGGCACCGATGGCCTCTTCGTCATGGCGCTGATCCACGAGTTGCTGAAGGCGGAGAAGATCGATTGGGACTTTCTCGGCCGCTACACCAATGCGACCTGGCTGGTTGTAGACAACCCCGGCGGTGCGGATGACGGGCTGTTCGCCCGCAATGCGGAGGGCGCGGCGCTCTGCTGGGACACGGCGCGCAGCGCGGCAGTGCCGGCCAGCGATGTTTCGGCCAAGGCCGCGGTCGTGGGCCGCTACACGCTGCCTGACGGGCGGACGGCTGTGCCGTCCTTCGAGCTGCTGGCGAAGCGCTATCTCGATGCGTCCTACGCACCGGAGGCGGTGGCCGAACGGGTCGGCATTCCCGCGGAGACCATAAAGCGGATCGCCGCCGAGCTGGCCGAGGCGGCCTTCGAGAAAGAGGTGGTGCTGGACATCCCCTGGACCGATTGGGCCGGGCGCCGCCATGACCGCATGATCGGGCGGCCGGTCTCCATGCATGCCATGCGCGGGATCTCGGCCCACTCCAACGGTTTTCACACCTGCCGGGCCATCCACCTTCTGCAGGTGCTCCTGGGCTCCATCGATTGCCCCGGCGGCTTCGGCTACAAGGCCCCGTTTCCCAAACTGATTCCGCCGAGCCCGCTGCCGGCGGGCAAGTCGGTGGCGCCGGAGCGGCCGATTTCCGGCATGCCGCTCGGCTTTCCGCTCGGCCCTGACGACCTGCTGGTGGACGATGCGGGGGAGCCTCTGCGCATCGACAAGGCCTATAGCTGGCAGTATCCGCTGGCCGCCCACGGCCTGATGCATATGGTCATCCACAATGCCTGGGCCGGCGATCCCTATCCGGTCGATGTCCTGATGATGTACATGGCGAACATGGGGTGGAACTCCTCCATGAACGTCACCGGCACGCTCGACTATCTGACCGACAAGGACCCTGAGACCGGCGATTACAAGATTCCGCGCATCATCTACTCCGACGCCTACTATTCGGAGATGGTGCCCTACGCCGACCTGATCCTGCCGGACACGACCTATCTGGAGCGCTGGGACTGCATCTCGCTGCTCGACCGGCCGATCAGTTC
The DNA here is from genome assembly GCF_028281305.1 of Pelagibius sp. Taxonomy (GTDB): domain Bacteria; phylum Pseudomonadota; class Alphaproteobacteria; order Kiloniellales; family Kiloniellaceae; genus Pelagibius. Next base: position 38,965 of record NZ_JANQKD010000045.1, on the reverse strand, counting down.
GGCCCACGGTCCCGGAGACGCTATCCGCCAGCCGGTCTGCAAACCGGACCGGGATGTCCGCCCTTTCCAGGACGTGCTGATCGATCTCGGCGGACGGCTCGGGCTGCCCGGCCTGACGGAGGAGGACGGCAGCCCCAAGTACCCCGGCGGCTATCCTGACTACATCGTCAACCACGAGCGCTCGCCCGGCATCGGCCCGCTGGCCGGCTGGCGCGGCGCGGGCGGCGAGCAGAACGGGGTCGGCGCGCCCAATCCGGACCAGTTGCAGCGCTACATCGAGAACGGCTGCTTCTGGACCCACCGCCTGGCCCCGACGCAGCTCTACTTCAAGCACTCCAACCGCAACTACATCACCTATGCCAAGCAGATGGGCTGGCTGCCGACGGAAGAGCCCATCACCATGCAGCTCTACAGCGAGATCCTGCAGAAGTTCCGCCTGGCGGCGCGCGGCCACGGCAAGGTGCAGCCGCCGGAAAGCGAGCGGGCGCGCGTGGAGGCATTCTTCGATCCGCTGCCCTTTTGGTACGCGCCTTTCGAGGAAGCGGCTGTTGAGGGCGAGGGCTATGAGCTTCACGCCATCACCCAGCGCCCTATGCACATGTACCACTCCTGGGGTTCCCAGAATGCCTGGCTCCGGCAGATCACGGCGCGCAACCGGCTGTTCGTGCACCCCAAGACCGCCGAGCGCCACGGCATTGCCAACGACGACTGGGTCTGGGTGATCAGTCACCACGGGCGGGTCAAAGGCCAGGTGCAGCTCATGCACGGGGTCAATCCCGAGACCGTTTGGACCTGGAACGCCATCGGTAAGCGCCGCGGCGCCTGGGCCTTGGATGCGGACGCGCCGGAGAGCAAGCGCGGCTTCCTTCTGAACCACATCATCTCCGAGCTGCTGCCGGCGCGCGAGGGCGGCCACCGCTACTCCAACTCGGACCCCGTCACCGGCCAGGCGGCGTGGTACGATCTGCGTGTCCGGCTGGAGCGCTGCGCGCCCGATGAGGCCGAGGTGACCGATCCCTTTCTGGAGCCGGTCCAGGCCCCGGCACCGACCGGGGCGAGGCCGGCGGTGTTGCGCTACGGCGCAGATTTCAATGAAGCTTCGCCGGGGACACCCGGCCCCGCGGCACCGCGCCTCGAGCACGTGGAGTGGCTGGGCAACCGTCACGAGATCGCCCGCACCGTCGCCGGCGTGGCGGACGGCCACGGCAATCAGAAGCACGGGCAGGACCCTGCCGAGCCGGACGCGGATCCCGCCAGCCAAGTAAAGGTCGCAGAATGACCTCGCTACCCCGCAACCCGGGCCCGACGAAGCTGGGCCTCGTCATCGATCTGGACATCTGCGTCGGCTGCCATGCCTGTGCGGTGAACTGCAAGGAATGGAACACCGGCGGTCACTCGGCGCCGCTGACCGATCACGACCCCTACGGCGCCGATCCCAGCGGCGTGTGGTTCAACCGCATCCACAGCTTCGAGGTGGTCGATGACGACGGCGACAGCCGCACGGTTCACTTCCCGAAATCCTGTCTGCATTGCGACGATGCCCCCTGCGTGACGGTCTGTCCGACCGGCGCTTCCTACAAGCGCGAGGAGGACGGTATCGTTCTGGTCAATGCGGAGGCCTGCATCGGCTGCAAGCTTTGCTCCTGGGCCTGTCCCTACGGCGCGCGGGAGTACGACGAGGATGCGGGCGTCATGAAGAAATGCACCCTCTGCGTCGACAAGATCTACAACGAGAACCTGCCGGAGCGCAGCCGGGTGCCGGCCTGTGTTTCCACCTGTCCCGCCGGGGCGCGGCACTTCGGCGACCTGGGCGATCCGGATTCAGAGGTCTCGCTCCTGGTGGCGGCCCGGGACGGCTATGCCCTGATGCCGGAGCAGGGCTGCGCGCCGGTGAACCGCTACCTGCCGCCGCGCCCCAAGGCGGTTGCCGCGGAGTCATCGGGTGTTTCCGCGCTGGCGCCGGTTGCCGCCGAGGCTGGCTCGGCCGGGATGTTGGCGCGCTGGGTGGACCGGATGCTGAGCCGATGAGCGGCGCTGCGAAGAGCGAGACTCGGACCACGGCGACCCGGACGACAGTGATTTGAGGAGAGGTCCGGCGTGCATCCGGCAAAGTCTGTCATTCTTTTCACCACAGCTTCCGGTGCCGGTTACGGCCTGATCGCGTGGCTGGGCGTCCTCGCCATCCTGGGCCTGGTGCCGGCCGACCGCGGTCTCGGCCTGATCGCTTTCGGGCTTGGCTTCGGCCTGGTGGTCCTCGGGCTGGTGTCGTCGACTTTTCATCTCGGCCATCCTGAGCGGGCCTGGCGGGCGCTCAGCCAGTGGCGATCGTCGTGGCTGTCGCGCGAAGGAGTGGCGGCGGTCTTTACCTTTCTGCCGTCCGGCCTCTTTGCCCTTGGCTGGGTCGTCCTGGGCCGCAATGACGGCGCCTTTGCCGTCCTCGGCCTGATCGCCAGCCTGAGCTGCGTGGCCACCGTTGCCTGCACGGCCATGATCTATGCTTCGCTCAAGACCATCCGGGCCTGGCACTCGCCCTGGACCCTGCCGGCCTACCTGGTCATGGCCGCGCTCTCGGGCGGCCTTCTGCTGCTGGTCCTGCTCGGCCTCTGGGGACAGCCTCTGGCGGGGCCCTTCGGGGCTATCGTCCTGGCGCTCTTTGCGGCAACCCTGGCGGTGAAGCTGCTGTACTGGCGTTCCCTGGCGGACATGGATGACGCCAGCACAGCGGAGTCGGCAACGGGGCTTGGAGACTTCGGCAAGGTGAGCCTCCTGGAGGCGCCACACAGCGAGAGCAACTATCTGATGCAGGAGATGGGCTTCCAGGTCGCCCGACGGCACGCCGAGCGCCTGCGGCGCTTCGTGCTCTTCGGCGGGCTTGCGGCCCCCTTTGTGCTGGTGCTGGCCGGTCTCGCACTGCCTGGCGCAGGGGCTGTGGTGGCGGCGGTGCTGGCGGCTCTGCTGCTGGGGGCAGGCCTGGCGGTGGAGCGCTGGCTTTTCTTCGCCGAAGCCAAGCACGTGGTCACACTTTATTACGGCGAGAGCCGCGCCTAGGCAGGGGAGGAGCCTGGGGTCGGGGGACGAGGTACGCGGGCGGCGCCTTCCGCTGCCATTTCGAAAACGATTTCGTTGCGATGCACCATCGACGGAATATAAGCTGATCCATCTTGGGCCGGTCCCAGGAAAGGGGCCTCTAGAAAGCCGATTTGATGAATATTTATCTGCCCATCGCAGAGATTTCTGTGAATGTCTTTTTGCTGTTGGGCATGGGCGGGGCAGTCGGCTTTCTTTCCGGGCTCTTCGGGGTCGGCGGCGGCTTTCTGATGACGCCGCTGCTCATTTTCATCGGTGTGCCCCCGGCCGTGGCCGTGGCCACCGAGGCCAACCAGATCATGGCTGCCTCGGTTTCCGGCGTGTTGGCACACTGGCGGCGGGGCAACGTGGACTTCCGCATGGGGGGCGTGCTGCTGTTCGGCGGCACCCTCGGGTCGATCTCCGGCGTCTGGCTGTTCACCCTGCTGCGCGGTCTGGGCCAGTTGGACCTGGTGATCTCGCTCTGCTACGTGGTCCTGCTGGGCGTCGTGGGAACCCTGATGTTCGTCGAGAGCAGCCGCGCCCTCTTTCGCCGGCGCCGCCAGATCGACGTGCGCCGCAAGCTGCACCAGCACCACTGGATGCACGGCCTGCCGCTGAAGATGCGCTTCCGCAAGTCGAAGCTCTACATCTCGGCGCTGCTGCCGATCCTCATCGGCTTCGTGGTCGGCATCCTGGCCGCCATCATGGGCGTCGGCGGCGGCTTCATCATGGTGCCGGCGATGATCTACCTGCTGGGTATGCCGACCTCCGTGGTCGTCGGAACGTCGCTCTTTCAGATCATCTTCGTGACCGGCACCGTCACCTTCCTGCAGGCGACCGAGAACCAGACCGTGGATGCCATCCTGGCGCTGATCCTGCTGACCGGCGGTGTTATCGGCGCACAGATCGGTACCCGTGTCGGCACCCGGCTGCGGGGCGAACAGCTGCGCATCCTGCTGGCGGTCCTGGTGCTGGCCGTCTGCGGAAAGCTCGCTTACGATCTGGTGGTGACGCCGAGCGATATCTTCATTCTCGGCGCGCCGGGCGAGCTTTGACGGGGGGCGGTGAGATGAAGCTGAAGCGCATCCTTCTCGCTCTTGCCTTCTTCGCCCTGGCGATGCCGAGTGCGGCGCAGAACCCGCTGATCGCAGACCTGTCGGAGCATCAGATTCAGATCACCACCGGCTTCACGGGAACCCAGGTGCTGCTTTTCGGCACCGTGGAGCCCGACAGCGACGTCGTGGTGGTGGTCCGCGGGCCGGAAGAAGACACCGTCGTATGGCGCAAGGCGCGTTTTGCCGGGATCTGGGTGAACGACCAGCGGATCGTCTTCCGCAGGGTGCCGAGTTTCTTCGCCGTGCGCAGCTCCGCCCCGTTGGAGGAGATAGCCAGCGACACCATACGCGCCCGGCACGGCATGGGGGCCAACTTCCTCAGGCTGCGCCCGGTGGAGCAAACCGTCTCCGATACCGAACTGGCGGAGTTCAAGGCCGGCCTGATCCGCAACAAGCAGCGCGAAGGCCTCTTCGCTTCGAGCGACGAGCGGATCAACTTTCTCGGGGGGCAGCTCTTTCGCACCCGCCTGTTCTTCCCCGCGAACGTGCCGACCGGGTTTTACGATGTCGAGGTCTTCATGCTGAAGGACGGCAGGGTGGAGCACGCGCAGACGACTCCCTTGATTGTCAGCAAGGCCGGCCTGGGCGCCGATGTCTTCTACTTTGCCCACGGCTATTCGGCCTTTTACGGCTTGCTGGCCATCGTGCTTGCCGCCGCCGCAGGCGCTTTGGCGGCCTTCATCTTCCGCAAGGCATAGGCGGGGCCCCGGGGTCAGGCTCTCTTGCCCTCGGTCGCACTCTGGCCGAGGGACAACGGGCCCTCCTCGCTGGACTGCCAGGCCAGGGCATGGAGAGTCGTCATGCTGGCCGGGTCCGAGAGCAGGTCGCTGCGCTGCGACCGCGTCAGGCTCTCGACCCCCTGTTCCTGCAGCTTGGCGACGAGCGCGTCCAGGCGCAGCCGCTCGCTCTTGCTGCGGCTTTCCCGGGCAAGAAGGGTCAGGTGCAGGGCGTTCATAAAGGGATCGGCGATAGCCTTCTCGAAGAGCGTGCCCCGGCGCGGTGCGGCTTGGGCGTCTTGTTCCAGCGCCGTCAGGCGGCGGCAGAGATCCTCCAGCACCGCCGGTCGGTCGCTCTCGCAGGGCGTGAGAAACAGCCCCCGGCGCTGCAGGGCGCGGCCCAGATCGACCCGGCTGGTGAGCCGCGAAAGCGGGATCGCCAGCAGCGGACCCAACAGAACCGGCGTCAGCCAGGGGAAGAAATCGGGCAGGGAGTGCCAGCTCACCCAGCCGGCGGTTGCAGCGACGGCAGTATGACCAAGATGCACCGCCCCGGCTTCGGCCCAGGAGGTCTCGCCGTCGTCGCGCTTCTGGGCCGCCCAGCGGACCGAGCGGCCGGCCAGGATCGACACCACGAAGCCCAGCTGAAAGAGCATCAGGATAGGGGCCAGAAGGATCGACGTCAGGCTTTCCAGCAGCAGGCTGAGCCCGGCCTTGACGCCGCCGCCGTGGGCCATGAGCCGGCGCCGGTCGAGAAACAGGGTGAGATAGCCGAAGATCTTTGGCAGATAGAGAATCGAGAGCGTAATCGCCAGAAGAGTGGCTGCCTCGAAAGCGTAGGAAACCGGCCAGTTGGGGAAGAGATCCCCCTCCATGAAGTAGCTGTGCTCTGTTTGTGCCTGCCGCAGGGCCTCCAGGCCCGAGAGGACCAGCAGGACGAACCAGAACACGGAGGACATGTAAGCCATGATCCCCATGGCCAGATGCAGCCGGCTGAGCGGGCGCAGGCCTTCGGCGAAGACAACGCGCAGATGCTGAAGGTTGCCCTGGCACCAGCGGCGGTCGCGCTTGGCATGGTCGATCAGTGTCGGCGGCGGTTCCTCGAAGCTGCCGGAGAGATCGTCCGCCAGCCAGACCTGCCAACCGGCGCGCCTCAGCAGGGCCGCCTCGACAAAGTCGTGGCTGAGGATCTCTCCGCCGAAGGGTTCTTTGCCCGGCAGCGTCGGCAGCCCGCAGTGCGCCATGAAGGGGGCCACGCGAATGATCGCATTGTGGCCCCAGTAGTTTGCGCTGTCCTGAAACCAGAAGCTCAGTCCGGTCGCATAGACCGGGCCAAAGACACTCGCTGCAAACTGCTGGCTGCGTGCGAAGAAGGATTCCCGGAGCACCGGGGTCGGTGGGACCTGGATCAGCCCCACCTTCGGGTTCGCGTCCATGCGGTTGACAAGGCTGACGAGGCAATGGCCCGACATGATGCTGTCGGCGTCAAGCACCACCATGTAGTCGTAGCGGTAGCCCCAGGATTGGCAGAAGTCGGCGATGTTGCCGCTCTTGCGTGCCAGGTTCTTGGGCCGGTGCCGGTAGAAGACCGGCAGTTTGCCGGCGAACTCTCGGTTCAACTGGCTCCAGGCAAGCTCCTCGGCGAGCCAGACCTCGGGGTCGGTGCTGTCGGAAAGAATGAACAGCTCAAAGCGGTTCTCGTGCCGGGCACGCAGCAATGAGTTCAGTGTCGCCTGCAATCCGGCAAGGACCCTCTGCGGATCCTCATTGTAGATCGGCATCACCAACGCAACGCGGGAGCGTTCGTCTTTGGCACTGTCTTCCGGGATCGTCGTTCGCTCCGCCAGGCGATGGCCGGGCCGACCCAGCACATGGAGCACGAAGCCGGCCAGCGAGAGCCAGAACGCTGTGGTGATCCAGGCAAAAAGCAGGCCGAAGAGGGCAAGAATACCCAGCTCGAGAACCGAGAAACCCTGGCTGGCCAGGATTGTTCCGAGCACCAGAACGGCTGCAGCGGTCGAAGAGACGACCAGCATCAGCAGGACAATCCGCCGCATCTTTGGCATGCGCAAGGCTCCTTGCCCGAGGGCCCGGGCCGCTAGGGGATCAGCACAACCGCCAGGCAGGACAGGCTGACGACAAAGTTATGTGCCGGCCGCCAGGTGGAGGGCCAGGCGGAGGGGTCGACAAGCCAGGACAGTCTGGGACTTCGGACGGAGAGGTCCTGGTCCGGCATGGCCCGGTAGTTCCGCGGCGGCGTGCCCCAATCGGCCGTCGGGTTGAGGCTCTCCGCGGCCCTGCCGCCGCTGCGCTCATCGGTGCTGAAAATCTCGGCGATGCGGCCGCGGCAGGTCAAGCGGGCCTCGTCGCCGGGTGTCTCGATTGCATGGCGCTCGGCCAAGACACGGTCGACTGCGCCGATCACCTGCAGCCAGGACAGTTCGCTTTGCTGGCGGGAGGGAGCGAGAAGGGTGTCGCAGGCCTGAGCGATCAGGGCGGCACGCTCCCGCTCGTCGCCGACCCCTGCGGCGAAGAAGTAACGATCCAGCCTGCAAAGCAGCTGGGCGCGGATCATGTCACGGCGCCCGCCAGGGTGCGGCGTGGTGCCGGCTGTTTTCAACTGAGCTTCCACAAGTAACTCCATGTTTCGCTTAAAGCGTGTTCTTGGTCCTTCAAAAAGGCACGGAGTTCGATGGCCTCTTCTTCGCCGGGGTCCAACTCAAAAAGGGCGAACCAGGTTCCGGTGGCATCGCTTTTGCGTCCGCGTGGCTGCAGAATGCGTCCCGTGGATGCAGTGACCACCAGTTCGACTTTGCCGTCGTCGGGAATCTCGGCCAGCTTTCCGCCGCCGAACTCCAGGGCAAAACGCCGTCGCCCGGGTTCGCTGCCGGCACCTTCCCGGGTCTGAAGGTTGCGCCCGGTGTTCGGGAAATCGTTGAATGCGCTGGCAAAGCGCAGGCGGTAGCGGAAAGGCCACTCCTGGCCGGGTTCGACGCTGCGCTCCGGAACCCAGAGCAGGGCGATGTTGTCGTAGCGCTCGGCATCGCTCGGAATCTCGATCAGCTGAACGGCGCCATTGCCCCAGTCGCCCTGCGGTTCGATCCAGGCACTGGGACGGCGCTCGTAGTTCAGGTCCAGGTCCTGATAGCTGCGCGCATCGCGGTCGCGCTGCATCAGCCCGAAGCCGCGCGGGCTTTCGTTCTGGAACGAGCTGATCTGGAGTTCGCTGCGGTTGGTCAGCGGGCGCCAGATCCACTCGCCGTTGTTGCCGGCCATCAGCAGGCCGTCGGAGTCGTGAACCTCAGGCCGAAGGTCGTCTCTCGGCGGCGTCGAGTTCTCGCCGTAGAGGAACATGGACGTCAGCGGTGCGATCCCGAGCTTCTGCACGGCTTGGCGCGTGAACACGCTCGCCCGGACCTGCATCACCGATTCGATGCCCGGCGTGAGGACGAAGTGGTAAGCGCCTGTAAGGCTTGCGCTGTCCAACAAGGCATAGATCTGGATGGCCTGGTCGTCGGGCCGCGGCTTTTGAATCCAGAACTCCCGGAAGTAGGGGAACTCCTCCTTCTTCGGGAGGCCGGTATCGATGGCAAGGCCGCGCGCCGAGAGCCCGAAATGTTGGCCCGCCGCGAGCACCCGGAAGTAGCTGGCGCCCAGAAAGACCGCAAGCTCGTCGAAATGGTCGCTTCTGTTGAGAGGGTGAAGCAGACGAAACCCGGCAAAGCCGAGGTCTTCGGGGGTCCCTTCGAGCGGGCTGTCGGAATAGTCAAAGAGCGCCGGCGAATAGGGAATCGTCGAGATCTGCTCTTCATCGATGACGTTGATCTTCACGGTCTGGCGAAAGTACGAGCCGCGATGGAAGAGCTGCATCTGAAAAGGCAGCGCTTCGTCGCGCCAGATCGTCGCCTCCGGGCGAAAGCGGACTGCGTGGAACTGTGCCGGCGTCAGCTCGGCGAGGGTCTGGGGAAGGGTATCGGCATCGCCGCCCGCCATGGGCTCCGACGCCAAGCGGGCGGCCGCGCCGCGCAGCTTCTCGAAATCGAAAGGACTGTCGGGCATCGCGCGGTCCCATTGGCCCGCAGCGCTCGATCCCTGAGAGCCCACCCATTGGGCGAGCCCAAAACTGCCTAGTCCGATTCCCGCAAGGAAACGTCGCCGGTCAACCGTATGAAATGACACGCCTTCCTCTCACACCGAGTGGCCCTAGACCTTGCGATCTGCCCTCCAAACGGCCGGGATGTCCCTAAATGGGCTGGGTCTGATCACAGGCTTCCTGCCCCGCGTCCTGGCTACGCAGAGACCTACACATTAGAGACCCGTCGACCCCTGGCGATATTCCACAGGTTGAAAGGTGCCACCTAAAGTTACTTTGCTATGGTTTTGAAATAGCGGCCTTACTGGCCGGACTGCATCGATAAATCGGGTATAGACGGCGGCAATGTCGTCACGGAAGAGTCAAGGAAGTGGCATTTCGCCCGCTGCCATGCGCGCCGGACAGTTTGTTGGCAGACGTTCTGTCATCAGGCGCTTTGCTAGTTGAGATCGCCGATGGAGACCCCTGACTGGTCGGTCTCATAGGGCTGGCGCTCCGCCAGTTCGTCGGCCGTGAGCTTTCGGGTGCGCAAGAGCCTGGCGCCAGCGTCGTACTCGAGCTCGCGCCATTCAATGGCGACCGGCTTGCCGCCAATACCCAGAAATCCCCCGTGAGAAACCACGACCAGTCTCAGCTTCGAAGTGCGCCTGTCGAGGATCACGTCATCGACCTCGCCCAGCAGCTCGTTGTCGCGGTCCCAGATACTCATGCCCTGGATGTCGCGCGCGGTGGACACATCCGCACTGCCGGACTGGTTGGCTGGCGATGCCGCCGGCGCTGACTCCAGAGGCGGTGCTGATTCGGTGGGCGTGGCAGACTGGGCGCCTGCTGCGCCCGATTGCAGGGGAATCGCGAGCAGCACCGCTGCGACAGCGACCGCGATCATGCCCAGACCACGTCCGGAAGCGTCTGTGCCGGACGCGCCGCGGCCTGAAGGAACTCGAATCATTGGGCCTCCAGGGTCAGTAGTTTCGGAGCCGTTGGCCTTTACTCTTCCGACGCGACGCAGGCGGAATTATTCCGTGGGCAATGCGAGGGGCTGTGTGGCGGAAGCAGGAGCAGGCCCTACTAGAACCCATAGACCAGTGAGGCCTTGGTCGTGGTATCCAGTTCATCGGTGTCCTCCGGCACAGGACTGCGGTACTGCGCCGAGAAAGAGAATCGCCCGGCCAGGCTTTCGACAATCTGCAGCGTCAGGCTGGTTTCGTTCTCGAGTTCGCTGCGGTCGCTGTCCAAACGCAGCTCCGTTTCATTCGCCAGCTTGGCCGTCTCAGAGATCTGCCACGCGAGGTCGCTGTTGAGGCGCGCGCCCGGTACAGCTTCGGTCGTCCCTTCGTCGTCTTCGCGGAAGACACGAACGCTCGGACCGGCGGCGAGGGTCCAGGTCAATTGCTCGCCGTCGATCACCCTGGTGCCGAGGCCTGCCGAGGCTGTGATTTCGTATTCGAAGCCGCTGAAACGATCATCCTCGTAGTGGGTGAGGCCGTAGACAAAGGTGCGCTCCGTCAGGTCGTAGTTGAACTGGTACTCGGCCTCAATGGCCTGCTCTTCGGTCGCCAGGCGGGTTTCCAGGTAGTCGAAGGAGCCGCTCAGGATGTGGCGCCAGGGCGCCGCCTCGTAGATGACCTCGGCACTGGCTGAAACGCCCAGATTCTCTGTGTTTCCGCTGCGTGCGACTCCACCGAGCTCGGCCTCCCCCGACCAGGGGCTTTCCGCTTCGGCGGCTGTCTCCGCGGGTGCGGACTGTGCCTGCTGGGCGAGGCTCTGGTTGCCCGGCTGGGGCCTTGCCGCTGCGGCGCTGACCGGTCTTGCAGCGGCCGCCGGGTCGCTAGCCGATGCGGCGGTCAGAGGGGGGTCGAAGAGTGCGGCCAGCAGCAGTTCGGCCGCCCAGTCCGGCCGCAGCCCGATGGCGTGGCGCAGGATCGCACGGTTGTGCTCGGGGGCCGCCGCTATGGTCATGCGAAGCGTGCGCTGAAACGCCTCGATGTCGGTTCCCTTTGCCGATTCGACCACCGCTGCGAGCAGCTCGCTCGGGACTGGCTTCTCGGTCGCGCGGGTGGCTTGTGCGAAAGCGCTGAGCAAGGCGAAGAAGATCAGCGCGAGGTTCAGGGGCAGCTGTCTTTTCAACATGGCCAGCGACTATAGGTGCGCGGCTGCCGTGCTTGCTGTGTTTGATCTGTGTTGGGATTGATCGTTGTTCATGTCCCGCGGCGAAGGCAAAGGCCTTTTTCGTAGGGATCGGCAGTGCCGCGCGGATGTTTCCAAGTGGCCGAGACGACAACCGTGCAGTGCTCCGGGATCCATTCAGTGCTTGCGGTAAGATTCGTTAACGCCTGTCGAACGACTTCACAGTCATCGACGCCACGGCTCTCAGCGCGCATTTGTAATTGCCTTCATGCTGCGTACAACGGCAACACAGTCGAGTGGCTTGACAAGTTCATGGCCGCGAGAGCGACCGTCTCTTCATCGCAACAGTGAGAGCTTTTTGCATTCTGTTGCTTGACGACTGCTTCTCTTTTCTTGTCACTGCTTGACCAAAGAGGCACAATTCGCCGCGCGGGGTGGCATCACCGGATTCGTTCTGACGTTAGGGGATTAGACAATTGGCAACTACCAAGACTGCAAAGAGGCCGGCGAAGAAGAAGGCGCCGGCCAAGCGCGCGGCGAAAAAATCGACCGCGAAGAAGAAGACTGCGCGTAAGACGACGCGCAAGACCACAGCCAAGAGGAAGGTGGCTAAGAAGAAGGTAGCCAAGCGGCCAGCAGCGAAGCGGAAGGTCGCGAAGAAAAAGGTTGCCAAGAAGAAGGTAGCCAAGCGGCCAGCGGCGAAGCGGAAAGTCGCCAAGAAGAAGGTCGCTAAGAAGAAGGTCGCTAAGAAGAAGGTCGCCAAAAAGAAGGTCGCCAAAAAGAAGACTGCGAAGAAGAAAACCGCAGCGAAACGGAAGCCCGCCGCTCGTAAGAGAACGGCGAAAAAGTAAGCTAAATCATAACCTTACGACCTCGCGCCGAAACGGCGGTCCGCCGCCTTCGCTAACCAAGCCGGTAAGAGTTATGGTGATAACGGCGATCGCTCCAACGAGCGGTCGCCGTTTTCGTTCGGGCTTCACGAGGTTTGCTGAAGCCCCGATCAAACCTCACGCAGATGTGCCGTTAAGTCTCTTGCCGACGCCCTTCGGTATCGCTGCTCGGCGTCGCTGGGCGAGACGGCGCATGCGCTCTCACGCGTTGTCTGTCTCGAAGCCGTGCGGACTTACGTGCCGTTGTCGTAGGGCTCGCGACCGAAGATGGAAATGGCATCGTGCAGATCGGGCAGCACACGCTCTACCGAGTCTTCTCCTTCGGCGATGATCTCGTCGGCGCGGTCGAATTCGAAGAGTCCGACGTTCCCGAGTCGCGGCGTGATGTGCACGTCAGGGGGTTCGCCTGCCAAACGAGAGCGCGAAATTCTGTCCTGGACGATCCCCAAAGCGGAGATCATGGCGCCGAACATGCTGGGGTGACTCGGCTCACGGCGAAAGATGCGACTCGCCAGAGCGCCGATTCGCGACTTCGATCTCGCGGCATCGACGGCCTGCATCTCGCTCAAGAGATCGAAGCCGGCGACTGTCGGAACCTCTGCGCCCGCACGTCGCTCCTTGCCGATGATGTCGGCATTCAGGTTGACCGCGATCACCATCTGCGCCCCAAGGGCACGACAGACTGAAACCGGCACCGGATTGACGAGCGCACCGTCGACCAGCCATCGGCGGTCATGCTGCATCGGCTCGAAGATGCCGGGCAGCGAAAAGGAGGTGCGCATGGCGTCGACGATGTCTCCTCTGCGTAGCCAGACTTCATGACCGGTCACCAGGTCGGTCGCGACGGCGACGAAAGGCGTGGTGAGTTCCTCGATCTTCATCCCGCCAAGTTCGTGGCGCATGGCATCGACCAGATGGCGACCGCCCAACATGCCGCCGTTGCGCATGCGGAAGTCGATGTAGGAGATCATGCGCACCTTGTTGAGGGAGCGCGCCCAGGCCTCCAGCGCATCGGCCTTGCCGGCAAGATGGATCCCCCCGACGACCGCGCCGATCGACGTGCCGGCAACCACGTCCGGTTCGATGCCGTAACGGGCCAGGGCACGCAGCACGCCGAGATGCGCCCAGCCGCGCGCGACCCCGCTGCCGAGAGCAAGGCCAATCTTCGGTCGCCATTGCGGTTCGTCCACCTGGGCCATGGTTAATCATATAAGGCCTTCGCTTAAGCGAATCATAATCACCCCGCGGCGAGCCCGCCGTGAGCAGAAGAGGTCAAAACCGGGATTGAGGCGGTACCGCCAAAGGGCGGCGGCAGTCGGGAGAGTCCGCTTGCGCTCTTGACATAACGATATCTTTATATCTTTATAGTGATATCTCGAAGGGGCCGGGGACCGCTATCTCAAGGGGCGGGCAACCACGGGATAGGGCGAGGGCGATGGAAAGACTGCTTACAGCGATGAAGGCTGCCGCGGAGGCGACGCGGCTGCGGCTGCTGGTGCTTTGCGCCCACGGCGATTTGACGGTTTCGGACCTGGTGCAGATCCTCGGTCAGAGCCAGCCGCGGGTTTCCAGGCACCTCAGGCTTCTGACCGAGGCGGGCCTCGTGGATCGCAACCGGGAAGGCTCCTGGGTCTATTACCGGCTGGCGCAGCAGGGGTCGGGCGCCGCTTTGGCACAGACCCTGGTCGACTCTGTGCCGGATGACGATGCGACGGTTCGGAGCGATCTCGGCCGTCTCGAACATCTGATGAAAGAGCGCGCGCAGCGGGCGGAGGATTACTTCCAGCGCGTGGCGGCGCGCTGGGACGAGATCCGCGCGCTCTATGTGCGCGACGACGAGGTCGAGACCTTGTTGCAGAGGTTGGTGACCCAGGAAAAGGTCTCCGACCTCTTGGATATCGGAACCGGGACGGGCCGCATCCTCGAGATCATGTCCCCTCAGGTCGAACGCGCCGTCGGGATCGATCTCTCCGCCGACATGCTGATGATTGCGCGGTCAAAGCTGGAGCGTGCGCGCCTGCGCAACTGTGTGGTCCGCAAGGGCGACATGTATCACCTGCCGGTTGCGCCCGCCAGCTTCGATGCCGTGACGATCCATCAGGTGCTGCACTACGCGGAGCGCCCCGCACAGGCCATCGAGGAAGCCGCCCGCGTGCTGCGCCCGCAAGGCCGACTCTTCATCGTCGACTTCAAGGCGCATGCCTTGGATTACCTGCGCGACCAGCATGAACATCGTTGGCTTGGCTTCGACGACGAGCGCATCGAAAGCTGGCTGCAGGAGGCCGGGCTGGAGTTGGCCGAGTACAAGGAACTGAAAGGCGATCCGCTCACGATTTCGATCTGGACCGCGCGGCGCTTGCAGAGCGACCTGCAGGCAACTGCTGCCTAGACACTTCAGGATGAAGGACGATCATGGCTGACGCGAGACACATCTTGGGACCGACCGCCGGACGCGAGGCAAGGGTCGGCGGCGCGGGGCAAGCCCCCGGACCCCGCTTTTCCTTCGAATTCTTTCCGGCGGCATCCCCCCTGGCCGAGGAGCGCTTCTGGCGTGCATTGAAGGATCTCGAAGCCTTCGACCCGGCCTACGTGTCGATTACCTACGGTGCCGGCGGGACCACGCAGGAGCGGACGATCCGGGCTGTCGAGCGCGTGCTGAACGAGTCGGATCTTGTGCCCGCGGCGCATCTGACCTGCGTGGGCGCCAGCCGGGCCGAAATCGATGCCCTGGCCGAGCGCTACTGGGCGGCCGGGGTCCGGCGCATCGTCGCCTTGCGGGGCGATCCGCCGAAGGACAGCAAAGACTTCAGGCCGCACCCGCAAGGCTACGCCTTTGCCGCCGACCTCGTCGCCGGGTTGCGCCGGGTCGCCGATTTCGACATCTCCGTTGCCGCCTATCCGGAAGTTCACCCCGAGGCGCTGTCTGCCCAGGCCGACCTGGATAATCTGAAGCGCAAGCTGGATGCCGGCGCGCAGAGAGCCATAACCCAGTTCTTCTTCGACCCGGACGACTACCTGCGCTTCCTGGATCGCGCCCGCGCCGCGGGCATCACGGCGCCGATCATTCCAGGTATTCTGCCGATCGTTAACTTCCAGAGGACCCTGCAGATCGCCAAGGACTGCAAGGCCGCGGTTCCCGCCTGGCTGGTGCGGCTCTTTGAAGGCCTGGAAGAGAATGCCGAGGTCCGAAATCCGGTCGCCGTTTCCGTGGCGGCGGAGCTCTGCCGCTATCTCGTGCTGCACGGCGTCGAGGAGTTTCACATCTATACCTTGAACCGTGCCGACCTGACGGCGGCGGTCTGCCGCCTGCTGCTTTCGGACGCCGCCGGCCGGGACCAGGTCGATGCCGCAAGGCCCCTTGCTGTGGGCGGGCTGCGATGAGCGCCTTCTACGATCAGCTTACGCAGCGGGTTCTGCTCTGCGACGGCGGCATGGGCAGCCGCGTGCAGGCCATGGACCTTTCCGTCGAGGAAGACTACTGGGGTCAGGAGAACTGCACCGAGGTCCTGAACCTTTCGCGTCCCGACATCGTGCGGGAAATCCACCGCGGCTACTTCGAGGCCGGCGCCGATATGGTCGAGACCAACAGCTTCGGCGGCTCCCCCATCACTCTTGGCGAGTTCGGTCTGCAGGACCGTGCCCTGGAAATCAACCAGCGCGCGGCCGAGCTTGCCCGCGAGGCATCGGAGCTCTTTGCCGGCGACGGGCGCGACCGCTTCGTGGTCGGCTCCGTCGGGCCGGGGACGCGCCTGCCGTCGCTGGGCCACATTGACTACGACAGCCTGGAGCAGGCCTTCGCGACCCAATGCGACGGCCTGATCGCCGGCGGCGTCGACGCGGTTCTGATCGAGACCTGCCAGGATACGCTGCAGGTGAAAGCCGCCGTCAACGGCGCGAAAGCAGCGCGGCTGCGGGCCGGCAGGCCGGACCTGCCTGTCATGGTGCAGGTGACGGTGGAAACCACCGGGACCCTCCTTGTCGGCGCCGACATTGCCGCTGCTGCGACGGTTCTGCGGGCCCTGGACGTTTCGGTGGCGGGCCTCAACTGCGCCACCGGGCCGCAGGAAATGGCCCCCCATCTGGAATGGCTCGCCGAGAACTGGGCCGGCCCCATCTCGGTCCAGCCCAATGCGGGCCTGCCGGAGCTGGTGGACGGCAAGACGTCTTATCCCCTGCAACCTCAGGAACTGGCCGGCTGGCTGGAACGCTTCCTGCAGGAGGACGGCGTGAACCTGATCGGCGGCTGCTGCGGCACCACCACCGATCACATTGCCGCCCTGGATGCGATGCTGCGCCGCCGCGCCGGCGAAGAGTCAAAGCTGGCGATCCGTCCGGTGCCGAAATCGCGGCAGTCCTTCTGGGTTCCGTCTCTGGCTTCGCTCTATGGCCAGATTCCTCTGCGCCAGGAGAACGCCTATCTTTCCATCGGCGAACGCTGCAATGCCAACGGCAGCAAGAAGTTCAGGGAACTGCAGGAGTCCGGCGATTGGGACGGTTGCGTGGCCATGGGGGTGGAGCAGGCCAAGGAAGGCTCCCACGCCATCGATGTATGCACCGCCTTTGTCGGCCGCGATGAAACCGCTGAGATGAACGAGGTGGTGGGCCGCATGCGCGGCTCGGTGACCGCGCCGCTGGTCATCGATTCCACTGAACTGCCGGTGCTCGAAGCGGCGATGAAGCTCTACGGCGGCAAGCCGGTGCTCAACTCCATCAACTTCGAGGATGGCGAGGAGCCGGCGGCCAAACGGCTGGAGCTGGCGCGCCGCTTCGGCTCTGCGGTGATCGCGCTTACGATCGACGAAGAGGGCATGGCCAAGGAGGCGGACCACAAGGTCGCGGTCGCCAAGCGCCTGCACGACTTTGCCTGCATAAAGCATGGCCTGCCGGCCAGCGATCTGATCATCGATCCGCTGACCTTTACCATCTGCACGGGCAACGAAGACGACCGCAAGCTGGGTGTCTGGACCCTGGACGCCATCGAAGGCATCGCCCGGGAACTGCCGGACTGCCAAATCCTGCTGGGCCTCTCCAACATCTCCTTCGGCCTGAATGCCGCCGCGCGCCATGTGCTGAATTCGGTTTTTCTGGATCACGCCATCAAGCGCGGCCTCACCTCTGCCATTGTGCATGTCAGCAAGATCATGCCCCTGCACAAGATTCCTGAGGCAGAGGTGAAGGCGGCGGAAGACCTGATCTTCGACCGCCGGAGAGAGGATTACGACCCCCTCCAGGCTTTCATCGGGCTCTTCGAGGGACGTTCGGCCGTCGCCACCGAGAAAAAGGCGCGCGCCGAAGACGTGGAGACGCGTCTGAAGGACCGCATCATCGACGGCGACCGCAAGGGGCTGGAAGACGATCTGAACGAGGCCATGGCCAAGCATCCGCCGCTGGATATCATCAACGTCCATCTTCTGGACGGCATGAAGGTGGTGGGCGAGCTTTTCGGCGCAGGCAAGATGCAGCTTCCCTTCGTGCTGCAGTCCGCCGAGACCATGAAGGCCGCCGTGCGCTTCCTGGAGCCGCACATGGAGAAGGTCGAGGGCCAGGAAAAGGGCACTATCGTGCTGGCCACCGTCAAGGGCGACGTCCACGACATCGGCAAGAACCTGGTGGATATCATCCTCACCAACAACGGCTACAAGGTGGTCAACCTGGGCATCAAGCAGCCCATCGACAGCATCCTGACGGCCGTGGTCGAACACGAGGCCGATGCGGTGGGCATGTCCGGTCTGCTGGTGAAGTCGACGGTCGTCATGCGCGAGAACCTGGAGCGTATGACCCGCGAGAAGGTCTCGGTCCCGGTGATGCTGGGCGGCGCAGCGCTCACCCGCAACTATGTGGAACAGGACTGTGCGGCGGCCTACGGCACCGGTCAGGTGGCCTATGCCCGCGATGCCTTCGACGGCCTGTCGCTGATGGACAAGGTGGTGAACGGCAACTTTGATGCGCACGTCAACGAGCGCACGGAAAAGCGGCGGCCGCGCTCCGACAAAACCAAGCGGGTTCTGGGGCAGGCGACGCGGGCCGATGAGCGCCCCGTGGACCTGGAAGAGACCCGCCTGCGCCGTGGCGAACTGGCCGCAGGCGTGGAGGTGCCGGAGCCGCCGTTCTGGGGGCCGCGGGTGCTGGCGCGGGTGCCTCTGGACACCCTGGTGCCCTTCCTCAACGACCGCATGCTCTATCAGTTTCAATGGGGTTTTCGGAAGAACGGCCGTTCGCTGGGGGACTACATGAAGTGGGCGCGGCGGGAACTGCGCCCGACTCTGAAACGCATGCTCGACGTCTCCAAGCAACAGGACATCCTGGTGCCACAGGCGGTATACGGCTACTGGCCGGCCAACGCCGAGGGCAATGACGTGATCGTTTTCGATCCCGAGGAGCGGGACCGGGAGGTGGCGCGCTTTACCCTGCCGCGCCAGGCCCGCGCGGGCGGGCTCTGCATTGCCGACTTCCTGCGCGATGTCGAAAGCGGCGAGCGGGATGTCCTGGGCCTGCAGGTCGTCACCGTCGGGCAGAACGCCTCCGACGTGGCACGGGACTGGTTCAACGACGACCGCTATCAGGACTATCTCTATCTGCATGGCCTGGGTGTCGAGATGGCCGAGGCCCTGGCCGAATACCTGCACAAGCGTATCCGTGCGGAACTCGGTTTCGGCCACGAGGACGCGCGCGACATGGAGGCGATGCTGAGTCAGGGCTATCGCGGCTCGCGCTATTCCTTCGGCTATCCGGCCTGTCCCAACCTGGAGGATCAGGAGCAGCTCCTGGCCCTTCTGAATGCCGAGGAGATCGGCATCGTCATGTCCGACGAGCACCAGCTTCACCCCGAGCAGTCGACCTCGGCGATCGTCCTGCACCATCCGCAGGCGAAGTACTTCTCGGTCTAGCCCCGGCGTACTCCGTCAGGGAAAGGCCGTCCCAGAAAGGGAGAAACACAGATGATGGCAGCATCCAAGAAGGTTCTGGACCTTGGCGACTTTCGTCAGGAGAGCGAGTCTGCCACCGCCGAAGCCGCCAAAGCGGCCGACTGGTGGGAGCAGGAGTGGCTGAAGTTCCCCACGGTCAGCTTGGATGGGGAGGGCGCCTGGCACTACTGGGACGTGCCGGCCGACACCGGGGTCTATCAGGATGACTGGCCCTTGGGCGAGCGGCTGGCCAAGGGGACCATCGCGCAGATGCGCCGCTTCCCGGAGGGCAGCACCGTCCTGCGCCGTATCCTGAAAGAGATGGATCCGGAGACAACCATCGCTCAAGGCTTCCTCACAGCTCTGGAAGACTGCCTCTGCTATCCCGACCGAGAGCTCTAACGGGGAGCTCTAACGGGGAGCTCTAACGGGGAGCTCTAACGGGGAGCTCTAGGTGTCGCGGGCCCGCGCGCCGAAGACCACCAACAACAGCAGAAACAGCGCCGTCAGCGCGAGCGAGAAACGCAGCCCCGCCGCCTCCGCAAGAAAGCCCACCCAGGCCGGGCCCAGCAGCGAGCCGCTGTAGCCGGCGGTCGCCACAGCGGCGATGCCGCTGCCGTGGCCGATGTCCCGGTGGCTGCCGCCGAGGGAGAAAAGGATGGGCACGATGTTGGCGACGCCGAAGCCGATCAGCGCATAGCCGGCGAGTGCAAGAGGAACCGCGCTTGCCGCAAGGGCAAGGGCGTAGCCCAGGACCGCGGCGACCGCGCTGACCCTTAGCACCCGCACCCGTCCATACCGGGCGACGACCCGGTCGCCCAGAAGACGGGCCGCCGCCATGGCCGCGGAAAACACGCCGAAGCCGAGCGCGGCGGTACTGGCACCGGTGTTCAGGACCTCACGCAGATAGACCGCCGACCAGTCGAACATCGCGCCCTCGCAGACAAAGGCGATAAAGGCGAAGGCGGCCACCAGCCAAAGGGGCCGCGGCGGCAGTGCGATGAGGCGCGCCTCGCTTTCCGCACCCCGGGCATCGCCGAGCAACGGCCGCAAGGCAATCAGCGCCGCGGGCAGGAGCATCATGGCCGCGCCGGGGAGGAGATGCTGCAGGCCGCCGCCGAGGGCATAGACGCTGGCAGCCGCACCGGCACCGGCCATGCCCCCGATGCTGAAGAAGGCGTGCAGCGAGGACAGGATCGGCCGCTCAAGCGCGCGCTCGACCGAGACCCCCTGCGCATTCATGCTGACGTCCATCAGGCCGTTGGCGAAGCCGATGACGACAGCGACAAGGAGAAGCTCGGAGAGCGATCCGGCAAGCAGCACCAGAGGCAGGGAGAGGCAGAACCCCAGGGCGCTGAAGCCGACGACCAGGCGGCTGCCGAAGCGGTCGATCTTCGGGCCGCCGAAAAGCATGGCCAGAATCGAGCCGAGGGCAAAACACAACAGCGCCATTCCCAGGTCGCCGTCATCGAGAGCAAGCCTTTGCTTGATCTGCGGAATCGCCGAAGCCCAGCAGCCGATCAGGGTGCCGTTGATGAAGAACACCGCGGTGATCGACCGGCGGGCGTGGAGAACGGCTTGCGAGGCTTGAAGAATGTGGACGCCTCCTGCAAAGCGACGTCGGCGCCCGGGCGGTCGTGGTGAAGGCTTCTGTCTGTCAGCCCGCCGCTGAATGCTGCGCGGCCCGTCGTCCGGACTGCCGCAGTTGCTTTTCCATTTCGGCAGCGGGGATGAAAAGGCCGCCGCCGGTTTTCCAGTGGCGGTGCCGCAGCACCCGGTAGCCTTGGGACTCGTAGAACGGCAGGCCGACGAGGCTGGCGCCTATCGAGACCCGGTGATGGCCCATCGCTTTGATCGCCGCCTCGGCACGCTGGAGCAGCAAGCGGCCGATGCCCAGGCGCGCCCAATCGGGATCGACGTAGAGCCCCCGAACCTCATGGTCTTTGCGCGAGCAGAAGGCGACGACGCCCGCTTTGCGGTTCACGGCGACTTCGAAGATCTCCTCCTCCTCGATCATCGCGGCCCCGTAGCGCTCGGCGGTGTTGCCGCTGGCCCAGCTCTCCAGCTGCGCATCGCTGTAGATGCGGCGCCCAAGGGTCAGGATGGCGCGCTGATGCACCCGCAGCAGGGCATCCCCGTCGTTCGGGGTGCCGCGCCGCAGTCGGTAGCCAGGAAAGAATCGCTTAGCGCCGCGCATGGCCGCAAGGCTAGGAAAGCCTTGCATGCCTTGCAAGGAGGATTTGGCCGTTCAGCCGTCCCCGGTTTCCGTCCGGTAGCGCGCCAGGGTTTCCTCATTAGGCGGATAGAGGCCGGGCAGTTTCGCGCCATGGCCGACCTCGCGCATGATCCAGGCCTCCAGACGTTCCTGCTCCAGGCCCAGATCGGCGACCTCCCGGATCAGGGCTTGGGGAACGACCACGGCGCCGTCGCGATCCGCCACGATCAGGTCGTTCGGGAAGACCGCCACGCCGCCACAGGCAATGGGATCCTGCCAGCCGACGAAGGTCAGCCCGGTGACCGACGACGGCGCTGCGATACCGTCGCACCAGACCGGCAGACCGCTGGCCTCGACACCCTCCAGATCCCGCAGCACGCCGTCGGTGACCAGCGCCTCGACCCCGCGTTTGTGCATCCTTGCGCAGAGAATGTCGCCGAAGATCCCGGCGTCCTGGACGCCCATGGCGTCGACCACGGTGATCACGCCTTCCGGCATTTCTTCGATGGCGGCGCGCGTCGAGGTGGGGGAGGACCAGGAGGCCGGTGTCGCCAGATCCTCCCGGGCTGGAACGAACCGCAGCGTGAACGCCGGGCCGACGCGGCGTCTGCGCGCATCAACCAGCGGCTTTGCGCCGCGCAGCCAGACGTTGCGCAGCCCCTTTTTCAGAAGGATCGTCGTGATCGTGGCCGTCGAAATCTGGGTGTAGACGTCGTGCAGGGCCGGGTCGAGCGCAGTCAAAGAGTCCCCCATGGTCCGGTTTGTGGCGGGCTCAGTAACCCCAGGTCCTAGTACCCCAGGGCGCAGCCGTCCTTGCGCGGATCGGAGCCGCCGGCCAGCGTTCCGGCCTCCCAGTCGATCTGAATCGCCTGGCTGCCGCCGATCGGTTTCGGCGGCTCGCAGAAACGATGGCCCATGTCTTCGAGCGTCGAGAGTATCTCCTGCGGCACGCCGCTTTCCGCCTCGACCTCGGTGGCGCCTTCGCCGGGTTGGGCGAAGATGCGCGGCATGTCCATGGACTGCTGCACGTCCAGTCCGAAGTCCAGTAGATTGGTGAGCAGGCGGGCGTGGCCGGCCGCCTGATAGTGGCCGCCCATGACGCCGAAGGGCATGACCGCGCGCCCGTCCTTCACCATCATGCCGGGGATGATGGTGTGCATGGGCCGTTTGCGCGGCGCGATGCAGTTGGGATGCGCGGGATCGACGGAGAAGGCGCCGCCACGGTTCTGCAGCACCACCCCGCTCTTGGGGCCGGTGATGCCGCTGCCGAAGGAGTTGAAGGTTGAGTTGATGAAGCTGACGGCGTTGCGGTCCTTGTCGACGACGCTCAGGTACACCGTGTCAGCGTGGGCCGCGACCGGCGCCGGGGCGGGGGCGGCGCTCGCCCGCCTGGGGTCGATACGCCCGCGCAGCTCCGCTGCATAGTCTTCGGAGAGCAGGTGCTCTACGGGGACTTCGGCCTGCGCAGGGTCGGCAAGATGGGCATCGCGTTCCTGGTAAGCCAGGCGCATGGCCTCGATCTCCAGATGCAGGCGTTCCGCCGTGAACTCCCCCAAGCTGGCGAGATCGTAGCCCGCGAGAATGTTGAGGATCAGAAGTGCGATGACGCCCTGGCCATTGGGCGGGCACTGGACGATGTCGAAACCCCGGTAGCTCGATTTGATCGGCTCGACATATTCGCCCTCGGCCTCTGCGAAGTCCGCCGGGCTGTGCAGGCCGCCCAGCGCGCGCAGATGGTCCACGAGGTCTTCAGCGATCGCGCCCTTGTAGAAGGCATCGCGGCCTTCCCTGGCGATCAGCTCCATGCTGGCGGCGAGCGCCGGCTGACGGTGGATGGTGCCGAGGCCGGGGGGCTTGCCGCCGGGAAGGAAGATCCCTGCAGTCGCCGGATCGTGCGAAAGGGTCTCGACCTCGCTGTCCCAATCGGTGGCGACACGCTCTGTAATGGCATAGCCGTCGCGTGCGAAACGGATCGCTGGCTGCAGCATGTCGCCCAGGCTGCGGGTGCCGTGGTCGCGCAGCAGCCGGTCCCAGGCGTCGATGGACCCGGGAACGGTCACCGAGTGGGGACTGTAGCGCTCGAGGGTGTCGATGCCCTGCTCGCCATACCAGGCCGCCGTCGCTGCGGCCGGCGCGCGGCCGGAGCCGTTGAAGGCGACGACCTCACCGCTGCCGCGCGGCGCATAGAGGACAAAGCAGTCGCCGCCTATGCCGGTCGATTCCGGTTCCACCACACCCTGGACCGCGCAAGCCGCAACGGCGGCATCCATGGCGTTGCCGCCGTCCTGCAGCACGTTGATCGCGGTCAGCGTCGCCAGGCTGTGGGAGGTTGCCGCCATGCCGTTCAGCGAGCGGGCGACCGAGCGGCCGGCGAGTTCCAGATTGCGCATAGGTACATCATCCTCCCGGGGACATGGCCCGACAAGAACCATGCTCTCGCCGCAGGGCGGCCGCAACAGCGGCTGCCAAGTGCCGGCAGGTGGAATGGTCAGCAGGCCAATTGATCGTTTGGTTTCCTATCATGTAGCCCGACCGCCCCGGCTTGGGAAGCTTTCTATACCGGGAGCGCGAAGCCTCTCGGACCTGGACTCCATATCGTTGCTGCGGCCTTGACCTTCCAGTCACTGGAAGCCCCAGAACCTAGCGCATGGAACAGGACTCTGGAGCACGGGCGACGGCGGCTTCAGCCGAATTGGGCCGTCATGACGGTGCGGCCCCAACCCCGACCCCAAACCCGGCCCCAAACCCGGCCCCAAACCCGGCCCCGACCCCGACTTCAAGGAGCGGCTGCCCAGCCTCTTCGGTCGGCGGCGCCGGTGGTCATGATGCTGGGGATCATAACACCGTGCAGCAGCCCGAGACGGCTGTCGATCCGGTCTGCGGCATGGCCGTCGCCAGGACGGAGGACGCTCTGTGCCACGAGCACGGCGGTGAGATCCATTACTTCTGCAGTGCCCATTGCCTGGAGAAGTTCCGGCACGATCCGGACGCCGTGCTGGAGGGGAGGGGTGGGCCACAAGCGCCGGCCGATCCGGATGCGCTCTACACCTGTCCGATGCACCCGGAGGTCGAGCAGCAGGGGCCGGGGACCTGCCCCCTCTGCGGCATGGCCCTGGAGCCCGTGGAGATCACGCTGGACGACGGTCCCAACCCCGAGCTCGAGGACATGGCGCAGCGCTTTCGGATCTCGGCGGTTCTGACGCTGCCGCTTGTCGTGCTGGTGATGGGCGAGCACCTTGCCGGTCTGCGGCTGCTCACGCCGGCGTGGTCAGCCTGGCTTCAGCTTGGGCTGGCGGCGCCGGTGGTGCTCTGGGGCGGATGGCCGTTTTTCGAACGCGGCTGGGCGTCTGTCCGGACCCGTCATCTGAACATGTTCACGCTGATCGCCATGGGCACGGGGGCCGCTTTTCTCTTCAGCCTGGCGGCCACGGTGATGCCCGGGGTGTTTCCAGACTCTTTCCGCAGTGCGGCTGGAGAGTTGCCTGTCTACTACGAGGCCGCGGCTGTCATCGTTACTTTGGTGCTGCTGGGCCAGGTGCTGGAACTGCGGGCGCGCGAGCGCACCGGTGGTGCGCTGCGGGCCCTGTTGGATCTTACGCCCAAGACCGCCCGCCTGTTGGAGGATGACGGAAGCTATCGCGAAGCGCCCGTGGAGGCCCTGCAGCCCGGCGACCGTGTCCTGTTGCGGCCCGGCGAGAAAGTTCCGGCCGACGGCAGGGTTGTCGAGGGGAAAAGCAGCGTCGATGAATCCATGCTGACCGGCGAAGCCGTGCCGCAGGCAAAGCGGCCCGGCGATCGTGTTGTCGGCGGCACGGTGAACGCCAGCGGCAGCCTCGTCTTCCGCGTCGAGAAGGTGGGGCGCGACACCGTTCTCTCTCAGATCGTCCAGCTCGTCGGCAATGCGCAGCGCAGCCGTGCGCCGGTGCAACGCCTGGCGGACAAGGCGGCTGCAGTGCTGGTTCCGATTGTGGTGCTGATTGCGGTGGTCAGCTTCGCTGCCTGGGCGCTTCTGGGGCCGCCGCCGGCCATTGCCTACGCGCTTATCGCTGCCGTCTGCGTTCTGATCATTGCCTGTCCCTGCGCGCTGGGCCTGGCCACGCCGATGTCCATCATGGTGGCTGTCGGCCGCGGCGCGGGCCTGGGGATCCTGGTGAAGGAAGCCGAGGCGCTGGAGCGTCTGTCAGCGGCAGATACCTTGCTCATCGACAAGACCGGCACCTTGACGGAAGGGCAGCCGTCGGTCGTAACCATCGCGCCGGCGGAGGGCGTCACCGAAACCCATCTGCTCCAAGTGGCGGCCAGCCTTGAGCAGCGCAGCGAGCATCCCCTGGCAGAGGCAATCGTTTCCGCAGCGCAGCGCCGCGGCGTGCCCCTTAAATCCGTGTCGGGGTTCGATGCCGTTGTTGGAAAAGGGGTTCAGGCGTGCCTGGACGATGTCCTTCTGCGGGCGGGGTCCGTAGCATGGTTCAGCCATCTGGGCTTCTCAACGGACCCACTGGTCGCCGTCATCGACGCCATGGAGCGCAAGGGTCAAACGGTGATCGCTGTTGCCGAAGACAACCGTCTGCTGGGCGTGATGGCCATTGCCGATGCCCTCAAGCCGACAACGCCGCAGGCGATTGCCGATCTGCGCGCCGACGGCCTGGAAATCGTCCTGGTGAGCGGGGACACCCAAGCGGTCGCAGAAGCGATTGCCGGAGAGCTGGGCGTCACGCGTGTTGTCGCGGGCGCTTTGCCGGCTGACAAGGCAGCATTGGTTCGACAACTCCAGGAGGAGGGGCGTGTCGTCGCCATGGCCGGCGACGGCATCAACGACGGCCCGGCCCTGGCCCAGGCCGATATCGGCATTGCCATGGGCAGTGGCACCGATGTTGCCATCGAGGCGGCCGGCATCACCTTGCTGAAAGGCGATCTGGGCCGCCTCTTTACGGCACGGCGTCTCAGCCGGGCGACGTTGGGGAACATCCGCCAGAACCTTTTCTTTGCGTTTCTTTACAACGGTTTGGGCGTCCCGCTTGCTGCCGGCGTCTTGTTTCCGCTGACCGGCTGGTTGTTGAGCCCGATGTTTGCCGCGGCTGCGATGTCACTCTCTTCGGTCTCCGTTATCGGCAACGCCCTGCGTTTGAGCCGCCAAAGGCTTTAGCCCTTCTCCTTTTTCGGGTGAACCGCCCGCGAAACTTGGACTATAGTGGGCTGGAAGGCGCCGCTGCGCGCCTGCGCCGGAAACAGGGCGGGGCTGGTTGAGATGCATGGTCTCAAGAACTACAACCTCGTTGTCGAGCCTTGGCCCGGAAACCCCGGACCGCTCAGGCCGGTGGGCAGACCCGGATACCGCTGGCGTGTCACCTGGGAGTTGAACGGCGAGTTCTACGCCGAGGGCTTCGAAGACACCCATTCCACAGCCCGTGCCGCGGCGGAAGCCTATCTCACCCAGCAAGGCATAAAGGTAATGTCAGCCTACCGTCCGGCGCTGCGCGCCATCGCGGAGAAAGCCAGGGCTGAAAAGTCCGCCGAGTGACTTTCGAAGAAGCGCTCACCGCTGGTCCAGGCGCTGGTTGGCTGCCCCTCCTTTCAGCAAAGCGCCTTGCCGCCAGCCGCTTGAGTTGACCGCCGTAAGCTGCCGTAAGCTGTTGTCGCTCTTTGCACTTTGCCCTAGGCTAACGCCCGAAGGCGCGGAAACTCGTGCCGGGAGCCGCGCGGCGATGCTTCGCGCAAGAGAAATAAAACGGGAGGAACCCATGCGTTCATTGAAAATCGCCGCCCTGGCGGCGGCTACCTCGGTGTTTGCCGTCTCTTCGGCTTTCAGCGCAGAGCACACGCTGCGCATTCAGACCCACTACGCACCTGAGCAGACATCGGGCAAACTGGCCCAGCAGTTTGTCGATGATGTTGAGGCCATGTCCGGTGGCCGCATCGATATCGAGCTGTTTTTCTCATCGTCCGTTGTGAAGTCGGTTGAAACCTTCGATGCGGCTGCCAGCGGCATCCTCGATGGCGACATGACCGGCGGCGCCTATCAGACCGGCAAGAACCCCGCGTTCCAGTTCGTCGGCGATATCATGGGCGGCTACGACACACCCTGGCAGCAGTATGCCTGGCTCTATCACGGCGGCGGCTACGAAGCGGCCAACGAGTTGTACAACGAATACAACATGCAGCTTATCGGCTGGTGGGTTTACGGACAGGAATCGATGACGTCCTCCCGTCCGATTGCCGGTCCGGCCGATCTGCAGGACTGGAAGTTCCGGTCACCGCCGGGGCTGGAAACCGAGATCTTCGCCGAACTCGGGGCCAAGCCGGTGGTGATGGACTTTACAGAAGTCTTTACCGCGCTTGAGACGGGGATCATCGACGGCGCCGACTACTCCGGACTTGCAAACAACAAGTCAATTGGCCTCTTCGATCTGGTGAAGCATGCGACCTATCCGGGCTTCCACTCCATGCCATCGGACCATCTGGCGATCCGAAAGGATGCTTGGGAGGCGCTTCCCGAAGATCTGCAGCGGATCATCGAAGTCGCTATGCAGAAGCTGGCCTTCCAGACAGCACTGACCTTTGAGGTCGAAAACAACAAGGCGGCTGCGGCGCTGCGCGATCAGGGCGTGACCCTTTACGACTGGTCGCCCGAGGACCGCGCGGCTTTCCGCGGTGCTGCCCAGCGTGCTTGGCAGGGCTGGGCTGACAAAACGCCGGAAGCGCGCGCCCTGGTCGACAGCCACACCGCCTTCCTGAAGACCCTGGGCCTGGTGCAGTAAGCGCCGGAGCATCAGTCCATAATCGGGCCCCTGGCTGCAGAGTGCGGCAGGGGCCCGAACTTTCTTGGGTCCTTACCGCAGGCCGTCGGTTGAGACGCAGAGTAACGCGGAGAAGGGAGCGGGGTGATGGTTGAGCATGAGGTCGAAAACTGGATGGACCGCATCACCATCGCGATCAGCCGTGTGACGATGTTCGTGGTCGCCTTTATCGTTGCCATCATGTTCTACGAAGTCGTGATGCGGTACGTCTTCGAGCAGCCAACCCTCTGGGTCAACGAGATGTCGCTTTGGTTTGCCGGCGGCGTTTATCTGCTCGCCGGTCTCTATGTGATGCAGCAGCGCGGCCACATCCGGATCTTCATCCTTTACGACATGGTGCCGCGGAACTGGCAGCGGCTGTTCGACACCATCTCCGTTGCCCTGATCTGCATCTTCGCATTCGCTGTCGTGTGGGGCGGCTTCAACGAGGCCTGGGCCAAGATGCTGCGTTGGGAGACCTTCGGCACCGCCTGGGATCCGCCGATTCCGGCGACGATGAAACCCTTGGTCCTTGTTGCAGTGGTGCTGATCGCGATCCAGTCGGTGACCAACCTGATCGCCGACTGGAACAAGAAGAAAGAGGTTCACGACCTCGCCGAAGAAGTGAAAGAAGAGCACATCGACTGACCCGGGCGCCAACCGGGCAATAAGGGGAGCGGCCGGGGCAATGGCCGCGCCTGGGAGCATCACGGTCTTTGGGGGGCCAGGTGAATGGATATCGGAACGATCTCGCTGATCCTGCTTATTGGATTGTTCGTTCTGCTGGCGATCGGCATGCCGCTGGGTTTCGCGTCCGGCTTTCTGGCGGTTGCCGTCTTGCTGATGAAGTTCGGGCCGGACCTGCTGTTCCGATCCTTCGGGACCGGCCCGCTGAACATTCTGGCCCAGCGCATGTACGGCCTGATGACGGACTATGTCCTGATATCCGTGCCGCTGTTCATCTTTATGGCCTGTCTGATGGAACGATCGGGCATCGCCAAGGCGATGTTCGACAGCCTCAACGTCTGGCTGAGCCGTACCCGCGGCGGCATTGCCATCGTCACCGCCATCATGGCCATCATCATGGCTGCCATGTCCGGCATCATCGGCGGCGAGGTCGTGCTGCTGGGCCTCATCGCGCTGCCGAACATGCTGCGCCTTGGCTACAACCAGGACCTCGCCATCGGCACGATCTGCGCCTCCGGCAGCCTGGGCACCATGATCCCGCCCTCCATCGTGCTGATCATCTACGGCCTGGTGACCGAGACCTCGATCCATGCCCTCTTCAAGGCAGCCTTCGTGCCGGGCTTTATCCTTGGTGGCTGTTACATTCTCTACATC
Source organism: Pelagibius sp. (assembly GCF_028281305.1). Classification (GTDB taxonomy): domain Bacteria; phylum Pseudomonadota; class Alphaproteobacteria; order Kiloniellales; family Kiloniellaceae; genus Pelagibius. The sequence goes on along the minus strand of NZ_JANQKD010000045.1, from coordinate 9,721 downwards.
ATCTACCGCACCCGCAGGTATCCGGAGCAGGCGCCGCTGCCGGAAGGCGGCGATGAAATCACCATGGCCGACAAGCTGCGTGCCTTGCCCGGCCTCATTGCGCCCCTGCTTATCGTTTTGGTGGTGCTGGGCTCGATTTATGGCGGAATCACCGCCATCACCGAAGCGGCCGGCATGGGGGTGGTCGCGGTGCTCATTCTCATCACGCTGCGCGGCGAGCTGTCCTGGGCGCTCTTCAAAGAAGCGCTGATGCGGACCTGGAAGTCGACCGGTACCATCCTTTGGATCACCTTTGGGGCGACGGCCCTGGCCGGGGCCTACACAATCGCCGGCGGGCCCACCTATGTCGCCAATCTGATCATCGGCACGGAGTTTCCGACGTTCGGCATCCTGCTGCTGATGATGCTGATTTTCCTGATTCTGGGTGCGGTGATGGACTGGGTGGGCATTGTGCTCCTTGTCATGCCGGTCTTCCTGCCCATCGTTTTGAAGCTCCCTGTGGAGGAACTCGGGCTGACCGGGGCGCTGGTGGCGGCACCCAGCTTCGTTGCCGTCTGGTTCGGTATCCTGTTCTGCGTCAACATGCAGGTGAGCTTCCTCAGCCCGCCCTTCGGCCCTGCGGCCTTCTACCTGAAGTCGGTGGCCCCGTCCCATATCACCCTGCCGGAGATCTTCCGCGGCTTCCTGCCTTTCATCGTCCTGCAGCTTTTCGTGCTGGCGCTGGTCCTGCTGTTCCCGGAGATCACCATGATCTTCCGCAGTTGAGGCGCGGAGGGGGTAGAGCGCCGCGGCGGTTCGCCCCGATCCCTGCGATTGCAGTATGATGCCGGGGCGACTCCGGTCTTCCATCCTGCCGCCCGCAACCCTGAGAGCCCCTTTCATGGACGTGACAAGCCTGGCCATTCCTGCGGTGCGCCTGATCAAGGCGGTGAAGCATGGCGATCACCGGGGGTTCTTCTCGGAGACCTACAGCAAGCGTGATCTGGCGGCAGCGGGGATCGAGGCCGACTTCGTGCAGGACAACCAGTCGCTGTCGGCGGCCGTCGGGACGGTGCGCGGCCTCCATTTCCAGGTTCCGCCGTGCGCCCAGGCGAAGCTGCTCAGGGTCGTGCGCGGCGCCGTCTTTGATGTCGCGGTCGACCTGCGCCGGGGATCGCCGAGCTACGGCCGCCACGTGGCGGTTACGGTTTCGGCCGCCGACTGGAACCAGATCTTCATCCCTGTCGGCTTTGCCCACGGGTTCTGTACCGTGGAACCCGACACCGAAGTGATCTACAAGGTGAGCGATTACTACGCGCCCGAGGCCGAACGCGGCCTCCTCTGGAACGATCCTGAATTGGGGATCGACTGGCCGGTTGCAGCGGCGGAGGCGGTGCTCTCGCCCCGCGACGGCCAGTGGCCGCCGCTAAGGGAATTGTCAGGGTTTTTCGATTATGGATGAGCGACTTAGACCGTTTCGTGAACATGCTCCGGCAGCCTGCCGCGGTGCCGGATCTGTTTTAGGGGTCGCTTCATGAAGGTTCTTGTGACCGGCGGGGCCGGCTTTATCGGCTCGGCGGTGATTCGCGAACTGCTGTCGGGCAAGACCGCGCAGGTGGTCAACCTCGACAAGCTGACCTATGCGGCAACGCCGGAGGCCATCGAGCACTGGGCGGAGGATGCCGGCTACGCCTTCGAACAGATCGACATCTGTGACGGCCCGGCCCTGCGGGCGGCCTTCGCTCAGCACCGCCCAGATGCTGTGATGCATCTGGCGGCGGAGTCCCATGTCGACCGCTCCATCGATGACGCCGGCGATTTCATCCAGACCAACGTGGTCGGCACCTACCGCCTTCTGGAAACCGCGACAGCCTATTGGCGCGAACTGGAGGGGGCGGCCGCCGCGCGCTTCCGCTTCCATCACATTTCCACCGACGAGGTCTATGGTGCCTTGGGGAAGGAAGGACATTTCACCGAGGAGACGCCCTACCAGCCGAATTCCCCTTATTCGGCCAGCAAGGCGGCTTCGGACCATCTGGTGCGCGCCTGGAACCGGACCTACGGCCTCCCCGCCGTGACCAGCAACTGCTCGAACAACTACGGGCCCTACCAGTTTCCCGAGAAGCTGATCCCGCTGATGATCATCAACGCGCTGCAGGAGAAGCCGCTGCCGGTCTACGGCAAGGGGGAGAACGTGCGCGACTGGCTGCATGTGGAAGATCACGCGCGCGCTCTGGTGACGATCCTGACCTCGGGCCGCATCGGCGAGACCTACAACGTCGGCGGCGACAGCGAGGAGCGCAACATCGACGTGGTGGGCAGGATCTGCGATCTGGTGGACGCGGCGCGCCCGCGCAGCGCCGGCACATCGCGCCGTGACCTGATCACCTTCGTTGCCGACCGGCCGGGCCACGACCTGCGCTATGCGGTCGATTCCTCAAAGCTCCGTGCCGCCCTGGGCTGGAAGCCGCAAGAGACCTTCGAAAGCGGTCTGCGGTCCACCGTGTCCTGGTATCTGGAGCACGAAGCCTGGTGGCAGGGTATTCTGAAGCGCCGCTATCAGGGCGAACGCCTGGGGCTCTCGAAACCGAAGAAGGCCGGGTAGATGGCGGATGCGCCGGGCCCGGGAAGGGTTCTGCTGCTGGGAGCCGGGGGCCAGCTTGGCTTCGAGGTCGAGCGCCTGGGCCGTTCGCGAAACCTGGATTTGACTGTGATGGGGCGCCAGGAACTGGACATCACCCACCGCCTTGCTTTGCGTTCGGTGATCAGCCGCGGCTTCGACCTGGTCGTCAACGCCGCTGCCTACACCGCTGTCGACCGGGCGGAGACCGAGGAAGGCCGCGCGCTGGCCGTCAACCGCGACGGGGCGCAGTTCGTCGCTGAGGCCTGTCAGGACGCCGGGGCGGCGCTGATCCATATCTCGACCGACTACGTTTTCGACGGCCGGAAGGGCAGTCCCTATGACGAGGATGACCCTCTTTCCCCGATCAACGTTTACGGCCGCAGCAAGGCCGCCGGCGAAGCCGCCGTCCGGCAGGCCTGTGCGCAGCACGTAATCCTGCGGACGTCCTGGGTGTTCGGCGCTCACGGCCAGAACTTCGTGAAGACCATGCTGCGCCTCGGGCAGGAGCGCGACGAGGTCCGCGTGGTCGCCGATCAGTTCGGCTGCCCGACGCCTGCGCAGGGTCTGGCTGCCGCGATCCTGGCAGCGGCAGGCAAGTTCGCGGAAAAGCCGTGGGGGACCTATCACTGCTGCGGCGGGGAGCGGACGACCTGGTTCGACTTCGCCAAGACGGTTTTTGCCGAGCAGGCCGTGCTGACCGGCGCCGCCGCGCCCGCGCTGGTGCCGATCGCTACGGAGGACTACCCCACCCCGGCGCGGCGTCCGATCGATACGACCCTGAACTGCAGCGCCTTTCAGGAGCGCTTTCGTCAGACGGCCCTGGACTGGCGGCAGGGGCTGCGCGATGTGCTGCGCGAGCTGCAGGCGGGCGACCGGCTGAGCTCGGCCGGCGGGGCCTAATGGGGGAAGAGGGGAACTACGGACGATGAAGGGGATCATTCTCGCAGGCGGCGCCGGCACGCGCCTCCACCCCGTCACCCTGGCAGTCAGCAAGCAGCTCTTGCCGGTCTACGACAAGCCGATGATCTACTATCCGCTGTCGGTGCTCATGATGGCCGGCATCCGGGACGTCCTGATCATCACCACTCCCCACGATGCGCCGCTGTTCCAGGCGCTCCTGGGCGACGGCGCACGCTGGGGAATCTCCATAAGCTACACCGTTCAGCCCAGGCCGGAAGGGCTCGCCCAGGCCTTTCTCCTCGGCCGCGACTTCATCGCGGGCCAGAAGTCGAGCCTGATTCTGGGCGACAACATCTTCTACGGCCAGGGCCTGCAGGAGGTGTTGATGCGCGCCGCCGGCCTGCGCGAAGGCGCTACGGTTTTCGGCTATCAGGTTTCCGATCCGGAGCGCTACGGCGTTGTCGAGTTCGACGCCGGGGGCCGGGCGGTCAGCCTGGAGGAGAAACCCGCTCAGCCGAAGTCCCGCTTCGCCGTGACGGGCCTCTACTTCTACGATGAGCAGGTCTGCGATCTGGCGGAGGGCCTCGAACCCTCGGCGCGCGGCGAATTGGAAATCACCGACCTGAACCGGCGCTATCTGGAGGCCGGCAGTCTGAATGTCGAGCGCTTCGGCCGCGGCTATGCCTGGCTGGACACCGGAACCCACGACAGCCTGATCGAAGCCGCGCAATTCGTACAGACCATCGAAAAGCGTCAGGGCCTCAAGATCGCCTGCGTCGAAGAAATCGCTTACCGCAAGGGCTTTATCACGGCCGAGGATCTCTGCCGCCTTGCAGAGCCGCTGCGCAAGAACGACTACGGCGACTACCTGCTGCGCATTGCCCAGGGTCCCGTCTAGGGCCTGACCGTCAAGAGAGCCGGCGAAGCTACTCCAGGTCCTTGATTCGCCCTGTTTCTGCAGGAATCCCAGGCACCAGGACGATACGGTACCATTCCAGGTCTTTGCGGGCTGCCAGCTCGGCGTCTGAAAGCGTCTGCTGCTCACCCAGGCTCAGCAGGTCCGTGCCGATGTTCTGGCCGGCGACGAAGACCGCATAGTCGCCGGGACCAACCTCTGCGGAGATCACCGGTTCCGTATCGACCACGGACATGATGTGAACCCAGCCACTTGCTGAATGAAACGGCAGGCAAAGGACCCTCTCCCAGTCGCCCAGGTCCGGGCCCGTTTCCGCGGTCACCAACTCCACCCAGTGGTCGTTGAGGTCCGCTTCGGTCCCCACCATGCGGAACGACTCCCCGCCGGCAAAGCCCTGATCCATGGCGTCGTCGTCCCAGTTGTCATCGTCGGTGATCGATTTCGCCGGGTCGTCGCAGATGGCGATCTGATAGTTGCTCGCGAAGACGCGCCCGGCGCCGAGTTCCTTTTCCGCCATTCCGGTTTCCCTTATCTCGTGCTGCTGTTTCCGTGGCTTGCCAGTATCGATCCCAAGATAGGCTTGACGCCCATGTGGTGCGAGGACCGGCCTGCCTAAAGCCACTTCTGGTGTCCTGTGGGTCGGTCGTTTCCGGCCATCGGTTCTCCATTTGAGGATCCGTCCGACGAGGCAATTGAGTTTTTTGCGGGATCGGGGCAGGCTCTATCGTCAGGAACTACGGCAATGCCACGCGTCACCTTTACCGCCAACCTGCAGCGCCATCTCGACTGCCCGTCGCTCGAGGTCGGGCCGGGTAATGTGGATCAGGTGTTGGCAGCGGTCTTCGCGCAGCGTCCCGTGCTGCGCTCTTACATTGTCGATGACCAAGGGCGGCTGCGCCGTCATGTGAATGTTTTCATCAATTCGACGATGATCGCAGACCGCAACGGCCTAAGCGACGCCGTGGGCGAGTCCGACGAGGTTTTTGTCTTTCAGGCACTTTCCGGGGGGTAGGCAAGGTGGGCGGATTCACGCTGGTGGCGACCCGCAAGGGGCTCTTTGACGTCGGTTTCGACGGCGACCCACAGCCGCGCTGTATCGGCTTTCTGGGCGATCCGGTCTCTTCCGTGCTGCAGAACGAGCACGACGGTGCGATCTACGCAGCGCTCAACCTCGGTCACTTCGGGGCCAAGCTGCACCGCTCAGACGATTTCGGCGCGACCTGGCAGGAACTCCCGGTTCCCGCCTATCCGCCCGCAGAGGGGGAAGACGCGCCGAGCCTCAAGTTCATCTGGACCCTGGCCCGCGGCGGCCCGGAGCAGCCGAAGCGTCTTTGGGCCGGCACGCTGCCGGGCGGTCTCTTCCGCTCCGACGATCGCGGCGAGTCCTGGGCGCTTGTGGAGTCGCTCTGGAACCAGCCCTCGCGCAGCGAATGGTTCGGCGGTGGCTACGACGAGCCCGGGATCCATAGCATTATCGTCGACGACCGAGACAGGATCCTTGTCGGGATCTCCTGCGGCGGCGTCTGGATCAGCGAGGACGACGGTGCGAACTGGGTCCTGGGCGGGAAGGGTCTGGCCGCCGACTACATGCCGCCGGACCGCAAAGACGACCCGCGCATTCAGGATCCTCACTGCCTGGCCGTCTGCCGGGATGCGCCGGATGTTGTCTGGTGCCAGCATCACTGCGGTATCTTCCGTTCGGAGGACGGCGGCCGCTCTTTCGTTCAAATCAAGGATGTGGCTCCCTCAGCCTTCGGATTTGCCGTGGCGGCCCACCCCAGCGACCCCAAGACCGCCTGGTTCGTGCCGGCGGTGAAGGACGAGTGCCGGGTGCCGGTCGACGGGCGCTTTGTCGTCACCCGCACCGGGGACGGCGGCGCCAGCTTCGAGAGCTTCTCGCGGGGGCTGCCGCAGGAGCGCGCCTACGACCTCGTTTATCGCCATGCTCTTGCCGTCGGTGGCGATGGCCGCAGCTTGGTCATGGGTTCGACCACGGGGGCGCTCTGGTTCAGTGGCGATGCCGGCGAGTCCTGGTCGCTGTTGTCAGCCCATTTGCCGCCGATTGCCCAGGTCTGCTTCGCCGACCGGCCTTGATCGCTGCGGCGAATCGCGCTTGGTTGTCGCAAGCCGTCCATGGACAGGGGGTGCAGGGCCGTGAGCCAAGACTCCAAGCCGCTCTACTACGCGGATTATCTGCAACTCGACCGGCTGCTGTCGGCGCAGCAGCCTGAGAGCGAGCGGCGTGGCCGGCCGGCCCACGACGAGATGCTGTTCATCATCGTCCACCAGGCCTACGAACTCTGGTTCAAGCAGATCCTCCATGAGATGGCGCTGGTCGACCGGATTTTCGCCAGCGACAGGGTGGCCGACCGCGACATCGGCGCGGCGGTCGCCGCCCTGCAGCGTATCCAGCGCATCCTGAAGCTGGTGACCGAGCAGCTCGATGTGCTGGAGACCATGACACCGCTGGACTTTCTCGAGTTTCGCGACCTTCTGTTCCCGTCCTCCGGTTTTCAGTCGCTGCAGTTCCGGCTCATCGAGATTGGCCTGGGCTTGCGGCGCGGCCAGCGGGTGAGCCCGGACGAGCGGCCTTACGACAGCCGTCTGAACGACGCCGACCGCCTGCGGGTACAGGAAGCGGAAGCGGTTCCGAGCCTGAGCGACCGGGTGGAGGCCTGGCTCGGCCGCACCCCCTTTGTCGAACTTGGCGGCTATCGCTTTCAGGAAAGTTACCGCGCCGCGGTGGCGCGGATGCTGGCCCAGGACAGCGCCACGCTGCGCGACAACACGGCGATCGGCGTGAAGGAGCGCGATGCCGGCCTTGCCGCCCTGGAGGCGGCGCAGGAGCGTTTCGAGGCGATCTACGACGAGGCGCGCCACGCCGACCTGGCTGCCCAGGGGGTGTGGCGCTATTCCTGGCGGGCGCTGCAGGCGGCCCTTTTCATCACCCTCTATCGCGATGAACCGGCCCTGCAACTGCCTTTCCGCTTGCTCAGCCTGCTGATGGACATCGACGAGACCATGACCGCCTGGCGCTACCGCCATGCCCTGATGGCGCAGCGCATGATCGGCATGAAACTCGGCACCGGCGGGTCTTCGGGCCATGACTACCTGAGCGAAGCGGCGCGCCGCTATCGGGTCTTTGGCGACCTTTTTGCGCTCTCCACCTTTCTGATCCCCCGCTCGGCTCTGCCGCCGCTGCCCGAAGACGTGCGCCGCGCCATGGGCTACGGCTACAGCGCCGGTGAAAGCTGAATGCGGCCCCTAAGCGATCCAAGCGTGAGCTATAAGGAACACTTCAGCCGCTTCTTCGCTGCGGCCCCCGGGCGCCTGCACTTCGCGGCCCACAGCCACCATCTCTGGCCCGACGTGACCTTCGATGCGCAGGTGGCCTGCTGGCAGGATGCGGCGCGGCTCGCCGACCGGAAGTGGGACACGGTTTTCGGCGAGGTTCTGCCGGAGACGCAGCGGCGCATCGCCACTCTGCTTGGGCTCTCGGATCCGGCAAGCCTTGCCTTCGCGCCCAACACCCATGACTTTCTGCGCCGGCTGCTGTCCTGCCTGCCGGCTGGTCGCGCCGCGCGAATTCTTTGCAGCGACGGGGAGTTCCACAGCTTCTCCCGGCAGGTGGCCCGCCTCGAAGAAGACGGCCTGCTGGCGGTGACCCGCGTGCCGGTGGAGCCTTTCGCCGACTTCGCCGAACGCTTTGTCGAGGCCGCGGCCCGGGGAACGCCCGGAGGCGGCTTTGACATGATCTATGTAAGCCAGGTGTTCTTCAGTTCCGGCTTCGCGATTGACCCTCTGGACGGCTTCGTGGACCGCCTTGCGGTCGAGGATGTCCTTCTCGTCATCGACGGCTACCACGGCTTTCTCGCGCGGCCGACCGATCTCTCGGCTATCGAGGGCCGGGCCTTTTACCTGTCCGGCGGCTACAAGTACGCCATGGCGGGGGAGGGCGTCTGTTTTCTCCACGCGCCACCGGGCGTGGCGCTGCGGCCGCGCGACACCGGCTGGTACGCCGCCTTTGGCGCTCTCGAGCGGGCGGGCGGGGAGGAAGTCGCCTATGCCGCCGATGCGCGCCGCTTTCTCGGTGCGACCTTCGATCCCGTCGGCCTCTACCGCCAGCGCGCGGTCCTCGACTGGCTTTCGGAACTGGGCCTGACCGCCGCCGGCATTCACGACCACGTCCTTGGTCTTCAGCGGCTCTTCCTCGAGGCCTTGGAGCGAAAGGCACCGCCCTGTTTGCCTCTGCGCGCGCTGCTGCTAGATCCGCGGCTTGCGCCCTGCGGCAACTTCCTGACCTTCGATCTTGGCGAGGCCGCAGCCGGCGCGCTGCAAGGCCGCCTCCTGGATGCGGATATCATCACCGACTATCGGGGCGCACGGCTGCGCTTCGGCTTCGGTCTTTACCAGGATGCGGAGGACGTCGAGCGGCTGGTCAACCGCCTTGCCGACTTCTAGCTCGCTTCCTCGATCGGCTCCGAACCGTCCAGTGGAACGATGCAGGTGATGCGTTTGGCGCGCTGTTCTGCGAGGGCGCGGTCGGGGAAGGTCTCGCGGTACACGGTGATGCCGATCAGCCCTTCGGCATTGCCCTCGCCATCCATCAGCGGCAGCAACAGGCGCTCGCCGTAGCCCGGTTGCCGCCATTCGTGATAGAGGCGGCCGATCACCATGGATATGGCCGGCGTTTCGATGCAGGCCTGGAAGTAGTGCCGCACACGGGGCAGAGCCTCCTCAGCGACGGTCTCCTCCAGGGTGCGCCCGACAAGCGAGCGGTCGTAGCGTGCCCGGATGTGCTCGCCCTCCAGACGATACCGCAGCTGGCCCGTCTCAGCCTCGAACTCCATGAGCCAGAGGTCCGGTAGGAGCGCCGGAAACTGCTCCGGCTTCAGATCTTCCCGGCGCGGTGGACGCTCCATTGTGCCCAGCGCTATCCAGGCGTCGAGCAGCGTTATCGCCTCCGCGCTGGCCAAGTAGTTCTTCGCCTTCTGGGCGGATTTTCGCCAGCTCGGAAAGATCAGCATAGAGAGGAACGCTTGGTCGTGGATGATGCCCGGCGGATGCTTGGGTGCCCGAATCGGATCGCGCAGAGTCTATACCACGAAAACATAAGCTCACATCCAGACGCTGCGGTCTTCCGCCGCCCGGTCGCGCAACGCAAAAGGGGCGTGGAACCAGTGCTCCACGCCCCTTTCGTCGCGTTGGCTCCGCGGACTGGACTCGAACCAGTGACCCGGTGGTTAACAGCCACCTGCTCTACCAACTGAGCTACCGCGGATCAGGATTTCCACCGCACCCGG
>NZ_JANQKD010000034.1 GCF_028281305.1 Pelagibius sp. | reverse complement strand
GACGCCGTGGATGGCACCATCCTGGGTCAGGGTCTGGCTGCAGCGGTGGATGGAGGAGGCAGCACTCAAGGACCAGCCGACGCCCAGGCTGCCGTTGCCGCCGTGGCTCTTGTAGACCAGGGCCACGGAGGGCTGCATCCCGGCGATACCCGGCGGCACGGCGACGGGGACGGTGTAGCCGGCCGAGCCCGTCTCATCCACCGACAGCGCCCCCGAGGTCACCCCCGCAACGGTGGTCTGCGCCAGTGCGGTCTGCGGCGGCATCGCAACGAAGAGTGCCAGGGCGATCCCAAGGCCCAATCCCCACGGCCCGGTCCTCTGAGCTGGAGAAGCGGCGGAAGGCGGGCAGGCGAGGACGTGCGTCATGGCAGGACCCTGTTGGTTCAAACAGAGGGGAGGGAGGCCAGCGCAATCGCAAAGGCCGTCCCGGAAGGGACGGCCATCAATAAGAGAAGAAGAGAGGAAGGCAGGTTGCGGTGAGCGAGTGCGGCCCCGCAACGAGGCTGGGACGGCCGCCGTTTCAGTGGTGTCGCCACTGGTGCTGCCGTGAACCGCCATGAGCGACTTCCTCGGCATCGGGGCGCACCTCTCCGTTCTCGAAAGCCGCGTCATGCGGTCTCTCCAGTCAGGCCGACCTCAGGCGTTCCCACCAACGGCAGGCCAAGTCGATTGCGAAAACGATCAAGTATCCCTGCGCGCCTGCGCGACCGTTCCGAAACCCCTGATGCAACCGGAACGCTCAAACGCCAAGCGCGAGTCCATGCTGCACCGGGGCGCGTTAAGGTTTCAAGACCTATGGCTACATTTTTCTGTGGATTACTCGGAAAGGGTGCGGGATGGGTTTGCTCTAAGGAACGCTCCCTCGAACCGCGGCCACTCCATCATTCCGCGCCCTAAATCTGGGCTTTCACCGCCGCTTCCCTTCGCGTCATTGGCTGGCGGCGGGATCGGAGAGAGGTGCCATGTCAGGTTGGAGATATTCTCTTTCCGGCCGACTGTCCGGGCCGGTTCTACTCGGCGGCGGCGCCGGGGGGTGCTATCGCGGGCTCCGACCCTGACCCGGACCCCGTGTCCTGCACCGTGCGGCGCGGCGGCAGGTGCAGGGTGACCGTGGTGCCCTTGCCGGGCGCGCTTTCCATCGCCAGCGAGCCCTCGTGCAGCTCGATCAGGGCCTTGGTCAGCGGCAGGCCGAGGCCGGTGCCTTCGTAGCGGCGATTGAGGTCGCTGTCGACCTGACCGAACTGCCGCAGCGCCTTGGGAATGTCCTCGGGCGCCATGCCGATGCCGGTGTCGGCCACTTCGAGGACGTAGCCGCCCGTCGCCGCGCGGCCGATCCTCAAGGTGACCGTGCCGCCCGCCGTGGTGAACTTGACCGCGTTGCTGAGCAGATTCAGCAGCGCCTGCTTCAGTTTGCGCTCGTCGGCATAGAGTCCGGGCAGCGGGCTCTCCGCTTCATAGGCCAGCGATACGCCGGCCTTCTCGGCGCGCTGACGGACCACGCGGAGGACCGACTGCGCCATGGGCTCAACGTCGACGACCTCCTCGTTCATGTCCTTGACGCCGGCCTCGATCTTAGAGAGGTCGAGAATGTCATTGATGAGCGCGAGAAGGTGCTGGGCGGCCTCGGTGATGTCGGTCAGATACTCGCGCGGCCGATGGTGGTCGCTATCCTCGGGCGTGGTTGCCAGCATCAACTCGGAAAAGCCGATAACGGCGTTCAGCGGTGTGCGCAGCTCATGGCTCATGTTGGCCAGGAACTCCGACTTCGTGCGGTTTGCCGCTTCCGCCAGCTCCTTGGCGCTGAGGAGCTGCTCCTTCAGTTCCACATCAGCCGTGATGTCGCGGCCGGTGCCGCGGTAGCCTCTGAAGTGTCCCTCCGGATCGAAGGCGGGCGTCCCGCTGATTGCCAGCCAGACGACCTGGCCGTCGGCCTTCTCGCGCGGATGCGTGAAATTGCGAAAGGGCCGGTGGGCCCGCAGGTCCTTCAGGTGCTGTTCCCAGACCGAAGGGTCAACACCCGGAATTCCGGTTTCCTCCCGTGTCTTGCCGAGCAGTTCCCGCTCGTCGACGCCGGTGACTTCCGCAAAGCGGTCGGAGAAGAAGGAGAACCGCAGATGCCGGTCCATTTCCCAGAACCAGTCGGAGCTGGATCTGGCGAAGTCCTCGAAACGCTGCTCCTGTTCGTGCAGGTCGCTGCGGCGCAGCTGCGCCAGCCTTTCCAGCAGCGCGTTCAAGGCATTCACCGTCTCTTCGATCTCGTGGCCGGTCCGGAGGTTCAGCCGGTAGCTCTCGGCATGGCCGGGGTCGGCGTGGGCGGCGGTGAGGTTACGATGAATCGCCAGGACCGGCGTCAGCACTTCACGGCCGAGGATCGCAACGGTGGCGGCTGTAACCACAAAGGCGATGATCAGGACGAGGCCGCCGATCCGGAAAACGAAAGACCACAGTTCGTACGTGATCGCGGCGGTGCTGGCCTTAGCGGAGACCGTGAAGGGAAGCGTCGTGGCGGCGGCGGGCCAGAGAACCGAGTAGACATCGGCACGGCTGTCGTGGCGGCGAGACACCAAAGCCGGGTTCGGCCGGTTTGCCGGGGCGCCGACTGGGGCCGCCGGCTGGGGAACCAGAGGCACGGGTTCTCCATGGGCGGCCAGCGGTCTGCCGGTTGCATCGAAGACGGCGAGACCGGTGATGCCCAGGCCCTGAAGGCTGGGCCAGGCCGCTGCCAGCAGGGGCTCCGGCCGGTCGTGGTCCTGCAGGGCCAGGGACAGCTCCAGCGCCTTCAGGATATCGCCTTCCAGAGCTTCGAAGAGCCTGTCGCGCAGGCCGAGGTAGGACGGCACCACGATTGCGGCCTCCACCGCAAAGATGCTCAACGCCACCACCAGGGCGATCCGCCGGCAGAGGCGGGATCGCAGCAGTCCAAGCGTTTGCGCCATGACCTGGGAGCGCAGCGGCATTCGAGAGAAGCCCTGAGATAGAATGCGAGGCTGATCACTCTAGGGTGCCGGCCTTCACGCTTGGTTAATGAAGCGCAAAGGATCTACCACCCTGCGGCTGCCGGTCTTTCGGTGTGCGACCTTGGCGTGCGGCCGGCGGGCCCGGGCAGCGGCAGGAAAGGCGGTTACTGGAGGCGAAAGCCGCCGAAGCCGAGTCGGCGGGCCGTGGCAAAGTCCTCCAGCGCCAGATCCCGCTCCCCCATGCGTTCGTGGGCAGTGCCGCGGTTGGAATAGGCGCCGGCAAAGCGTGGGTTCAGGAAGATCGCCACATCGAAGTGCGCAACCGCTGATTCGAAGTCGGCCTGCGCCAACAGTGCGCGGCCATCCTCGTTGAACTGCCTGGCAAGGTCGTCGCGGGTAATGCTGCCCTCCGCGAGGGCCTGGCGGTGGGGACGCAGAGCCGCTTCGATCTCCGCCTGGCGCTCCACGGCGGCGTCCGCGGGGGATGCGGTCCTTTCGGCGTCAGGCACTTGGGGGGCAGGCCCTTCGGAGGCAGGCGCTTCGGCCGCGGGCGGCCGCGCGGCGATCGCAGGAGGCGGCGCTGCCGGCTGTTCTGGCGGCGCGGCCTCGAGCGGCTTCAGTTTCGGCGGTGCCGGCGGCGGCGGCACGATCGTCTTGGCGGTGACCGTTTCGCCTTCGGACGACGGTGCGGGGACGGCCTGCGACGGGCCGGTGTCTGGAGAGGGCGCGCGTGGGGCGGCGTCCGGCAAGGGGTCTTCCGGCAGGGGCTCTTCCGGAAGGGGCTCTTCCAACTGCGGTTCTTCCGGCGGCGCGTCCTCCACCGCCACCTCAGTAACGGTATCGTTGCGCAGAGCGGCGAAGGCGGCGGCGACACCTCTCAACTCGCCGAGCAGCGCGGCGCTCGGCTCCGGGCTGCCGGGCAAAGAGGCGAAGTCCTGATACCGGGCAATGCCGGCCAGGGTGGCGTCATCGATGACCCCGTCGACCGCGCCGGGATCGAAGCCGAGTTGCTGCAGCAGGGTTTCGAGTTCCAACAACTCCGCATCGGACAAGCCCGCCTGGGCTTGCGCAGGAGGTGTGAGGACCGCCGTTAGGACAACGGCCAACCCGATTGCCAGTCCGGCGGCCCTGAATCCATGGACCAAGTCCCCGAACCTGTTGAGGAATCGCTGCATGACCGCATTTTAGTTGATTTGCGGGTGGAGGCCAGCGCGCGAAGGAGCGCATGGGTTCCGGCAGCCGTTGCGGTCTGCGGCGGGCGGGGCCTTGACGGGGCTTATTCCGGCAGCGTCACTTCGAACTTGATGGCCGCGTACCAGGCCGCCAGGTCGGCCATGTCTTCGTCGGTCAGGTCCTTGGCGACCACGGTCATGATCTCGTGGGTCCGCTTGCCTGAGCGAAAGGCCTTGAGCTGCGTTACCAGGTAGATTTCGCTCTCGCCGGCGATGTGCGGCGCGATGGGAATGCGGGCGATCCCGTCGATGCCGTGGCAGGTCTGGCACTGGCGCGCCTTCTGACGGCCGGCGTCGGCATCGCCGGCCTGGCTGACCGCAGGCCAGGTGCAAAGAGCAAGCCCCAGAAGGCCGATCAGAGGCAGGTTTCGAAGGGTTGAGGCCATGGCGTCCGGCAGTCCCCGGGGTCGATGCCCCGGCTCAGAGCAGAAGGCGGCGGCCGGCGCGATGGGAGCGGCCGGCCGCCAGGGTTCGCAGTCTTTCGGCTCCTGTTGCCGGCCTAGTTGCCGGCCTAGTTGCCGTAGGAGATGCGGTACAGGGCGCCGGCGAGGTCGTCGGAGACCAGGATGGATCCGTCCCGCAACTGGGCCACGTCCACCGGCCGGCCGAGGTACTCGCCGTTCTCGTCGATCCAGCCCTCGGCGAAGGGGATGGATTCACCCACCGAGCCGTCCTCGTTGACGCTGGTGAACATCACGCGGGCGCCGACGGGGGTGGTGCGGTTCCACGACCCGTGTTGGGTCGAGAAGATGCCGCCGCGATACTTTGCGGGGAACATCCTGCCGGTATAGAAGGTCATGCCGAGGTCGGCAGCGTGGGCAATCATGTTGACCGCCGGCATGACGTTGTCCATGGGCGGCTCGGACCCGACATACTCGTTGGTCCGGGTGTCGCCGCCGCCGTACCAGGGAAAGCCGAAATGCTGGCCGGCCGCCGTCTGGCGGTTCAGCTCGCCGGGCGGGATGTCGTCGCCCATGCCGTCGACCTGGTTGTCCGTGAACCACAGCTCGTCGTTGGCCGGGTTGAAGTCCATGCCCACGGAGTTGCGGACGCCGTAGCTGTAGACCTCGCGCCCGGTCCCGTCGCGGTTCATGCGGATGATGCCGCCGATGCCCGTCTGGTTGTAGAGATCCATCTTCTCTTCGGGGAAGACGTTGAAGGGCTGTCCGAGGGAGATGTAGAGCTTGTCGTCCGGCCCGATGCGGCAGACCCGGGCGGTGTGGTTGTAGCTTTCCTCTTCCGCCGGGATCAGCTTGCCCGCCGGGACCACGTTGAAGGCCGCGACATCCGGGCTCTCGTAAAAGAATTCGGCGGCCGGATAGACCAGCACGCGGTTCTGTTCGGCGATGTAGAGGAAGCCGTCCTTCGAGAAGCAGGGGCCGTTCGGAATGGCGAAATCGATCGAGGGGGCGAAGCGCTTGACCTCGTCGGCCACCCGGTCCTTGTTGCGGTCGGTGACGGACCAGACGTCGGTCTTGCGGGTGCCGACAAAGGTCACGATCCCCTGCGGGCCGACGGCCATGTGGCGCGCGTCGGGCACGATGGCATAGAGTTCGATCTTGAAGCCTTCGGGAAGCGTAATGCGCTTCAGGGTCTCGCGGATCGCTGCGGCGTTGTCGCCGCCCTGTTCGATGAACTCGAACTCGGTTACACCGGTCTGCTTGAATTCGCTCAGTTTCTCCAGGTTTGTCTGCGCGAGTGCGGGTGTGGCAAGCAGCATCGCAAGTGCGGAAACGGTGAGGGTTTTGACACCTGTGGCAAAGGGCATGTGAGTCTCCTCCCGTAGGGTTTTTTTGTTGCTTGTTCTCACAGCCTAGCCGGAATGTGCGGTTGCGGGTAGTAGGGCGATACTACGTCCCGTTGCCGTCAACCTGATGCGCCGCAGACGCCGCAGACGCCGCAGACGCCGCAGACGCCGCAGACGCCGCAGCCCGGAAGCGCGGCGCAAGGCGCCGGGCTTCCGGACCGGGATCCGGCGTGTGCCGGGTATCAGCGCTGCTTGCGCAGCTTCAGCATCGGCGGCGGGCAGTCGTAAGGGCAGCCGCCGGGGGCGACCAGCACGTCCTGACGCTTGGCCGGCACCTGGGAGACGGCACGCTCACGGTGACGCAGCCGTTCGGCCAGTCCCGGAATGCGGGGCTGCCCGGCCTCCGGAAGCTGGAAGCGCGCCTGTGGCGCCGCCTCGGCGCTGTACTGCATGCTGTAGCGCACGCGGGTCATGGGGCGCATGTGGCCGTTGTCTTCCGCACTGTCGTAGTAGAGGAAGGGCAGGCCCGAACTCGGCTGGCTGGGGCTGCAGCTGGCATAGAACTCGGTGCGGCTGTCGAGCACCTTGTCGAGGCTCACGTAGATCGGGCCGTTGTTGCCGGCGGCGGACAGGGCATCGATGCCGGTCTGCTGCACAGCATCAAAGTCCCAGGGCTCCTGCTCGAGAACCTGCTGCCAGGAGTTCTGGTCGAAGGGAACGTCGCCGGGGCTCACCAGCTCCACGGTGTAATTGTAGACGTCCGCACCTTCGACGCGGATGCCGGCCTCGTGAACCCGGTAGTTCGCCGGGCAGTCCACGGTGAAGCGCAGCGCGATCAGCTTGTTGAAGGTCTGGCCGACGAGATTGTAGGCGCCGTCGGAGTAGCCGAAGCCCATCAGGCCGGTGAAGCCCGAGATCTGCTTGAGCTGGGCGAAGTTGCTGTTGCCTCCTCCGGGAATGGCGACGGACTCCGAGCCGGAGAAGGGGCCGGAGAAGGGCCCGGCCTGGACGCTTGTGGCTGAGGCGAGGAGAGCGATGATGGCGGCTGCGGCGATCCCGGGGGCAATCCCCGGCAGGCCAGGGTTGCGAGGCGGTAAGGTACGAAGTGAACGATACTGGGTCATAGCGGTGTCCTTTCGTAAGGTCAGGACCGCGCCCAATTGCGGCGGTGTAGCCATGGGTCGGCCCATGGCGCCGGCAGGTTCAGTGGCTGGCGTGGCAAAGAAGGGGTAGGGCGGCCCTGCGGTGGTCCCGCGGCGGCCCCACGGCGACGTCGCATCGGCTCTTGTGCTTTAGGGTTGCTGCAGGAACGGCAGGAGTCCGGCCAGAATGCCTTCAGGATCCTCTTCCGGCCCGAAGTGGCCCGAGTCGGTCGTCGAGCCGGTGACGTTCTCCGCCCACCGGCGCCAGATGCCGAGGGGGTCGCCCGTCTTGGCGGGAAAGCCGGCATGCCCCCAGAGGAAATGCAGCGGCGCAGTGATCTTGCGCCCGGCTTTCAAGTCCGCCTGATCGTCCGTGCGATCGCAGGTGGCACCGGCGCGGTAGTCCTCGCAGAAGGCATGAAGCCGCGCCGGGTCGCGGTATGCGGTGCGGTAGAGTGCCAGGGCCCGCGGATCGAAAACCGCCAGGTCCTTGTCCCGGGTCCAGGACTGCAGGGTGTGATCGACGTAGTAGTCGGGCGCAGAGGCGATCAGCGTCTCCGGCAGCGGCGCGGGCTGGGCGAGGAAGGGCCAGTGATAGGCCTTCATCGCCATCTCGGCGGAGAACGCGGACCACATGTCGTGGGTCGGTACGACCTCGACAATGGCGAGCCGTTCGACGGCCTGCGGATGGTCGAAGGCCATGCGGTAGGACACCCTGGCGCCGCGGTCGTGTCCGACGACCCGAAAGCGGCCGTGGCCCAGCTGCTGCATGAGGGCGATCACGTCCTCCGCCATGCGGCGCTTGGAGTAGGCCCGGTGCGCCGGATCGCTTTGCGGAACTCCGCTTTGCCCGTATCCGCGCAGATCGGGCAGAATGCAGGTGAAGTGCTTGGCCAGGGCCGGGGCGACCCGGTGCCAGGTGGCATGGCACTGCGGATAGCCGTGCAGCAGGACCAAGGGCGGACCGGCGCCGCCGATACGGCAGAAAATCTCGGTTCCGGCGCCGTCCAGGCGCTCGGCTCGGAACCCGGGAAACAGGTCGTCTGATGTCATGGCTGTCGTCCAGCGGCCTCAAGGTTTCCGGGAGGCTAGCTGTGGACAGGGATTCCGCTCAAGCGCTTTGGGTGCTTGTGCGACGCCCGTTATGATGAGGGCACGGTGGAGGGCCGCGTGATCACATAGAGCGCGCCCAGCATGATCAGGCCGGTGCCGATGCCGTTCACGAGGGCAGAGCCGGACAGCATGACCAGGATGACAGTTGCCAGCATCATGCCGAGCATGGCGGCGCGCTTGGATTTGGTGTCGACCACGCCGTGCAGGAGATAAGCCTCCACCGAGGGGCCGACACCGGGCCAGGCGAAAATCCGCCGCTGCATCGCCGGGCAGCTCTTCGCAAAGCAGGCCGCGGCGCCAATCCAGAAAATCGTCGTCGGCAGGACCGGCAGAACGAGACCGGCAAGCCCGACGACGAAAAGTGCGTAGCCGGCGCCGGTCCAGGCCCAGTTTCGGCGACTGCTTTCAGCCGCCTCGGCGCTCTTGGCCGTGGCCTGCTCGCCGCTGTCCTGTGCTGCAGTGCTGCCGGTCATGGCTTGGTCATCTCACTCCGTCGCCTGCTCCGCGCCGACCCGGGCGTAGGAAGCCTGGCAATGAACATGGTCGGGCCGGAGTCAGAATGCCAATTGACTCTTTCGATTGCGTTGATTGGCCACGCCGACCGGCGGCTTTCCGCCGCGGGACCCCAATACGGCCCCTCAGTACGGCCCCTCAATACAGGCCTTCAATAGTCGTCGAAACTCCTCTGGTCCAGCAAAGCCAGCGGCGGCCCGCTTTCCCCCGGGGCCAGGGGCAGGATTTCCAGGTCTTCCGTGACCATGACTTTGGTCTCCGCCTGGCGCTCCACCAGTGCATCCAGGTGATTTTCCAGGTCCGACAAAGCAACCTCTCGGCGAAAATAGAACCCGGCCAGCACCGGAGGATCGAAGCCGCGATCGAACTCGAGATTGTAGAGCCGGTACTCGCGCCCGCGGTTGGGGACGCCGAGCCCCGAGTCCGATCCGGCCGGCTTGCCGCCGCGCGTTTCCCTCAGGGTCATCGCTTCCATCATGCGGCCGCTCACCACCGCGCCCGGGCGGATCTCGTCGGGCAGCGGGCGGTGCAACTGCCCCTGGCAGCGCATCAGCTCTGCCTGTGCGCTGCGGAAACGGGTGGCGGAACGGCTGCTGACGAAGGCGACTGCGAAGGACGCGGCCAGAAGCAGGCCGAGCCAGTACAGATGATCGATGACGAAGGCGAGGGCGAGGCTGTCCGTCTGCGCGCGCCGCTGCTGGCCGAGGGTGGTCAACTCGACCCCGGCTTCGTAAGCCATCTGCAGCGTGCCGCCGCTGAGTATCAGCACGAAGAGAAACGCCAGACCGCCGACAAGCAGACCGTTGACGAGTAGCTTCCTCAGCACCGGGAAGTCGTAGGCACTGGCGAGGCGCGGGTCCTTTGTGGGGAGCTGATAGACGAACTGTCGGTTGATGCGCCCGAATCCTTGGGCGCGACGGCGTCCGAGGTCCCCCTCGAAGACGGTGAAGACGCCCCAGTCCGGGCGGTCGGGGCAGAGGAAGCGGGTTTCGCTGTTGAGGCCGTGCCCGAGAAACACGAAGCGCTCGATCTGAAGCCGCCAGTCACGCAGCGGCTGCGTAATGCTCAGCAGGTTGGCGAGTACCGTGACGGCGCAGACGAGCTGCAGGAAGATCACGACGAGCAAAGGGACTTTGGGGCCTTCTGTGATTGCCGTGCGGAGGACGTCAAGATAGCCGAGGCCGAAGTGCCGCTCGGACCAGCCCTCCGCCAGAAACACGACCGGGACGTAGGCAAAGCCAAGAAAGAGAGTCAGGAAGAAGAGGCTTTTCAGGATCCCGGGAACACCACCACCGCCCGGTTTCTGCTGGGCGGTGCCAGGGAAGCGGCGCTTGACGGTCTTCACTCTCCAGCCTCTGCAAGGGGTTCCGTCAAGGGATGGATACGGGCCTGGGGGTCGACCCAGACCCTGACCGTTGCCTGGGTGGCCGCGGCCCTCTCGAGGCTGCGGAAGATCGGGCAGTCCGGGCGCGCGGGCAGGGAGAACCCCAGAACCACCGCGGGGTCGAAGCGCTCCGCGAACTCCAGGCAGTAGCCCACATGGGGTGCGTGATACCAGTCCGGGTCGATCTGCACCCGTTCCACGACCCGGCCTTCCAGGATTTCCCCGCTTTGAACCAGCGGTTTGACGTGGGCGTTGGCAATCGCGGTTTCAAATCCTCGCAGGAAACGCTGGCGGCGCCACAGGGCTGCGATACCCAGAGCCAGGGTGGCCAGGAGACCGAGGGCGAGGCTCGGCATGGCCGGCAAGAGCACCTGCTCAAGATAGGGGTTGTGGGTGGCGAAGAGAGCGCCCATGACGCCCGGCCCGCCGGCCACTTGGAAGATCAGCGAGGGCAACAGGGCCAGCCCCGCAAAGATGAAGACCAGCCAAAGGGTCAGCAAGCGGATGATCAAGTGTTCGACGGCCCTGTGCAATCCGGCTTCCCATCGCTCAATGCGCAGGCCCTCGTTATCCAGCAGATGGCGGCGGAAGAGATGCCGAAAGCTCTGGGCGTCCGGATTGCCGGCGCCGCCGGTCTTGAACTGCAGGACCCGGCCCGACGAAAGGCTGCCGTCGGCATAGTAGCGAACACCCGAGAAGGTTTCACCGAGATAGACACCACAGCGCAGACCACCGAAGCGCGCCGTGGCGCGCACGGCCCAGTCGCCGAACATCCATCCGATGACACCGGCAAAGACAAGGCAGAGCAGTCCGACGACGGCAAATGACAGCATTGTATCGGCGGCCAGCGGCCCTTCAACCAACGCGGCAATTCCCCCGAATGCCCGGCCGTTCGCGGGCATCGCGAGCCCGCGGTCAAGGAAGTACAGCATGACCGCAGCCGGCAGGGGAGCCGCTAGATATCTGATATGAGGCATAGTCCACCCTGGCTATCCGATAACGCGAGGGGCCTGGCGGTCGTGGGCCTATCTTCCCCTCAGCCATGTGTCGGGCGGGGGGCGGCCAGGGTTCATTGCTGCGTCATGTCCGGGTGGGGTCCGCAGCGATTCTGCCTTGTCCGGCAGCATCTTGGATTGCCGCGAACCCGCGCACTGGCCTACTGTCACCGCGCCTCACTGTGGGAGATCGCAATGCGCCGCTTCGTTGTTTTGTTCCTCTTCGCCCTGATCGCAGCAGGCTGTGCGTCCACGGCCTCTCAGGATGGTGCGACCGGTTCCGCCATCCTGCCGCCGGAGGTGCGTGCCCAGTTGCAGCCGGGCGAGGGCAGCTATGCGCCGGATCAGTTCTACGCC
Organism: Pelagibius sp.; assembly: GCF_028281305.1. GTDB lineage: Bacteria > Pseudomonadota > Alphaproteobacteria > Kiloniellales > Kiloniellaceae > Pelagibius. The sequence continues at coordinate 55,529 of NZ_JANQKD010000034.1, read as the reverse complement.
AGCCCGGCGGCCTCACGGGGGACCTATGACCGTATTCTGCTGGACCCGCTGCTGTACTTCGCACCACTGGAGCAGATGCGCCTGGTGTCGCCGGACGACCGCCAGGTGCTGTTGAACAATCTCTACATCCTGCTGCGGGAGGCCTTGGCTGAGGACTACACTCTCGTCCGCTTCCCGGCGGCCGGTGTGGCGCGCGTGCAGTTTGCGGTTCTGCCGGAGACCCGCGACCCCGTGGTGCTCGATACCGTCTCCACGGTGGAACCCGGCAGTGCTGAGGCTGAGGTGGTGCAGGATATGCTGGCCAGCCCGCTTCTCAAGGGACGGGCCTTCATCATCGAGGCCGAGTGGACGGACTCGGTGACCGGGGAGGTCCTTGGAGCGACCGTCGACCGCAACTTTGGGCGCCGCAGCATCGACCCCGGACCGATTGAGAGCTGGGCCGACGTGAACACGCTGCTCAGGGACTATGCCGCGCTGCTGCGCTACCGTCTCTGCCGTTTCCGCGGCGCGGAGGACTGTGTGGCACCGCCCGCTCCCCTCGGCTGAATCGGGCCGGCCAGGGTCTGGCCGCGAATCGGAATCCCGCCGCCGGGCCTGCTTCAGGCCGTTTTCGACTGCCGCGTTGTCAATGGCTTAACCATAAATGTTAACCAAACCATCGGGGACGCCTATACTCGTGACGGGGGTGCCGGTGGTCCGGGAACTGACCGGATCGTCCTTTCCGCTGAGCGGTCGGGGCGGTGCGCGGTGTCTCAGGACCGTTGGCCTGGAAGTCGAAAACAGGGGGGATCGTTTGACCTTCCTTGGCAAGTTGGCCGGCGGCGTGTTGCGCGGACAGGGTTGGTCGCGGGCAACGCCGCTTCTCCGTGGCTGCCTCTCAGGCGCCGCACTGGTGGCCTCGGTCGACGCCACGCTCTCGCTGGCGCGGCGCAACCGCCTGGACCAGATCCTCGACGAACTCTGTACGGCCCACGATCTGGAGGTGCACAGGGCCGTTGAGATCTTCGAAACAGATCTCGGGAGAATCCGCACCGATGGGCGCGCGGGACGGGCGGCTGCCCTTGCGAACGTCAAGCGCCTGGCGGGGGAGCCTGCGGCGGTCGACCTGCTGTTGCGGATCGTGCAGGCCCTCGCGCTGGCCGATGGCGCTGCCAGCGCCCATGCGAAAGCTATGGTCGAGGAGATCGCGGCCGCTTTGGACGCCGCCGCGCCAACGCTGGCGGGTACGCAGACCGCGCAGGACCAAAATGCCCGCGTCATCGTAATCGGCAACGAGAAGGGCGGCACCGGAAAGTCGACGACCGCCATTCACATCGCCACGGGCCTGGCGCTGCAGGGCCGGAGCGTCGCCTGCCTCGACCTCGACGGGCAGCAGGGAACGTTGTCGCGCTTCCTACAGAACCGCAAAGCAGCTCAGGAAAGCGCCGCCGGTGTCGTGGTCGTTCCGCGCTATCGGCGCATCGATCCCTCCGCGGCAGGGCGCCGCCTCGAGGCGGAAGCCGAGGAGCGCGGACGTTTCGACGAGGCAATGGCCGAACTGGACGGCTGCGATGCGGTGGTGGTGGACACACCCGGCCACAGCAGCCACCTGGCGCAGTTGGCCCATGCCCGTGCCAACGTGGTCATCACACCGATCAACGACAGCTTTATCGACATCGACGCCCTGGCGGATATCGACCGCGTGCGCCGGGAGGTTCGGGCACCCAGTCAGTATTGCCGCATGGTCTGGCAGGAAAAGCAGGGCCGCGACCTGAAGGGGCGCTCGGATCTCGACTGGATCGTCACCCGCAACCGGGTCGGCCAGCTCGACAGCCGCAACACCCGGGAAATGGCGGCGCTGCTGGACGTCCTGTCCCGGCGTCTGGGCTTTCGTCTGCAGCCGGGGTTCAGCGAAAGGGTCGTCTTCCGCGAACTCTTCTTTCGCGGCCTTACGCTTTTCGACCTTGCCGACCATCAGGTGCCGCACAGCGGGCGCCGGAGCCTGCAGCGCGCCCGGCAGGAGGTCGAGTCCTTCGTCAACGCGGTTACCGCGGCGGAAGATCGTAGTACCACGGCGCAAAGAGGCTGAAGGCAATCCAGACAAGCACGATCAGCGGCAGGCCGACGCGGACGAAATCCATGAAGCGATAGTTTCCCGGTGTCATCACCACAAGGTTCGTCTGGTAGCCGATGGGGGAGGCGAAGGAGCAGTTGGATGCAAAGATCACCGCCACTGCGAAGGGCTCCACCGGCAGGTTCAGCACATAGGCGAGATCGACGGCGATCGGTGTGAACAGCACGGCTGTGGCTTTGGTGCTCAGGACGTTGGACAGCAAAGCCAGGAGCAGGAAAAAGGCCGAGAGGATCTGAGCCGGCGTCGCGCCGCTGAGCGCCGCCATCATGGTTTCCGCCAAAAAGGCCGCCCCACCCGTCGCCTGCATCGCGGCGCCCAAGGCCAGCGCCATGGCGATCGTCAGGACGATCTTGCGGTCGAGCACCCGCAAGGCATCGCCCAGCGAGAGGATGCGTGTGGCGATCATCGCGGTGGCGCCGCAGAAGGCGGCCAGGGCGATGGGGATCACACCGCTGGCCGAGGCCGCTATGACGCCGAGGAATATGACCGCCGCGGCGCGCTGGTGGCGGGCCGTGACCAGGGGTTGGCGTGACCACTCCATCAGTACGACGCTACGCTCCCCGCGCAGGCGGTCGACATCCTCGGGCCGGCCCTGGATCAGCAGCACGTCGCCGTCCTTCAAGGGGATGCGGGTGATGCGCTCGCGCAGCATGCGGTTGCGCCGTTCGATGCCGAGAACGATGCAGTGGTGTTTGTAGCGAAAACCGATCTCTTCGAGGGTGTGTCCGACGATCTCGGAGTCCGGGCGGATCATGACCTCGGCCTGAACCTGCCCGCCGAGCAGCCAGCGCGGCCGCTTGATCTGGTCGCCGCCATCCTCGCCCTGGCCCTGCTGAACGGCGGCTTCCAGTAACTCGGGGTGCAGCAGTTCCGGTTCGTCCTTTGCCAGGCTCGCCAGCGCCGGGCGGGTGGCGGCGATGACCACCAGGTCGTTGGCATCCAGCACCAGGTCTTCGAAGGGCGGCAGGATGGCCCGCTCGCCGCGCTGGATCATCAGGATGGTGATGTCCGGCAGCGCGGGGAAAATACCGCCCACCGGGCGCAGACCCACCAGCCGCGAGCCGGCGCTGACGGAGACCTGCGCGACGAAGTGGCGGCCCTGTTCCCCGGCACCGCCGCTTGTCGCCGGGCGGTCGGGCAGCAGGCGCGGTGCGACCAGCAGCAGGTAGACCAGCCCGCAGCCCGCCAGCACGAGCCCCGGGACCGTGAAGTCGAAGAACCCGAAGGGCTCCTCTCCCAGGTCGTCCAGCTCCAGGGAGACCAGCAGGTTGGTCGAGGAGCCGATCAGCGTGGTCATGCCCCCCAGCACCGAGGCATAGCTCAGCAGCATCATGTAGCGGCTTGGCGACTGCCGGAAGCGCTTGGTGAGGGTCTGCATGATCGGCACGAAGAGCACAACCACGGGAATGTTGTTCAGCACTGCGCTGAAGGCCATGACGACCACCAGCATCAGGGCAACGGCAAAGAAGGGGTTCGACCGCGTCCATTGAATGACCGCGTTGGCGGCAAGGTCCAGGACACCCGTGCGCGTCAGGCCCTCGCCCAGCACCAGAAGCGCGAGCACGGCGATCAGTGCCGGATTGGCGAAGCCGGAGAACAGGCTGCGCAGACTAAGGAGGTCCTTTCCCTCCGGGCCGGTCACCGGGAAGAAGTGGAAGAACAGGATCAGCACCGCGATGACCGAGAGGGATGTGAGCTCGATAGAGACGGCCTCGGTCGCAAAGAGCGTGAGCGCCACCACGATCAGGGCGAAGAGAAAGCCCATCTGGAAGGTGGCGAGGAGGTCGGCAGGAATCATCGGCCGGCGTCCGCAACCGTGGCCGGCAACCGCCAGGCAAAAGAACGAAACAGAAGGTGAAGCACCGGAAGACGGTTCCTTTGAATCCGTTGACCCGCAGTCTATCGCAGAATGCCGATTCCGCGAGCGCTTCTCTGTGGAAAGTCTTGGTCCTGGAGCGGATCATGTTTGGACGCAAACACGAAAGTGCTTCCGCACCGGGTTTGGTGGATCGCTTCCGCGACTCCATCAAGCCGCATCTGCTCTAGGAAGGTTCTCTGTGTCTGCGCCCGCTGAGCGGCTGCCTTGACGGCGTTCCGGCTGCACGCCAAGATTACCCATATGGTATGAGGAATGGAGCGGTGTGGTGCAGCGCTGCGGGCGCGGTGCCGGGTGGCGGTCTTTGCGGCGCGGAACCTGCCCCGCGCGATGCCGTTGGGCGCCGCCGGAGGCGGAACCCGTTTCGCCGGATGCCATAGGGTAAAAACGACAAGAAAACGAAAATGCGGAGGAGGTGTCCCATGTCAGGGTTTGCAATCAAGGGGGGCGTGGCCGCCCTCGGACTCGGGTTGGCTTTGGCCGCTGCGCCGGCAGCGGCGGCCGACCTCTCCTGTGACGGAAAGCGGTTCGTGTTCTTTCCGGGCGGGCCGGAAGGTGGCGCCTTTGCGTCGATCGTCTACAACGGCGCCGTCCTGGCGGCCGAACATACCGGCTGTCAGGTCGACTACGTCTGGTCCGACTGGAACCCAGCCAAGATGGTGCAGCAGTTCAAGGAAGCCATCGCGCGGCGCCCCGACGGTATCGCGCTGATGGGCCATCCCGGTGAGGCGGCGCTCGGCAACCTCGTGGACGAAGCACGCTCCAAGGGCATTATCGTGACCACGCAGAACGTAGACCTGCCGACGTCGGAGGGCAAATACAAGGCCGACGGCATGGGCTACGTCGGCGCCACGCTCTACGAGGCGGGCAGCTTCCTCGGCCAGGGCACCGTCAGGAACTGCGGACTGCAGGCCGGCGACCAGGCCCTGGTCTGGGGTTTGCTTGGGCAGGAGGCGCGCGGTCAGCGGACCAAGGGCGTCATCGACGCCCTGGAAGCCGCCGGCGTCACGGTCGAGTACCTGGAGATCTCCGACTCGACCAACAAGGACGCCGCCACCGGTACGCCGGTCTTCGCCAGCTTCGCCGCCAGCCACCCGAACCTCAAGGCCGTGGTCACCGACCACGGCGCGCTGACCGCCACGCTCGGCACCTATCTGCGCGCCGCCGGCAAGCAGCCGGACCAGGTTTGCGGTGCGGGCTTCGATCTTTCCGCCGCGACGGCGCAGGGCATCGAAGAGGGCTACATCGACGTGGTGCTGGATCAGCAGCCCTTCCTGCAAGGCTATCTGCCGATCGTGCAGCTCTATCTGACCTCGAAGTTCGGCTTTGCGGGCATGAACATCGACACCGGGGCGGCGCTGATCACCAGCGACAACATCGCCCTGGTGGCGCCGCTGGCGGCGGAAGCGATCCGTTAGGTTCGGAGTCCGCCTACTCGATCGAATTCCGGGACGGCGCAGGCGTTTCGCCGTCCCGGCAGCACTTCGCAGGAACCGCCATGACTGCAACCGACAGCCTCTTGTCGCTGCGCCGGGTCAGCAAAGGGTTCGGCAAGATCAAGGTCCTTCACGACATCGATCTGGACATCGGGCCGAACGAGATTGTCGCCTTGGTCGGCGACAACGGGGCTGGCAAGTCAACCCTGATCAAGGTCATCACCGGCGTTCACAGCCCCTCCTCGGGAGAGGTCTGGTTCAAGGGCGCGCGCCGGCAGGAGCATTCGGTGAAGCGATCCCGCGAGATCGGCATCGAGACGGTCTATCAGGAACGTGCCCTTGCCGATCAGCAGGCGCTCTGGCGCAACATGTTCGCCGGGCGGGAACTCACCAACCGTTTCGGTTTCATCGACGTGGCGCAGCAGAAGGCCGAGACGGAGCGGCTGCTCCGCCGCCACATGGGTTTCACCTCCAAGGCCATCACGGTGGACTCCGAGGTTCGCGGCCTTTCCGGAGGCGAAAAGCAGGGCGTGGCCATCGGGCGCGCCCTCTACTTCGATGCCGACCTCATCATACTGGACGAACCGACCATGGGTCTCTCCCTGAAAGAGACGTCAAAGGTCCTGGACTTCGTGAAGGACATCCGGCGCCAGGGCAAGTCGGCGATCTTCATCGACCACAACATCTTCCACGTCTACGACGTCTCCGACCGTTTCGTCATTCTCGACCGCGGCCGCATTGCCGGCGACTTCCGCAAGCAGGACCTCAGCCAGGACGAGCTGGTGCACAAGATGCTGCTGCTGGCGACCACCGGCAGCCTGGAAGGGGAAGGTTCCAGCGCGGAGGGGCCGGGCGCATGACCAGCGAGACCAAGGACGCGGTGGGGGAAGCCGGCGGCGGGCGGGACTGGGCGGCGCTTGCCTCGGCCTACAAGATCCAGATCGCCATCACCCTCATCCTGGCCGGCCTCTATCTGCTGTTCCTCACCGGCAATCCCGAGGTCTTCCTGCGCTACGACATCTACCGCTCCTTCATGTCGACCATGCCGTTCTTCGGCATCATGGCGCTGGCGATGACCTTCGTCGTGACCCTGGGGGAGATGGATCTCTCTTTCCCCTCGGTCATGGGGTTTTCCACCTGGGTCTTCGGTACGGTCTACGTGTCCAGCGAGAGCTTTCTGCTGGCGCTGGCTGCCTGTCTTCTGGTCGGTGTGATCGCCGGTCTCGGCAACGGGATCCTGGTGGCCAAGGTGGGCATTCCTTCCATCGTCGCCACCATCGGCACCATGTTCCTCTGGCGCGGCATGGTGAACATCGCCGCGGAAGGCAAGGGCATTGCACTCGTTTCCCTGCGCGAGTCGCCGCTGCACGAGGTCTTCGTCGGCCGGCTGTTCGGGGACGCGCTGCCCATGCAGTTCGTCTGGATGGTGGTCATCGCGCTGGCCCTCGGCCTGCTCTACCGGCGCCACCGCTTTGGCAGCCATGTGCTCTTCGTCGGCGACAATGCTGCCTCGGCGGCGATGATGGGCATCAAGGTGGACCGCATCAAGATCGCCTGTTTCATGCTGGTGGGGGGCTTCGCCGCCCTGGCCGGGGTCTTCCTGACGTCGGAGGTGACTTACTTCTGGCCGAGCCAGGGCGACGGCATGCTGCTGACCACCCTGGCGGCGGTGTTCATCGGCGGCACCTCGGTCTTCGGCGGCAAGGGGACGATGTACGGCACCTTCGTGGGTGTGCTGATCATCGGCTCTCTGGAGGCCGGCATCGTCGCCATCGGACTCACCGGCTTCTACGTCCAGTTCCTCTACGGGCTGCTCATCACGGCTTCGGTTACCGTCTACGCGCTGCTGCTGCGCCGCCAGGGCTAGAGGCGCTTCCGTCCAGAGGTCCCAGCGCTTCCGCGTAGCGCCTGGCGCAGTCCAGGCCGAAGGCACTGGGCGCCAGGGCCGGCGCCCGGTCATGGACGCTGAGCCCCAGACGCAGCGCGGCGACCCGCTTGCCGTAGCAGAGCAGGGTGTCGATGGATTGCATGACAAAGGTGATGGCCGGCAGAATCTCGCGGTACAAGGCTTCCGCCTCGCGCTCGCCCTCTGCCGTGCCGCGGCGCATCGCTTCGAAGATGGCGATCTGGCGGTCGAAGCAGTCCGGCGCCGGGATCAGCCCGACACAGCCGGCGCGCAGATTGTCGGGCAGTTCCAGCCCGCCGCGGCCGTTGAAGACCGCCAGGCGGCCCTCGGTTTCCTCGATCACCTGCCGGATGGTGAGGGCCGGGCCCTCTCCCTTCACGATGCAGACGTTGGGGTGCTGGCGGTTGAGCTCCAGCAGGCCGGGGGTTGAAAGCCCGATGCCGATGTAGTCGGGCGCGTTCTGAATGGCGACCGGGCAGTCGAGCTTATCAGCCACCGCACCGAAGAAGCGTATGTAGTCGCTTTCCGGCAAACCTTTGACCGGCGGCGGTTGCAGGATCAGCCAGTCCGCGCCTGCGGCCCGCGCAGCGCGGCCCATGGCGACCTGCTCCTCGACGGAGGCGGCGAAGATGGTCAGCGCGACGGGCCGCCGCCCGGCGACGTCCTCGCAGACCCAGTCCATGACCTGCCGGCGTTCCGCCTCGCTGAGCTTGGAAACCTCTGTGGCGAGACCCAGGGCGGCGATGCCGTGCGCGCCGGCGGCCAGGCAGGCGTCGACCTGACGGCGCATGGCGGCGCGGTCGAGACGGTCTTCGGAATCGAAAAAGGCGTAGAGCATGGGATAGATGCCATGAAATCCGCCCGGGTTTCGCGCTGTGCCTTCGGCCATCAGCCTGCTTCCAGGTGCGGTGTGAACACGGTGCGGGCGGCAAAGCGCGCGCCGGGGGCCAGGCTGCGGAAGCCGCTGTCAGAGCGGCCCTGCTGCGCCAGGTTCACAGCGTCGGTGATCGCCGAGACCGGCTCGACACAGAAGAAGCGCTCGCCCGGAGGCGTGTAGACCACGAGGAAGCCCAGCACTGCTTCCGATGTCATGGTCAGCTTGGCGCCCCACTCCGGCCATTCCATAACCGCCTGTCCGCCGAAGTCGGTGAAACAGTTGTCGAGCCCGGCCTTGGCCGGCTGGATGCCGCGGCTGGGATCGCGGTCCGGTGGCGGGACCACCAGGTCTGCTGGCATCACTTCGGCATCGCTTTCCCACATGCGCCCGATGGCCGCAGTCAGCCGGCATTCCGGCGTCCGCGGAAAGTAGGGATGGAGGCCGAGGCCCGCCGGCATCACCCGCGTGCCGGTGTTGCTCACGGCGATCTCGACCATCAGATCCTGTTCGCTCAATTCGAAGCGCTGTTCGGCGCGATAGCTTGCAGGCCAGTCACTGCCGTCCCCGTCGCTGTCCTCAGGATAGTCGAACACCAGGGTGACGGCGTCGGCAGCCTGGTTGGCCGCGCGCCAGCGGTTCTGCCAGCCGTGGCCGTGGATCGCGTGGCGTTCCGGCGGAAAGTTCGGGGCCAGCTGGTAGCTCTCCCCCTCGAAGGAGAAGCGGCCTTCGCGGATGCGGTTTGAATAGGGGACCAGGGGAAAGCAGGCTGCCTCCGTCGGTGCAAAGCTGGCGGTGGATGGGGCCGGGCGCATCCAGTCGATCGGGTTTCCCTCGCGATGCCATCGAAAGGCGGTGATGCAGCCGCCTTCGAGGCTCAGCTCCAACTCGGCCCTGCCGGCTCTCAGAGTGACGCGCTCGCCGCTGTCTGACGTCGCACTTACGCCCTTTTCCTGCATCGCTCCGGTCCCCCTCGATGCGGTCCATTCACCGTGGTTCCTGCCTGGCCGCTTGACCCGCGCCGCGGTTCCGCTAACCTATCAGCATATTGTATGAGGAATAAGCCGGTCGTCAGGTCGCCCGGATCCTCCCATCGGCGTTGCGACTGCGCCTCGTTGCGCCGCAAGGAAAAACAGTGTCAGGGACGCGACGCTCTAGCAAGACCTACTCGAAGCGCAGCCTGCATGGACTGGTCGCGCACGATCTGGGCGTGCGCATCATCAGCGGCGAGCTGCCCGCCGAGACGCTGCTGCCCAGCGAAGCCGATCTCAGTATTGCGCTCGACGTTTCCCGCACTGCGCTGCGCGAGGCGATCAAGGTGCTCGCCGCCAAGGGCTTGCTGGAGTCCAAGCCCAAGGTCGGCACGCGCGTCCGGGCGCGGGGCGAGTGGAACATGCTCGACCCGGATGTGCTGGCCTGGCATTTCGAGGCCGCACCCGTCGAAGACCTGGTCGAGAGCCTCTTCGAGATGCGCCAGATTATCGAACCCTCCGGCGCGGCCATGGCAGCACAGCGCCGCAGCAAAGCGGAGCTTGCAGCCATTCAGGAGGCGTTCGAGGCAATGGAGCAGGCGCCGAGCGGCAGCGATGCCGTCGTGGCGACCGATCTGAGGTTCCATCAGGCCATCCTCACCGCCTCCGGCAACCAGTTCATGGGGTCGCTGGGATCGTTGATTGAAACGGCGCTGGCCGTTTCCTTCCGGCTCTCCAGCTCGGCGCGACCCGACGCCCACGTCACCTCGCTACCGGGCCACAAGGCGGTGCTCCGGGCCATTGAGAAGCGCGACCCTGAAACCGCCCGGTCTGCGATGCGCAGGCTCTTGAAGAATGCCAAGGCGGATGTTCTGGCGGCGCTGAAGCTGCCGAAGAAGCGGGAGCCCGCCGCTTTTTACAACTAGCCGTCGCGCCATTGCGCAGAGCTGCTGCCCTGCGAGAGAGAAAGAGACGGGGACAAAGAGAGGGAGAAGGAGGGCGAAGGGAGCATGAGTGAGCCGGGGTACAGCGACGTTGTGCGTCTGGAGGGCGTGCAGATGCACTACGGGAATGTCCAGGCCCTCAGCGACATCGATTTTGCCGTCGGCCGTAACGAGATCGTTGGGTTGATCGGCGACAACGGGGCCGGCAAGTCGACCCTGATCAAGATCATGACCGGGGTCGAGCGCCCCAGCGCCGGCAACCTCTACATCCGCGACCAGAAGGTCGACTGGGAGACCTACTCCGTCGGCCGCGCCCACGAACTGCGCTTCGAGACCGTCTATCAGGAGAAGTCCCTCGGCGAGAAGCAGCCGCTGTGGCGCAACTTCTTCGTCGGCCGACAGATCACCAACCGCCTCGGCTTCATCAAGGTGAAAGAGCAGAAGCGGATCGCCAACGAGGTGCTGCTGAACGAGATTGGTTTTCGCGGTGTCGGGATCGACGCGGACAGCCCGGTCTCTCAGCTTTCCGGCGGTGAACGCCAGGGGGTTGCCATCGGCCGGGCCATGCATTTCGACGCCGACCTCATCGTGCTCGACGAGCCGACGGTGGCGCTTGCCATCAAGGAGGTGCGCAAGGTCCTGGACTTTGTGCGTCACATCAAGGATTCGGGCCGTGCCTGCGTCTACATCGAGCACAATCTGGCCCATGTCCACGAGCTGGCCGACCGCCTGGTCGTCCTGGACCGCGGCCGCATCGTGCGCGAGATCACAAGGGGTGAGATGTCGCTGTCCGATCTGACGGCGGCGCTGATCGATCTGCAGCATGGCCGCGATGGCGCCGGGGAGGGGCGGCCATGAAGCCGGAGGCACGGCGTCTGCCGCAGGTGGAAGGCCTGCCGATCATCGGCGTCTTTCTGGCCCTGGTGGGCCTCTTCATGATCCTGGCGCCCAACGTCTTCCTCGGCTACCGCATCTACACCTCCTTCCTGACCACCGTGCCGCCGGTCCTGGTGCTGGCGCTGGGCCTGACGCTGGTGATCGCGGCGGGGGAGATCGACCTTTCCTTTCCCTCGGTCATCGCCTTCTCGGGTTTCATCTTCGCCTATCTCTTCAAGACCTATGAGCTGACCTGGCTGGCCTTTCTGGCGGCGCTGGCCGGCGGGGCGCTGATCGGCCTGGTGAACGGCATCCTGGTTGCCGGGATCGGCGTGCCCTCGATCATCGCCACTCTCGCCATGCAGTTCTTCTGGGGCGGGATCACGACCGTGGTGTCGGGCGGGCTCTCCTATAACATCCGCACCATCCGCGATACCGCGGTCTGGGAGGTCTTCGTCGGGCGCATCGGCGCTCTGCCGGTGCAATCGCTCTGGGTCCTGGCGCTTGCCATCTTCCTCTGGTTCCTGCTGAACCGGCACCGCTTCGGCGAGCATCTGCTGTTCATCGGCGACAACGCCAAGGTGGCCCGGGTGGTCGGCATTTCCGTCAACCGGGAGCGCATCAAGCTCTTCACCCTGATGGGTGTGCTGGCCGCCTTTGCCGCCGTGCTGCTGACCCTTGAAAACCGGAACTTTTTCAACACGCAGGGGCAGGGCTATCTGCTGATCGCCCTGGCGGCGGTCTTCATCGGCGGCACCTCGATCTTCGGCGGGCAGGGCAGCATCGTCGGCTCCTTCTTCGGGGCTTTCATCATTGTCATGATCGAGGCCGGACTGGTGGCCAGCGGCATCCAGGGCTTCTGGGTGCGCGCCGTCGTCGGGCTCGTGTTTATCGGCGCGGTGATCTTTCACCTTCTGGTGGAAGACCCCGGCCGTCTGGCGGCCCTGCGCCGCCTCTTGCGGCGCGACGGCTGAGGTTGCCGTTGCGGTGCGTCTGTTGATGTTTTGCGGACTGCTCAAAGCCGGCCGGCAGTCCGCATGCCTGATCCCGGGCGCTTGGTCCCCGGTAAAGGCCGGACAGGAGACAACGATAATCAAAGAAATGGAGGAACGAGTGATGCAGTGGAACGCAGCGACGATGTCGAGCCAGCGCGGAGCAAGAGAGGGCATAACGAGACAGGGCGGCCGCACGCAGATCGGGTTTGCCCTGGGCCTCGCCTCTGTGATCGCCCTGGCCGCAGCGCCGGCACAGGCGCAGAGCACCGAGGGGATGCTGGGCGAGGGTATGGTGATGTACATGCAGATGGGCGGCAATGCCGGCGACGGCGCGACCCTGGCGCGAACCACCGGCGCCCGCGACGCCGCCAAGGCTTTCGGCCTGGAGTTGATCGAGCAGTACTCCGCCTGGCAGCCGGAGACCATGCTGAACCACTTCCGCGAGGGATTGGCGGCAAGCCCCACCTGCATCGGCATCATGGGGCATCCCGGCAGCGACGCTTTTGCGGATCTGGTCACGGAGGCGCGCTCGGCGGGGATCGTGGTGACCAGCGGCAACGCGCCTCTCACCGAACTCTATAAGGAACATCAGGCCGGCGGTTTCGGCTATGCGGGCGTCGACCTTTACACCGGCGGCTACATCACCGGCCAGTCGATGGTGGCTCAGGGCCTCGGCTCCGGCGACAAGGCCCTGGTCTACGGCCTGCTGTCGGAGGCCGAGCGGGGCCAGAGTACATTGGGCCTCAAAACGGCGCTGGAAGAGGCCGGGCTCTCGGTCGACTATCTGGAGATCTCGCCGGAGGTGAACTCGGACTCCTCGCTTGTCGTGCCGATTCTCGCCGCCTATCTGGCCAACAATCCGGACGTGAAGGCGATCGGCACCCAGCACGGCGGCGTTACCGCGTTCATTCCGAAGGCGCTGGAGGATGCCGGCAAGCAGCCGGGTGATGTCGTGGTCGGCGGCATTGATCTCGCGCCCGCGACCATCGACGGCCTGGAGGACGGCTGGATCTCGACGGTCCTGGATCAGCAGCTCTACCTGCAGGGTTTCCTGCCGGTGACCCAGTGCGTGCTCTCGGCCAGGTACGGCTTCACCGGGCTCTTCACCAACACCGGGTCCGGCACGGTTACGCCGCAGACCATCGGTGCGCTGATTCCCCTGATCGAGAAAGGCATCCGCTAGACACAGTCCGGCCTGGGTAGGAAAGGGCGGCCCGGCATCCGCCGGGCCGCCTCTACGCTTGGGCCTTGAATCTCTCTCTGTATCGCGCCAAGGTTGAAGAGCAAGGGGCTTGCCTTGAGTCTTTGGAGAAGCTTCTGCCGTGAAACCAGGACCATAGACTACATGCTTCGTTCTCTAGTACTCGCATTTGGCCTCTCTGCCGCCGCCCTCTCTTTGGCATCGTGCAAGTCAGCCCAGGTCGCGAACTGCACGACCCTGTGTCGCGCGCAGTTTTGGGAAGATGCGACTCTCCAGACCGTGAAGGCCGAGCTTGAAAACGGGGCTTCGGCGGTCGCATCCAATGACTTTGGTGAAACACCGCTCCATGATGCTGTCTATCACACCGACAGCCTTTCCATCGTAGAATACCTTTTGGATCACGGCGCGAACCCGAATGCGCAAAACATTCTTGGTGCCACACCGGTCTTTACGGCTGCTACGTCGAATCCGAACCCTGCTGTCCTGAGATTGCTCATCGACAGAGGTGGTGAGGTTCAAAGGCCCATCAAGGGCAACATCAGGCCCATCCATCTTGCTGCCAAAGCAAATGAGAACCCTCAGATCATCTCCGTTCTTGCGGAGGCTGGGGCGAATCTCGAATCGAGGGTTGAAAATGGGTGGACTCCGCTTTTCTTTGCGGTCACGGAGTCTTCCAACCCAGAAGTGGCGAAGCGCCTCCTGGATCTGGGTGCATCATTGACTGCGCAGGACGATGAGTACGGTACACCGCTCCACGCTGCCGCAGGCGGTACACTGGCACCGGAAATGGTGGCCTTGCTGATCCAGTACGGTGCTGATGTCCACGCCGCTGACGACCTTGGGTCGACGCCAATGCACTGGGTCTATCTGCGCGGGGTAGTCGACGAAGTGATGCGCGAGCATGGCTACGACATCGGCTCCGACGAGGAGACCGACGAAGAAAGGCGGCTGAACATGGAGGCCGCCAAAAGCATAATTCCGATGCTGAAAGCAGCAGGGGCGAAGATCAATGCCAGGAACGATAACGGCGAAACGCCGTTGCATTGGGCCGTTACCTTCAGCGCAAACTCCCAGTTGATTGAGGCAATGCTCGACAACGGGGCCGACCCGACAATCAGGGATGGAGAGGGCCGCAACGCTGCCGAACTGTTGATTCAGCACTGGCCAAACTTCCGGAGCAGTAACGTCTATCAGCGCATGTCGGACGCGGCCGCCGGCGGTTGACCGAAGCGTTCAGACACCCTGTCATCCTTTCGGAGTAGCCCGGGGTTTCCGTCTTTTCCGCTTCGGGCTTCTGCTATTGCTTGGTCCGAACCTCGATTGCGGCTTAGACTTGGCCGCGCGAGAGCCGTGACGTCGTTGCGGCTCTTGCGGAGCGGCGCCGGGGGGTTCGCCAATCTGTTGTGATCCATGTCTGTCCGCAGGGAGCGCGGGCAGGGGTTCCCTGCAGGTATGCGGTTTCACCAGGCAGGCGCCGCCGGGCGGCGGCGCGCGCACGTCAGGGGGCGAATCATGCCGACGCCAGCTTCAAGCACCTCATCATCCGCCAGCGCGCTCTACGACTGCATCGTCCTCGGTGCCGGAATCAGCGGCGTGACCGCGGCCCGCGACCTGCAGGTCGCGGGCCTGAAGGTCCTGCTTCTGGAAGGGGCCAGCCGCATCGGCGGGCGCATGTATTCGCGCCGCGATATCGTGAAGAAAAGCGGCAAGCCGGTACCCGTCGAAGGCGGTGCGGAGTACATCCACATCGCCGAGCAGGACCGCTACCTCGAGTTCTGGCGGGAGGTGCGCAAACACGGCTTCACCACCTCGCCCTTCCACAAATGCGGCATGGGCTTTCTGAAGATCCCGCGCAACCGCATGTTCTTCAGCCCCTGGCAGCGCACCAAGATGCTGGCCGAGGTGATCATCCAGCCGGAATTCTGGTCGATGCCCGATGCCTTGCAGAAGATCCAGGAGTTCGACGCCGCCACCAAGGCCGACATGACGAC
This sequence comes from Pelagibius sp., assembly GCF_028281305.1. Classification (GTDB taxonomy): domain Bacteria; phylum Pseudomonadota; class Alphaproteobacteria; order Kiloniellales; family Kiloniellaceae; genus Pelagibius. The sequence goes on along the minus strand of NZ_JANQKD010000034.1, from coordinate 40,346 downwards.
GGCGACTTTCATCAAGCGCTACGCCGAGAAGAACGATCTCTCCAAGCGCGCGCTGGCACTGCTGGAATACACGCTGTCCGCCCACACGCCGGGGCCGCTGAACGAGATCTCCATCGCCGGGCTCAAGACCGATGCAATCATCGATCAGTTGATGGAGCGCAAGGAATTGCGCATGGAGCACGACGCGGTGAAACCCTTCGGGCTCTGTGGCTTCGATACCCTACCGGCGAAGATCGCCGAGGAGTTTCGCAAGGCCGGCGGCAAGATAGAAAAGAGCCGGGCCGGGTCCACGGGACGCAAGGTCGTTAAGGTCGAGCGCCGGGCCGACGGAACGGTTGCGGTCACCACCGCCGGTGGCGCGGTCTTCCGCGGCCGCAGCGCGGTCTGCACCTTTTCCGCCGGCATGCTGAACCCGGACAGCGGCGAAGGCGATGCGATCTTCGGCCCGCTGCTGACGCCCCGCAAGTGCGAGGCGCTGGGGCTGGTGCGCATGGGCGCCATCACCAAGTTCAGCCTGGAGTTCAAGGAGCGCGTGTGGGTTGACGACGGTGGCGAATCATCGGGTCACATGTCGGTGCTGAGCAACCCGCAAGGCAAGGCGCGAACCTTCTTTTCCTCCTTCCCGAAGGAACATCACGGCCCGCATGTGCTGACGGGCCTGCTGATGAACCAGGACCATGACCAGATCGCCGGCATGGACGACGAAGCGGCCATCGCCCATGTCTTCGAGGCGATCGGGCGAATCTATGGGCGCAATCGCCGCTGGACCCAAAAGGCGGTGCTGGTGGGCAAGACCGACCGCAACGGCACCTTCCGTCCGAACTATCTGCGTCAGGACTGGTCGAAGGATCCCTTCGCAAAGGGCGGCAACTCATATCTTGCCTTTGCGCCGCGCCGCCAGGGCCGGATGCTGGCCAAGGAAGCGCGCGAGGCGCTGAAGGATCCGCGCGATACGCTGCCGCTGTTCTGGGCCGGGGAGGCGGTGGCACCGGCTTACGACCGCCATTATCAGCCTCTCGCGGTGCATGGCGCCTACATCACCGGACGCCGTGTTGCGGAAGACATCCTGCATTTCCTCAACGATGCTGGTGGCGACCCGGCGAAGTTCGGGCGCTACTACGCACAACGCTATCTCTGAGGCCATCCCGCTTCTGCGCAACCCTGCTATAGGCATTTGTTTGTTTTGATCCTTCGCAGATGTCTCTAAGGTAGCCGCTGGCAAGAGGGACAGCCGTGACGGAGAAACGGGATGTCGGAGGTGAAGTGCCTTTGGCCTGCGGGCGCGGCGCTGGGCGAAGGCCCGCTGTGGTCGCCTGGAGAAGGCGCGCTCTACTGGGTGGACATCAAGTCTCCCGCGCTGCACCGCTACCGGCTCGCAGACGGCGATACCACGTCCTGGGTGATGCCGGAGCGCATCGGCTGGGTGATTGAGCGCGACAACGGCGAAGGTCTGGTTGCGGGCTTCAAGGACCGCGGGTTCGTCTTTCTGACCCCAGGCACCATGGCGGTCGAGGTGATCGGCCAACCGGAACCGGACTATCCCGATAACCGCTTCAACGACGCCAAGGCCGACGCCCAGGGGCGGATCTGGGCCGGTACCATGGACGACAATGAGCGCGAGGCCAGCGGCTGCCTTTACAGGCTCGATCCCGACCTGGACTGGCACCGCGTCGACAAAGGCTATGTGGTCAGCAACGGCCCGGCGCTCAGCCCCGACGAAAGCGTGATGTATCACACCGACACCGTCGAGGGCACGATCTATTCCTTTGATCTCTCGTCCGACGGACGGCTGAACGGCAAACGCGTCTTCGCCAAGATCCCGGAAGGCGACGGCTACCCGGACGGCATGACCTGCGATGCGGATGGCGGGCTCTGGGTCGCGCACTGGGGCGGCTGGCGTATCAGCCGTTTCCGCCCGAACGGCGAACTGGACCGGGTGATCGAGATGCCGGTCGGCCAGGTCACGAGCTGCGCCTTCGGCGGCGACAACCTTGACCGCCTTTTCGTGACCTCGGCCTCTGTTGGCCTCAGTGACCAGGAACTGGAGGACCAGCCGCTTGCCGGGGCTCTCTTCGAGATCGACCCCGGCGTTACCGGCTTGGCGCCCGGCCGCTTCGGCGGCTAGGTCCTACTTCTTCCCCGCTTTCTTGGCCTTCTTCGCGGCCTTTTTTGCTTTGCCCGCTTTCGCTTTAGCCGCCTTCGGCTTTGCGCCGAGGGAGATGCCGTTGAAGTCCGCGATAACGTCGGCCAGCATGGGCATGTGCCAGTCGCCGCGGCCCATCGCCAGCGCCATGGTGTAGCTCTGCTGCACGGAGGAGGCGACCACGGTGGTCAGCTTTTCCGCATTGGCCAACTGGTTGTAGTAGCGGATGTCCTTGTCGCAGTTCGCCAGGGTGAACTCATGCGCCTTGGGATCGCGGCCGATGACCCACTTGCTGAGGTTCTGGAAGAATCCGCTGTTGAGCCCGCCGGCGGTGATGACGTCGTAGAACTTGTCCAGCGGCACGCCGGTTTTCTTGGCCGTGGTGTAGGCCTCGGCGAAGATCGCCGAGTAGCTCATGGCGACGAAGTTGTTGATCAGCTTGATCTTGTGGCCCGAACCGATGGGCCCGACGTGGATGATGTTCTCCGCCCAGGTCTCGATGATCGGCAGGACCTCTTTCAGGGTCTTGTCGTCTGAACCAACGAAAGTGTTCAGCAGCCCCTGCTCGGCTTCCTTGGGGGAGCGGCCGAGAGGCGCGTCGATCAGGCGCACGCCGAGCGGCTTCAGCTCTTCGGCCAGGGCGATCGTGGAGTTGGGGTCGGCGGTCGAACAGTCGACGATGATCAGGCCCTTGTGGGCACCCGCCTTGATACCGTCAGCGCGGTGGATCAGGTCTTCCACCTGAACCGATGAGGTGACGCAGAGAAAGATCACATCACAGTCGCGCGCCATTGCGGCCGGGCTCTTGGCCTCCTTGGCGCCGCGCTTGACCAGGTCCTTCACCGGCTTCTTGTTGCGGTGGCCCATCACCTCCAGGGGATAGCCCTTTTCGACGATGTTCTTCGCCATGCCGTGGCCCATCAGCCCGACACCGATGAAGCCGACTCTCTGCTTCGCTGCGCTCATTTACCTCGGTCCTTCCAATTGCGCCCTGGCCCGCTCGCAGGCAGGCGACAGAGGCGCCAAGCGTTCTCAGTTGCTGGCGACGACGTGCTGACGCTGCTCGCCCAGACCATCGATGCCCAGGGTCATGACGTCGCCGGGCTTCAGGTAGGTGGGTGGGTTCTGGCCCATGCCGACGCCGGGCGGCGTGCCTGTGGTGATGATGTTGCCGCTCTGCAGCGACATGAAACGGCTGACATAGCTGACCAGATGGGCAACCGGAAAGACCATGGTCTTGGTGCTGCCGTCCTGATAGCGGTGGCCGTTGACCTCCAGCCAGATCGGCAGGTTCTGCGGGTCCGGCACTTCGTCTGACGTCACCAGCCAGGGGCCGACGGGACCGAAGGTATCGGCGCTCTTGCCCTTGACCCATTGACCGGTGCCTTCAAGCTGAAAGGCCCGTTCGGAAACGTCGTTGACCACGCAGTAGCCGGCGACATGGGACAGGGCCTCGGCCTCTTCGATATTGTGCCCGGGCGTTCCGATCACCACACCCAGTTCGACCTCCCAGTCGGTCTTCTCCGATCCGCCGGGAATGACCACGTTGTCGTTGGGCCCGCAGATGCAGGAGGTGGCCTTCATGAAGATCACCGGCTCGCGCGGCACGTCGACGCCGGATTCCTTGGCGTGGTCAGCGTAGTTCAGGCCTATGGCCACGAACTTCCCGACCTCGCCGACACAGGGCCCGATGCGTGGGGTGCCTTCGATTTCCGGCAGGCTTTCCAGATCCAGTCCCCTCAGGGCGTCCAGATTCTCGGGAAGCAGCGCCGCGCCGGCCAGATCGCCGATCTGGCCCGACAGGTCGCGCAGAACCCCTTTGCGGTCGACGGCTGCCGGCTTTTCCCGTCCGGGCGCTCCATAGCGCAGCAACTTCATGGCATGTCTCCTTATGCTCTTCTGTTCTTCTGGACCGGCCTACTGGACCGGAGTCAGGACCGGCTGGCCGGCAAAGTGCGCCCGCAGGTTCTGAACGACAAGATCGCCCATGGCATGACGCGTTTCGACAGTGGCGCTGGCCGCGTGCGGTTGCAAGACCACCTGATCCATCGTCAGAAGCGCGTCGGGCACCTTGGGCTCTTCGGCGAAGACGTCCAGACCGGCGCCGCCGAGCCGCCCGTCCTGCAGGGCCGCGACCAGTTCCGGTTCGTCGACCACCGACCCGCGGGCGACGTTGATCAGAACACCCTCAGGCCCCAGGGCGTCGATCACGGGCCGGTTCACGATATTGTGCGTCGCCTCGCCACCCGGGCAGATCGCCACCAGGTAATCGCTGTCTTTTGCCATGGCAACCAGGTCGTCGTAGTAGCGGTATGGCACGTCGTTCTGCCGGCTGCGGCCATGATAGCCGATGTCCATGCCGAAGACCGAAGCTTTGGTTGCGATGTCCTTGCCGATGCGCCCCAGGCCGAGAATCCCCAGGCGCTTGCCGCGAATGCTTCTGGTCAGGGGCATGTTTGCTTCCAGCCAGCGGCCGTCGCGCACGTAGCGGTCGCCGGCGCAGATCCGCCGGGAGGTCGCCAGCAGCAGGGCGATCGCCATGTTGGCGACGTCGTCGTTCAGCACGTCCGGCGTGTTTGTGACAATCACGTTGCGCTTTGCCGCGTGGGGCAGGTCGATGGAGTCGACGCCGACGCCGTAGCAGCCGATGATCTCCAGCTTCGGCAGGGCATCCATCAGTGCGGCAGAAGCTCCGAGATGTCCGTTCGTGCCGATGGCCCGCACGGTGCTGCCGGCCTGGGCCAGCAGGGCGTCGCGGTCTTCCGCCTCCCAAAGACGATGGACCGTGAAGTCCTCGTCCAGGGCTTCCATGACATGCGGCATCATTGGGCCGACTAGTAAAAGCTCCGGCTTCACTCTCTGTCTCTCCGTGATACGAGGGCGCCCTCGGAGCCTCAGGACCGCAAGGCCGCAAGGCAAAGGGCGCCGGGACATAGGGGCATTGGTAAGGTGCGCTAGGGCGGATCTGGAGGTTGCGTGGCTGGCCCTCTGGCGGGGGCGTCCAAGATCAATAGCAAACCTCCGGCCCAGCGCCAAGGCGACAGCGAAGGGGTGCTGTATCCCCCGGACCGGATCTCCATAACCAGATCCCCATATGCAGATGCCACGTTGCGCAGCCAGCGCCGCATGGCCACAATCAGCGCCCGAAAGCACATAGGGGCGGAAAAGCACCCAGAAGCGGGGAGGAACGTGGCGTGAAAGTTGTCATTACCGGCGGAGCAGGCTTCATCGGCCTGCGGTTGGCGCAAGCATTGTTGCAGCGCGGTAGCCTGACTGCACCAGACGGTGCGGCAGCGGACATCGACTCCCTGCTGCTGTTCGATGTCGCGACACCGCCGGAGCGCCCGGAATGGGCCGACGAGCGGGTGGTCTTCCAGAGCGGCGACATCTCCGACGCGGCCACGGTTGCCGGCCTCATCGATCGCGACGACATCTCCGTCTTTCATCTGGCCTCGGTGGTCAGCGGCGGCGGTGAAAAGGACTTTGATCTTGCCCTGCGCGTCAACCTGTACGGCGGCCTGAACGTGTTCGAGGCCCTGCGCGCCCGCGACGGCCTGCCGCGCCTGGTTTTCGCCAGTTCGATCGCGGTCTTCGGCGGCGCGGGCATGCCCACGGTCGTCGGCGACAGCGTGAAGCAGACGCCGCAAACGACCTATGGCATGACCAAGTCGGTCTGCGAACTGCTGGTCAACGACTATACCCGCAAGGGTTTCTTCGATGGGCGTTCCGCCCGCCTGCCGACGGTGATCGTGCGGCCCGGCAAACCCAACCAGGCGGCTTCCAGCTTCGTGTCCGGCCTGTTCCGCGAGCCCTTGAACGGGGAGCTTTGCAAGATCCCGGTGGCGGCGGAGACCGTCATGCCGGTGCTCAGCTACCGCTCCATTGTCGAGGGCTTCATCGCCCTGCACGAGGCCGACGCCACGGCTCTGGGGGATGACCGCGCGTTCAGCCTGCCGAGTTTTACGGTCACCGTTGCGGAAATGATCGAGTCCCTGAAGCGTGTGGCCGCGGATAGGACGCTGGGCGAGATCGTTTTCGAACCGGACCCCTTCATCGAGCAGATCGTAGCCGGCTGGCCGAAAGATGCTTCCCATGAGCGCGCAACGGCCCTCGGCCTCCCCAAGGACGCGAGCCTCGATGCCATCGTCGCAGCTTACATCGAGGACTATCTGTGACCGCACCGCGCCCCGTCATTGCGGTTGACTGGGGCACATCATCGTTTCGCGCCTATGTCCTGGGTCCCGATGGAGCGATTCGGGACCGCCGTGCCTCGGATTCCGGCATTCTGCGGGTTCCCGGTGGGGATTTCGCAGCCGCCTTCCGGCAGCAGGTCGGCGACTGGCTGGACGAACGGCCCGGCGCTCTGGTCGTCATGAGCGGCATGATCGGCAGCCGGCAGGGCTGGGTCGAGGTGCCTTACTGCCCCTGTCCCTGCGATCTTTCCATGCTGGCCGGTGGGCTGAAACGTCTGGACTGGTCGGATGCGCAGCGCTGGCCGGGGGTCGAGGTCTGGATCGTGCCGGGGCTCAGCGCCGAAACCGTCCCCGGTCTGCCCGATGTCATGCGGGGCGAGGAGATTCAGATTCTCGGGGCGATGTCCGACCTCTCAGCCGAGGGTTCAGGCAAGCGGGCGGTGATCTGCCTGCCCGGCACCCACAGCAAGTGGGCGAGCGTCGCCGGCGGGGCGGTGACGGGCTTTGCCACCTACATGACCGGCGAGGTCTATGACCTTCTGCAGAGGCACTCCATCCTTGGGCGGCTGATGACCGCGGAACCGGCGGCGGCGGACGCCTGGTTCGAGCAGGGGGTCGCGCTGGGGGCGGAGGGTGCCTTGCTCCGGGTGCTGTTTTCGGCGCGCAGCCGCGTGCTCAGCGGCGCCCTTCCGGAAGGCGCCGTGCGCAGCTATCTCTCCGGCCTCCTGATCGGCCATGAGGTTTCGGCGGCGCTGCGCGATCTCGAAGGCCCGCCGCCCCAGGTCGCCCTGCTCGGCACGCCGGCGCTGGAGGCGCTTTACGAGGTTGCCCTCCGCAACCTCGGGTGCGATGTAAGGCGTCTCGATGCCGAGGTGGCGGCCAAGGGCCTGTTTCAGGTGGCCCGCAGGCTGTTTGACGGCGACACCATCGCGAGGATGCGATGACGGATCTCAGGTCCTGGATGGACAGAATGCCGCTGGTGGCCATCCTGCGCGGCGTCAAGCCGGAGGAGGTTGTCGCCATCGGCCGGGCCCTGCTGGCTGAGGGGATCGGCATCATCGAGGTGCCGCTGAACTCCCCCAGACCCCTGGACAGCATCGCCGCCTTGGCCGAAGCCTGCGGCGGCGAAGCCCTCGTCGGAGCGGGGACGGTGCTGGATCCCGCCGACGTCGAAGCGGTTGCCGGGGCGGGCGGACGCCTGATCGTTACCCCCAATGCAGGCCTAGCCGTTGTCAGGGCGGCCAAGGATCGGGGTCTTTATGCCGTGCCCGGCTTTGCCACGCCCACCGAAGGGCTTGCCGTGATCGAGGCCGGCGCCGACGCAGTGAAGCTGTTTCCGGCAGAGGCCAATCCGCCGCCGGTGGTGAAGGCCATGCGGGCGGTGTTCCCGCCCGATCTTCCGGTCCTGGCGGTCGGCTCCATCACGCCGGAGAAGATCCCGGGGTACTGGGCGGCGGGGGCCAGGGGCTTCGGACTGGGCGGCAGCCTCTACCGGCCCGGTGACGATGCCGCCGCAGTGACGGCCCGCGTGCCTGCCTTTCGCGAGGCGGTGGCCGCAGCCAAGGCTGCCGAAGCTTAAAGAAACCTAGAGAGAAATCTCACCGCCGACGGCGATCTTGCCGATCTGCGGATCGCAGTTCTCGATGTAGCGCAACAGGGGCGCCCAGTCCTCCTGCAATTCCTCGTTCCTTTGGCCTGAGAGGTCAAAGATGCTGAGGCCCTGGCCGGCGATTTCGGTGTAGACCGTCCGGTGCCGCAGGCGGCCCACCCCGACATGGCCGACGCCGAGCATGAAACTGTCCAGTTGCGCGGCGGAGCGGGTCCCGAGCTGCACCCGGTTGCGCACCACCGCGACCGCGGTCTTGCTCTTGCGGATCGGCTTCAGGGACTCCAGCCTCTTCAGGAAATCCCCCGTCGCTTCGACATCGAAGCCCGACGGCAGAACCGGGACCACCACCACATCGGCGATGCGCAGCAGGTCGTCGATCTTGCCCATTTTCATGGCCGCCGGCGAGTCGATCACCAGCCGGTCGACGGCTTTCGGCATCTTGCCGGGGCCGTCGCGCCAGTCGAGCGGGGTGATCGCTCCGACGTCGTCAGGACGTCTCTTGACCCAGCCGAGGGAACTGCCCTGCTTGTCGGCATCGGCCAGGGCCGTGCGCAGCCCGGCATTGGCGAAGACGGCGGCGAGGTGGGTGGCGACCGTGGTCTTGCCACAGCCGCCCTTTGTATTGGCGACGAGAACCGTGATCATGCGGCCAAGCCTACCCCAAGTCCCCCCCTGCGCTCGACCGATTTCCGCGGCCCGGGACCCTGTTGGCCGGTTTTCCTAGCGAGGCGCCTCGTGCCAGAAGGGTCTGGTCTTGGCAAAGGCCTTCCAGGTCGCACGCATTTCCGGTTCGAACTGCGTGACGCCATGGGCATACCAGCCGATCACCTTGCCCGCGGCCTGCTCCAGGCCCGCCGGGCGCCGACGACCCGCTTGCGGCTTGGTGAGGTCGGCCAGCAGGGTCTCGGCCACGGCCACGTCGTTCAGGTGACCGAGGCTTTCCTGCAGGCTGCGCATTGCCTTGATGTAGGGTGCGGCCTTCTTCTGCGGGTAGAGATCCCGAAAGAACTCGGTGGTGTAGCGCAGCTTCTTCATGCCGATACGCACGCGGTGGCGCTGCTCGATCGAAAGGTGGGCAAAGCGGCGCCCCAGTTTCAGGGTCTTGCGGTGCCGCTTGCTCAGCAGCTTGTCGGCCAGGGTGATCAGCGGCTGGTCGAGCCAGACCGCCTGGGCCGGCGTCAGGTCGGCGCAGTGCCAGGCCCGATCCTCCAGCCAGCCGCCCAGTTGCAGGATGAAGCGCGTGTATCGCGGGTCGCTGAGGGCGTGGCGCACCTGGGCGTAGGCCTCTGCACGGCGTTCGGTCACGGCCTTGCGGAGGACCGCCAGGTCCTTGTCGCCCTCCCGATTCAACTCCAGCGGCGCCAGCAGGTCGGCCAGGAAGACGTCCCAGTCGCGGGCCGGACCCAGCGCGCCGAGGATCCAGCGCGCGTCTTCGTTCAGGCGGCTGCGATGCTCGGGCGGCAGCAGTTCGGAGAACACCGAGAGGGCCGAGCGGAAGCGCCTGAGGCCCACACGCAGCTGGTGCACGCCTTCGGGGTCGCTGCCCTCCAGGGCGGCAGCCTCGTTTGCCGTCCAGTGGAGGAGACAGGACTCGAAGATGGCCGCCAGGGCATCGTCGGCCTTCATGTCGGCCTTCAGGGCCAGCGGCTTGGCGCGGTGCCAGGCCGGCCGGCGCCCGGTCGCCAGCGCGTACCCGCGCGTCGATTTGCTCCGGGTTTCCAATTGGGTCGGCGCAATGTCCTGCAGAGAGAGCGCCAGGTCAAAGAGCGCGCGCGGGGAGCCCTCCACCAGTTCCAGCTCGATCTCGGCGAGCGGCTGGACCGTCCCGGCCGCCTCGATCTGGCCGCGGTCGAAAGCGGCCTCGATGACCTTGAGGCGCCCCAGGGAGTCCGTGCCGTTCACCTTCTGCACTTCGCGGTGCACACGGGTGGTGAATACCGGGCGCAGTTCGCCGGGCAGGATCAACCCCAGGGCGGCGCGGATGTTCGGATCGTCGACGATATCGGGCTGCGGTTCGAGGGACGGGACCGGTCCCTCCCACTCGCTGCGGCTGAACAGCCCGGCGGCCTCGGCATCGCCGCTCTTGACAGTCTGGATGAAGCGCTCGCCGTCCCGGCGAATGCGGAACGCCAGTCCGCGCTTGCGCAGGCGCAGGTCGGCGGTGTCGTAGTAGACGTTCTCCAGGTTCTTGGTCTTGGGCGCCGTTTCCTGACCGCCGCAGAGCTGGGGGGCCTGCCAGAGCCGCTCCAGGACCGAAGGCTCGGCTGTCAGTTTCAGTTCGATTTCCGTTCCGGTGGAAGGTTCACCCGCCATCGATAGTGTCCGTACTCCTGGTGTTTCGGCACGCTTGGTGATTGCATCGGCGCAAAGCGTCCGCCGCGGCATTCTGCCGTTCTTGCTTCCAAAGTCAGTTTATCGTGTTATGGACGCCAGCCCGCACTTTATTCGCCTGCCTCAACCGTTTCCATGCACGGAAGAGGCGACGGTTTCAGTTTTGTTAAACTATACCTTCGCGGAAAGTCGTCCATGCCCGCAAGGGAAAAGGTTCGGCTTCCGCGTTCTTCCCGCCGATCCCATAATCAATTGATTAGGAATCTTCCGGATGCCCCATCTGCTGCTGCTGCGCCACGCGAAATCCAGCTGGGTTGATCCCTCCTTGGCGGACTTCGATCGTCCTCTGGCCCCGCGCGGCGAAAGGGCTGCCCGGGAGATGGGGAAGTGGATCGGCAAGCGCAAGTGGCGTCCGACGCTGGTGCTGTGTTCCACGGCGGTCCGTGCGGTCCAGACCCTGGACCTGGTTCTGGCGGAACTGCCGAAAGCACCGGAGGTGCGCCTTTACAAGTCGCTCTACCTGGCCCCGCCGAGCCGCATGCTGCGCCTGCTGGCCGGTCAGCCCCCCGAAGCGGGCAGCATCATGATCGTGGCGCACAACCCGGGCATGGAAAACCTCGCGATGCAGCTTGCGGCCGGCGACAGCGCGCAGGCCGTACGGTCCATGGCCGAGAAGTATCCGACAGCGGCGCTGGCGCATTTCAGGCTGCCATCCTGGTCGCAGGCGGCGCGCGGCGGCGCCGTGCTGAAGGACTTCGTGCGGCCGCGAGACCTGGGATAGCTCTGCGGGCGGGCTGGTGGCGGGGGGCGGCAGCGCTGTTCGGGGTGCCGTGTTTCCAAAGGCCGGAACATGCTCTAGCCTGCCGGAAAGAAGCAAACAGGAGGAATACGGCCCGTGAAGATCGCAGAAATGGATCGGCGTCTGCGCAGCCAAAGCTGGTTCAACAACCAGGAAAATCCCAGCATGACGGCGCTCTACCTGGAGCGCTACCTGAACTATGGTCTGACGAAAGACGAGTTGATGGGCGGCAAGCCGATCATCGGTATTGCCCAGACCGGCAGCGATCTTTCCCCCTGCAACCGCATCCATGTAGATCTGGCGCGGCGGATGCGCGACGGCATCCGCGATGCCGGCGGGGTGGCCTTCGAGTTTCCGGTCCATCCGATCCAGGAGAGCGGGCGCCGTCCGACGGCGGCGCTCGACCGCAATCTGGCCTATCTCGGGCTGGTGGAGATCCTCCACGGCTACCCCATCGACGGCGTCATCCTGACCACCGGCTGCGATAAGACGACACCGGCCTGCCTGATGGCCGCGGCGACGGTCGACATGCCGGCGATCGCCCTCAACGGCGGACCGATGCTGAACGGCTGGTGGAACGGCAGGCGTGTCGGCTCCGGCACCATCGTCTGGGAGGCGCGCAAACGCCACGCGGCCGGCGAGATCGGCTACGAGGAGTTCATCGCCATCGTTGCCGCCTCGGCGCCCAGCGCCGGCCACTGCAACACCATGGGGACGGCCTCCTCCATGAACTCCCTGGCCGAGGCGCTGGGCATGATGCTGCCCGGCTCTGCGGCCATCCCGGCGCCCTACCGCGAGCGCGGGCAGATGGCCTACGACACCGGCAGGCGCATCGTCGAGATGGTCTGGGAGGAACTGACCCCTTCCAAAATCATGACCCGCGAGGCCTTCGAAAACGCCATCGTGGTCAACTCGGCGATCGGCGGTTCGACCAACTGTCCGCCGCACATCACCGCCATCGCCCGCCACATGGGCGTGGAACTGGAGATCGAGGACTGGCAGAGCCTGGGCCACGACATCCCGCTGCTGGTGAACATGCAGCCGGCGGGAGAGTATCTGGGGGAGGACTACTTCCGCGCCGGCGGCGTTCCCGCCGTCATCGGGGAGCTGATCCGCGCCGGCAAGATCAAGACCGACGCCATGACCGTCTCCGGCGAGACCATCGGCGACATGCACAGCGACATCGTGGCCAGCGACCGCGCGGTGATCCGCTCCTACGACGAACCTTTGATGGAAGACGCCGGCTTCGTGGTTCTCTCGGGCAACCTCTTCGACGCCGCGATCATGAAGACCTCGGTGATCAGCGAAGACTTCCGCCGGCGCTATCTCTCCACGCCCGGTGCGGAGAACAGCTTCGAAGGCCGGGCCATCGTTTTCGAGGGGCCGGAGGACTATCACGAAAGGATCAACGATCCCGCGCTGGAGATCGATGAGACCTGCCTGCTCTTCGTGCGCGGCGCCGGGCCCATCGGCTATCCGGGTTCGGCCGAGGTGGTGAACATGCAGCCGCCCGACGCCCTCATCAAGGCGGGCATTTCCGAGCTTCCGACCATCGGCGACGGACGGCAGAGCGGCACCTCCGGCAGCCCCTCGATCCTCAACGCCTCGCCGGAATCGGCTGCGAAGTCGGGGCTGGCGATCATCCAGACCGGCGACCGGGTGCGCGTCGATCTCAACACCCGAAGCGTCGACCTGCTGATCAGCGCTGAGGAGATGGACGCGCGCTGGGCGGCCTACGAGCCGCCGGCCTTGAAGCACCAGACGCCCTGGCAGGAAATCTACCGGGGCATGGTCGGGCAGCTTGCCACAGGCGGCTGCCTGGAACCGGCGGTGCACTACCACCAGGTGGTCAAGGACCTGCCGCGGGACTCTCACTAGGGCGCACGGCTGCCGGAAGAAGAGATCGCGAAGAGGGGGACGGAAGAATGGGCGAGCGCCTGGCGGGCAAGACCGCGCTGGTCACCGCGGCGGCACAGGGCATCGGGCGGGCGACAGCGCTCGCCTTTGCCGCCGAGGGGGCCCAGGTCCTGGCAACCGACATCAACGTCGACAGCCTGGAGGAACTCGGCGGTACGCCGGGCATCATGACCCGGCGGCTGGACGTCACCGATGCCCAGGCGGTGCACAGCCTTGCCGCGGAACTGCCGCCGCTCAACGTGCTCTGCAATGTGGCCGGCTTCGTGCACAACGGGACCATCCTGGACTGCCCGGAGGAAGATTGGGACTTTTCCTTCGACCTCAACGTCAAGTCCATGTACCGCATGATCTCGGCCTTCCTGCCGGCGATGCTGGATGCCGGCGGCGGCTCCATCGTCAACATGGCTTCGGTGGCCTCGTCCCTGCGTGGCCTGCCCAACCGCTGCGTCTACGGGGCCAGCAAGGCTGCGGTCATCGGCCTCACCAAGTCGGTGGCGGCGGACTTCATCAAGCAGGGGCTGCGCTGCAACTGCATCTGCCCCGGCACCATCGAATCGCCCTCTCTGGACGACCGCATTGCCGCCTTCGACGACCCGGTCGAGGCGCGCAAGGCCTTCATCGCCCGCCAGCCCATCGGCCGGTTGGGCACGGCAGACGAAATCGCCGCCATGGCGGTCTATCTGGCCAGCGACGAGTCGGCCTACACCACCGGCACGGCGATGGTGGTCGACGGCGGCGTGACGCTATGAAGCAACGCGAGAGGGGAGCCCCGCAGCATGCCTGAAGTGACCGCCTTCATGAGCGGCTGGTTTGGCGGCCATCTGGCCGTCGCCGTCTTCATCGGCGGTGTCTGGACCGTGACGGTGCTGAGCCCGGGACCCAACCTGCTGGCAACCCTCCACGCAACCGCCCGCGGCGGTGCGCGGGCCGGTGTGACGACGGCGGCCGGCATCGGGCTGGGCACGGCGATCTGGTCGGGGCTCAGCCTGGCGGGACTGGCGGTGCTCTTCGAAACCGTGACCTGGGCCTACACGGCGGTGAAGCTGGCGGGTGCGGCCTACCTCATCGTCATCGGCCTGAAGCTGCTGTTGCAGCGCAACGCCGGTGCCGCCCCCCTCCATCCGGCGCAAGCCGCGCCGGTGCCGGGTGGCCTGCGTCGGGCCTTCTTCTTTGGGCTGGCCGCCGACCTCGCCAACCCCAAGGCTGCCGCCTTCTTCGCCTCGCTGTTCGCGGTCTCCGTGCCCGCCGGGGCGCCCCTGGCCTTTCAGGCCGGCATCTGCGCGCTGGTCGTGGTGATCGCCGCCGGCTGGTACGCCCTGGCGGCGCTGATCTTTGCACGGCCCCGAGTCGCGGCGGCCTATGCCCGGGCGCGGCGCTGGATCGAACGGGTGACCGGCGCGCTCTTTATCGCTGCCGGCTTGCGGCTTGCAACCGACCGGTCCTGAGCGCTTTGTGCAGTCGGGGTCGGGCGGCAATCAGGATCGGGCGGCAGCCTTCACCTTGCGTTCGCGGTAGAGCAGGTAGAGGCCGCTCATCAGCACGACGCCGGCGCCTGTGACCGTCCAGACATCCGGCAGGTCGCCGAAGACCAGGAAGCCCAGCAGCACCATGGGCGCGATCTGGGTGTAATTGAAGGGCGCCAGGATCGGCGCCGGCGCCATGCGGTGGGCGAGGATCAGCAGCCAGTGGCCGAAGCCGCCCAGCGCACCCAGCAGCGCCATCAGCAGCACGCCGGTCAGATCCGGCGCCTGCCAGGTGAAAGGCACCAGCGGCGTGATCGCCAGGGTGCCGACCAGCGCCGTATAGAACTGCGTGGTCGCCGCCGGATCGACCCCGGCCAGTTTGCGGGTGGTGATCTGGTAGAGGGCGGCGCCAAGGGCGGTCAGCAGCGACAGACCGGCGGCCCAGTGCATCAAGCCGAGGCCGGGACGCACAACAACCAGCACGCCCAGGAACCCGATCAGGATTGCGGTCCAGCGCCGCGGTCCGATCCGCTCCCCCAGCAAGGGCACGGAGAGCAGGGCGACGATCAGCGGCGTCGAGAAGAAGATCGCCGAGGTCTCGGCGAGCTGAAGGTACTGCAGAGCGACGAAGTTGGTGCAGGTGGTCGCGAAGAGGAGCAGGGAGCGCAGCACCTGGGTGCCGAGCCGCTGGCTGCGCAGCAGAGCGGCGCCGTTGCGCGGCCAGAGGATCACCAGGGCGAGTACGCAGTGGCCGGTGTAGCGGGCCCAGACGACCTGCTCCGGCGGATAGAACTGCACGAGGTACTTGGCCGTGGTGTCGAGCGCGGCGAAGGTGGTGAAGGCCGCGATCATCAAGGCAATGCCCTGCAGCGGTGCGTGCACCACTGGCTGGATCTGGAGATCTCGGGGCATCTGCATGGGTGTCGGGCCTCGGCCTCGCGGGTTCGCGCCGGTTCCGGCAGCGCTGCAAGACGCCCAGAGCGGCAGCGAATGCTAGCGGGCGCCTTCCTGCATCAGTAGCGCCATCTCTGCAGGCCGCCCATGCGTAAACGCAGGGCTGAGCCGGACCTTCCCAAGCGACCGCGCTCCGTCAGTAAGTAGCGCGCCCGCCGGAGACGTCGAAGACCGCGCCGGTGCTGAAGGAAGCCTCGGGCGAGGCGAGCCAGGCGATCAGGGCAGCGACCTCCTCGACCTGCCCGAAACGTCCCATGGGGATCTTCGAGAGCATGTAGTCGATATGCTCCTGGCTCATCTGCTTGAAGATATCGGTCTCGACCGCGGCAGGGGTGACGCAGTTGACCGTCACGCCGCTGCCCGCCGTCTCCTTGCCCAGCGACTTGGTGAGGCCGATGACCCCGGCCTTGGCGCTGCTGTAGGCGGGGGCGTTCGGGTTGCCTTCCTTGCCGGCGATGGAGGCGACGTTGACCACCCGCCCGTAGCCGCGCTCCAGCATGCCCGGAACCAGGGCGCGGCAGCACAGAAAGGGGGCCGTGAGATCGACGTCGATCACACGCCGCCAGTCTGCGGGGCTGTACTCCCAGGTCTTCAGATTGGGGCCGGTGATGCCGGCATTGTTCACCAGGATATCGGCCGGGCCCAGGGCCTCCGCCGTCTCAGCGGCCGCGGCGGCCACAGCCTCTTCGTCGGTGATATCGAGGACGCAGGCCACGGAGTTCGCCTCCGTGAGGCTCGCCCTGGCGTCCTCCAGGGCGGCCGCGTCCCGGTCCCAGAGCGCCACCCTGGCGCCCTCCGCCGCAAGGCGCCGGGCGACCGCCAATCCAATGCCGCGGGCCCCGCCGGTGATCACCGCAACCTGTCCTTCCATACCGCTCGCTCCCCCAATACTGCTCGCTCCGCCCATGTTGCCCGCTCCCATGCCCAGGTCCTTCTTATCCCACGCCTTTTGCCGGTCGACCTGTGCGACCATAGCCGCCGTCGCCCGCGGTCCGAAAGGGCCGCCGCCGCAGCGGCCGGCCCCTCACACACGGGTTCCGGGGCGCTGCACTCTGCGCAAAGGCGCTGCCACAAGTGCCGGTTTCGCGTGGAAGGCGTGCTCTTTGACGCCAGGGCTGAAAATAATGGACGCAGTTACGTATACAATATATGGTCGGCGTTAATAACGGAAACAAAGCCAGGGGCCCTGAGCCCTTTGGAATGGGGAGGCACGATGGCTGACGTCGAGATTTGCGACGTTCGCAAGTCCTTTGGCGCCACTGAGGTGCTTCACGGGGTCGATATCTCGATCCCGGACGAGTCGTTCACGGTCCTGGTCGGGCCCTCGGGCTGCGGCAAGTCCACCCTGCTGCGTATGATTGCGGGTCTCGAGAAGGTGACCTCGGGCGAGATCGTGATCCGCGGGCAGGTGGTGAACGAGGTGCCGCCCAAGCAGCGCGACATCGCCATGGTGTTTCAAAACTACGCGCTCTATCCGCATATGAAGGTCTTCGACAACATGGCCTTCTCGCTGAAGCTGGCGAAGGTCGATGCGAAGCAGATCGAAGAGGCCGTGCACCGCGCCGCAGGCATTCTGAACCTGGAGGACTATCTGGAGCGCTTTCCGCGCCAGCTCTCCGGCGGTCAGCGCCAGCGTGTCGCCATGGGCCGCGCGATCGTGCGGGATCCGCAGGTCTTTCTCTTCGACGAACCGCTCTCCAACCTCGATGCCAAGCTGCGGGTGCAGATGCGCACCGAGATCCGCGAGCTGCACCAGCGCCTCAGGACCACGACGATCTACGTCACCCACGACCAGATCGAGGCGATGACCATGGCCGATCAGATCGTGGTCATGCATGACGGGATCGTCGAGCAGATCGGGGCGCCCCTGGACCTCTACGACAACCCGGCCAACGTCTTTGTTGCCGGCTTCATCGGTTCGCCGGCGATGAACTTTTTGCCGGGCTCGGTGGAGCGTGGGGGACGTGCGCAGGTCACCATGAGCAACGGCACGACGTTGCCGCTGGCCGAGGAGGCCGCGGCCGGCGAAGGGCAGCCGGTGGTCTACGGCGTCCGGCCCGAACACCTGGACCTGGTGTCCGAGAGCGACGGTTTTGCGGCCGAAGTCGTGGTGGTCGAACCCATGGGCTCTGAAACCCAGGTTCTGGCGCGCCTTGACGGGCGCGAGATCATCGCCGCCTTCCGCGAACGCCACGAATTCCATCCGGGTCAGCGCATCCACCTGCGTCCCAACCTGGCGAAGGTGCATCTCTTTCATCAGGACTCCGGGCAGAGACTCTAGAGGCAGAGGCTTAGAGACAGAGAGCAGCCATAGCGGGAACCCAAAGCAACAAGCCCAACAGCGAAAAGGAATGGGAGGAAAGGTTATGCAGCAGAGATTTACGCGTCGTTCGATTCTGAAAGCGACGGCGGCGACCGTGGCCGGCGCGGCAGTGGCCGGCAGCGACCTCTTGGACTGGAGCTCTGCCTGGGCGGCGGATTCGCCCTTCAAACCTGAAAGCGGCGCCAGCCTCCAGGTCTTGCGCTGGAAGCGCTTCATCCAGTCGGAAGAAGACGCCTTTATGGAACTGGTTGCGGCCTTCACCAAGGCAACCGGCATCGAAGTCGAGGTGCTGAACGAGTCGATGGACGACGTGCAGCCGAAGTCCTCGGTGGCGGTCAACGTCGGCGCCGGTCCGGACCTCATCTGGGGCCTCTATTCCCTACCGCACCTTTTCCCGAACAGGTGCACCGACCTCACCGATGTCGCCGACTATCTGGGCGGCAAGTACGGCGGCTGGGTGCCGGCGGCGGAGACCTACGGCAAAAGCGGCGACAAGTGGATCGGCATCCCGATGTGCTTTGGCGGCAACTACATCAACTACCGGAACTCCGCCATCGAGAAAGCCGGCTTCAAGGAAGTGCCGCAGGATCTCGACGGCTTCCTGGCGCTCTGCGAGGCGATGAAAGGCGGCGACATGCCGGCGGGCATGGCGCTGGGGCACGCCACGGGCGACGCCAATGCCTGGGTCCACTGGGCGCTCTGGGCCCATGGTGCGGCCATGGTCGACGAGAACGACAAGGTCATCCTCAACAGTCCGGAAGCGGTCGCGGCCTGCGAGTATGTGAAGAAGCTCTATGACGCCTTCATTCCCGGTACGGCCTCCTGGAACGATGGGTCCAACAACAAGGCCTTCCTGGCCGGCGAAGTCGGGCTCACCAACAACGGCATCTCGATCTACCAGAAGGCACTGGTCGACGGCCTCGACATCCAGAACGACATGGATCACGCCTACTATCCGGTCGGGCCGGTGGGCGAGCCGACGGAGTTCCACATCGCCTATCCGATCCTGGTGCCGACCTACACCAAGTTCCCCAATGCAGCGAAGGCCTTCATCGCCTTCCTGATGGAAGCCGAGCAGTACAACCGCTGGCTTGAAGGCTCGGTCGCCTACCTGACCCACTCGCTGCAGGCCTTCGAGGGCAATCCAATCTGGACGTCGGATCCGAAGCGCAAGATCTTCAAGGAGGCGGCGAACCGGACCTTCGTGGCCGGCTACAAGGGGTCTGTCGGCCAGAAGGCGGCCTCGGCGATCGCCGAGTTCATCGTTGTCGACATGTTTGCCAACACCGCGACCGGGCAGATGTCCCCCGCCGACGCGGTGGCCGACGCCACCAAGAAGGCGCGGCGGATTTACCGCTAAAGCCCCAACCCAGGGAAAGCCAGGGAAAGCCAGAGAAAGGATGCCGGCTTGCTCACGTTTCGTAGCTGCGCCATGCTCTATCGGTGCGTGAAGCGAGCCGGCGCCCGGGCGCCGGAAAGGGCACTCCGATGACCGATTCGACGCTCCGCCGCAGTGCGGTCGCCATGACGGGGCCGGGCCTCTGGACCCGCCTGAACAACGACAGGAACTGGCTCGGCTTCTGGTTCATGCTGCCGGCGGCGGCGATCCTGGTGCTCTTCCTGACTTATCCGCTGGGCCTCGGCATATGGCTCTCCCTGACCGATGCCAGCATTGGCAATCCCGGCAAGTTCGTCGGGATCCTGAACTTCTACGAAAAGGAGTGTTACGGGCCGGACGACTGCGAGATCTATGGGCTCTTCGGCGACCATGTGTTCTGGCAGTCGGTTTGGCAGACGATCTTCTATACCACTGTCGCCAGCGTCGCGAAGTTCGCCATCGGCCTCTATCTGGCCCTGCTTCTGAACAATCATCTGCCGTTCAAGGCGATCCTCAGGGCGGTGATCCTGCTGCCCTTTATCGTGCCGACGGTGCTTTCGGCCATTGCCTTCTGGTGGATCTACGACGCGCAGTTCTCGATCATCTCCTGGTCGCTCACCAAGCTGGGGCTGATCGATCAGTACATCGACTTTCTCGGCGATCCCTGGAACGCGCGCTGGTCGCTGATCTTCGCCAACGTCTGGCGCGGCGTGCCCTTCGTCGCCATCACCCTGCTGGCCGGGCTGCAGACCGTGCCGCCCTCTCTCTACGAGGCCGCCACTCTCGACGGCGCCGGGCGCTGGCAGATGTTCCGCCACGTCACCTTCCCGCTGCTGACCCCGATCATCGCCGTGGTGATGACGTTTTCCGTGCTCTTTACGTTCACCGACTTCCAGCTGATCTGGGCGATCACCCGCGGCGGTCCGGCCAATGCCACCCATCTGATGGCCACCCTCAGCTATCAGCGTGCGATCCTGGGCGGCAACATGGGCGAGGGGGCGGCGATTTCCACCGCCATGATTCCCTTCCTGCTGGCGGCGATCATGGTGTCCTGGTTCGGCCTGCAGCGGCGCAAGTGGCAGCAGGGAGAGAGCGATGACTGACGCGGCAAAGACGGCTGCAAAGGCGGCGGCGAAAGACGACTCGGAGGGCATGGACTTCCTGATGACGCGGCGGACGCGCTGGGTCACCATCTACATTCCGCTCTCGGTCATCGTCTTCATTCTGCTGTTCCCGTTCTACTGGATGACGCTGACGGCGCTGAAACCCAACGCGGAACTGCTGGACATGGAGACCACGAATCCGCTCTGGGTGGCGGCGCCGACGCTGTCCCACATCTTCCACGTGATCTTCGAGACCGACTATCCGGTGTGGATGTGGAACACCATGCTGGTGTCGGTGGTCGCGACCTTCATCTCGCTGGTGGCCTCCGTGCTGGCCGCCTATGCCATCGTGCGCATCCGCTACAAGGGGTCGCAGTGGGTCGGCGGACTGATCTTTCTGGCCTACCTGGTGCCGCCGTCGATCCTCTTCATCCCGCTCTCTGTCATCGTCCACGCCTACGGCCTCTTCGACACACCCATGGCGCTGATCCTGACCTATCCGACGATCCTCATTCCCTTTTCCACCTGGCTGCTGATGGGATACTTCAAGACCATCCCCTACGAGCTGGAGGAATGCGCGCTGATCGACGGTGCCACCCGCACGCAGATCCTCCTGAAGATCGTGTTGCCGTTGGCGGTGCCCGGCCTCATCTCGGCCGGCATCTTCTCGTTCACGCTGTGCTGGAACGAGTTCATCTACGCGCTCACCTTTATCTCCACCACCTCCAACAAGACGGTCCCCGTCGCCATGCTGTCGGAGTTCGTCGACGGCGACATCTATCGCTGGGGCTCTCTCATGGCCGGGGCCCTGCTGGGCTCGCTGCCGGTGGCGATCCTTTACTCCTTTTTCGTGGAGCATTATGTCTCCTCCATGACCGGCGCGGTGAAGGAGTAGCGGCGCCGAACCTGGAGGGAGGACCGGTCCCGGATGCTCATACGGGAAACGGCAGAGAGCGACCTGCCCGCAATCCTGCGCGTTCATCGGCTGGCGTTCGGCCAGGAGGAGGAGGCTGGCCTGACCGAGGCGATCCTGCGGGATCCCAGTGCACAGCCCGTCGTTTCGCTGCTTGCGATGGTGGATGGAGAGCCGGCCGGGCACATTCTGTTTTCCCGCGCCCGCCTGTTCGGCCCCGAACCTTCCGACCCACGCTCTGCCAGCCCAGAGGCCGGCCCCGCAGCGGCAATCCTCGCACCGCTGGCCGTTGTGCCGGCGCTGCAGGGACAGGGCATCGGCGGTGCCCTTATCCGGCGCGGTCTGGAGGACCTTTCCCGGGCCGGCACGGCGCTCGTTTTCGTGCTCGGCTATCCGGCCTACTATCAGCGCCACGGGTTCACCACCGCCGGGCGGCTGGGATTCGCCGCCCCCTATCCGATCGCAGAGCGCAATGCCGAGGCCTGGATGGTGCAGATGCTGGGCGACGATTCGCCCGGCAAGGGAGACTGGCGGGTCACCTGCGCGGATACCTTGAACAAACCTGAGTACTGGGTCGAGTGACGGCGAGAAAGTGCTCTAGACCTCAAGCGCTTTCTAGCCTAAATCCTTGGCATGTCCACAGCCCCTTCAGAGGCCCGGCTGCGTCGCCATGCGCCGCTGGGAAGCCCGGTGCCGGCCGTTTTCGACAGTCCGCACAGCGGTAGCACCTATCCCGAGGACTTCGGCAGTATCGCGCCGCTGTCTGTCCTGCGCCGCGCCGAGGATGCCTTCGTCGACGAGCTCTTCGGCGCCGCGCCGCAGCACGGCGCACCCCTGATCGCCGCCGAGTTCCCGCGCATCTACATCGACCCGAACCGCGACCTCGTCGACCTCGATCCCGCAATGCTGGACGGCGATTGGCCGGATCCGCTGGTGCCCAGCCGCAAGACCGAGCTGGGGGTTGGGCTGATCTGGCGCCTGATGCCGCCGGACGCCCAGCTCTACGACCGCCTGCTGAGCCCGGCCGAGGTGCGGCGCCGGATCGATACCTGCTGGCAGCCTTACCACGATGCCGTGGCAGGGGCGATCGACGCCGCACACCAGCGCTTCGGGCAGGTCTGGCATATCAACTGTCATTCGATGCCGGCCATGGGCAACAGCGGCACCGAGGACGGGCCGGTCGCGCGGGCCGAGTTCGTGTTGGGTGATCGCGACGGCACCACCTGCGCCCCCGACTTCACGGCCTTCGTGGCCGAACAACTGAAGGGCCTGGGCTACGAGGTGAAGATCAACCAGCCCTATAAGGGCGTCGAACTGGTGCGCCGCTACTCCGACCCCGCCAAGGGCCGCCACAGCTTGCAGGTGGAGATCAACCGCAAGCTCTATATGGATGAAGAGCGGATCGAGAAGAACGGCGGTTTTGACACGCTCAAGGCGGACATCGACAGGCTTGTCGCCGCAATCTGCGACTACGCCCGCAGCGAAGCAGCGGCGTGAAGCCGGCGCGGGCAGTGCGGAGGCGCAAGGTGAACAAAAGTTAATGATCAGGTAAAGCGGCCTTCATGGCGGCGCTCCATGTCCTCGGAGACCCTTTCATCTGCCGAGGAGAACCCAGCCGTGGTATCAGCCTTCGTCCGTCCTGCCCGACAGGCCACAGGGGCCCGCAGCCCCGCTCCGCAGGGGCGTTTGCCTTCGACACGCAGGGCGCTGGCCGTGGCCGGCCTCTCTGTGGCCCTCCTGGCAGGCTCGCTCGCGCCTGCGGTCGCCCGCCCCGCGCCGGCCAGCTTCGCTGACCTCGTCGAAGATGTCGCCCCGGCGGTGGTGAACATCTCGGTTCTTCAGCGCGGCGGTTCCGAATCGCAACCGCCGCGGGGACGGGGAGGTGATGGCGCGCCCTTCCCCCAGAATCCGGAATTCCGGGAATTCTTCGAGCGTTTCTTCGATCGCCAAGTGCCGGGTGGGCCCGGCCAGCCGCAGGGCCAGCCGCAGCGTCCGCGGCTGGGCGCCGGTTCCGGGTTCGTCGTCGATCCCGAAGGCTATGTCGTCACCAACAACCATGTGATCGACGGCGCCGACGAGATCACCGTCACACTGCGCGACGGCAAGGCCTACGAAGCCGAGTTGATCGGTGCCGATCCGCGCACCGATCTCGCGCTGCTGAAAGTCGATGCCGAGGGTCCCTTGCCCTATGTGGCATTCGGCGAGTCCGACGATCTGCGGCCCGGCGACTGGGTGGTCGCGGTGGGCAATCCCTTCGGGCTTGGCGGATCGGTGACCGCCGGTATTGTCTCGGCCCGCGGCCGCGATCTTCCGGGCGGCAGCCTGATCGACTTCATCCAGATCGATGCGCCCATCAACCGCGGCAACTCCGGCGGGCCCACCTTCAACAGCGCCGGCGAAGTTATCGGCGTCAACACCGCGATCTATTCGCCCAACGGCGGCAGCGTCGGGATCGGCTTCGCCATCCCGTCGGAGCTTGCCAGCCAGATCGTCGATGATCTGCGCGACGATGGCGCGGTCGAGCGCGGCTGGCTGGGCGTGCGTATTCAGCCGGTCACGCCGGACATTGCAGAGGGCTTTGGCCTGGAGGGTACCGAAGGCGCCCTGGTGGCCGCGGTGGAACCCGGCAGCCCGGCGGATGAGGCCGGCCTGCGGGCCGGTGACGTGGTCCTGAGCTGGGACGGCAAGCCCGTCACAAGAGTGAAGGACCTCAGCCAACTGGTCGCCGCAACGGAAGTGGAGAAAGAGGCAGAGCTGCGCATCTGGCGCGACCGCGAGGCGCGAACGCTGACGGTCGTCACCGGCTCCGCCCCCGGCGAGCGGCAGGCCTTGGCGCCGGCCCAGCCGGAGAGCGAAGGGTCTGTCCAGAACAGCGAAGCGGTGCTCGGTGATACCGGCGTGACGGTGGCCACCCTGGACGACGAGATCCGCGACGACTTCGACCTGGCGGACGTGGCCAGTGGCGTGGTCGTGGTGGAGATCGCGCCCGACAGCAATGCCGCGCGCAGCGGCCTGCGCGCGGGTGACATCATCCGCAGTATCGCCCTTGAGCCTGTGCAGACGGCCGAGCAGGCGGCAGAGCGCATCGCCGAACTTGCCGCAGCCGGCGAGTCGGTGGCCGCCATCCGGGCCGCGCGCGGCGGCAGCGAAAGCTTCTTCGCGCTCCGCCTGAACCGGGCCTGACTAGGGCCTGAAGAAGCGCGCCTGAGACCGGCCGGAACGGCATAAGGGCAGAACTGCTAAGGTCAGGGCGTTCCAGGAAGGTTTGCCCTGGCCGCAAGGGGAGTGCCGGCGCCGCCACGGTGCCCGGCACTCCCCGGCATTTGGATCTCCCTGACACGGCGGCCATGATCGGCCTTCAGGCTTGCAGCCGAAGCAGGAAAGGCCTAACCCTGAGATGGCTTTTCGGGCTTCGTCCCGCCATTGTCCGAGGCAGACCCCATGCGTGTGCTCATCGTCGAGGATGACAAGGAAACGGCAGGCTACATTGCCAAGGGGCTGCGCGAGGCCGGCTACACCACGGAAATCGCGGCCGACGGCAAGGAAGGCCTCCTGAGGGCCGCCAGCGAAGACTTCGACCTCGCCATCGTCGACCGCATGCTGCCGCAGGTGGACGGCCTTGCAGTGGTGGAGACACTGCGCGGTACCGGCAGCACTCTGCCGATCCTCTTTCTTTCCGCCATGGGTGGCGTCGACGACAGGGTGAAGGGGCTGAAGGCTGGTGGCGATGACTATCTGGTCAAGCCCTTCGCCTTCTCGGAACTGCAGGCGCGGGTCGAGGCGCTGCTGCGGCGCCCGGCCGGCGACAAAGTGGAAACCACATTGCGGATGGCGGATCTGGAGATGGACCTGCTGGCCCGCAAGGTTTCGCGCAAGGGCGAACCCATCGACCTTCAGCCGCGCGAGTTCAAGATCCTGGAATACCTGATGCGCCACGCAGGTCAGGTGGTGACCCGTACGATGCTGCTGGAGAACGTTTGGAACTACCACTTCGACCCGCAGACCAACGTGGTCGACGTGCACATCTCCCGCCTCCGGCAGAAGATCGACAAGGATTTCGACAAGGCGCTCCTGCACACGGTGCGGGGTGCGGGATACTCGCTTCGTGAGAACGGCTAGGCTCCTCCGGTCCAGCATCTTCCGCCTGGCGCTGATCTATCTCAGTTTCTTCAGCCTTGCGGTCCTTTTCCTGGCGGCGGCGACCTTCTGGATCTCCGCCGGTCAGGTATCGCGCCAGATCGACAGCACAATCGAGGCAGAGGTCAGGGGACTGGCCGAACAGTTTTCCCAGCGCAGTACGCCGGGCCTTATTGAAGCCATCAGACGCCGCAGCGCCGCCGCGGACCGGACCCGCGGTCTCTATCTGCTGACGGATCCAACTGGCCGGCCGCTGGCGGGGAACCTCAGCCGCTGGCCCGATGAAGAGGCGGACGAGGACGGCTGGCTGACCTTTCGCCTGGCCTTCCCCGACAGCGAGGGCGGCGGCGTCAACTTCGGGCGCGCCCGAACTTTCGTGCTGTCGAGCGGGGCGCGCGTTCTTGTCGGCCACGACGTGCGCGAACGCGACCGCCTGTCTGCGCAGATCGGTGAGATCCTGGTTTTCAGCCTGCTGGCCATTCTCGGATTCTCCGTCATCGGTGGACTGCTCATGAGCCGTGCGCTGCTGCGGCGCATCGAGACGATCAACAGCACCAGCAGGGACATCATGGCCGGCGATCTTGGGCAGCGCGTACCTATGAGTGCCCGCGGCGACGAATTCGACCAGCTCGCAGGCAACCTCAACGCCATGCTCGACCAGATCGAGCGTCTGCTGGCCGGGATGCGCCAGGTCAGCGACAACATCGCCCATGATCTGCGCAGTCCTTTGTCCCGCCTGCGCAGCGGCCTGGAGCTGGCGCTGATTGAAAAACCGGGGTCGGCCGGCTACCGCGAGGCCATCACCAAGGCGATCGGAGAGGCTGACGACCTGCTGCGGACCTTCACGGCGCTCCTCAGGATTGCCCAGGCCGAGGCCGGCACCTCGCGCGACCGCTTCGCCAAGGTGGACCTGAAGGCGCTGGTCGAGGACGTGGTCGAGCTCTACGCGCCGCTGACCGAAGACTTGGAGATCGGAATCGACGTGACACCCTTGCAAGCGGCAAGCCGTCCGGGCGACCGTGATTTGCTGTTTCAGGCCCTGGTGAACCTCATGGACAATGCCATCAAGTTTTCAAAGCGCGGCGGACGCGTCGGCATCGGCGTCGAGCGGCGCGGCAGTCTTGCGGTTCTCTCCGTGCGGGACCGCGGGCCGGGCATTCCCGAGGATCAGCGCGAGCAGGTTCTGAAGCGCTTCGTGCGTCTGGAGCAAAGTCGCAGCACCGCAGGAAGCGGCTTGGGACTCAGCCTGGTTGAAGCGGTGGCGCATTTGCACGGCGGCCGGCTGGTGCTCGGCGACAACGCTCCGGGCCTGACCGCCACTTTGGAGTTGCCGCTGGCACCGCCGGAGCGAGCGCCATAAGGCCGAGCCACCTCGACAAGCCTCGCTGTTCTATCTAGTCTTTACGTCTAGATTCGTGAGGGCGAAACACCTTGGAAGAGTTCGCCCGGGGTCCCTGCACGTCGACGGGGTGCGGTCGCTTGGATCAGGGTGTTGTCTCTTTCATCCGCGAGATGCCGAAGGTGGAGTTGCATGTGCATCTCGAGGGCACCGTTGGACCCGAGACGCTGCAGCTTCTGGCCGAGCGCAACCGGATTGACCTGCCGCCGGCTCTGACCCGGGCCGCAGACCGGCCGCGTCGCTTCGGCAGTTTCGACAGCTTTGTCCGCGTGTTTACGGCCACGGCCGCCTGCCTGCGCTCGCTCGAAGACTTTCGCAGTCTCGTGGTCGGTCTGGGCCGGGACATGGGGCGCGAGAACATCCGCTATGCCGAGGTCACCTGGACCCCGCAGCTCCACGCGCATCTGGGCTTCGGCGCGAACGACATTCTGGCCGCCCTGAACGCCGGCCGGCAGGAGGTTCTGGAGCGCTGGGGTGCCGAGATCCGCTGGATCCCGGATCTGGTGCGCAGCTATCCGGGGCCGGCCCTGCGCGTCCAGGCCTGGGCATGCTCGGCGGAGGCACGGGACGGCGGCGTGGTGGCGCTTGGCCTGGGCGGGCCTGAGTCCGATGCGCCCTTGGATGCCGAGATCGTGGAAGCATTTGCCCGCGCCGCCGCCGCCGGTCTGCCGGCCAACCCTCACGCGGGTGAAGGAGGCGGGCCGCAAAGCGTCTGGGCGACGCTGAAGGCTCTCCGGCCGCGGCGTATCGGACACGGCGTCCGGTCGATCGAGGACGAAGCTCTGGTCCGGCATCTGGCCGATGAGGAGATCGTTCTCGAGGTCTGTCCAACCAGCAACGTCGCCCTTTCCGTCTATCCTTCCTACGAGGAGCATCCGCTGATCGTTCTGCTGTCCGCGGGCTGCCGCGTCACCGTCAATTCGGACGATCCGGCACTCTTCGGCAGCTCCCTTACCGGCGAGTACCTCCGCGCCGTAGATGCCTGCGGCCTGACACTCGACCAGCTTCAGGACGCCGTGCTGACCGCCGTGCGTGCCACCTACCTGTCGGGACAGGCGAAAGCCTCGATGGAGGCTGGCTTCATCAGCGCCTTTTCCGATCTGCGGGTCAGGCATGGCCTGGCTCCCAGCAGCACAGCGGCGCTGTCCGGCAGCACGGAAAGGCCGGCATGACGGATCTGAAGACCGAGCGGGAAGTGCAGGCACAGTGGTCGCTGAAGCCGCCCTATCGGGAGATGCAGGTCTTCGACCGCCTGGTCGAGAACGAGTTCCGCGACGAAGGCGCCCAACGCCGCCATGAGGCGCAGGCTCTGCAATGGATCCTGCGCTACGCCGTGGCCCGGGTGCCGTACTACCGCGCTCTTTTCGCCGAACTGCGCCTGCGCCCGGAAGATGTTCGCGGGCTTTCCGATCTGACGAAGCTTCCCCTGCTCTCCAAGCTGACAGTGAACGAGGAAAACGAACGCCTGCGCAGCGAGACCCTTCCACAGGGCGAAAAGATCTATGGCGTCGTTTCTTCTTCCGGCACCACCGGGCGTCCGGCGCGCGTCGTACAAACGCAACGCAACAACGCGATGTTCTCGTTCCTCGGACAGCGCCATGTGCGCTGGGCGCGTTGGGATCCCATGGCGACGGTCGCGGAGATACGCCTGCCGGTCCAGATGCCGCGCGATGCCGAGGGGCGCATGCTGGAGCTCGGCGAAACCCGCCGGCAGGACACCTGGCGCTATCTCGGCCGCTTCTTCGAGACCGGACCCTCGCTCGGGTACAGTGTCTTCAACCCGGTGGACGCTCAGCTCGCCTGGCTCGGCCGAGAGCAGCCCGACTATCTCTCGGGCTATTCGGAGACCCTGGAGCAGATCGCCTTTGCCTGCGGGGAAAGCCCGCCTCCCGTGACTCTGAGAGGTTTGCGGGCGATCTCCGAACAGCTCACCGATGCCATGCGCCGGCGCGTCACCACCGCCTTCAAGGCACCGGTCACCCAGAACTACGGACTGAACGAGATCGGCATTGTTGCCAGCGGCTGTGAGGCCGGGCGCTACCACGTGAACACCGAGCACTGTCTCGTTGAGATCGTCGATCTGAATGGGCAGCCGGCGCAGCCGGGCGAAAGCGGGCGAATCGTCGTCACCGGCTTGAGCAATCTGGCGATGCCCTTGATTCGCTATGACACCGACGACATGGCGCGGGTGGAGGAGGGGCCCTGCCCCTGCGGGCGCAGCCTGCCGTCGTTTGGCAGCATCGTCGGACGTTACAGCCGCATCGCCTACCTGCCCGAGGGCACCCTCGGCTACGTCGGCGCTCTGCGTCAGGCGTTGGAGGACATGCCGCAGCAACTGGCGCGCTCGGTCCGCCAGTTCCAGGTGCACCAGTTCCGCGACGGGCGCTTCGAAATGCGCCTCTGCACCGTCGCGCCTCTGCCGCCCGCCTTCCGCGAGCGCATCATGGCCGCCTGGGCGGCAGCGGCCGGTAACGCCGGGCTTTCACTGGATCTGATGGAGGTCGACCAGATCGAACGGCCGCCAAGCGGCAAGTATCAGGATTTTACCTCTGATTTCATGCCGTCCATGGGCAGTGATGCCCTGCCGGACCCCACGCTGAACAGTCTGCCGGAGTGATGCCTCGGAGTGATGCCTCGGAGTGATGCCTCGGAGTGATGCCTCGGAGTGATGCCGCCGCCGGGGCAGGGGGTCACCAGCTGTTGCGCAGTTCGCGCAGCTTCAGGAACACGTCCTTGGTGCTGGGCTCGTCAGGCAGGTCGGGAAAGGCCTGGCGCAGACGGGCGATCACCGTCGGGCTGTGTAGGCGAAAGAAGGTGTTAATCTCCTTTTCCAGGCCCAGGGTTGAAACCATGGCCTTCGCCGGGTCCTGATCATCGACCCGATCCAGCAGATCGGCGGCGGCGCCGTTATCCGGTTCCCGGTCCAGGGTGAAACGCAGGTTGGTGGCGATGTAGTCGTGGCCCGGATAAATCAGCGTTTCGTCGCCGAGCTTCGCAAGCTGCTCGGCGAAGGTGTGGTAGAGCTCGTTGGGGTGCCCACCGTTGTGGCAGTTGCCGGCCCCGGCGTTGAACAGCGTGTCGCCGCAGAAGAGGGCCGGCTGATCGCTGCGGGAGAGCAGGCAGACATGGCTCATGGTGTGGCCGGGCGTGTCGAGTACTTCCAGGTCCACGCTGCGCCCCACCTTGACCACGTCTCCGGCGCTGAGGCCCTGGTCCATGCCGGGAATGCGGTCCTTCGCGTTTTTGTGGGCGAGGACCTTTGCACCGGTCGCTGCCACCACGGCCTTGTTGCCGCCGATGTGATCACCATGCTCATGGGTGTTGAGGATCTGCGTGATCTCCCAGCCGCGCTCGCGCGCCAAGGCCAAACATTTCCGGTGGTCGAGCGGATCGATGGCCAGCGCCTGTCCGCTGTCCGGACAGGCGATCAGGTAGTTGAAGTTGCGGTAGGCATTTCCGGTCCAGATCTGCTCGACGATCATTCCTGACTCCCTTTGCGCGGCTACAGCCTGCCTGGGCCGGAGACAGTCCGGCGCGGCCAGTCTTCAAGATAGGCCAACTTGGGCGCCGGCACCATCGCCCGCCGGCTGAAACGCTGCGACTAAGGTGCCGATGCCCTGCGTTCGCTGACAGTGTACAGTGAAGGCTCGTCATTTTCTCCAGCCGGAACCTTTTCCTGACGAGGAGACCGCCATGCGATGGATGATGGCCGCTCTGGTGGCGCTGTCCGCGACCGCTGCCCAGGCCGACGATGGGATTCTGAACCCCGACGAGGGGGGCATCGCCCAGCTTCGCGAGACCCTGGCCGCCCGCCCCGACCGCGCCGGCTTTGTCTGCTGGGTCGTTTACGAAACCCAGAAGGGCGGAATGCACGAAACTGCGCTGGCTGCCCTGCAGGACTGTGCGGAAAGCGGCAATGCGCCCTCAATGATTCTGCTCTCGCATGCCTACGAGAACGGTCTCGGCACCGATGCGAGCCCGGAGCTGGCAGCCCACTGGGCCAAGCAGGCGGCGATGACCGGCTATGCCGTCGGGCAGTATCACTACGGCATGGCCTTGCTGCGGGGCCAGGGGGTTCCGGCGGATGCTTCGGCAGCCCGCTACTGGCTGCAGCAGGCGGCTGAAGGGGGCGACGAGAACGCCGCCGAGGTGCTGAAGACGATGTAGGGCGGATGGCGGCAGGCGTCTCCAGCCTGCAGCCGGTCCTCTAGCGGATGAGCTGCAACAGTGTACGGAAGTCGTCGCTGTCGGCCCGTTCCAGCCACTCGAAGACCACCATCTCCGCAGCCACGGCGGTGACGCCTCCGCTGCCGATGTCGTCGAGGCCCGGCCGTTCGCTCTCCGCAAGGCAATCGACCACCAGGAAACCGTGCAGCCGCTCCGGGGCTGTGACCGGCGATGGCCAGTCGCAGAAGACCGCCTGATCGCGCCCCTGGCTCAGCGCCGCCTCGGCGTTGAAGCCGGCGGGAGAGTCGATGGGCACACCAAGGCGCCGGGCTGCGGCCTCCAGCAACGCCCGGTTGGTCTGGTCGGGCGTTGCCTGAGCGGTCTCTGCTTTGCCGGTCGGCACAGCGGTCAGCAGAAGGGTCGATCGGGCAGCGGAAAGCAGCATCTGGCAGGTCTCGCACATTCGGCGGCGATCATAGCGCCAAAGCTGGCCCGATGGTATCGGCGGCACTATTCTTCGGCGGGTCGTTCTCCGGCGGGCGGGGACCGGCCAGGAACGGCAAGTGAGGACCCTATCGATGACAGCTCCCGGCATCACCCAATCCGGCCTGGTCCCACAGGCTGGCGGACGGCACGGCGCCGAAGCGCTGCGCGCTATCCTTACGCAGCCGGGCCTGGTCCCGATGCCCTGCTGCTTTGACGCGCTTTCCGCCAAGCTGATCGAGCAGGCGGGCTTCCCGCTCACCTTCATGAGCGGTTTTGCGGTCTCTGCCGCGCGTCTGGGGCTTCCCGATACCGGCTTGATCTCCTATGCGGAGATGCTCGACCAGGGACGTAACATCTGCGCCGCCACCCGCATCCCGGTGATCGGCGACGGCGATACCGGCTACGGCAATGCGGTCAACGTGAAGCGCACGGTGGCCGGCTATGCCCAGGCCGGCTTCGCTGCGGTCATGATCGAGGATCAGGTCTGGCCCAAGCGCTGCGGCCATACCCGCGGAAAGGCCGTGGTCAGCCACGACGAAGCCATGGCCCGCGTCCGGGCGGCGGTCGATGCGCGCGAGGAGGGGGCCGACATCCTGATCCTTGCCAGGACCGACGCCCGCGCCACCGATGGCCTGGACGAGGCGCTGCGCCGCGTCGAGGGGTTCCAGCGCCTGGGTGCCGACATCCTGTTCCTGGAGGCACCGACGTCGGAGGCTGAGATGCGCGCCTTCTGCAGCGCCGTCGACAAGCCGACCCTGGCCAACCTGGTGGAGCAGGGCGAAACCCCTGTGCTGCCGCCGGCGGCGCTGGAGGACATCGGCTACAAGCTGGCTGCCTATCCCCTGACGCTTCTCTCCGCCGCCGTCAGCGCCATGCAGGAAGCCCTGGCAGCCTTCGCTGCCGGCGCACACCCGCAGGCTATTCTCAGCTTCGCCGAACTGCGCGAGCGTGTCGGCTTCGAGGATTACTACCGGGAAGAGGACCGCTACGCCGGCTGAAGCGGAACCTGCCGGCAAGGCGTCATGGTTCCTGGCAGGCTGCCACGAAGGCCCCGAAGACGGTGTTTCCAGGATGCGCCTTGCCCGCGTACTTTTCCTGATGCCACTGAAGGCCGAGGGCAAAGCGGTGCTGGGGCAGTTCGATGGCCTCGATCACGCCGTCTTCGGAGAAGGCGCTGACCACCACGCCCTCGGGCGCTTCGGCCACGGACTCCCGATGCAGACTGTTGACCTCGAAGACCGGCGCTTCGGCGATGGCCGCCAGGCGGGTTCCGGCAACCAAAGCGACGCCGTGAGAAATCGCCGGGTCGCAGTGATTGCGGCGTGCGGTTGAGATCTTGGTGGTATCGGCGGCCAGACGGCAGCCCCTCAAGCCCGCCAGCACTTGCATGCCGCCGCAGAGGCCAAGCACCGGTTTATCCCGCGCGAGGAACCCTTCCATGATCTTGCATTCGGCTTCGAGGCGTGGCGACGGCGGAGCAGCGGTGGTTTCGCCCGGCAGATACCAGTCCGGCGGGAAGGCAAAGCGCGACCCGGTGGCCAGCAGTCCGTCGAAGTTCTCGACCACGTCTTCGATCACCGCCGGCAGGTAGGGAATGCCGAACGGCAGGCCGCCGGCGGCGTCGACGGCCTCGAAGTAGGTCTTCGAGGCCTCGTAGCGGGAGCCGTCGCCGCTGGTGTTCTCGTCCAGCAGCACCGCGATCAGGGGGCTAGTCCGCGGCACCGGCGGGCGCCAGCTCCGGCAGGGTGAAGAGCTCCATGTCGTCGGTCACGCCGCGCAGGCGGTGGAAGCCGAGCGAGGTCAGCTTGCCGGTGACATAGCGCTCGAAGTCCTCGGACACCAGGACGGCGATCCCCAGTTCCTTCGTCAGGTGGTCGATGCGCGCGGCCTCGTTGGTGGCCGGTCCGATCACGGTGAAGTCCAGCCGGCTCTGGCCGCCGATGTTGCCGTAGGTGACGTCGCCCAGATGCAGCGCCAACCCGAAGCGCAGCGGCGCCCGCCCCTCTTCCGCCAAGGCGGCATTGACCTCCTGCATGCGGCCGACCGCGTCGCGTGCCGCCTCCAGCGCCTCCTTGCAGGCGCTGGCACCGCAGTAAGCTTCCCCGCCGCTCTCGGGGGCTTGCGCCTTCTCCATCGGAAAGATCGCGAGGAGGCCGTCGCCGATGAACTTCAGGACCTCGCCGCCGCGGTCCATGACGGCGCCGGCCATGGCCTCGAAGAAGCGGTTGATGAGATCCAGGTAGTCGTCCCGCGACACGCTGTCGGCAAGCGCGGTGGAGCCGCGCAGGTCGCAGTACCAGACCACGGCCGGAATGTTCTCGCCGTCGCCGCGCTTGATGAGCCCGTTGAGCACGCGCTGACCGGTGTAGGCGCCAAGATAGGTGTCCAGCAGGGTGCGCGACATGCGGTGCATGGCATGCACTTCCAAGAGGCGGCTGAGAATCGGCAGAACCTCGTACATCTGGCCCAGGTGTTCGGTCGTGAAGCCGCCGGGCCGGTCGGTCGCCAGCGTAAAGGCGTTGATCTTGCCGTTGGAAAAGCGCATGGGCATGGCGACGTAGTCGGTCGCGCCGGCCTCCTGAAGCTCCTCCAGGATCGGAAAGTCGAGCCGCGGCTTCGAACCTTCCAGGCGCCGACGGATGCCACCGGCGCCATCGAAGATCAGGCGGACGGGGCTGTTGAGATAAGCCTCCGACTGCAGGCCATAGTGGGGAAAGTCCCGCTCGTCGACCACGCTCTCGCCGCGCCGCCAGACAAAGGCATTGCTGGCCATCTGCGGGTGCAGGGTCGGAATGATCACGTTCATCCGCGATACGCCGAAGCCGGCTTCCACAAGCTGGCGGCCCAGACGGTCGAGCAGCTCCGCCGAAGAGGTTGCTTCCCAGGCCTCCCGCAGCATCCAGGCGGCCAGCGGGTTGGCGTGCTCGGCGATGCCGTCGCTCGGGTCGATTTCAACCGCGGCGTTGTCCTCGAACCAGGTGTCCACCTTGTTCCAGTAGAAAGCGACGTAGCCGCGGATCCCAAGCGCTTCCTCGATGGGGTCTTCGTAGCTCCAGGCCGCGTTCTCCACCGTTTTGCCATCGACGGCGACATGCCAGTAGTTGGCCGTTCCCTTGAAGGGGCAGTAGGTGCGGTGCTCGCTGGCCTGGAGGAACTGCATCGCAATGTCGTCACGCGGCAGGTAGTAGACCGGCGGCAGGCGGGTCTCGCGCAGCACCAGGGCCCGGTTGCTGTCGGCAACGGTTTGGCCGCCATAGACCACCCGCACGCGCTTGCCGCTCGGCTCGATGGCAATGCGGTATTCGCTGGAATCCAGCGTTTCGGGCAGTTTTGGCGCGAGGGGGGCGGCCTCTTGCATAGACGCCTCTTGCTAATGAGATGATCGACCGGGGCGGACGCCGCTGCCTTGGTGCGGTGATCGGCGGTCCGTCGCGGCGCGGATGAGTTGCTTCAATATAGGGGCTTCGCTCCGGCCTTTCACGCCCTGATGTTCTGTGTCGGACCGAGCGCTCGAAAGGGGCCGCATCCGGCGCCGGAACGAGCCCTTTCGGGCGCCCCGCCCGGCTCGTGCCGCCCACGTTCGAATTTTCGGTTTCGAAAATTTGTATCTGCGCTTATGCTCCCGTTATGGGAGTATGGCAGTGAGCGAGCCCGGTGAAGCGGGCGCCGGGGGTGAGCCGCGGCCCCCGCGCAGCGAGTTGAATCAGCGCCAGGAGCGGATCATCGATTTGGTTCGCGAGCGTGGCTTCGTGGCCATCGAGGCGCTGGCGGACCACTTCGCGGTGACGCCGCAGACGGTGCGGCGCGACATCAACCAACTCTGCGATCAGGGCCTGATGCGGCGCTATCATGGCGGCGCCGGCCTGCCTTCGTCGGTGGAGAATCTGGCCTATCAGACGCGGCAGGTGCTGAACCGCGAGGCGAAGTCCCGGATCGCCGCCATCGTCGCAAGGGAGGTGCCTGACAACGCCTCCCTTTTCATCAACATCGGCACGACGACCGAAGAGGTGGCAAAGGCCTTGGTGGATCGCCGCGGGCTTCGTGTAATTACGAATAATCTCAATGTTGCCAGTATCTTATCGGAGAATCGCGATTTCGAGGTGATTGTCGCGGGGGGGCTGGTGCGCAGCCGCGACAAGGGCATCGTCGGCGAGGCAACGCTCGATACCATCCGGCAGTTCAAGGTCGACATCGGAATCATCGGCATCTCCGGCATCGATGACGATGGTTCGCTTCTGGACTTCGATTACCGGGAGGTGCGCGTGGCGCAGGCGATCATCGGCAACTCGCGGCGCGTGTTTTTGGCGACCGACCACACGAAGTTCGGGCGCAACGCCATGGTCCGCCTCGGTCATCTCGACGAGATCGATGCGGTCTTTACGGATCGACCGCCGACCAAAGCGATGCGCGGAATCATGAAAGAGGCCGACGTGGCGCTGCACATCGCGACGGCAGGGGCCGACGACTAGGGTTCCGACTAGGGTTCGCCCGGCGGCCCGCTGAGTCTGCGCCAAGTTCGATTTTTTTCGTTTTCGAATATTTTCGATTGTCAAAGCTTGGCAAGGCGGCCTATGCTTTGGGCCAAGCAAGTAAACGCAGACCGTTGCGGCTGCGGACGGCCCCGCGCAAGGGGCGATTTTGGGGGAGGGCTCAACGCCGGTCATGACCGAGGCGTTTGATATCGTTGTCGTTGGCGGTGGCATTAATGGGGCGGGCATTGCCCGCGACGCTGCCGGTCGCGGCCTCTCCGTCCTTCTCTGCGAAAAAAACGACCTTGCGAACGCCACCTCCTCGGCCAGCACCAAGCTGATCCACGGCGGGCTGCGCTACCTGGAGTACTACGAGTTCCGGCTGGTGCGCGAAGCGCTGATCGAGCGCGAGGTGCTGCTGCGCTCCGCGCCCCATATCATCTGGCCGCTGCGCTTCGTCCTGCCGCACAACAAGGGGCTGCGGCCGGCCTGGCTGATCCGTCTCGGGCTCTTCCTCTACGATCATCTCGGCGGGCGCAAGCTGCTGCCCGGTTCCAAGGGAGTCGACCTGCGCAGTCACGAGGCCGGCGCGCCGCTGGTGCCGGAGCTCAAGAAGGGGTTCATCTACTCGGATTGCTGGGTGCAGGATTCGCGCCTCGTAACCCTGAATGCCCTGGACGCGCACGAGCATGGTGCAGAGGTGCTGACGCGGGTGGAATGCGTTTCGGCACGACGCCAGGACGGCGGCTGGCAGGTGGTCCTGCGCGATCTTCACGACGGCTCGACGCGGGAGGTGCAGGCCCGCGCGCTGGTGAACGCTGCAGGGCCTTGGACGGCCGAGTTCATCGAACAGCGCGCCGGTCTCAACAAGGCGCAGTCGCTGCGTCTCGTAAAGGGCTCCCACATCGTCGTGCGCAAGATGTTCGAGCACGACTATCCCTACATCTTCCAGAACCCTGATGGGCGCATCGTCTTTGCGATTCCCTACGAGCAGGACTTCACCCTCGTAGGCACCACCGATGTCGACTTCGACGGCGACCCGGCGGCCGTTGCGATCTCCGAAGAGGAAACGGCCTATCTCTGCGAGGCGGTGAACGCCTATTTCCGGGAGAAAGTGTCGCCGGCGGATGTGGCCTGGGCTTACTCCGGTGTGCGCCCGCTCTACGACGACGAGGCGGAGAACGCCTCCTCCGCCACCCGCGACTATGTGCTGGAACTGGATCACGGCCCCGGCCGCGCGCCCTTGCTTTCGGTCTTCGGCGGCAAGATCACGACCTTCCGCAAGCTCTCCGAGCACGCTCTTGTAAAGCTTGCCGAGGCCCTGGGGCCGCTGGGCGAACCCTGGACCGCCACGGCACCGCTGCCCGGCGGCAACATCGCCGATGCCGACTTCGACGGCTATCTGGCCCGCTTCCGCAAGGAACGCCCCTGGCTGCCGGCGGATCTCGCCTGGCGCTACGTGCGCAACTACGGCACCCGGGCGGAGACCATCGTCGCCGGCGCGCGCGCGCTGAGCGACCTGGGCGAAGACTTCGGCGATGGCCTCTATGCCGCCGAGATGACCTATCTGCGCAAGCACGAGTGGGCGCGGACGGCCGACGACATTCTCTGGCGCCGCTCCAAGATGGGCCTGCATGTGTCCGACCAGACACGGCAGAAGCTGGAGACCTGGCTCGCGCGCCAGGACGGCGGCAGCCCGCGGCAGGAGTCGGCCTGATGGCGCTCGAGCTCAGAAACGTCAGCAAGCGGGTGGGCGCGGAGATGCATATCCGCGACGTGTCGCTGGTCCTTGATACCGGGTCACTGAACGTTCTGCTGGGGCCGACTCTTTCCGGCAAGACCTCGCTCATGCGCCTGATGGCCGGGCTCGACAAGCCGACCGAGGGCGACGTGCTGGTCGACGGTCAGTCCGTGGTCGGCATGCCGGTTCAGAAGCGCAATGTCGCCATGGTCTACCAGCAGTTCATCAACTACCCGACGCTGACGGTCTACGAGAACATCGCGTCGCCGCTGCGCGTCTCCGGCGCGGACAAGGCGACCATCGAGCGCAAGGTGAACGAAGCCGCCGGGCTCTTGAAGATCGATGCGCTGTTGCAGCGCACGCCTTTGGAGCTTTCCGGCGGACAACAGCAACGCACGGCCCTGGCCCGCGCCCTCGTCAAGGGGGCCGACCTGGTCCTGCTCGACGAGCCGCTCGCCAATCTCGATTACAAGCTGCGCGAGGAACTGCGCGTCGAGCTGCCGCGCATCTTCGCCGAAACCGGCGCGGTCTTCGTCTATGCGACCACCGAGCCCCACGAAGCCCTGCTGCTGGGCGGCAAAACGGCGACCCTGTCGGAGGGGCGCGTGACCCAGTTCGGCCCGACCATCGAGGTCTACAACCGCCCGGCCGACCTGATCACGGCGGTGACCTTTTCCGACCCGCCGATGAACCTGGTACCGATGGTGAAGGCGGGCGCGCAGTTCAGTTTCGCCGGCCGCTCCGTGGCCGCGCCGGCCGGCGCCGAGGCCCTCGCGGACGGCCCCTACCGGGTGGGCATCCGGCCGCACCACCTGCTGCTGCACAGTCCAGAGGGCGCCTGCCTGGAAGCCCGCGCCGCGGTCTCCACCACGGAGATCACGGGATCGGAGAGCTTCGTGCATGTCGAGAGCGAGGGCGAGCGCTGGGTGGCGCTGACCCATGGGGTCCACCGTGTCGAGGTGGGGGACACCATCTCGGTCTACCTCGACCCGGCGTCCTTCTATGTGTTTGACGACGCCGACAGGCTGGTCGCCGCCCCGGCGGCGCGCGCGGCGGAGTAGGGATCATGGCGCGCATCACCCTGGACCACCTGGCCCACTCCTACATGCCCAACCCGCAGGGCGAAGGCGACTTCGCCCTCAAGCAGATCGACCACGACTGGGAAGACGGCGGCGCCTATGCCCTGCTGGGGCCGTCGGGCTGCGGCAAGACCACGCTGCTGAACATCATCTCCGGTCTCCTGGTGCCTTCGCGCGGGCGCATTCTCTTTGACGATCAGGACGTCACGCCGCTGGCACCGGAGCAGCGCAACATCGCCCAGGTGTTCCAGTTCCCGGTGGTTTACGACACCATGACCGTGGCGCAGAACCTGGCCTTTCCGCTGGCCAACAGGAAGGTCGAGGCGGACGAGATCGCCCGCCGCGTCGAAAAGACCCTGGCCATGCTCGACATGACCGACAAGGCCAGGCGCAGAGCGCAGGGCCTGACGGCGGACGAGAAGCAGAAGATCTCCCTGGGCCGCGGGCTGGTGCGCTACGACGTGAATGCCATTCTCTTCGACGAGCCGCTCACGGTCATCGACCCGCACATGAAGTGGCAACTGCGCACCCAGTTGAAGGAGCTGCATCACGAATTCGGCCACACGATGATCTACGTCACCCACGACCAGACGGAGGCACTGACCTTCGCCGACAAGGTGGTTGTGATGTACGAGGGTGAGGTGGTTCAGATCGGCACGCCGGAGGAACTCTTCGACGAGCCTGCCCACACCTTTGTCGGATACTTCATCGGCTCGCCGGGCATGAACGTGCTGCCCTGCCAGGTCGCCGGCGACCGCCTGCAGCTCGGCACCAGCGAAATCCCTCTCCAACGGCGCTACCCGGCGTTGGAAGGCAAGGTGGAGATGGGCGTGCGGCCGGAGTTCGTCAGGCTGGCGGCCAGCGGCGAGGGATTGCCGATCTCGGTGACCGGGGTCGAGGACATCGGCCGCTTCAAGATCGTCAGGGCGCTCTTCGAGGGGCGCAGCTTTGACGCTGTGCTGCCGGAGGGCAGTCCGATCCCGGCAGAGGCCAGTGCGGTGATCGATCCGCGCCGAATCAACATCTACAAGGATTCCCACCTCGTGCGGGGAGAGGCCTGAGCCATGGAGAAGATCCAGAACAACAAAGCCTGGTTCATGGTTCTGCCGGTCCTGCTGATCGTGGCCCTGAACGCCGTCGTGCCGCTGATGACGGTGGTGAACTATTCGGTCCAGGACACCTTCGGCAACAACATCTTCTTCTTCGAGGGCGCGCGCTGGTTCGATGCGGTGCTGGCCTCGGAGCGCTTCCACAGCGCGCTCGGCCGCCAGCTCTTCTTCACCGCCACCATCCTGGCGATCGAGATTCCGCTGGGCGTGGTGATCGCCCTGGCCATGCCGCGCTCGGGCTTCTGGGCTTCGGTCTGTCTCGTCCTGATGGCCCTGCCGCTGCTCATCCCCTGGAACGTCGTCGGTGCGATGTGGAACATCTACGCGCTGCCGGATATCGGCCTGCTGGGCTTCGGCCTTAACTGGCTGGGCATCAACTACGACTTCACCCAGCAGCCGGTCTCCGCCTGGTTCACGGTCATCCTGATGGACGTCTGGCACTGGACCTCGCTGGTGGTGCTGCTGGCCTATGCCGGCCTGCAGTCCATCGACGAGAACTACTACCGGGCGGCCCAGATCGACGGCGCGTCGCGCTGGGCGGTGTTCCGCTACATTCAGCTTCCGAAGATGAAGCACGTGCTGACCATCGCCATCCTGCTGCGCTTCATGGACAGCTTCATGATCTATACCGAG
>NZ_JANQKD010000120.1 GCF_028281305.1 Pelagibius sp. | reverse complement strand
TCCAGCTCATGCAGCACCCGCGCCTGATAGCTGCGCCAGGTGCCGGTAAAGCGGAACTCAGGAAAGGCCGTCCGCTGTCGGTCCGCGGCTGCGTCCACGCTGTCCCCCCGGGAACGATGGGTCCCACCCCGCGAAGGAGACTATCGGGTCGGGCGCGACCGCACCAACATCAATTGCGGGGGAGCTAAAACGCGGCTTCCTTCATCTCCATCAGCGGCGCCTTGCCGGCCATGATGGCGGCGAAGAGGCCGGAGCTTCTGGGCAAAAGACGCTGGAAGAAGAAGCGCGCGGTGGCGAGCTTCGCCTCGTGGAACGCCGGCATCTCGCCGTTGGACTTGTCGAGACTCACCTTCACCATGCGCGCCCAGACGTAAGCCAGAGCGGTGAGCGCGAAGAGGTTCAGGTAGTCGGTGGCGGCAGCGCCGGCCTCCTCCGGGTCCTTCAGGCCCTGCTGGGCGATCCACAGGGTGGACTGTTGCAGGCGGCTGAGCACCTTGGCGAGGGGGGCCACGAACTCCGCCATCTGCGGGTCGGTCTGGTGCTCTTCGATGAAGGCCTGGACCGGATGGAAAAAACGGCGCAGCAGGCGGCCCATGTTCTGGCCCAGCTTGCGGCCCACCAGGTCGAGCGCCTGGATGCCGTTGGCGCCCTCGTAGATCTGGGCGATGCGGGCGTCGCGCACCAGCTGCTCCATACCCCACTCGCGGATGTAGCCGTGGCCGCCGAAGACCTGCATGCCGGTGTTGGTGGCCTCGAAGCCGTGGTCGGTGAAGAAGGATTTGATGATCGGCGTCATCAGGGCGACCAGATCATCCGCCTCCTGGCGC
The DNA here is from genome assembly GCF_028281305.1 of Pelagibius sp. Taxonomy (GTDB): domain Bacteria; phylum Pseudomonadota; class Alphaproteobacteria; order Kiloniellales; family Kiloniellaceae; genus Pelagibius. The sequence continues at coordinate 102,563 of NZ_JANQKD010000120.1, read as the reverse complement.
ACCGCTTGGTCGGGATGCTTCTCGGCGACGTCGACGGCCATGGCGACCCAGAGGGCGAGCGCGCGCGAGCCCTCGTTGTAGGCCTTCATGGTCAGCAGGTTCTTGCGCACGTCCGGGTGCACGATGATAGGGTCGGCGGGCTTGTCCGGATGCTGCGGCCCGGCCAGCGAGCGGCCCTGCAGCCGCTCCCTGGCGTAGGCAGCGGCCGACTGATAGGCGGTCTCGGCCAGGCCCAGGCCCTGCATGCCGACATCCAGGCGCGCCACGTTCATCATGGTGAACATCTTGGCCATGCCGGTGTGGGGTTCGCCCACCAGATAGCCCTCCGCCTCGTCGAAGTTCATGACGCAGGTGGAGGAGGCCTTGATGCCCATCTTGTGCTCGATGGACCCGCAGGCAACGCCGTTGCGCGGGCCGACCGAGCCGTCGTCCTTCACCAGGAACTTGGGCACGATGAACAGCGAGATCCCCTTGGAGCCTTCCGGCGCGTCCGGCAGCTTGGCCAGCACCAGGTGAACGATGTTTTCGCTGAGATCATGTTCGCCGGCGGAGATGAAGATCTTGGTGCCGGTGATCTTGTAGCTGCCGTTGCCGTTGGGCTCCGCCTTGGTGCGGATAAGGCCCAGGTCGGTGCCGCAATGGGGCTCGGTCAGGCACATGGTGCCGGACCAGCGGCCGTGGATCATGTTGGGCAGGAAGGCCGCCTTCTGCTCGTCGCTGCCGTGCAGCTCCAGGGCGTTGCAGGCGCCGTGGGTCAGGCCCGGATACATGCCGAAGCTGAGGTTGGTCGAGCAGATCAGCTCGGTGAAGACGAACTGCAGGGTCTTGGGCAGGCCCTGGCCCCCGTAGTCGGGGCTGAGCGCCAGGCCGTTCCAGCCGCCCTCGCAGAAGGCGTCGTAGAGCTCCTTGAAGCCCTTGGGCGTGCGCACAACGCCGTTTTCGAAGGTGCAGCCCTCCTCGTCGCCGGGCTGGTTAAGCGGCAGGAGCTCGTTCTCACAGAACTTGGCGCCCTCTTCGATCACCGCATCCGCCAGTTCGCGGCCCGCTTCCTCATAGCCCGGCAGGCTGGCGACCCTGCCGTCGTAGTCCAGCAGGTCGTAAAGCACGAAACGGATGTCATCCAGGGGTGCGGAATAGCTGACCATGGTCTGGTTCCTCGATGTCTTGCTCTAACGCGCAGCAATACGACTCTTTGGCCCGCCTTGCCTCGCCCTTCGAGACGGACCTTCGGTCCTCCTCAGGGTGAGGCAAAGCTGCGGATCGATTGACCTCATGCCGAGGAGCCCCCGGAACAGTCCGGGGGCGTCTCGAAGCACGGGGTCATTCGCTGGGCCGACTCTTTTCATCTTCACGTGCAAGGCCTCTAGTTACGCAGGGGCTTGCCGGTTTCCAGGGTGTGCTCGACCCGGGCCAGGGTCCCGGGTGTGCGCACCAGACGCATGAAGGCTTCCCGCTCCATCTTCAGGACCGCGTCCTCGCTCACCGGCTCGGTGTGGTCGGCGCCATCGCCGCCGGTCAGAACATCAGCCAGCTCACTCGCCACCACCATGTCGTGCTCGGTCGCCACGCCCTTGGCGTAGAGATCGCGCAGGGCAAAAGCGAGGGAGGCCTTGCCGGAAGGCCCGGGCAGGCTGAGCTCGACGGGCTCCGGCGGCTGGTAGCCCTCGACCAGGGAGAGCGCCGTTTTCTTGGCGTCGGCCAACAGGCGCTCGCGGTTGAAGGTGACGTGGTCCTCACCGCGCAGGAAGCCCAGCTCCTTGGCCTCGAAGGCGGACTTGGCGACCTGCGCCATGCCGATGGTCTCGAAGGCCTTGGCGACCGGCGGCATCGGCCCCTTGGGGCGCTTGGGGTCGCGGGCGAGACGGCTCAGCAGCTCCTTGCAGCCGCCCCAGGCCGGGACGACGCCGACACCGGCCTCGACGAGGCCGATGTAGCTCTCGGCGTGGGCCTGCACCGCGTCGGAGGCGAGCAGGATCTCGCAGCCGCCGCCCAGCGCCAAGCCGGAGGGCGCGGCCACCACCGGGAAGGGCGCACGCTTGAGGGCCGTGTAGATCTTCTGGCCCTGGGCCACCATGTCCTCGATCATCGGCCAGGCGCCGACATTGGCGGCGAACATCGCCAGGCCCAGGTTGGCGCCAGCGGAGAAGTGGCTGCCCTCGTTGTAGATCACCAGCGCCTTGTGTTCCTTCGGCACGAACTGAACGGCCTGGCCGATGATCTTGAAGACCTCGGGATCGATGGTGTTGAGCTTGGTGTGAATCTCCAGGCAGACGACGCCGTCGCCGATGTCCCAGAGGGAGGCCGAACCGTTCTTCGCCAGGGGCTCGCTGCCGAGCTTCACGTCGGACAGCAGCAGCACGCCGTCGCCGCGCTCCACATCGGCATAGCCGCCCTCGACGGTCAGGTGCTGCAGGCGGCCGTCCTGGACCCGGTAGAAGCCCTCAGCCGCTGCAGCCTTTTCCAGCAGCGGCGGGACCGGGCGGCCCTCGGCCTTCAGCCGTTCGGCGAAGTCGGCGGCGCCCAGCTTGTCGATCAGTTCGAAGGGCCCGAATTTCCAGTTGTAGCCGAGACGCATGGCGCGGTCGACGGAGGGCACGTCGTCGGCGATCTCCGGTACCAGGGCGGCGGCATAGCCCAGCGTCTGGGACAGCACGGCCCAGGCGAACTGGCCACCCTTGTCGTCATGCGCCACCAGCGCCTTGGGGCCGCCGCGGCGGCTGGCCGAGACGCTGGCGAGGGACGGTTTCTGCGCCGGCGCGTAGTCGCCGCTCCCCAGGTCTATGGCCTCCTTCACCCGCGCACCGTTGGCCTTGTTCAGGCGGTAGAAACCGCCCTTGCCTTTGCGGCCCGTATAGCCTTCGGCGATCATCTTCTCCAGAAGGGGAAAGGGCTGCCGCAGGCCCTGGTAGGCGTCGTCCGGGGCCAGGGTGGCGGCCAGCGAGGCATCCACCTTGGGCATGAGGTCGAGGCCGACCAGATCCAGCAGCGCGAAGACGCCGGTCTTGGGCACGCCGATGGGCCGGCCCATGACGGCGTCGGCCTCCTCGACCGTGAGGCCGCGTTCGCGCGTCTCCACCACCGCGCACTGCAGCCAGAAGGTGCCGATGCGGTTGGCGACAAAGCCCGGGGTGTCGTGGCAGAGCACCACGCCCTTGCCGAGCTGATGGTCGGCGAAGGCGGTCATGGTCTCCGGCACCTCGGGCCGGGTCTCCTTGCCCACCACCAGTTCCAGCAGCGGCATGTAGCGCGGCGGATTGAAGAAGTGGGTGATCAGGAAATCGCCCTGGAAGCGGGCCGGCATATCCTGCGTCAGGAGTGACAACGGCAGGGTCGAGGTGTTGGAGGAAACGATGGAGCCGTCCTTGCGCACCGCCTCGATTTTCTCGTAGAGGGCGCCCTTGATCTGCGGGTCCTCGATCACCGCCTCGACGATCCAGTCGACCCCGGCGAGCTTCTCCAGGTCGTCCTCGACATTGCCGGGGGTGACGAGCTTGGCCAGGCGCTTGGACATGAAGGGTGCCGGGTCGGCCTTCAGCATCCTGGCGATGGCCCCTTCGGCAAGAGCGTTGCGACTGCCGCCCTCCTTGGGCACGACGTCCAGAAGCAGCACGGGCACGCCCGCGTTGGCGAGATGGGCGGCGATGCCCGCCCCCATCACGCCGGCGCCGATGACGGCAGCGGATGCGATGGTCATCAGGCCGCCTCCAGAACCGTGGCGATGCCCTGACCGCCGCCGATGCACTGGGTCGAAAGGGCGAGCTGCTTGCCTTCGCGCTTCAGAAGCTGCGCGGCCTTGCCGGTGATGCGCGCGCCGGTCGCCCCCAGGGGATGGCCGAGGGCGATGGCACCGCCGTCGATGTTGGTCTTCTCGAGGTCGAGACCCAGTTCGTCGGCGCAGGCCAGCGCCTGGGAGGCGAAGGCCTCGTTCAACTCGATGATGTCGAGGTCGCCGACGCCGATGCCGGCGCGCTCCAGCGCCTTGCGGCTGGCGGCCACCGGGCCGATGCCCATGACTTCCGGATCGCAGCCGGCCACGGCGATCGAGCGCAGCCTGGCCAGCGGTTGCAGTCCGTGGGCCTTGGCATAATCCTCCGATGTCACCAGCACGGCGGAGGCACCGTCGGTGAGCGGCGAGGCGGTGCCGGCGGTGACGCTGCCGTCGGTCGAGAAGGCCGGCTTCAGCTCGGCCAGGGCTTCAGCGGAGGTGTCGGGGCGGATGCAACCGTCGGCCTCCACCGTCGCGCCGTTGGCCTGGATCGGGACGATCTCGTCGCTCAGCTTGCCGGCGGTCTGTGCCGCCGCAGCCTTGACGTGACTGGAGACGGCAAACTCCTCCTGCCGGCCGCGCGGGATCTGATGCTTCTGCGCGACGTTCTCCGCCGTCTCGCCCATGGAGATGTAGGCCTGGGGGAAACGCTCGGCGAGGCCCGGGTGCAGCAGCGGATTGAAACCTGCCATCGGCACCCGGCTCATGGACTCGATGCCGGCACAGATAAAGGCCTCGCCCGCGTCCATCTGAATGTTGCCGGCGGCCATGTGGATCGACTGCATGGAGGACCCGCAGAACCGGTTCACGGTGGTCCCGGCGACCGAGATCGGCAGATCCGCGAGAAAACCGATCAGCCGCGCGACGTTGAGGCCCTGCTCGCCTTCGGGGAAGGCGCAGCCGACGATCAGGTCCTCGATATCCTTGGGGTCGACCCCGGTCTTTCCGAGCAGACCGCGCACCACCTGGGCCGCCATCTCGTCGGGACGAACCTTCACCAGGTCCCCCTTGTTGGCGAAGTGAAAGGGGGAACGGGCGTAGCCTGCGATAACAACGTTCTTGTGCATGGGTCGGACCTTTCGGCGTTGATCTCCTGGCCGCAGCGCGGATGCCGGCGGCGGAGGGTAAGACTGTTACTCGGCGGCCTCGGTACTGGCGCCCTTGGACCTCAGAAAATCCTCCACATCGGAGGCAATGCTGCGCAATTCGTCGAGGGTTTGCTGCAGATCGCGATGCTGCGCCTCCAGGGTCTCGATGCGATCACGGGCCTTGTTGAGAGTCAGGCGCATCTGTTCGACCTGCCCCGGGTCGCTGTCGTAGAGATCGAGCCACTCGGCGATCTCCCGCAGCGAAAACCCGAGGCGCTTGCCGCGCAGGATCAAAATCATGCGCCCGCGGTCGCGGTGCGTGTAGACGCGGGTCTTGCCGGCGCGCTGCGGCGCGATCAGACCCTTGTCTTCGTAAAAGCGCAGCGCCCGCGGCGTGACGTCAAGCTCCTGCGCCAGCTCGGTCACCGAGTAGAGCTTGGTCATGAAGGCTCCTGCCCCTGACCCACGGACTCCGCCTCTTGCGGCGATGCTGCAGCGGCGTGCTTGGCGCGCTCCTCGGCGATCAGTTCTTTCTTGGAGAGCTTGCCGATCATGGTCTTCGGCAGCTCCTCGCGGAACTCCGCCTGGCGCGGCATCTCCATGGGCGAGAGCTTGTCCTTGAGAAAGTCCTGAAGCGCTTCGAGCGTCAGGTGCTCGCCCTCCTTCAGGCGGATAAAGGCCTTGGGCACCTCGCCGCGATAGTCGTCCGGCACGCCGATGACCGTGACCTCCGCCACCAGCGGATGCCGGTAGATCGCTTCCTCGATATGCCGCGGATAGACGTTGTAACCGCCGGAGATGATCACCTCCTTGAGGCGGTCGATGAGGAAGGTATAGCCCTCCTCGTCCATGTAGCCGACGTCGCCGGTGTGGACGCTGCCGGCGCGCAAAGTCTGTGCGGTTTCCTCGGGGCGCTGCCAGTAACCGGCCATCACCTGGGGGCCGCGGATGCAGATCTCACCCACCTCGCCCAGCGGCATCAGCTTGTCGGGATCGTCCAGGGAGCGGATCTCGATGGTCGTGCCGGGCATCGGCAGGCCGATGGAGCCGTCTTTCTGCGTGCCGATCAGCGGGTTGCAGGTCGCCACCGGGGAGGTCTCGCTGAGTCCGTAGCCCTCCAGCACGTTGCAGCCGGTAAGGGTCTGGAAGCCCTCGCGCACTTCCTGCGGCAGGGAGGCACCGCCGGAGAGGCAGTAGTTGATGCAGGAGAGGTCGTAACGCGCCAGCTTCGGATAGTGAATGATGGCGTTGTAGAGCGTGGGCACGCCGGGAAAGCAGGTCGGCTTGGTGCGCGCAATCGCCTTCAGCAGCATGGTGATCTCGAAGCGCGGCAGCAGAACGATCTCCGCCGCGCCGCGGATGCCCAGATGCATGATCACCGTCATGGCAAAGACATGGAACAGCGGCAGCACCGCCATCATGCGTTCCTTGCCCATCTCGGCGCCGATGAACCAGGTCCAAAGCTGGCTGGTGTTGGCGGAGAGGTTGCCATGGGTCAGCATCGCGCCCTTGGGCGTGCCCGTCGTGCCGCCGGTGTATTGCAGCACCGCGACGTCCTCGACGGTCACCTCCGCCGGCTCGAAACGGCCGTCGTTGTCGATCATGCGGGCGAAGGCAACATAGCCCTCGTCCTTCGGCATCTTCGCCAGTTCGCCGCGCTTGGCGATGGCGAACAGCTGGCGCTTGGGAAAGCGCAGGACATCGCCCATGGCGCAGACCACGATCTTCTTCAGGGCCGTCTTCCTGAAGGCGTCAACCAGCTTGGGCAGCAGCAGCTTCAGATCCAACGTGACCGCCACTTCGGCGCCGGAGTCCGCCAGCAGGTCGAGCACCTCCTCCTCGGCATAGAGCGGGTTCACGTTGACGACGATGGCGCCCAGCTTCATCAGCGCGAAATAGCAGACCACATAGTAGGGCGTGTTGGGCAGGAAGAGCGCGACCCGGGTGCGCTTCCTGACCCCCAGGTCCTGGAAGCCGCGCGCCGCGCGGTCGACCAGATCGCTGACCTGCTGGTAGCTGTAGCGCTTGCCCAGGAAGTCGAGACAGGGCTGGCCGCCGTATCCGGCCACGGCCCGGTCGAAGGCCAGGTACAGCGGTTCCTGGAGCACCGGGCCGTCCCACGCGACGCCGGGCGGATAGCTCTTGTCCCAGGGCAGCCCGGGATCACCGATACTGGATTGGTCTAGGGCCATGTCTCACCACGTGGTTGTCGCAGGCGGTTGTCGTTTGGGGCGGTTGCTGTCCGGCGCCGCCGCACCCAGTGACCGGGTTCCGGCGAGGGCGACCTGTCCGAGGCCCGCCACAGAACCCGCCGGCCCACAAGTGTCCGACCAAGTGATTACGAACCTCTATAGATGTAATCATTTTCCACAAAGCGTCAATAAGATGACGTATACGTGAAGCACCGGACCTTGTGTCAAATTCGGTCACCTTGCGGCATCGCCGATTGCCACCTGGAAGTGTGTCAGGATGAGATGCTGACGGGAATGGCGAAAAATGCGCCGGGCCGGCCCCCGGGGAAGGGAGGGGCCGGGCCGGCAGCCCGCGCAGGCTTGGGATTGGCTGCGGCTATTCGCGGGGCGCGGCGATCATGGCGATGGCAATCCGCCCGAGCCGGCTGCTGCTGTGTTCCACCCGGTCGCCCGGCTGCAGGAAGCGCCGGCTTTCCAGGTCCCGCTCGATGGCGCGCTCGATCACATAGTCGCGCGGCGAGGCGACGGAGAGGAAACCGGCAAGGCAGACATAGGCAACCGCCCCGCAGCCGATCTCCCGCTCCGTCGGCGGACGGAACAGGATGCCCGCCGGGGTGCCGGACAGCAGCACCGTACCCTCGCGGATCACACCGTCGGCGGTCAGGGGCACGGGGCGGCCCTCGAACACCCAGCGTGCGGCATCGCCGGCCTCCAACACGAAGCCGGCCATCTGGCGAAAATCGAGGATCATCTCCGCACCGGAGCTGGACTGCATGGGCGTGCCGTTCCGGACGGTGGCGATCGCCTCCTCCGCGACAAAGCGGCGCCAGTCTTCGGGCACCACCAGGTAGGGCCCGGTCGGCATGCGGCCCTGGCCGCTTTTCGCGTCGCTGAAGCCGAGGCCGCTCAGTTGGTCTTCATCGGGAAGGTTGCGCAGCAGGGCCGCGCGGTCGGTAAAGTCGCCGCAGAGAAAGACCCCTTTCAGGGCGGCATCGAAGTCACCGATGCTGCGAATGTCGCGGTCGAAGCGCATGCAAAGTTCGACCTCGTAGTCGAAGAGCCCGGCCTCGGCATCGACGCCAAAGGCGCCAAGGGCAGCCGTCGGGCGGGCGAACTTCGGAAAGGCGAAGACGCCTTCGTTGTTCACCTCCTCGCCATGGTCGGCGAAGTTGGTGCCGAAGGCGATATGGTCTTCCCCCTGCGCCGCCGGCATCAGTTGTTCGAAGCCGTAGCGCCGGGCCATGCCCGCCGGGTTGCGGGCCAGTTCGACCAGCGCCGGGCGGCCGAGCCTGCGGATGGCGTCGAAGGCATCGCCGGCCTGCCCGTCCAGCAGCGGCGCGAGATCGATGCCGACCACCGCGTCCTCGGCCTCGCCGGTCACCAGCAGCAGCGTTTCGGACCCCCCGGCGGCGCCCAGCCGGGCGAAGGTCAGTGCCTCCTCGAAGGGTGCGATCGACCCGGCGGGCTGCGGGCCGACCTCCGCCGCCTCGATTGGCCCGGACGGCGATGCACAGACCAGGAAGTAACCGGCATAGACCGCAGTGACGATCACCGCCGAAACCAGAAGAGCGCAGCGTTTCTTGCTGATGGTCATGATGGACTCCCGTTTGGTGTCAGCCCGCTCGGCATCAAAAGGAGAAAGAAACAGCGAGGCCGGCGAAGACCTGATCCGGCGAGCCCTCGTCATCGACGACCGGACTGTCGGCGGCATCGCCGACGAGGCGCGTGTATTCGAGACGGCCGACGACGCCCCAGCGTTCTGAGATCGCGTAGCCGAGCGAAACCTCCGCCACGACGTCCTTCAGGCCGCCTTCGGCGTCGAAGGCCGAGAGACCGCTGCGGGCGGAGTCGGCCCCGTCGATTCCAAAGTAGGTCTCGGCATAGTCGTCGCTGGCGAAGGTGAGGCCGGCATCGAAACCGAAGCGCCAGCGCTCCGCGAAGAAGGTTGCATAGCCGCCGCCGAGACCGACGGTCAGGCCGTCATGGGTGCCGGTGACATCGGCCAGGACCTCGATGCCAAGTTCCAGTTCGTCCTGCGGCCGCAGGACCTCGACGAACTGGTAGCGCAGAAAGCCGCCCAGCTCGATGGCGTCGTCGATCTCCGACAGGCGGTCGACGGCATTGCTGCTCACGTCGTCGCGTCCCGGACGATAGGTGAAGGAGGGGCCGAACTGCAGCCCCGGCCGGTTGCGCAGGTTGAGACGGGCATCGAGGCCGTCGATCTCCAGACCCAGCCCGTAGCCCTCGATCCGGCTGATGATGAGCGGCACGGCCTCGTAGTCGGAGGCGCCCTCGTACTCCGGCGAGAGGGCGGGGCCGAGCGCGATGAAACCGCTCACCCCGCCGTCGCTGTCTTCAGGCTGGCCATCCTGGGCCAGGGTTGCGGCGGGAAACAGCATGGCACCGCCGGCAAGGGCCGGCAGCAAAAGACGGAAAGGCGCATGGTGCTGCTGCACGTTCCAGAAACTCCTCTTCAATTTTCCACTTGAGAGCGGATCGGCCCCTTGAGAGCCGATCGTGCCGCGGGCCGGTGCCGGCGGCGATTTCGGTAGTAGTGTGAGTAAGAGCTTACGTTCTGGAAACTCGCATTCCGCAGTGCAGCAGAACCGGACCGCGCGGGCGCCGAGACGCCACGAAAGCCGCTTTATATAAGCATTTTCAGGGGGCTAGTAGCAGACCCTCCGGGATGCGCTACTCGCGTTTTGCACGGCCCAGCGCGGTCGACGGCGCCGCGGAAGCGGGCTAACCTGCCGTCAATATGAGCAAATCCTCACGTCAAACCGGGGTCTGCCGCCCGGCCAAGGTGCGGCGCCAACCACGCCAGGAACGCTCCCGCGCGATGGTGGATGCCATCGTCGAGGCGACCTGGAAAGTGCTGGCGGAAGAGGGCTATGCCGCGGCCAGCACCAACCGCATCGCCGAGCGGGCCGGCACCAGCGTCGGCTCCCTCTACCAGTACTTCCCCAACAAGGACGCCATCGTCGCCGCCGTACAGCGGCGCCACCATGCCGACCTCAGCGCGGTCATGGCCGCCGCCTTCGCCGAGGCCGCCGGGCAACCGTTGGCGGTCGCCACCCGGCTGCTGATTCGGGCCAGCCTGGACTCCCACCTGCTGGACCCGGACCTGCACCGCACGCTCTCGGAAACCGTGCCGGCCTCGGTCAACCCGGAGACCCGCAAAACGCTGCTCAACGGCATTCACGCCCAGATCCGCGGCTGGCTGATGAGCCACCGCCCTGAAGTGACGGTGACGGATTTCGACACCGCCGCCTTCATCATCCTGAACATGGTGGAGTCCTGCTGCCATGCCGCCGTTCTCGGGCAGGGACCGGCGGTGGATGCCCAAAAGGTCGAAGACGAACTGACCGCGGCGGTGGTTGGCTACCTGACTCGATGAACCGCGTTCAGGGCCGCAAGACGGCGGCGCCCTGAAGCCGCCCGGCGCGCAGGTCGTCCAGCGCCCGGTTGGCCTCGGCGAGGGGATAGTCGCGGGTGTGGGTCCTGACCGGCACCCTGGGCGCGAGGGCGAGAAACTCCTCGGCATCCCGGCGCGTCAGATTGGCGACGGAGCGCAGCGTCCGCTCCTCCCAGAGGATGCGATAGGGGAAGCTGGGGATGTCGCTCATGTGAATGCCCGCGCAGACCACGGTGCCGCCGCGCGCGGTGCGTCTCAGCGCTTCCGGCACCAGGGCGCCGACCGGCGCGAAGAGGATGGCGGCGTCGAGTTCCTCGGGCGGCGCCTCGCCGGAGGCACCGGCCCAGACGGCGCCGAGGCCGCGGGCGAAGGCCTGGGCCTCTTCGTCGCCGGGGCGGGTGAAGGCGAAGACTTCCCGCTCCTCCCAGAGTGCGACCTGGATCATGATGTGGGCGGCGGCGCCGAAGCCGTAGACGCCGAGGCGCCTCGCCTCCCCCGCCATGCGATAGGCGCGGTGACCGATCAGGCCGGCGCAGAGCAGCGGCGCCGCCTCGGAATCGCTGTAACCTTCCGGCAGGGCGAAGGCATAGCGTGCGTCGGCCAGGCAGTGCTCGGCATAGCCGCCGTCGATCTGATAGCCGGTATAGCGTGCTTCGCCGCAGAGGTTCTCCCGCCCCGTCACGCAGTAATCGCAGACGCCGCAGGAAAAGCCGAGCCAGGGCACGCCGACCCGCTGTCCGACTTCGAAGGTCTCGACACCCGTCCCCAACGCCTCGACAATCCCGACGATTTCATGGCCGAGAACGATCGGCAGCTTGGGCTCCGGCAGTTCGCCGTCGACGACATGCAGGTCGGTGCGGCAGACACCGCAGGCCCCGACCTTTAGGCGGATCTGTCCCGGCCCGGGATCGGGAACATCCAGTTCCGCCGCCTCCAGGTGCCCGGCCGCCTTTGTCCGCAGAACCATCGCTCGCATGGGCCTCAGCCTAGAGCAGATCCGCGTTTGATGGAATCGCGGCAGGCGATCCATCAAGCCGGTGAATCTGCTCCAACACTTTGAAATAGAGCGGATTCACATGTTTGGACGGAGACCCAAAGTGTTTCCGTCCAAACATGATCCGCTCTAGCAAGCGCCCCGGCTCAACGATAGATCAGGGTCGGCAGGAACATGGAGATGCCCGGCACGAAGGTGATCAGCAGCAGGACGGCGACGAGCGGGACGAGAAAGGGCACGGTGGAGGCGACGCAGCGCTCGAAAGGCACGCCGGAAACCCGCGAAAGCACGTAGATCACCATGCCGACCGGGGGCGTCAGCAGGCCGATCATCAGGTTCAGCACCATCACCACGCCGAAGTGCACGGGATCGATGCCGAGCTTGACGACGATCGGCAGCAGCACCGGCACCAGAATGGTGATGGCGGCGATGGTCTCCATGAAGCAGCCGACAATCAGCAGGATGATGTTGATCATCAGCAGGATCAGAATCGGGTTCTCCGTTACCTGCAGGATGAGGTCGGCGAAGAGTTCGGTCACCCGGTTGCTGGTGAGGATCCAGGCGAAGATCGAGGCTGCGGCAACGATAAACATGACGATGGCCGTGGTCTCGATGGTGTCGAAGCTGACCCGCAGCAGGCGGCGGATCGTCAGGGTGCGGTAAACCACCAGGCCGAGCAGCAGGGCATAGGCCGACGCGGCAATGGCCGCCTCCGTCGGGGTGAAGACGCCGCCCAGGATGCCGCCGACAATGATCACCGGCGTCAGCAGCGAGAGGAAGGCGCGGCGCAGGCTGCCGAGCAGCAGGCCCCAGGCGAAGCGGGCATCGCGCGGATAGTTCCGCCTGCGTGCGTACCAGGCGACCATGACCATCAACGCGGCGGCCATCAGCAGCCCGGGAATGAACCCGGCGGCGAAGAGCTGGCCGATCGAGGCCGAGGCGACGACGCCGTAGATCACCATCGGCAGCGAGGGCGGAATGATCGGCCCGATGGTCGAGGAGGCCGCGGTCACGCCGACGGCGAAGTCCGCATCGTAGCCGGCATCGCGCATCGCTTTGATCTCGATGGTGCCGAGCCCGCCGGCGTCGGCCACCGCCGCGCCGGACATGCCGGCAAAGACCACGCTGGCGCCGACGTTGACGTGGCCCAGCCCGCCGCGCATCCAGCCGACGCAGGCCTTGGCGAAATCAAAGATGCGGTTGGTGATGCCGGCAGTGTTCATCAGGTTGCCGGCCAGGATGAAAAAGGGCACCGCCAGCAGGGGAAAAGAGTCGACGCCGTTCACCATGCGGTGGATCACCACCAGATCGGGCACCTGGCCCGACAGCAGGATGAAGACCAGCGACGAAAAGGCCAGCGCAATGGCGATCGGCACCCCGAGCACCAGCAGCACGAAGACCATGATGAAAAGAAGCGCCATCAGCATCGCAAAGAGGTCCCGGTCAAACGGTCATCTGGTCAATCGATCGCCTGGTCAATCGATCACGGGGTCAATCGATCATGGGGTCAATCGATCATCTGGCGCTCGCCGGGCCGCGTCAGCGCGGAATAGCCCTGGCGCCAGTGACGCCAGGCCACGCGCACTGCGTAAAAGGTCATCGCCAGGAAGGCGACGAAAACCACCCAGTAGACGACGTCCTTGCCCAACTCGATGGACGCCATTTTCTGGTTGGTTCTGAGCGCCAGCTTGACGGTGATCCAGGCGCAAGCGGCAAAGAAGACGACCCGCAGAACGTCGACAAAGGTCGAGACGGCCCGTCCCCATGCGCCGGGCAGGTAGCGATAGAAGAACTCCACCGCGATGTGGCTGTTCTTGCGCACTGCAAGGCCGGCCCCGACGAAGGTGACTCCGATCAGAAGGTAGCGCGCGATCTCCTCCGTCCAGCCGATGGAATCGTTCAGGACGTAGCGGGAGAAGAACTGCAGAAAGACGACCCCCGCCAGCACCCAGAAGATCACGAGAACGAGCCCGTCCTCCGGCCTGATGTCGCTCAGGTCGATGGCCTTGTCGCCCTCTTCGGACAGAGGGTCTTTGGCCGACGGCGGGGCGGGAGGCGCCGACGGCGCCTCCCTTCGTCCCTCCCGGTTATCTTGCTCGGGCATGCAGCGCTCGGGCCCGGGCCGGCTACTGGATGGCCTGGAGCTTGTCGTAGGTCGTCTGATCCCAGGTTGCCGCCGGCCCGTTGTGCAGCGGCACCACCGCTGCGCGGAAGGCAGCGCGGTCGACCTCGTTGACCGTCTTGCCCTGGTCACGGAACCAGGCCACCAGGGTCTGCTCCGCCTCGATAATCTCGTCGGTGGCCCCCTGCGCGGCTTCCCTCAGAACACCGTTCAGCATCGCCTTGTCGTCGTCGGAAAGGCCGTTCCAGGTCGACCCGGACACGATGGTCATCAGCGCATCGGTGATGTGGCCGGTGAGCGTGATGTAGTCCTGGACCTCGTAGAACTTCTTGAACTGAATGGTCGGCAGCGGATTCTCCTGCGCGTCCACCACGCCCTGCTGCAGCGCCAGGTAGACCTCCGCAAAGGCGATCGGCGTCGGGTTGGCGCCGACGGCTTCGGGGAACATCTTGTAGAGCGGCGCGTTGGGCACGCGGATCTTCAGGTTGTTCATGTCGGCCGGCGCCTTGATCTCCTTGTTCGAGGTCACGTGGCGCTGCCCGTAGTAGGTCAGGGTGATGACCTCGTTACCGGTGCTGTCGCGGTAGCCGGTGACCATCTCCTGAAACAGGTCACTGTCGCGGTAGGCCGCCCAGTGCGCGTAATCGCGGAACATGTAAGGCGATCCGCCGATGGCGATCGGGCCGTAGGAACGGCCCGCGAAGAGCTGGCCGGTATAGATGATATCGACGGTGCCGAGCGTCAGACCTTCATTGATGTCGACCTCCTTACCCAGCGAGGACGCCGGGAAGACCTCGATCTCGTAGCGGCCGTCGGAGCGCTTCTTCATCTCCTCGGCGGCCCACTCGGCCCACTTGTGATAGGGCGAGCCGGTTTCATAGACATGGGCCCACTTGAAGGTCTGGGCCGCCGCGGCGGGGCCCGAAGGGCTGCCAAGGACGGTTGCCGCAGCAACGGCAGCGGCAACAACCAGAGCTGATGACTTCCACGAAGTCCGCATCGTTTCCTCCCGATGGTTCTTTGTTAAGCCGTCACATCCTGGGGATGTGCGGGGTGCTATAAATTGGTCTGACCACCTGATAGCTTGACCTTCCTACCATTCCTTTGCACCTTGTGACCAGAGGGAATCAGCGCGCATCGGCGCCAGGAACCCTGTAGCCTTCGGGCCAGCAGCGGGAGTCATCGCAGCCTGGCGCCGATAAAGGAGGAAAGCCCAGCGTCATGCCGGTCGAGGCGATTCAGACCAAGCGCCTGTTCCAGCAGGTCTTCGAGCAGCTTGCGAAGCTGATCGCCAGCGGAGAGTTTCCAATCGGGGAACGCCTGCCGGCGGAGCGCGACCTGGCGCGGCAGCTTGGCGTGAGCCGGGCGACGGTCCGCGAGGCCATGATCGCGCTGGAGCTTTCCGGCCTTGTCGAGGTGCGGGTCGGTTCGGGCGTGTTCGTCGTCGCCACCCGGCGCAGCGGGGCGGCCCCGGCGACCGCTGCAGGGTCTGATGGAGGCGACTCCATTCCCGATCTCGGTCTCGGCCCCTTCGAACTGATCGAAGCACGGCGGCTGATCGAAGGTCAGGTCGCCTACCTTGCCGCCCAGCAGATTCAGAAGAGCGATTTCGACGCCCTGGAGGCGAGCCTGAACCTGATGGCGGAGGAGCACCGCTCGGGCTTCCAAACGGAAAACGGCGACCGGCGCTTTCATGTCGCCATCGCGCGGGCAACCCGCAACAACGCGTTGATCAAGATGGTGGAACTGCTGTGGGACCTGCGCGAAGCCTCGCCGCTTTGGGCCAAGCTGCACGAACGGGTGCGCGCCGCCCAGGTCCGCCCGGCCTCGCTGGACGACCACCTGCGCGTGCTGGAGGCCCTGCGGGCGGGCGATCCGGTTCTCGCAAGGGAAACCATGGACGCCCACCTCTGCCGCGTCGCCGACGACCTCCTGCGGATCTCCGAGGCGGAGTTTGCCGGCGAGGTCGACGATGAAGAGCGCCGCCGCGGCCAGCGGGCGGTCGGGCGCTAGAAACCGAAACACACAGGACACAGAGTCAAAGCCATGACAGCACCGGACCACGGCGGCGAGACCGCCAGAGGACAGGCAGCCGGCCTGACCATCCGGCTCAGCCCCAAGGACAACGTGGTGGTGAGCCGCGCCGACATCCTGGAGCGCACGGAGGTGCCGGGCGAAGGTGTCACCACCATCAACCGCATCCCCACCGGGCATAAGCTTGCCGTCCGCGCCATCGAAAAGGGCGCGGCGATTGTGAAGTACGATCAGGTCATCGGCTTTGCCGCCAAGCCGATCGCAGCCGGCGAGCACGTGCATGTGCACAACTGCTCCATGGGCGATTTCGAGCGCGACTACGCCTTCTGCGAGGCGGCCAAGGCGACCGACTTCTTCCCCGAGGATCAGCGCGCAACCTTCCAGGGCTACCGCCGCGCCGACGGGCGCGCGGGCACGCGCAACTACATCGGCATCCTCACGTCGGTGAACTGCTCGGCGACCGTGGCGCGCTACATTGCCGAGGCCTTCAACAAGACCGGCATCCTGGACGACTATCCGAACGTCGACGGGGTCGCCGCCTTCGTGCACTCCACCGGCTGCGGCATGGCCGACAGCGGCGACGGCTACGAGGCGCTGCAGCGTACGCTCTGGGGCTATGCGCGCCACCCCAACTTCGCCGGGGTGCTGATGGTGGGTCTCGGTTGCGAGGTGAACCAGATCCCCTTCCTGCTGGACGCTTACGGGCTGACGCAGGGCGAAAACTTCCAGACCCTCACCATTCAGCAGAGCGGCGGCACAAGGCGCACGGTGGACGAGGCCATCGCGCGCATCACGGCCATGCTGCCCGCCGCCAACGCCGCGCGCCGCGAGACGGTGCCGGCCAGCGAACTGACCCTCGCCCTGCAGTGCGGCGGCTCGGACGGCTACTCCGGCATCACCGCCAACCCGGCCCTCGGCGCGGCGGCGGACCTGCTGGTGCGCCATGGCGGCACGGCAATTCTCAGCGAAACGCCGGAGATCTATGGCGCCGAACATCTGCTGACCCGCCGCGCCGTCGACCGCGCGGTTGGCGAAAAGCTGATCGAGCGCATCCGCTGGTGGGAGGACTACACCAAGCGCAACGGCGGGGAGATGAACAACAATCCCTCCCCCGGCAACAAGGCCGGCGGCCTCACCACCATCCTGGAAAAGTCCCTGGGGGCCGCGGCCAAGGGCGGCACCACCAACCTGACCGGCGTCTACAAGTATGCCGAAGCGGTGACCGCCAAGGGCTTCGCCTTTATGGACAGCCCGGGCTACGACCCTTGCTCTGTGACCGGCCAGGTGGCCTCTGGCGCCAACGTGGTCTGCTTCACCACCGGGCGCGGCTCGGTCTTCGGCTTCAAGCCTTCGCCCTCCATCAAACTGGCCACCAACAGCGCCATGTACCGGCGCATGGAGGAGGACATGGACATCAACTGCGGCGGCATCGCCGACGGCGAGGCGACGGTGGCGGAGGTCGGCCAGCAGATCTTCGAGCGCATCCTGGCGGTGGCCAGCGGCACCCCCTCCAAGTCCGAAGCGCTTGGCTTCGGCGATGCCGAGTTCATTCCCTGGCAGATCGGAGCGGTGATGTGAGTGAGGCTCCGGACACGACCCTGGACAACACGGTGGCGGAGCAGTCTCAGCAGGACCTGACGGCGTCTCACCGCGTCGCGGCGGCAGCGCTGGAGAGCTTCGTCGGCGCTGTGTTGCGCGGCGCCGGAGCCGACGCGCCCTCGGCCGATGCCGCGGTGCGCGCGCTGGTCGGCGCCTCCCTCCGCGGGGTCGACAGCCACGGCGTGCGGCTGCTGCCGCACTACGTGAAGGTGTTGGAGGGCGGACGGGTAAAGGGCCGCCCGCAGATGCGCTTCGACAAGCGCGCCGCCGCCGTCGGCGTGCTGGATGCCGACAACGCGCTCGGCCACTTCGCCGGCTACCGCGCCATGGAGGAGGCCGTGCGCCTGGCCGAAGACGCCGGCGTCGGCGCCGTTTCGGTTCTGAACTCCTCGCACTTCGGCGCCGCCGGCGCTTACAGCCTGGCCGCGGCGGAAGCCGGTTGCCTGGGACTTTGCGTCTGCAACAGCGACTCCGCCGTCTTCGCCCACAGCGGCCAGGCCAAGTTTCACGGCACCAATCCGATCAGCCTGGCGGCGCCTGTTGCGGGTCAGCGTCCCTACCTGCTGGACATGGCGACCTCGTCGATCCCCTTCAATCGGGTGCTGCAGTTCCGCGCGCTCGGCCAGCGGCTGCCGGCCGAGGTGGCGGTCGATGCTGAGGGCAAGGTCACCCAGGATTCCGAAGCGGCAACCGCCCTGCTGCCGTTGGGCGGCAGCACCTACGGCTACAAGGGTGCAGGCCTCGCCGGCCTGGTGGAAATCCTCTCCGCCGCCCTCACCGGCATGCGCCTCAGCCACGAGATCCCCAGCATGATCGAGTCCGACTGGTCGAAGCCGCGGGACATGGGCCAGTTCTTCCTCGCCCTCAAGCCCGAGGTCTTTCTGCCCTCTGCGGACTACCAGGAACGCATGGCCGCCTATCTGGACGCACTGCGCAACCAGCCGAGTCTGGAAGGCGAGAGCGTGATGGCGGCCGGAGATCGGGAATGGGCGGTCGAGGACGAACGCAGCGCCCGCGGCATCCCGCTCGACGCCCACAACTGGCAGGTCTTCGCCGGGCTCGCCGAGCGTTTCTCCCTGGAGCCCCTGGCAGTCCTGTGAGAGGGCCGCCCTCTAAGGACACGGCCCTTCCGACGGTCGCCTTGCGCAGGGTTCTGTGGCACAACACCTCCCAGGGTCGCTGAACACTTCTTTTGGGAGAAGAGGTCGGGCATGAATCTGAAGGACCGTTCACAGGAAGCCGTGCAGGCCGCGCGCAAGGTTCTGGGCGCCGAGCTGTCGGAAGAGCAGAAGGCGGCTCTTTCCGAGGTCATCGAAGCCGCCATGGCCGACGCGATGCGGGAAACCGCGCAGCAGTCCGGCGAGGCGGCCGTTGCCTGCTGCAGTCACGACAAGGACATGGCGCACAAGATCGCCGACGAGATCGAGCGCTCGAACCAAGCCCTGATCGCAAACCTCTCGAGCCTGCGCTAGCGCGGATCGTGGCCGGAGGGAGGCAGCTTGCGCTTCCCTCTGACCACGCAGGTCCGCTCTGTTTGCCGGTGTTGGAACGGCGTCGCCGGGTTTGCCGGATCCGCTCTAGGCCGCTGCCGCGACAGTCCCAGAGACTGTGGTCCCAGCGCGGGCGGCCGGGCGGCGGCCCCATCGCTCCCAGGCGCGCTCGTGAAAGAAGAACGCCACCGTGTTCACCGCCGGCTCGATGAGCGCGACGCCGGTGGCAATCACCACCGAGCCCGTCAAAGCGTAGGTCACGCCGAAGCCGACGGCGAAGTGCACAACCGCGAAGGAGGCGGTCTTTGCCAGATCCCGGGTCATGGCTCATCCTTTCTTTAGAATTATTCTAATTGCGAATTATTATCATTTAAAGATAAGCGAGGCTGAAGTCAAGGCCCGTGGCGCAAGAAAACGCTCCGCCCGGCCTCATCGCCATGGCATGCTCCAAAGCTCATAACTGAGGAAATCCAAGGCCTTGCGCACCCCGGATCCGGATATCGAAGCGGAAGTGCGGTTTCTCGCGACAGAAGAAGGCGGCAAGAGCCAGCCCTGCCGGTCAGGCTACCGGACGACCCATAACTTCGGGCTGGACGGCACGCTGACCGACGCCCTGCATGTCTTTCCGGGGGTCAAAGAGGTCCTTCCAGGCGAAACCGTGACGACCCGGATGTCCTTCCTGGCCCCGCAGTACCAGGAGGGCCGCCTGTATGTGGGGTTCCGCTTCACAGTGCAGGAAGCCAAAAGGGGCAGGAAGCCAACTGGATCGTCGGCCACGGCCGGATCACCAGGATCCTGAACGAGGCCCTGCAGCGCCCCTAGTGGCTGGTCAGACCGGCGCGCCGACCCGCAGCCATTGCTTCAGGGTTTCGCCCGCGGCCGATTCCAGCGCCGGGCCCTCCTGGGCGGCCTGGGCGCGCAGGGCCGGCACATCGACGCCCTCGGTCGTGGCGATCTCCAGGGTGTGGCCGATGAACCAGCGCTCCAGGCCCGCCGCCGTCGCCTCGATATGGAACTGGGTGGCCAGCGCATAGTCGCCCAGGGCGAAGGCCTGGTTTTCGTAGTGCGTGTTGGAGGCCAGGCGCACGGCGCCGGTCGGGAGATCGAAGGTGTCGCCATGCCAGTGGAGGACGGCGGCCCCGGCCTCCGCCACCGGGGCCAGCACCTGCTCGCCCTCCAGGGTATAGGTCAACCGGCCGTAGCCGATCTCCTTCACGCCGCCGGGATAGACCCGGGCACCCAGAGCCCGGGCCATGAGCTGGGCACCCAGGCAGATGCCGATGATCGGGCGGCGCTCGGCCAGGCGCCTTTCGATGACCGCGATCTCGTCGCTGAGAAAGGGATAGGACGCTTCCTCGTAGGCACCGATGGGCCCGCCCAGCACGACCAGCAAGTCGGCGTCCATCAGCGCGGGATCGGCAAAGGAGTCGAGCCCCGCCTCCCGGTAACCGATGCGGTAGCCCAGCGTTTCCAGCGCCGGGCGGAACGATCCGAGATCTTCGAAGTGAACATGCCGAATGGCGAGCGCCAGCTTGGTCATAAAGGACAGACTCCCGTGTCACAGCCGGCGGATCCCGGAACCGAATCCGACGACTTCGCTGTCTGCGGCGACAGTGGGTCGATACGTCTTGGGCCGTTCTGGTCTGGTTCGTTCTGGTTTGGGTCTTCTGCAATCAGCCGGCTGAGGAGCACGCCCAGGTGCAGATCCGCCAGCCGGCCGAAGTGATGGTGCCGCAAACGGCCATGGCGGTCCACCAGCAAGAGGCTGGGGGTGCCCCGCAGGCCGTAACGGGACATGGTCTCGGGCAGTGGACTGTCCTTTTGGGGGCGGTCGACGCCGATGGGAAAGGTGAGCCGGTACTCATGGATAAAGGCCGCCAGGGCCGGCGGTCCCATGGCATCGTGATGCTCGAAGACCGTGTGCAGGCCGACCACGGCGAGGGCGTCGCCGGCCAGTTCGTCCTGCACCGTCTGGGCCTGCGGCAGAGCCTGGGCGACGCAGCCGGGGCAGAGCATCTGGAAGCTGTGCAGCATGACCACCCTGCCACGGAAGTCGGCGAGGCCGAGCGGCCGCGGCGTATTGAACCAGGGCTCCACCGACCAGTCCGGCAAAAGAGGCGGGGGTGGCGCCCCCGCATTGCTCTCCGCCGGTGCAGCCGTTTCCACGGGCGCCATCAGAAGTCCCCTTCGCGGATGTAGGGGTGGCTCCAGAGGATGGTCTGCAGCACCACGGCTTTGGTCCAGGCGGCGTGCATCTTCTCCACCGTCTCGGCATCGTGGCCCTTGTTGGCGAGGAAGGGCTTCACGGTTGCCGAGATCGGGTAGATGAAGGCGACCAGATAGCGGAAGTGGATGTGGTCGACAGAAGGCGCGGCATCCACCTCGTTCTTGCCGATGCGGTGATGGCGGCGGCCGATCTCGTGCTGGTAATCGAGCCAGGCCTGGTCGTAGTCGGCCGCGGTGGTGTCGCGGATCCACTGGGCGAAGCGCTGGCGCACGCGGCCGAGGTATTCCATGTCGGGTTGGCCGCTGGCCTTGTTGGTGAAGTAGTAGATGAGATGGGGATTGGCGCCGACATAGCCGTACCAGACATCCAGGACGTCCTCGATCTGATCCGCCAGGACCTCGCCGGCGAGGTTCAGGTGCGCCGTATCCTCGTCAGTGAACAGCAGGGTCTGCTTCAGGAGGTCGAGGTCCTCCAGGCTGACCGGCGAGCGCGGCAAATCGGCACTGCCAAACGTGTATCCGGGAACGCTCTCCGCCGCGGCGGCGGGCAGGCTGACGGCAGACAAAGCGGTGACGTTCAGGGACATCGCCAGCGCGGCGATCCCCGCTTTCAAAGCGGACATGGGGACTCTCCTTTTGCTCTACGGGCTGCTCTGGGGGTCGTTCAAGGGGGGAACGACCTGCTCCAGAAAACGGCTCCAGTTCTCGTCCTGGAGCGCGGCTTCGGCGGCGACGTGATCGGGACAGTCGAGGCGCAGCTCCGGCTCACCGAAAGCGGCATCGACAAAGGCGCAGTGGTGCGGACGTTCGGGGTCGTCATGCACGCCCGGCCGGAAGTAGCGGCAGGTGACGCACATCTGCGAGACCGGGATCTGCCCGCGCTGCTGCAGGCTGCGGATCATCTTGATCAGCGCGCGATAGAAGACCTGCCGCTCGGCCGGCTCGAGACTCTCGACGGCGGCATGCAGAAAGTCGGGCCAGAGCGCAGCCTTGCCGGCCTGCGCGCGTCCCGCCTCCGTCAGGCTGAGGGCGACAGCACGACTGTCGGTCGGGTCCGGCTGCTTCACCACCAGGCCTTTGCGCACCAGGGCGGTCACGGCCTCGCTGGCGGTCGGCCGGGTCACGCCCAGCGCCTCGGCCACCTCGGCGAGACGCAGCCCCGCGTTGCCCGGCGCAGCAGCCAGCGCCGCGAGCGCCTGGCCCTGGGTCGGGGTCAGGCCCTGGCTGCCTGCCCCTTTCCAGGCCTGGCTGCGGATCGCCTGGCCCAGCTTGCTGAGGCCCGTCCCGATCTTCTGATCGAGGATCGCGCGTTCCTTGTCGAAAGGGTTCCGGCTCATGGCAGCCTCTATTGTTTGGACTCCTAACTAAATAGCGATCCGCTCTCCTCTGTCAAGGGGCTGCCGCCCCGGACGCCCAGGTCTCCTCCGGCTCTCCGTCCCGATCATCCACCAAATTGGTCAGGCCACTTTACCCCCTGACCGCGCTCTGCCATAGTGACGCCAGCGGTCCGCAAGAGACCGGGACAGCCGAACCCACGCGGTTCGGCGGGATGCAAAGAGGGAGGCCATGCCGCTTCGCGCCATAGAGCCGCAGCGACTCTATCAGCAGGTCGCCGCCCAACTGGCCGAATTGATCCGCCAGGGCGAGTGGGGCCTGGGCGAACGGCTGCCGCCGGAACGCGACCTGGCCGGCACCCTGGGCGTCAGCCGCCCGGTGGTGCGCGAGGCGATGATCGCGCTGGAGCTTTCCAACATCGTCGAGATCCGCCCCGGCGCCGGCACCTACGTGGCCAGCGCCAACGGCCTGCACTCCCTCTGGCTGCAGTCGGACCTGGACACCGGGCCGAGCCCTTTCGACCTGATCTCCGCCCGGCGGATCATCGAAGGCGAGACGGCGGCCATGGCCGCGACCATGGCCGGTACGGCCGAGCTGGCCGGCCTGGAAGAGGCCATCGCCAAGATGGAGCGGGACATCCAGGCCGGCACCCAGGTGATCTCCAACCAGGAGGACGGCGACCTGCTGTTCCACATGCGCCTGGCGGCGGCGACGCGCAACTCGGTGATGGAATCCATCGTCCAGCAGCTTTGGGAAGGCATGCGCCGGCCGATGTTCGCGGCGATCAGCGACCGCGCGCAACTGCCGCGCAACGCCAAACGCGCCGCGGGCGAGCACCGGGTCATCCTGGAACAGGTGCGCGCTAAAGACCCCGACGGCGCGCGCCGGGCCATGCAGGATCACCTGGATCGCGTCGCCAGCCTGCTGTTGAGCGAATAGAGACGAAGGAGAGTCGTACGGCCATGGGTCAGCCCCTGCAGCTTCACGAAGACCGGCTCTTCCCCTCCGATCCGGCGCAGCGCACTGTCGCCCGGCGGCTCTATGCCGAGGTCAAGGATCTGCCGATCGTCTCGCCGCACGGCCACACCGACCCGGCCTGGTTCGCCGAGGATGCCCCCTTCGGCGACCCGGCCGAACTCTTCATCATCCCCGACCACTACCTCTTCCGCATGCTCTACAGCCAGGGCGTGGCGCTGGAGGATCTCGGCGTGCCGCGCAGCGACGGCGGGCCGGTGGAAACCGACGGTCGCAGGATCTGGCGCCGCTTCGCCGAGCACTATCACCTCTTCCGCGGCACGCCGTCGCGGCTGTGGTTCGACCACGCGCTTTCCGTCGTGCTGGGCATCGAGGAGAAACTGACGCCAGAGAGCGCGGATCGCATCTACGACCGCCTGTCAGAGCGTCTGCGCGACGACGACACGCGTCCGCGCGCCCTCTTCGACCGCTTCAACATCGAAGTGCTGGCGACCACGGAATCGCCGCTGGACGATCTCGCCCACCACCAGGCGATCCGCGCCAGCAACTGGGCCGGCAAGGTCATCACCGCCTTCAGGCCGGACCCGGTGGTGGACCCGGATTTCGAAGGCTTCCGCGTCAACCTGGACGACCTGGCGGAGCTCACCGGCGAGGACTGCCTGACCTGGGAGGGTTATCTGGCAGCCCTGCGCGAGCGCCGCGCGTTCTTCGCGGAGATGGGCGCCACCTCGACCGATCACGGCCACCCGAGCGCCGCAACGGCGGACCTGGACGCCGGCGCCTGCCGGGACCTCTTCGCCAAGGTGCTGACCGGCGAAGGCAGCGCTGCCGAGCACGAACTCTTCCGCGCCCAGATGCTGACGGAGATGGCGCGCATGAGCCTGGACGACGGGCTGGTGATGCAGATCCACCCCGGCTCCTTCCGCAACCACAATGCCCGCCTGTTCGAACGCTTCGGGCGCGACAAGGGGGCGGACATTCCGGCGCGCACCGACTACGTGCAGGCGCTGAAACCCCTGCTCGACCGCTTCGGCAACGAGCGCGGCCTCTCCATCATCCTCTTCACCCTGGACGAGACCAGCTACAGCCGCGAACTGGCGCCGCTGGCCGGTCACTACCCGGTGCTCAAGGTCGGTCCGGCCTGGTGGTTCTACGATAGCCCGGAGGGCATGCTGCGCTACCGCCGCGCGCTGACCGAGACGGCGGGCTTCTACAACACTGTCGGCTTCAACGACGACACCCGCGCCTTTCTCTCGATCCCGGCGCGCCACGACGTCGCCCGCCGCGTCGACTGCGCCTACCTGGCCGAGCTGGTCTGCACCCACCGCCTGGACGAGGACGAGGCGCTGGAGGTTGCCCAGGACCTTACCTACCGCCTGGTGAAGCAGGCCTACAAGTTGTGAGTCTCAGTTAACCGGCCCCCTGGGCGAAACGCTGCAGGGCCGAAACAACAAAGTGAAAGGGAGGAAAGAATGAGATTCGTGAAAACGGTAACCGCCGGTACCGGACTGGCCCTGGCCTTCAGCCTGGCTGCGCCCGCCGCCGCGCAGGAGCTGCGCGCCGCGGACACCCACGCCGACGGCTATCCCACCGTCGAGGCTGTGGAGTACATGGGCGAGCTGCTGTCCGGTTGGACCAACGGCCGCCTCTCCATCAAGATGTTTCCGGGACGCCAGCTCGGCGAGGAAAAGGACACCATCGAGCAGACCATCCTCGGCGCCATCGACATCAACCGGGTAAACCTCGCACCCCTCAACAACATCGTGCCGGAAACCGCGATCCCCTCGCTGCCCTACATCTTCCGCTCCATCGACCACATGCACAAGGTGATGGACGGCGAGATCGGCCAGGAGATTCTGGCCGCCATGGAGCAGCACGGTCTTGTCGGTCTGGCCTACTACGACTCCGGCGCCCGCTCCTTCTACAACACACAGCGGCCGATCACATCGCCGGCCGACATGAAGGGCATGAAGATCCGGGTGCAGAACTCCGACCTCTTCGTCTCCATGATCGGAGCATTGGGCGCCAACGCGACGCCGATGGAATTCGGCCAGGTTTACGAGGCCCTGAAGACCGGCGTCATCGACGGCGCCGAGAACAACTGGCCGTCCTACGAGTCGACACGCCACTTCGAGGTCGCCAAGCACTATACCCTGGACCAGCATTCGCTCTCGCCGGAGGTGCTGGTGATGTCCAAGGCGTCCTGGGACAAGCTGA
Organism: Pelagibius sp.; assembly: GCF_028281305.1. Classification (GTDB taxonomy): domain Bacteria; phylum Pseudomonadota; class Alphaproteobacteria; order Kiloniellales; family Kiloniellaceae; genus Pelagibius. Next base: position 77,110 of record NZ_JANQKD010000120.1, on the reverse strand, counting down.
GCGCCGGCGACCAGCAGTTGGTGCGCAAGGCCGCGGCGCTGTCGGTGCCGGAGATGCGCCGCCTGTGGAACGAGCGGGTCGCCGCCTCCAAGAGCAAGGTCATGGCCGCCGGCAACGAAGTGGTCGAGGAGATCGACAAGCAGCCCTTCATCGACGCCATGCAGCCGGTCTACGAGCGCTTCGCCAGCACGCCGGAACTGGCCGACATGGTGCAGCGGATCCAGGCCGTCGAGTAAGGCGACCCTGTGAGAGTGATCTAGGCAGGGCGCCCCTTGCGGGCGTAGCCTTCCCACTGGGCCGGCGGCAAGGCACCGAAGCCGCCGGCCACCTTTTTCTTTCGGGTTGTTCTTGGGGGATCGATGGACGCCGTATCCGGCAGAACCCTTCTCGACAGGCTGGCGGTAGCCACCGCGGGCCTCTCGCGCCTCTGCCTCTGGTTCAGCGCCCTTGGTCTCATCGTGATGACAGCGGTCATCGGCTGGCAGGTCTGGGGCCGCTACGTGCTGAACGACACGCCCCACTGGTCGGAACGGCTGTCGCTCTTCCTGATGCTCTACTACGTGATGTTCGGGGCGGCGGTGGGCGTGCGCGAACGTTTCCACCTGGGCCTCGTGTTCTTCAAGGATGCCCTGCCGCCCGGCCCCCGCCGCGCGGTGGACGTGGCGGTCAATCTCTGCATCGGCGGCTTCGGTCTCTTCATGACTGTCTACGGTCTGCAGATCACGCAGTCGACCTGGACCCACAGCATCCCTTCGCTGGGCATTCCCACAGGCATCTCCTACCTGCCCTTTCCCATCGCGGGGGTGCTGATCATCCTGTTCAGCCTGGAGCATATCCTGAACGACCTTGCCGGACGGGAAACCCCCGAAGCATGACCCTGATCGTTCTCTTCGGCACCTTCCTGGTGCTGCTGCTGCTGGGCGTGCCCATCGCCTTCACGCTGGCCATCGCCTCCTTGGCGACAGTGGTCTACATGGACCTGCCGCCGGTGGTGGTCTTCCAGCGTCTCTCCGCCGGCATCAATGTCTTTGCCCTGATGGCGATTCCCTTTTTCATCTACGCCGGCGAGCTGATGCTGCACGGCGGTATCGCCGACCGCCTCGTGCGCCTCGCCAACGCCGCCATCGGCCATATCCGTGGCGGCCTCGGCCTGGTCAACGTGCTGGCCTCCATGCTGTTCGGCGGAATCTCCGGCTCCGCCGTCGCCGACGCCTCGGCGCTGGGCTCGACCCTGATTCCGATGATGCGCCGCAAGGGCTACGACCCCGACTACGCGGTGAACGTCACCGTCACCTCGGCCACCATCGGCCTGACGGTGCCGCCCAGCCACAACATGATCATCTATTCCATCGCCGCCGGCGGCACGGTCTCGGTCTCTTCGCTGTTCCTGGCCGGCATGGTGCCGGGTATCCTGACCGGCCTCTGCCTGATGGTGGCCGCCTACGTGGTCGCCCGGCGCCGCGGCTACCCGGCGGAGCCGCGCCAGACGCTGGCAGTGATCCTCACCACCTTCGCCGTTGCCCTGCCGGGGCTGCTGGTAGCGATCATCATCATCGGCGGCGTGCTGACCGGCATCTTCACCGCCACCGAGTCCTCCGCCATCGCCGTGATCTACGCCATCGTCGTCACCCTGATCGGCTATCGCAGCCTGACCTGGGAGGCCTTCGTGAAGGCGACCCTGGGGGCAGTCAGGACCACCGCCATGGTGCTGCTGGTGATCGGCAGCGCCGCCGCCTTCGGCTGGCTGCTGGCGCTGAACCAGGTTCCGGCGCAGCTCTTCGACCTGCTGCAGGCGATTTCCCAGAATCCCCTGGTGATCCTGCTGATCATCAACATCATCCTGCTGTTCCTGGGCACCTTCATGGACATGTCGCCGCTGATCGTGATCACCACGCCGATCTTTCTGCCGGTGGTCCAGCAACTGGGCATGGACCCCGTGCAGTTCGGCATCGTGCTGATGATCAACCTGGGCATCGGCCTGGTGACGCCGCCGGTGGGCTCGGTGCTCTTCGTCGGCTGCGCGGTCGCCAAGATCCGCATCGAGGAGACGGTGCGCACGATCTGGCCCTTCTACCTCGCACTCCTGGTCGCCCTGGTGCTGGTGACCTACATCCCGGCCGTCTCCATGACCCTGCCGAACCTGGTGGCGCAATGAGACGGCTGAACGAGGCGACGCTGAAGAACCTGCCTGCCGAGATCCCGCGCCCCGGCTACGACCGCGCCGCCTGTACAGTCGGGATCGTGCATCTGGGTATCGGTGCGTTTCACCGTGCCCACCAGGCGGTCTACTGCGACGAGCGGCTGGCGGCGGGGGAGCACGGCTGGGCGATCTGCGGGGCCAGCCTGCGCAGCCCTGCGGTGCACGACGAGCTGGCGCCCCAGGACGGCCTCTACACCGAGGCGGTCTCCGGCCCGAACGGCGAGGACCTGCGCGTCATCGGCGCGGTGCAGGAGGTGCTGGTCGCCCCGGAAGACCCGGCGGCGCTGGTGGCGCGTCTGGCCGCGCCGGAGACCCGCATCGTATCCCTGACCGTCACCGAAAAGGGCTACTGCCACGACCCGGCAAGCGGCGCTCTGCAACACGACCATCCGGATATCCGCCACGACCTGCAGCAGCCGGAGCGACCGAAGTCCGCCCTGGGTTTTCTCCTGGCCGGCCTGCGCCGCCGCCATGCAGCCGGCCTGACACCCTTCACGCCGCTCAGCTGCGATAACCTGCCGCACAACGGGGCGACCCTGCGCAGCCTGCTGCTGGAATTGGCGGAGGCCAACGACCCGGTGCTGGCGCGCTGGATCGAAACGGAGGTGCCCTTCCCCGCCACCATGATCGACCGCATCGTCCCGGCAACGACGGATGCCGACCGCGACCGCATCGCCGCGCGTCTCGGCCTGCGTGACGAGGGTGCGGTGATCTGCGAGCCTTTCCGGCAGTGGGTGATTGAGGACCGTTTCGCCTTGGGGCGGCCGCGCTGGGAGGAGTCCGGCGCGCAACTGGTGGACGACGTTGCACCTTATGAGGAAATGAAGCTGCGCCTGCTCAACGGCAGCCATTCCCTGCTCGCCTACCTCGGCTATCTCAGCGGCCACAAGACCATCGCCGCAACCATGGCCGACGAGTCGCTGCGCAGACTTGCGCAGATCTTCATGGACCGTGAGGCGGGGCCAACCCTGGCCATGCCGCCGGACGCAGATCTGGAGGGCTACAAAACCGACCTCATCGCCCGCTTCGCCAACCCGGGCCTGCAGCACCGCACCTGGCAGATCGCCATGGACGGCAGCCAGAAGTTGCCGCAGCGCCTGTTAGGCACGGCACGCGATAGGTTGCAGGCAGACGCATCGATCGATGTGCTGGCGCTCGCCCTGGCCGGCTGGATGCGCTACACCGGCGGCCGCGACGAACAAGGTCAGGGTATCGAGGTCCGCGATCCCCTGGCGCCACTGCTTGCAGAGACCTTTGCAAGCGGCGAGGGTAATGCTGCAGAGATCGTTGCCGGCTTCCTGAAGATCACCGACGTCTTCGACCCCGGGCTTGCCGGCGATCCGCGTTTCGCGGCGGCGGTGAGCGCCGCATTGGACGGCGTTCTCAAGCGCGGCACGGCCGCAACCGTCAAGGACACGCTCGCACGGCTCGAGGGTTAGGGCGCGCCGCGCTGAGCCGGCAGGCTCGGCCAGACGCGCAGAACCTCGGCGATGGCGAGAAAAAGGTGGTAGAGACTGCTGGCGGGCACCGCCTTTGCGATCATCGCGCCCGCGCCGTCGAACTGGTCCTGCCACAGCGCATGGTCGAGCCCGACGAAGTGGGTGAAGAAGGACTGCAGCAAAGGGGCGATACCGGCCGCGGCCGCCGGATGGCCGCTGCGTTCGGCAAGCGCCAGGCAGGCCTTCAGGGCTTCGGTCTGCGGCCAGAGGCGCTTGCTGCCGCCCTGGAGCACCTGTCCCTCCGGATCGACGGCGTCGTAGGCGCCGAAGATGCCCTCGGCACGGCGGTCGATTCCCTGCGCCCAGGCCCAGCCGAAAAGCCCTTCCATGGCCGGCAGCACGCCGTCGTCGCCGCTCAGTTGGCCATAGCGGTGCAGCAACCAGACCCACTCGAAATGATGGCCCGGTTCGCGGATGAAGCGTCCATCGACCGGCATCTCCCGCCAGTCCGCATCGAAGAACTCGGCAAGCTGACCGTTTTCCGCGGAAAAGAAGTGCGCATCGAAAAGGCCGCGAATGGAGGCCGCCCGTTCGATCCACTCCGCATCGCCGGTTGCCTCGTGAAGCGCCAGCAGCGCTTCAAACAGATGCATGTGCGGGTTCTGTCGCCTGCGCGTCGGCATCTGCGATGCCTCTTCGCCCCGCTGCTCGGCGTAACCGTCGAAGGTACCGCCGCGTTCGAGGCGCAGGTTCTCGTCGAGAAAAGCAGTGGTTTTTCGCACCGCCTGCAGGACCTCACCCTCGCCGCTCGCCCTGTAGAGCCAGGCGAGAGCCAGAAGCATGAAGGCGTGGTCGTAGAAATCCCTGGTGCGGTCGAGCGGCTGCCCGTCCCGCCGCAGCCTGTGAAACCAGCCGCCGTGCTGCGCGTCCCAGGCATGGCGCCGGAGAAAGTCGAAGGCGTCATGCGCCCGCGCGAGTCCATCGGTGCTGAGGCCCAGAACGCCTGCATGCGCGTAGACATAAATCTGGCGGGCCTGGACCCGCAGGCGTGTGTAATCCTCGGAACTGACGGTTCCGTCGAGGTCCAGCTTCTCGAAAAAAGCGCCATGCCGGCTGTCAAAGCCCGTGGTTTCCCAAAACGGCAACACCGTGCCGGCGAGCCAATCCCTCAAGCGGGGGGCCGTGATCGGGCCGGCGGTGGGAGGGGGATTTTGTGACATTTTTGGTTCCTGACGCGGCGCGCCGTGAAGGATTCTACCTTGGGGCGAGGCCTGAATAGCGTGGCGCCAGTTTCGGCTCAAGGTTCATGCAAGGGCCGGAACTCGCGGCGTCTGCAGCGTCGACGAGTAAGAGCACTCGATTGCGCCTTAGGGCTGTTGTCATCAGCCGGTTGCATCGAAAACGCTGCGGAGTAGTATTGCGCAGGCTTTCCGGCGCCTTTGACAGCCGGAAAGAACCGAGGCCGGGTAAGTTGAGGGGTGCCCGGAAGAGTCCTCGCGATGCGGTCTGGCAGCAGCGGCGGCATGGATCCGGAGCAGTTGCAGGCCCAAGAAGAAGATGGGGTCGATGACAGCCAAACAACGGCTTTCCGGAGGGAGCGGCTACGCTCTCGAACGAATCGAGATCTTCAAGGGTCTCGAGCCGCGCGAGATCGAGCGCATTTCTCAACGCATGAACTGGCGGAACTACACCGCCAACCAACAGATCATCGGCCACCAGGAAGCCTCTACCGACGTCTATTTCATGGTTTCGGGAACGGTCCGGGTGATCCTGTTTTCCAGCGCCGGCAAAGAGGTCGCCTTTCGCGACATCTCGGCGGGGGAGTGCTTCGGCGAGTTTGCGGCGATCGACGGCGAACCGCGGTCGGCCAATGTCATCGCCCTGACCGATGTGATGATCGGTTCGGTCCCGGCCGAAACTTTCCGCGGCATTCTCATGGAGTACCCCGCGGTCTCCATGGCCATGCTGACCTACATCACGCGGCTGGTGCGCTCGCTGAGCGAGCGGATCTTCGAGTTCAGCACTCTTGCGGTCAAGAACCGCATCCATTCCGAATTGCTGCGACTCTCCCGCGACCACCTGGGGGACGACAACACGGCGCGTCTCTCGCCGGCGCCGACTCATGCGGACATCGCCAGCCGCATCTCGACCCACCGTGAGGCGGTGACACGCGAACTGAACGATCTGACCAAGAGCGGCCTGATCCGCCGCGACGGGCGCACGCTGATCGTCACCGACGTCGCCGAGCTGGAGCGCATGGTCCACGAGGTCTCCGGCGACTGAAGCGCCCCGGCTGCGGGCAGCCTGACTGCGGCTTAGACATTTCCAGAAAACAGAAGACCTCAAGGGGCGGAAACTCCGCCGCTCGACGCGGACAAGCGAAAGCCCCGTCCGATGGGCGGCGGACGGGGCTCTCATGGGCTCACCTAAGGTCCGTCATCGTGGCTTGAGGGAGGACCTCCACAACAACGATTTAAACATAGGGAGCCGGCGCCCGAGGCAGTGTGGGATTTGTCACACGCCGGGCACAAAAGAGGCCTGGTCGGCCAGAAATCCGCACTCCTAGGGCGTAGGCGCGCTTCCATGGGTCTAAGCCGCAAGAGCCACGCGCCTCTCCGCCTGTCCCCTCGCGCCGGACGGCACGGCGGGCCAGACTCTCGGGAACCATCGCTTCACAGCACTTCCGGGAGAATGCGTCATGACCGATGTTTCCCGCCCTTCCAGACTGGCCCGTCGGCGCGGGCCTTTCTCCGTAAGAACCCTCTTGTTCGCCGGGGCCCTGCTGGCCGCCGGCACCGTCGCCGCGCCGGCGCAGGCCGAGGTCGAGCGCTGGACCGTGGTCTGCGGCCAGTCCGCCTGTCTGGCGGACTACCAGGCCGCGGGCCTGCAGATCCTCATCGCACCAGAACGCGGGACCCGGCGGCTGCGCGCCATTCTGCGGGTCAGCCACAAGGCCGGCCCCGACGCGCCCATCGCCCTGCGCCTCGACAGCGGCTGGACCGCGCATCTGCGCACCACCGCCTGCAACCACCTGTTCTGCCAGGCCGCTGTTGGCCTGGAGGCGACCGACGAGGTGCTGGCCCGCTTTCGCAAAGACTTCGAAGGCATGGCCGCGTACCGCGTCGGCGACCAGACGGTGGTCGCGCGCTTCTCGCTGAAGGGTTTCAGCAATGCGCTCAATCAGCTTCAGTAAGCGGCGCGGCGGACACCGCCGCCGGCGCCCTGAGCCGCACGCCGAACGACGCAACTGGCCGGTGCTTTTCGGCACCGGCCTGGTTGCCGGCCTGTTTTGGCTGCACCTGCCGCTGATCGCACCGGCAAAAGGGGACGAGGTCAGCGACGGCCAGGCCATCGCAGCCCAGTACTGCCTGCGCTGCCATGCCGCCCCCGACGCCCCCTACAGCACGACGGCGGCCCCGACACTGCGCGAGATGGCCCAGACGACCGACTGGTCCACGCTGCGCTTCGAGGCCTGGCTGGCCACCGACCATCCGCCGATGCCGCGCTTCGCTCTGACCTCCGGAGAGATCTACGCGCTGCGCAGCTTCCTCTCTTCGGTGAAGAGCGACTCGCTGCTGACACCGGCATTCTGAAGGTATCGGCATGACGACGCGAAACCGCACCCGCCGGTCCCTTGGCGGGTTGCGCCTGCTGCCGCTGGCCCTTGCCCTGCCGCTCTGTCTCGGCGGCTGCATCACCGGCCTGGCCGGAGCCGCGCTGGGCGCGCTCGGCAGCGGTGGCGGAGGGAGAGGCGAAAGCAGTTCGCCCAGCGGGCCTTTGACCGCCAATTCCCCCGAAGCCCTGCAGCAGGCTCTGGCCCAAACCGACGACCGGGTCACACCGCTTTGCCGCAGCCGCCTGAAGGCCTACCTGGATGCCCAGGCAGAAGACAATGGCGGCGTCCCGGAGGATCCCGCCAGCGCCAAAGCCGCGCCCTGCGGCCTGCAGCCGCTCTGCCTGCCGGGGGCTGAGCGCCCCACCGAAATGATGGTCTGCCGGCGCCCGCCGGGCCCGACCACCACTCCCTGACACCAGCATCGGCCCCCTGCGCGGCAACGAGCAGAGAGCAAAAAGCGCAAAGGAAAGCGGCGGCCGAAGGCCGCCGCTGTTTCTGTCTCTCCCTAAGACCAGGCGGTGTCCTGGTGCCCTGGTGTTGTGGTTCCATGAGCCGGGCCCTACTGGGCCGCGGCATCGCCGTCGAGGATCTCGCTGACCTCATCGGCCCCGTTGTTCTGGGTCTGGGTAACGGTGTTCTCGGCCGACTGATCGCCGACCGCTTCCTGGCCGGTGTTGATGGCGCCGTCGGAGTTGTTGAGGATGATGCAGGACGAATTGCCACGCGCGCCGGCACTGCCGTCGCCGCCGCAGACGAGGTAGGTGGTGCTGCCCGTCACGGCGGCGGCGCTGCTGCCGGAGTTGCCGTCCAGCATGCCGGCATCCACCTGCTTCATGAAGATGGCCATGCTGCCGCCGCTGCGCGCGGCAAAGCCCCAGGGCTGTTCGTACATCTGGGCCGAGGCGTCAGCGGCCAGGCGTGCCATCAGGGCGACGGCAAAGGCGGTGTAGACGAAGACCGTCAGAAGGTCGACCGCGATCCGCATGAGTGTCCGTTCCATTTTCTGCCTCCTAGAGGTCGCATCGAGCCCCGGCAGGACCTTTGGGGGCCGGGGGAACCGGGGGGAAGAGGGAGCGGAAAACGCCGCTCCCTCCCCGGGGTTGGTAGGCTACGGTTGTGCGATTACTCGCCGCCACCGCCACCGATCTCAGGTGTGCTGACGGTGATGGACAGGTTGTTGCCCACGGCGGTGGCAACAGACGACACCAGCGGACGGTCCAGCTGACCGAGGTTGGTGTAGTTGTTGACCTGAACGCCGTAAGGCTGGGCGCCGAAGCAGTCGAACTCGCAGAAGTTGGTGCCGACCTGCGACAGCGCCGAGGTGTTGGCATAGGCGAACTGGGTGATGTCGCCCATGACCACCGCATCGTCGGCCACCTTGGCATCGACGGTGATCGCCTTGTTGTTGGCGACCGCAGTTGCGGCGCTGTCAACAGAGGCGTTGAGGATGTCGTCCACCTGCGACACGGCCGAGATCTCGGACGGCTCGATCACACCGACGAGCGCAGCCAGGGTCAGGATTGCCGCCGCATCGTGGAACTCGTTGCGGTTGTTGCCGAAGTCCTGGCCATCCTCGATCGACGCCAGGATCGGGCCGTCACTGGGACCGATCGGCACCGGAACGGGGCTGGGATCGTCACCGAACTCGCCGGTGTTGAAGACATACTGGCCTTCGTGGATCTCAACCATGACGTCGCTGTCGATGCTGACGTTGTTGGCGATCGCCGTCGCGGTGCTGACCACCTCGGGCAGCTCGGTCAGGGCATCGAAGGAGCCGGTCGGCTCGATCTCGATGTTCTCCACCGGGATGTCCTCGAAGCTCATGACCACGTCGAGATCGTCCGTGCCCTCGTCGAGGGTGCCGGAAACGTCGTTGGAGCTCCCCATGAGGTCGCCGCCCAGATCGGCAACACCGGAAACGGTGCTGGGATCGGTCTCGTCGTCGGTCATGCCGTCCAGGGTGACCGTGAAGTCGATCGTGCCGCTGGCCATGCCGCCGCCTTCGTTCGGCTGGTTGTTGTAGACGCCGTTCACATAGGACTCGGCCGTAACGTCGCCGATGTAGATCTGCAGATCCTCCAGCAGCACCAGACCGACGGGGTCGATGTCGACATCGATGTCCACGTCCTTGGTCACATGCTCGATGACCTCGAGATCCCAGTGCCAGTCGACCTGGTCGAAGGCGGCAGCGGGTGACGCTGCAAGACCGAGCGCAGCAATGGCCGCCCCGCAAAGCAGTACAGACTTATTCGCTTTCATCGTTCATCTCCTCTAGATATCCAGCGAAGTGATCGGTCTCCACGAGATCGCAGCCTTGGATCGCGGGAAGACCAAGGAAGTCCGTCATGAGCAGGTAGACACCCATTTCCACGACGGATCTGACGCCGAGCTGCAACGGCTCGTTGCGAATCAATCCAGCGTCAAATTCGATGAGCGTATTGCCGAAGAAGCGGAACACATTGGCTTCGACCTCGAAGCCATAGATCTGCTTCTGCAGCGAGGTTGCATAGGCAACCGAGAAGTTGCGCGCGTTGACGACACGCAGATCCAGCGCGACGTTGATGACCACGGTGCGCCCGCCGCCGCCGATGCCGTTGACGAAGAGCCGCGCACCGCCGGAGGTGATGTTGTAGTTCAGCTCGGTCAGGGCGCCGACGACGATGAAGTCGCTGGCCGGCAGTTCGTACTCCGTCAGTCCGCGGCCCAGACGGCCCTGCTCCGAGAGTTTCATTTCCGCCAGCGGAATGCGCAGGTCGAGGCGCTCGATCAGACGGGCCTTGCGGGTTTTCCAAAGCGCGGAGATCACCATCTCCGAAACGCCCTGGCTGAGGGCATGGCCGTTGTCGTCGTAGTTCACCTGACCGGTCTTGTCGGCGACCTCGCCAACCGAGAAGACAGGCAGATTTGCGCCTGGTGCTTCCGCCAGGCTGCTGAGGCACTGGCTGTAGGGCGTGTGGTTGCTGGTCACCGGGAAACTGAAGACCGGCGGCACGCCGGTGTCCGGAAACGGTGGCCCGGCACAGGCGCTCAGCGCCAGTCCGGCTGCCATTACGAAGGCGCTCGCCTTTGCTCGCATAATCCATCCCCTATGCATCGATCTGTCTGCGTCGACCCGACAGCGCAAAAACTTGCGCGGGATCAATGTTCGGCGATGGTACCGAAAATATTTATTCAATAAAGCGGGCGAAGGTATATTGAGAAATAAACTCGAATTAATACTTTCAAATGGAGGTAACTATATCTGTGAAAACTCCGCGAGTATTAATACGCTATACCAAAGTATTACTATGCCTGCGTGGAGGAATGTGGGATTTCTCCGTGCTAATCTCCCTGGGATCAAAGCGCTGCAATGCACTGGAATTGGGCCGAATCATCCCCTCGGCCCGGCTTGCTGGAGGACCCGCGAAAATGTTCGATCGCAACTCGCAGACACCCGACTCTGAGAGAGAGCCCGACGATCGCCGCTGCGCGTTGTTGGCATCGGGAATCGATACCGCCCCTCTTTTGGACGCGCTCAAACGGGTGCCCAACACCCGTGTAGGAGACATCTGTATCTTTCCGGCCAACGGGCTGGGCGAGCCCGAGGCCGACTACCTCATCCTCGCCGCCGAGGACGGCACCAGGCTCACCCGCCTGGAGCAGCAGATCGAGCGTTGGTCGGGCGAGCGCACGCGGGTGTTGCTGGCGGTGCCGGAGTCGAAGTGCGCTTTTCTTGGCGACCTGGCGCAGCGCGCGGACGGCCTCATCCTGCTGGAGTCGGGGCTGGACTATCTTGAGGAGAGCCTCTGCCTGGCGCGCGAAGGCTATTCGGTCATGCCGAACCCCCGCCACGGTGGCAGCGGAAGCTACAACCACCTTGATATGCTCTGCCGCCTGAACGAAAGCGAGCAGGCGATTCTGGCCCTGCTGGCAACGGGGGAGAGCAACCGCGCCATCTCGGCCCGGCTCGGCGAAAGCGAGACACGCATCAAATCCCTGGTGCGCGCGATCCTGGTCAAGCTGGAGTGCCGCAACAGAACCGAAGCTGCGGTGCTGGCGGCCACTGTGCTGCTGCCGCTGCAGGAAAGCCTGCAGGCCGCCGAGGCGCAGATCGCAGAGGTCGAGTCAGGCTCTGCCGCCGATGGAGACAGCGTGGGCGAGAGCCCCGATACCACCAACGGCACGCCGTCAAAGGGTCCTAAGGCCTGGAACTGAAGCGATATGGGGGTATTACCTCTTCTGGCACATTGAACCGGAACGCCATTCCCCGAAAGTGATAGTAGAGACGCCGTTTCTCCGCGCTGCGCGGCCCTATGATCGGCCGCCGCGGAGAAACGCAGCGCAACTCTTCGCTCACCATGGGAGTTCGCAGAATGGCATTCCGTTTGCTGCCCTGCCTGTTCGTCGCAGGGCTTGTCCTCGCCGGCGCCGCGCCTGAAGCACAAGCGCAGTGGAACAACCGGCCCTTTTCCTTCAACAGCGGTGGCGGGGTCGGCATGAGCTTTGCCGGCCGCCAGGCAATCCTGCAGGAAGAGATCCTGGGAATCCGGCCCGACAACCTGCTGCGCGGTTCCAACGGCGCTCTCGTTGACGTCACGGAAGGGCCCGGGTCGACCGCCATCGTGCAAGGCCAGGCAAGCCCCTTCCTGCCCGGCTTCGCCCCGCGCGGCAGCAGCTTCCGGCGCAGCGCCGCCGATGGAGCGGGAATCTTCAACCCCTTCTTCGCGCCCAGGTCCGGCGGTTCCAGCACGCCGAGCTTCCTCAGCAGCCTCAAGACCTCGGCCACCATTGCGTCCTGGACCAATATGGTCTCCGCCGGCTCTGGCCGCGGCGCTGTCGTGATCTATCCCGGCAGCGGCAGTTCGATCGACGCCTGGACCGCACTGGTGGGCGGCTAGACATGTGAATCCGCTCTACACTGAAGACTTAGAGCAGATTCACCGGGTTTGATGGATCGCTTCCGCGATTCCATCAAACCCGGATCTGCTCTAGGCGAAGGCCTGCCGCAGGAACCCGCTGCAAATGCAGCGAGGCCTGGCTGCGGCTGCAGCCAGGCCTCGCAAACGGGGGGAGAGCGGTTGGGATTGGGCTCCGTTTGGGGCCCTTTGCCCTACCCGGTCAGCTGTGAGAGGGCCGGCGCCCCGCTGGGGGCTGGAAACATAGGCTCGGCCCCACCTCCGAAAGGCAGCCCCGGTGCCAAACCGTGGTTCAGCGCCCAGATCGCAGCTTGGGTTCGGTTGCCTGCCTTGATCTTCCTGAGCAGGCTTTTCATGTGCACCTTGACGGTCGCCTCGGTGATGTCCAGGCGGTTGGCAATGACCTTGTTGGCATCGCCGTAAACCAGACAGCGCAGAATCTCCTGCTCGCGATCCGACAGGCCATATTCCTCGATGCGCTTGCAGCTGGCCGGTGCCACGCCGACGGCGCCGTTGATCAGGGCGGCCGCAAGATCGGTAGGCATGACCTTCTGGCCCATCATCGCCAGCTTCAGCGAATGGATCAGGGCCTCCAGCGAGATATCCTTCAGCAGAAAGGCGTCGGCGCCGGCGTTCAGGCAGGCTGCCAAAGTCCGCGGATCGCGCTCGTCGGTCAGCACGACGACCGGCACATCGGGCATGTCGTCCTGAAGCTGACGCAGATCCTCGACCAGGAGCGCGACTTCGCCGCGCAGTTCGATCAGGATGAGATCCGGATCAGAGCCGTCGACGACATCCTCGATGTCGGCAACGCCCGAAACCTCACCGCAGACTTCGAAAGAGCTGCCCTTCAGCAGGCTCTTAAGACCTTCTAGGAACAGGCGGTTACGCCCCACCAACAGCGTGCTTGTCTCAGACATAACGGTTGCTCTCCCTTCCCTTTTGTCTACCAACCCCTTGGCTTGACAAAGGTCTCCCGGGTCCATCGGTCTGCCCCCTCGGCAGCGAGGACCAACGTCTCTTGAACAAAACCTTAAGAGTCGGCGGCGGAAGGGTCTGTGAGGATTACCACAGAAGGAGGAATTCGCAGTTTATGCTGCCAGAACAATCACTTGATCAAAGCGACTAGGGTGACAGCGGCGGCGCGGGGCCCAGCGAAGTGGCAAACAGGCCAAGCCCCAGCAGGATGAGCATAACCGCACCGCCCAGGCCCAGCAGGTGATAGGTCGCATCGACCCAGCGGCTCTTGTCCCCCAGCGCCGCAAAGGCGAGTCGCTTGGAGTAGAGGGTTGCCAGGGCCAGCAGGGAAACCGATGCCGCGGTGCCCAGGGACATCGCCGCTGTCGCCGCCACGCCGGCGACGAAGACGCCATGGAACAAGGCGAAGAGCAGAACCAGCACAGCCCCGCTGCAGGGCCGGATGCCGACAGCGGCGATGATGCCACCGGCTTTGGAAAGCAGGCCCTTGCCCGACAGCAGCGACGGGTCGGGGTGGTGATTGTGACCGCAGCAGCCCGCCTCATGCCCTGCCGCGGTACCCTTGGCCGATCTGCGCTGGCGCAGGACCGACCACAGGAGCCAGAAGCCCACAGCGGCAACCAGCGCATAGCTGGCGGACTCCAGCATCCCCACGGCGGCCGTCACCCGCAGACCGCTCATGTCGAGGAGCACGGCAAGAAGGGCGACCAGCGCGATGGCGGTCAGGCCTTGGACGAAGGAGGCCAGAAAAGCCAGGGCAATCCCGCGGCGTACGGCACGCTCGTTCGCCAAGAGATAGGTGGAAATCACCGCCTTTCCGTGACCGGGGCCGACAGCATGGAAGACACCGTAGAGAAAGCTGAGGGTAAGGAGAAAAAGCAAGGCCTGCTGACTGCCTTCGCCTTTCAGCCCCCGGACCGCTGAAGCCAGGCGGCGGTGCAGCTCGCCCTGTTTTTGATGCAGATACTGAAGCGCCGTCTGCCAAGGCCCTCCCCCAGTCTCTTGGGCGGCGGTCTGCGGCGCCGGCACCAGGGCGCTCTGGGCGTCGGCCGCAGAGGAAAGCGCCACCAACAGGGCCAGGGCCAGCGCGATCGCCAGCATCCAGCGGCCGGCCGCTGCGCAGGGGCCGGACGCGATCATGGGTCCTGAAAGAGTCGTCGGCAGAATGATCATCGGTCCTGAAACGTTACTGGGTGGCCACCGCAGGCGGGCAGTCCAGGGTCACCTGCGTCGCGAACTGCGCCGCGATACTGAGCCCTGCGGGATCAAAGATGTCGGTTTCGGCAATGTTGAGACTTTCCGTCTCGCCACCCCGTTCCATCCGAAGATCGCATTCCGCCGGCGCCGACCCGGCGACAGTCACACCACGGTCGTCCGCCGCGTCGATGGAGATGTAGAAACTGGGGTCGTAGCTGGTGAAGTCTACGCTCTCTATGCGCGGATCCACCGGCTGAGCAAGCGGCAGGACAAAGCGCAGGCTGAGGAGACCATCCTCAAAGGTCGATCCGAAGTCCACGACCTTGCCATATTCGGCGTCCCGGCCACCGACACTCACATAGACAAAGTAGCGATAGTCCCTCAACGACGTCACGTTCACCTCCGCCAGCGGCTGCAGTTCCTGTTCGTCGAAGCGACCGTCGCCGTTGGCATCCAGGCCCTCGACTGCGAAGACGCTGTAGAACTCGTCAAAGCGCCACTCGACCTCGAGCCCCCGAACACGCTGATCCGCATCAAAGAGGATTTTCGTCTTGGATTCGATCCAGACATGGGGATGCGCCCACGCCGGCTCGGCAGTCGGGAGCAGAGCCGTGCCCAGTGCGGCGGCGGCGCAAAGAAGTGCGGTCAGTCGTGCGTCGACTCGCGGCACCTGTGTCTCCCTCGAAACGGCGGAATCCCTTGTTTTCCGCAGACCGTCGGCCTGCAGATCAGAGATATGAAAGCACGATGCACCCTACAACTGGTTAACGGGCGCTGCGAGGGTTTTGGCGGCTCGGCCCGGGAAAGGTCACTGCAGTTGCCTCGAAGGTTGCGGCGCCGGCGCGCTGGCGGCGGTTCGTCGCGGGTCCGGATTCCCCCGGCCCCCGCGAAGCGGAAAGAAGGACACGGCGACGCCTGAAACATGACGCCTGCATGACGTTACCCATGTTCTTCAATACCCATGTTCTTCAATACCCATGTTCTTCAATACCCATGTTCTTCAATGGAACCTAGCGGTCCCCCGACGCCGCATGCAAATGACCTATATGAGGCGATTTTTATCTGTCTTTCTCTTGCCATGGTTGCCGAAACGCAAGAGTCCGGTCCGCGCAGGCGCGGCACGCGCGGCCACTGCAGGTCTGGCAAGGCGCCGCGATGTTTCAATTGTTTCTGCATCAGCCCCCCGCCCGCTACAGCCGAAGCGCTGCCCGAGCCGCCCCGACACTCCAAGCGCGCGGGGTTAAGCTCTTGATAATAAAAAGAAGATAAATCGACCTCTGGCTGTATTGGGCTGCCGCTGAAGCACCGGCGGTCGAACTGTTTCGAGATGCAGGTGCGAGCGAACATCCGCTGCACCTGCGAACAATTGATACCAAATCGCCCGCGCCGCGAAATCGCCGGGAAACAGGGGGCCCCTATATCTGCCATCCATGCGGATCGGCCATGTCGCACGCACCAAGGACGTGTATCGGCAGCGGCCCGTCCGATGGGCGAACCAAATGAACAAGTAAAACCGATTCAATCCTTAGGAGCTTGGTAGAGAAAATGAGCAATTCAGACTTGTTCGGCTCGCCGATGATTCTGCCCGGTGTTCGACCGGCCAGCCCTTTCGGCGCAGCCCCGCGGCCTTCTTTTCGAGAAAAGCTGGTCCGCAGTGTGAAGGAAGTCATGGAGCAGTTTTTCGGACCGCTCATGAGCCGTACGCGGGTGCGCAGGACGGTTTTGGAACTGTCGCAGCTGGATGATCACATGCTGCGCGACATTGGCCTGAACCGCGCGTCGATCATCAGTGCGGCGCATGAAGTCGAACGGAAGCTCCATGGTCGAGATCACGACTATGGCATGTAACCGCTAGGTCATCGGATCGGTGTGTTGGGAGACACACCGGTCCGGTCGACGTTGAGTTGGGCAACGTCGACGAAGATGGCGGTTCATTCTGGTCATGAATACGGGTCACAAGTACACAGATCACAGGTACTGGGGTGGGAACAGTAGATGGCGGGACCATCACAAGAACCAGCGGTCGGAAACCCTCCGCGCAAAGGCAAGGCCGCGGCGACAACAACCGCCTCCATCACTTCTTTTCTCTGGTGTGCCCCTCGGCTACTCTCGCTGCCTGCCTGCGGCCTGGAGAACAGGGAAACGGTTCGTTCTGCTGCGGCTTCCGGGCAGCAGACGTCCGTGACAGGAGGGCTCGCCATGGCGCGGGCAAAACCCGCCAGCTCCCGCTCTCATGCCCTGCCCCCCGAGGCGGAAGGCCAGCTGCTGGAGATGATGGCCAGCCGGCTGTCGGTGGTTCTGTACCGCGGCCGCCTTGAAGCCGGTGACCTCTCCTTCGACTACGTCAGCCCCGGCAGCGAAGAACTGGTCGGCAAGACCCCGGCTGAGCTTTCTGCGGCGCCAAACCCACTGCTCCCCCTTCTGCACCCCGAGGATCGGCAGCGCTACACGGCAGCGCTCGAGGCTGTCCTGGAAGCGGGTGAAGCCACGATAGACTACCGGATCGCCCTGCCGTCCGAGCACGCCCAGGGGCCGGAGACTGCGGCGGAAGAGGACGGCTACGTCTGGCGCCGCGACGAACTCTGCCTTGCGCCCAGCACCGATCATCCTTCGACCGGCGACCCGATCGTCAACGGGTGCATTCGCGACATCGCCGCCGGAGCGGCGAACACCAGCGGCCCCGGCGTCCTGCAGGCGCAACGCAAAGCCATGATCGATCAGGCGCCGCACCCCATCGTGGTCTGCAATGCGGACGGCACCGTCGGCGACCTCAACACAGCGGCGCGCGAGCAGTTCTTCGCTGTTTGGCCCGAGGACATGGCTCGCCCGCGCGCTAACGGACTCTTCGACGCGGCCTGCAGACTGCAGTTCGACGAAGCGATGGCCGATCTGGTGGCCCGCAAGGGCGAGCAGGCCAGGGCCGAACCACTGATCCTGACAGCACGTCAAAGCGATGGCCGCGCAGTGCCTGTCGAGGTGATGCTGTCAGCGGTGAACCTGGGCCAAAACCGCACGGTTATCGTCGAGCTGCGCGACATCAGCGAACAGGTTTCTGCCGAAGCGGCCCTGAACCGCCTCTGGGCGCTGATGCAAGAAGCGGTCGAGGCCATTCCCAACGGCTTTGCCATCTACGATGCCGATGGCAACCTGGAGCTCTGCAACACCTCCTATGCATCGATCTATGGCGAGACGCCGGAGTCGATGCTCGGTTCCTCGTCTTACGAAAACTATCAGCGCGCACTGCCGCTGCTGACCGACTACAGCGGCGACTCGCCGGAGAACGTGCCGGTCACGCCCGAGAACTGGCAGATCAACGTCCACAAGTCAGAATACGAGCCGGTCGAGTTTCGGCTTAGGAGCGGTGAGTGGAAACAGACCACCACACACCCACTGCGCGGCGGCGGCAGGGTCTACGTGCGCACCGACATCACCAAACTGAAGGAAGCGGAAATCTCCCTGCGCGAGAGCGAGCGGAAGTTCCGCAGCCTCGTGGAGAACAATCCCTTCCCGCTTTGGCTGACCGACGTCGAAACCGGGATCGTTCTCTACCACAGCCCCCAGGCCGCGGCGATCCTGGGCTATGAATGGCCCATCACCGAGCACTACGAATCCCGCCTCTCCTACGCGGACCCGGAAGACCGCGTCCACTGCACCAACGAGTTGCTGGAGAAGGGACGTCTGGACGGCCGGGAAACGCTGCTGCGCAGGGCCGACGGCAGCGCCTTCTGGGGAGCGGTGTTCTCCCGGCTCGGCGAGTATGACGGCCGGACCATCGCAATCGGCGGCGTCATCGACCTGACCGAACAGCGCGAGAAGGAGACCCAGTTGCGGCAGATGCAGGACACCCTGCAGGACGCCGTCGAGTCCCTGCCGCTGGGCTTTGCGCTCTACGATGCGGAGGACCGCCTCGTCACCTGCAATCAGCGCTACCGCGACTTCAACAAGATGAGCGTCGACGTGCTGAAGCCCGGCGTGCCCTGGATCGACTTCATCCGCACCGGTGCCGAGCGCGGCCAGTACGTGGGCGCGGAAGGCCGGGTCGAAGAGTGGCTGGAGGAGCGCAAGCGCCTGCGGCTCCAGTTCGGTACCGACATGGAGTTCCAGCAGGCCGACGGCCGCTGGTTCCAGTTCGCCAACCAGCCCACCCGACAGGGCGGCATCGTCGTCACCCGCATGGACATCACCAACCGCAAGGAGATGGAGCGGGCGCTGCGGGAAAGCGAAACCCTGGTGCGCAGCATTCTGGAGGCCTCGCCGGTCCCCGTTGCAATGACCCGCGTCAGCGACGGTCTGATCATCTACGAAAGCCCCTCCTCGCGGAAG
Organism: Pelagibius sp.; assembly: GCF_028281305.1. Lineage (GTDB taxonomy): Bacteria > Pseudomonadota > Alphaproteobacteria > Kiloniellales > Kiloniellaceae > Pelagibius. The sequence continues at coordinate 58,462 of NZ_JANQKD010000120.1, read as the reverse complement.
CTCTTCGGCCAGATGCAGCAGTCCGGCGAGCCGTCCTATGTGCGCGACCTCTATGTCGATCCGCGCGACCGCCAGCGCTATCTCAACCTGCTGCGCGAACGCGGCACTCTGGAAGGCTTCGAGGTGGAGTTCCGCAAGGCCGACGGATCCCATATCTGGGTGTCGCTGACAGCGAGCCTGATCGAGTACCAGGGCGAAGAGATGGTGGTGGCAAGCGCCTACGACCTGACCGAACGGCGTGCGGTCGAGGCGGAGATGGCCCGCCACCGCGAAGCCCTTTACCAGAGCGAAAAGCTGAGCGCCCTCGGCTCGCTCCTGGCCGGGGTGGCGCACGAACTGAACAACCCGCTCTCCGTGGTCGTCGGCCACGCGCAGCTGCTGAAGGAAACCGCAGCCGATGCCCGCACCGTCGAACGGGCGACGAAGATCGGCAACGCCGCCGACCGCTGCTCGCGCATCGTCAAGTCCTTCCTGGCGATGGCGCGGCAGCGGCCGCCGGAGCGCCGCGCCGTCGATCTCGCCGACATCGTGCAGGCGACCCTGGATGTGACCGGCTATTCGCTGCGCACGGCGAACATCGAGGTTTCCCTGCGCATCGACCCGGCGGTTCCGCCCATCTGGGCCGATCCGGACCAGCTCAACCAGGTGGTGACCAACCTCGTGGTCAATGCCCAGCAGGCGATGATGGAAAGCCAGGGCGCGCGCAAGCTGAGCATCGCAGCGCGCTACGACGATCACCGCCAGGAGATCGTCCTGGAACTCGCCGATACCGGGCCGGGCATTCCAGAGGAAATTCGTGGCCGCATCTTCGACCCCTTCTTCACGACCAAGGACATCGGTGAAGGCACCGGCATCGGCCTCGCGGTGAGCCACCGCATCGTCGAAGCCCACCACGGCCAGATCCGTGTCGACAGCCAGGTCGGCGAGGGTGCGATCTTCACCGTCACCCTGCCTGCCACCAGGGAACAGGCGGAAGAGCGGCCCAGGGCCACCCGCACCGGGCGGCACCAGCCTGGCGCCACGGCCCGCATCCTGATCATCGACGACGAGCCGGAAGTCGCCCAGATGCTGGGCGATATCATGCTTGCCGAGGGACACGAGGTGGAGACGGCGGACTCCGGAGAGAAGGCGCTTCAACTGCTCAGCAGCAGCAGCTTCGATGTGATCCTCAGCGACGTGCGCATGCCGCACCTCGACGGCCCCAGTCTCTACGCCGCATTGGAACGCCGTGATCCGGCACTGCTGCAGCGCACGGCCTTTGTCTCCGGCGACACGCTGAGCCCCTCGGCCCGCGTGTTCCTGCAGCGCGTGCACCGCCCCTTCCTCGAAAAGCCCTTCACGCTGGAAGAGGTGCGCGCGCTTGTCGACCAGATTCTCGGGCGCGAGAATGACCCGGAGAACAACGCGGAAGACGACACCACGGTCTCGGAGGAGGCCGGCAACCAGGCCGCAGCACCGGAGCGACAGTGAACCGTGAACGGCATTGAGAACAAGGCGCCGCTGGGTGCCATTGAGAGAGCGGGTAAGGGAGCCTTTGAGATGCAGGGCCGCAAACACATAGTGGTCGTCGACGACGAGCCGGGAATCCGGGAGACCATCGAGGAGTACCTGGAGCTGCACGATTTCCAGGTCACGGCCGTTGGCGGCGGCGAGGAACTGCGTGAGGTTATCGACGGTCAGGACGTGGATCTGGTCCTGCTCGATATCCGGATGCCCGGCGAAGACGGCCTTTCCCTGGCCCGCTACCTGCGCGAAAGCACAAAGGTCGGAATCATCATGCTGACCGCAGCCGGCGAAGTGGTCGACCGGATTGTCGGGCTGGAAATGGGCGCCGACGACTATCTCGCAAAACCGGTCGATCTGCGTGAGTTGCTGGCGCGCATCAAGGCCGTGCTGCGCCGCGCCGGGCACGACGGCGACCCCGTCGCGGAAGACAGCAGCGGTCCGACCAGGGTGGTGCGCTTCGGCGAATTCACCCTCAACCTGGACTCTCACAAGCTTTTTGAAGCCTCCGGCGCCGAAGTGCCGCTGACCAGCATGGAATTCGACCTGTTGAAGGCCTTTGCCGACCATCCCAACCGCGTGCTGACTCGCGATCAGCTACTGAACCTGGCGCACAACCGCGACTGGGAGCCTTTCGACCGCTCGATCGACATCCGCATTGCCCGCATCCGCCGCAAGATCGAGAGCGATCCGGCCAAGCCACAGGTCATCAAGACCGTGCGCGGAGCCGGATACATCTTCTCGACAGCCAAGGCATAGGCACGCCAGACCCTCCTTTCCATCTTCCGGTTGCTCGCCACGGCCAAACGTCGCCGGCACCGGGCCAATGACACCGGGCCACTGGCACAGGCCACTGGCACAGGCCACTGGCACAGGCCACTGGCACAGGAATGACCCAGAAGCGTGACCGGGGCGTCACATAGGTGTCATCGCCAGCTTGGTAAGCTTAGGCCGCTAACGAAACTGAATAGACTTTGCGCGATAGGGTGCTGGCCGGAGAAAACCGCAGCGCCCGGCAAAGGCAAGGTGTCGAAGCGGCTTAAACGCAAAATGAAAAGGCCGCGAACGGGGGGCTTGTCCTCACGCAGATTGTCGAGGATCCGATTGGTCTAGACAACCGGATCTCTTGGAGAAACTGTCGACCAGAGGCTGGTTGCGGAAGCGAGGGGCGGGGATGCTGGAAATCACTGGTCTTTCAAAGAGCTTTGGCCAGATCACGGCCGTCAAAGGGGTAAACCTCGAGATACCGGAGGGCCAGATGGTGGGGATCATCGGCCGCTCCGGTGCGGGCAAGTCCACATTGCTGCGCCTGCTGAACAGGTTGCTGGAGCCCAGCAAAGGGACCATCCGTTGCGGCGGAAGCGAGATCACGGCGCTGAGAGGGCGGGAGCTGCTGGCCTGGCGCGCCGACTGCGCGATGATCTTTCAGCAGTTCAACCTCGTCAATCGCCTGGACGTCCTGACCAACGTGCTGATCGGGCGGATCAACAGGCACGGAACGCTGTCGTCCATGATGAAGCGCTTCTCCGCCGCAGAACGCGCCCTGGCGATCGCGGCGCTGGACCGGCTCGACCTTGCCGACCAGGCCCTGCAGCGCGCGGACACGCTTTCCGGCGGCCAGCAGCAGCGCGTGGCCATCGCCCGCGCCATGCTGCAGGACCCTAAGTTGATCCTGGCCGACGAGCCGATTGCCTCCCTCGATCCGCGCAACGCGACGCGGGTGATGGAAGCCCTGAAGACCATCAATCACGAGGACGGCATTACCGTCATCTGCAACCTCCATACGCTGGATACGGCGCGCAGCTACTGCGACCGCATCGTCGGCATGGCCGGCGGCGCAGTCGTTTTCGACGGACGTCCCGAGGCTCTCACCCAGGCTGCGGTGCGCGAGGTTTATGGCGCTGCCGGCGAGCACGAAGCGATCTCCGAGGCCGTGACCTCGACCGCCTTGCCGGGCCAGGACGAAGACCAAGACCAGGATCACAACCAGATGAACGGCATCGCTGCACAGACTTCCGGGCACAGCGACAAGGGCGGCGACCGCGTCGCCCTCTCGGCCTGATGGCCGGCGACCGCTTCGCCGCAACGCCGTTCTCCGGCACCCAGGCTTTCCCTGCGGAAACCCGCCAGGGCCCCGACTGGCATCCGACCCAAATCGCAAAGGAGACTCCAACCATGCTTCGCAGAGCCTTTTTAGGCGGCACGGCCCTCGCCGCCGCTCTCATCGCCGGCGTTACCCTGCAGACCGCTGAGGCTGCCGACTGGAAATCCGACTTCAAGGAACTGCGCTTCGGCATCCTCTCGGGCGAGAACGAAAAGGACCGCATCCAGCGCTACGCGAAGTTCAAGGAGTACCTGGAGAAGGAAACCGGCCTGCCGGTGAAGATCTACACCGCTTCGTCCTATGACGGCGTGATCCAGGCCATCGCCGCCGACCAGATCGAATTCGCTTTCTTCGGTTCCTCTTCCTACGCCGCGGCCTACACAGAAACCGAAGGCGGCGTCGAACCGCTGGTCTCGCGCAAGCAGGCCGACGGCAGCACGGGCTACTACTCCATCGTCGCCGTGCGCTGCGACAGCGGTTACGAGAAGATCGAGGACCTGCAGGGCAAGACCCTGGCCTTCGCCGACCCCGACTCCACATCGGGCTATGCCGTGCCCTACTACAACCTTCTGAAGCAGGGCTACGATCCGGAGACTTACTTCGCCGCGACGCCTTTCTCCGGCGCCCATGAGACCGGCGTTCTTGGCGTCAGCAACGGCCAGTTCGACGCCGCGGCCACCTATATGACCAACGAAGAGTCCGGCATTATCCAACGCATGGTGAACAAGGGCATGCTCCAGGAAGGGGTCGTCTGTCCGATCTGGAAGTCGCCTGAGATCACTTCGGGCCCCTTCACCGCGCGCAAGAATCTGCCGGGCGCGATGAAGGAAGACGTGGCGACGATGCTCATGGAGATTCCGCAGAAGGACCCGGAAGCCTTCGCCGCCATGACCGCCAATCCCAAACAGGTCGGCTGGATCCGCGTCAACCACGAGCGCTACGACTGGATCGTCGAGATGCGCGAGGAGATCCGCAAGATCCGCCGCAACCGCGGCAGCTGAATCACGTGCCTCTCTGACCGCCGGTGCGGGGGGCGGCGCCCCCAAGCACTCTCCCCCGCTCCGGTGGTCACTCTTTTCGATCTTCCGGCAGCCGGCAAGGCTGCGCTTCGCGACAGGCCGACGTGACCGACCTCACGCTCTCCCCCTCTGCAGCATCCAACGACGCGGTCGCGCGCTTCCACGAAGCCTACGCCGCGGCACGGCGCCGCAAGCGGCTGATGGACGCGCTCTTCGCGCTGGCCTTCATCGTCTGCTTTTGCATCGCCGCCGTGATCGGCGACCTGGACCCGGTGAAGATCTGGAACGGCCTGCCGCGGCTCCATGAATTCATCGTCAAGATCCTGCCGGTCCTGCGCTGGGAGAGCTTCGGCGCCGACCTTGCCGAGTGGTTTTTGCCGGTGAAGCTGTGGCTGAAGCTGCTGGTCGAGACCATTCTGATCGCCTTCCTGGCGACAGTCTTCGGCATCATCGGCGCCTTTGTGCTGAGCTTCCCCGCCTCACGCAACCTGATGCCCAACCGCGTCATCCTCTTTACCTGCCGGCGCCTGCTGGAAATCGCGCGCACGGTGCCGGAACTGGTCTACGCGCTGATCTTTGTCTTCTGCTTCGGCATCGGCCCCATGGCCGGTGTCCTGGCCATCGCCGTCCACACCATGGGCGCCCTCGGCAAGCTCTATTCGGAAGTCAACGAGAACATCGACATGAAGGCGCCGGAGGGTCTGCGGGCTGCCGGGGCCAACTGGGTGCAGATGATCCGCTATGCGGTCGTGCCCCAGGTGCTGCCCAACCACGTCAGCTACACCTTGCTGCGCTTCGAAATCAACGTGCGCTCGTCCTCGATCATCGGCTTCGTCGGTGCCGGCGGCCTGGGCCAGGAAATCCGCACCGCGATCTCGTTCCAGTACTACACCGACATCTCCGCGCTCTTCCTCATCATCCTGGTGACCGTCGCCAGCATCGACCTGATCTGCGAGCGCGTCCGCCACCGCTTTATCGGCCGCGAAGGCCTGGCTTAGAGGACCGAGATGCGAAACCCGAGCCACGTGACACCGCAGGAGATCGCCGCCGCCAAGGCCCGTCTGACGCTCGCCTTCACCGAGACGCCGCGTCAGAAGCTGATCAAGCTGGTCGGCTGGAGTATCTTCTCGGCGCTGACGATCTACACCCTGATCGCCTTCAACTTCTCGCCGGAGCGCATCTGGCACGGGCTCGGCAAGCTGGGCTTCGTCTTGAGCTTTATGCTGCCGCCCTATGTCTGGCCAAGCTGGGAACTGTTCATGGAGCCGGTCATCGCCATCGGCGAGACCCTGGCCATGGCCTTTCTCGGCACCCTGGGGGCCACCCTGATTGCCCTGCCGCTCGGCTTTCTCGGCGCCAAAAACATCCTGAAGGTGGAGTGGCTGCGCTTCGGCGTGCGCCGCGGCTTCGACACCCTGCGCGCCTTCGAGCAACTGGTGCTGGCGCTGATCTTCATCCGCGCCTTCGGCCTCGGTCCCCTCGCCGGTATCTTCGCCATCATGGTCTCCGACATCGGCTCGCTTTCCAAGCTCTTCGCTGAGGCTATCGAAAACGTCGAGAAGAAGCAGATCGAGGGGGTCCAGGCGACCGGCGCCGGCCCCCTGCAGACCCTGCGCCTGGCGGTGCTGCCCCAGGTGCTGCCGGTCATGCTGTCCAACGTGCTCTACTACCTGGAATCCAACACCCGCAGCGCCACCATCCTGGGTATCGTCGGCGCCGGCGGGGTCGGCTTCCTGCTCTACGACCGCATCAGCGCCAACAACTGGGACGAGGTGATGTCCATCGTCATTCTCATCCTGATCACAGTCTATGCCATCGACAGCCTCTCCGGCTGGCTGCGCGGCAAAATCATCGGCAAGAACGACTACAGACCCTGAAAGTAAACGGCCCCGACCATGAGCGAAGCTGCCAAGCCTTTCGACGTGCAACGCCCGCCCAAAAAGATGCTGGGCGAGTCGCCGCTGATTCACGAGACCGCTACGGTCGTCGGCTCCACGCTCGGCATCTACACCGAGGTGGGCGCGCGCAGCACCATGATGGACAGCCGCTTCGGCGATTACAGCTACATCACGTCCGACTGCCATGTGATCGGCAGCGCGATCGGCAAGTTCTGCTCCATCGCCAATCAGACGCGGATCAATCCGGGCAACCACCCGACCTGGCGGGCGAGCCAGCATCACTTCACCTACCGCAGCCGCCAGTATGGCTTGGCGGAGGAGGATGACAGCGAGGTCTTCGCCTGGCGGCAGGCCCATGCGGTCACCATCGGCCATGACGTCTGGATCGGTCACGGCGCAACGGTTCTGGCCGGGGTAACCGTCGGCACCGGGGCGGTGATCGGCGCCGGTGCCGTGGTCAGCAAGGCGGTCGCGCCCTACAGCATCGTCGCCGGGGTGCCGGCAAGGCCGATCCGGCCGCGCTTCAACGCCCGGATCGCCGCGCGGCTGCAGGTTCTGGCCTGGTGGGACTGGGACCACGCCAAGTTGCGTCAGGCCCTGCCCGACTTCCGCAGCCTCAGCATCGAGGCCTTCCTGGAGAAGTACGGCGGCTGACATCCATCCAAAGCAAATCAATGCGCCGCAACAAAATCGTCATGCAAATCATGCATGGTGCGGCGGCCGCGATCAGGAGGGGGCAACGCCATGGAATTCCCGGAGCACAGGGACATGGACCTGACCATGCTCACCAGCATAGGGGTCAAGGTCCTACGGTTCGACGCAGGCCAGCACATCATCGAACAGGGGTCGGTCGGCACGGAGATGTTCGTGCTGCAGTCGGGCCGCGCCGCCATCGTGATCAATGGGGCGACCATCGAGGAGATCAATGCCGGCGGCTTCTTTGGCGAGATGGGCCTCGTCGACGGTGCGCCGCGCAGCGCCACCGTGGTCGCACTGGAGCCCTGCGAGGTCGTCCCGGTCGCCGAACGCAGTTTCCTTTTCCTCGTCCACGAGACCCCCTACTTCGCCCTCGACGTCATGCGCACCATGGCGGCGCGAGTCAGGCGCATGAACGAAAAGCTGCTGACGGTCTGAACGCGGATCAGGGCCGCTCGAGCCCTGCCGCCTCCGGCAACGCCAGGGTCATGAAGACGCTGTGGGGATCCAGGTGATAGTCGGCGAAGGGCGGACAGTATTCGAAGCCGAAGCCGCTGTAGAGCGCCCGCGCCGGGGCGAAGCCCTCCATGCTGCCGGTCTCCAGACTGAGCCGCCGGTAGCCGCGCTGCCGGGCCGCCGCGATCAGGTGTTCCAACAGCCGCCGGGCCACCCCCTTGCCGCGCGCGGCCTGCGCGGTGTGCATGGACTTCACTTCGCCATGCTCGGGCGAGAGTTCCTTCAAGGCCGCACAGCCCAGCAGCTGCGCATCCTCCCAGGCAGTCCAGAAGGTGACCTCCGGCACCCGCAAACCCTCCAGATCAAGGGCGTGGCGGCTCTCTGGCGGCGAGTGCTCGGCCATCACGTCCAGATGCGCCGTCAGAAGTGCTGCGATCTCGTGCCCACGCAGATCGTCTTCGCGAATGATCATGTCCTGTCGTATCGGCTGGTGTTCGAATGCGAATGAAACAGCGGAGTCGCTTCTAGAAGAATACTGCCTCGCGCCCGGCCGGTGCGGCAAACATTTCCGCGCCTTCGTGGCCAACGCCCGGAACCTCGACGATCCGCGTGCCGTGGCGGCCGAAGAGGCGGTCAAGATGGGCCTTGAACAGCCGGCCGCGCTCCAGGCGGTGACGGCCCTGTAAAGCCGCGGCGCACTTGCGGTTCAGGGTTTCGTGGTCGGGGTCGCTGTCGTTGCGCCCCAGGAGCAGGACCACATCGCGGTCCCGTGCCCGCGCCCTCAGGATATCCTTGCCCGCGCGCGCCATGAAGCCGTTCAACTGACCGAGCCCATACTGGTAGCGGTCGTACTTGGCGCAGTCCGCCGCCGACGGCACACCGAAGTCGCCGTCGAAGTCCGGCCCGGGCCGCTCCGGCCCCAGGTAGAGATAGGTGCCGGGGTTGGCGACGACGTAGCGCAGCCTGACCGAGGACAGAGCGGCCAGCGGCGCATGCCCCACCGCGAAGCGCTGGACGAACTGTCCGCCAGCGGAGTGGCCCGCCAGGGTGATCTTGTCAAGATTCGGAAACAGGCTGCGGTCACCGAGATGAGACAGCAGCCGCTCGACCGCGCCAAAGGAACTCATGCGCCCCCGCGGTAGACTGACGGAGGCATCGCCGTGCCGCCAGTTGCGGTTTCCTGCCCAGTAGACCTCGCCGGTGCGGCGGTGCGGCCGGTCATCGCTTTCGATGGAAAAGCCGGGGGCAACGACAAGGGTCCGCGTGCGCTCCCCCTCGATACCCGCAGCCGCCGTGATCATTGCAAAGTACTGGTGCGCATTGCGCCTGATGCCGTGCACAACGACGACGGCGCGGCGGATCTCAGGCGCCGCTTCGTCCAGGGCATGGCTGGTGTATAGCGGAAGCTGCAAGCCGCCCCCAAGGGGAAACAACGCCCAGCAGTCCGGCCCGCCCAGACAGGGCTCGGCGGCCCAGGCTGAACTCGGACTCAGCGCCGGCCCGGCGACCAGGGCGACAGCACCAGAAAGCACGAACCCGGCCAGGCCCCGCTGAACGGCCCGCAGCATCCCGAACACTTCGGCTTACCCCTTGTTGTCCGCCACATACGGCCGCGGCCGCTGCGGCAAAACTCCCCACAGGCATCATGGTCCGTCAGGCCGCCGCCCCGCGCAAGAGCGGAGCTGTGTCAACGGTGCCTATGCGGTTGCAGAGCCGGCGCGGCTTGTGTTTCAGGGCGGCCTCATCGAAGCTGGAATCCGCCGACGCCCTATGGACACCTCCAAGCTTTCGTCCACTCCCTCAAGAAAAGTGCCGCGACGAGAGAGACCCATGCCCAAAGAGCCTCTTCCTTCTGCACACAAGCGCATCGTCCTGCGCCGGCTGTGCCCGGGCGACCTTGCCGCCTTCCAAGCCTATCGCTGCGATCCGGCAGTCGGCCGCTTCCAGGGCTGGCAGGCGATGAGCGATGCCGAGGCCCGTGCCTTTCTGGCCGACGTGAACAGCGCCGCGCTGCTGCAGCCCGGCCGCTGGGACCAGATCGCCATCGCGCTGGCGTCAGACGACAGGCTGATCGGCGACATCGGTCTCTGCGTCGCCGAAGACGCCCGCGAGGCCGAGATCGGCTTTACCCTGGCGCTCAGCGCACAAGGCCAGGGCTTCGCGCACGAAGCGGTGACGGCGGCGCTGCGCCTGGTCTTTGCCCAGACCGCGGTCGAGCGCATCGTCGGCATCACCGACACCCGCAACCTGTCCTCTCTGCGCCTGATGGAGCGGCTGGGGATGGAGAAGATCCGGACGCAGCAGGTGGTGTTTCAGGGCGAACCCTGCACCGAGGACGTCTTCGCGATGACGCGCGGCCAAGCGGCCTCAGAGCACTGATAACGGCGGCTTTACGCCACCCGGTCGCCCGCGGCGTAGACCGTGCGGACCACCGGGTGCCCCTCCACCAGGCGCACGCGCAGCAGGTCGGCGCGCTTGCCGACGGCAATCTCGCCGCGGTCGTCCAGACCGGCCGCTTTGGCCGGGGCGAGGCTCGCCATCTTCACCGCCTGGGGCAGAGAAAGACCGATGTCATCCTCGGTCAGACGCAGGGTCGCCGAGAGCATGGAGACCGGCACGTAGTCGGAGGCGAGGATGTCGAGCAGCCCGGCCTTCACCAGCGCGACGGCCGAGACATTGCCGGTCTGGGAGCCGCCTTTCACGACATTGGGCGCCCCCATGATGGTGGCCATGCCGCATTCCCGTGCCGCCTCGGCAGCGACCAGGGTGGTGGGGAACTCCGAGAGCGCCATGCCCAGGTGGGCGGCTTCTTCCACGTGCTCCAGGGTCTCGTCGTCGTGGGCGGCAACCGGAATGCCCCGCGCGTGCGCCATGCGGCAGATGGCGGCGCGGTAGGTGGGCGCGAAGGTGCGCGAGGCCTCGGCATCGCGGCGGAAGCGCTCGTCCACCTGCTGCGGCGGCACGTGGAACAGCTTGATCAGGATCTCCCGGTACTTCTCCGCATCGGGGAACTGGCGCTGGCCGACCGTGTGCTCCATGACCGAGACCAGCCGCAGCAGCGGGTGGTCCATGTGGGGTTCCACCTGGTCCAGCAGGGTCGGGTCGGTCACTTCGCAGCGCAGATGCAGGAAGTGCTGGCTGCGAAAGAGGCCGAGGGTCTCTCCCTTTTCCACCGCCGCCATGATCTGGCCGAGCAGGTCGCGGCGCGTCTGGTCGGCATCGCGCAGGCCGACCACCAGGGAATCGAAGACCGTGGTGATGCCGGCGGCGGCAACCTGGGCGTCATGGGCGATGGCGGCCTCCAGCGGGTCCCACTGGACGCCCGGGCGCGGCACCGCGTGGCGCTCGCAGTGGTCGGTGTGGAGGTCGACGAGCCCGGGCAACAACAATTCGCCCTGGCAATCGATGGCGCCCGAGGGCACTGCGCCGCCGTCCGCCACCTCGGCGATCCTGCCGGCCTGCAGGGTGACGGCCCCGCGGAAGCTGTCCGCCGCCGTCACCACCTGGGCGTTGGCCAGCACCAACGTCGGTTCCGCCTCCGCGGCCGGGCCTGCGTGTTCCTCGAGAAGATGGTCCTGCAGCATTACATTACCCGCTTTCCGTCGCGAAAGACCGTGCGAACATGAGGCCTGTCGTCAATCATGGCAACCCTCAGCAGATCCGCCTTCAGCCCCGGGGAGAGGCGCCCGCGATCCGCCAGGCCAGCGGCCTGTGCCGGATTGCTGGTCACCTTGGCCACGGCCGGCGGCAGCGCCAGGTCGTGCGGCCCCCGGGTCAGGCGAAAGGCGGCCTGCAGCATGGCCGCCGGCACGTAGTCGGAGGCCAGGTTGTCCAGCAGGCCCTCCGCCGCCAGCTCCCCGGCGGAGACATTGCCGGAGTGGGAGCCGCCGCGGATCAGGTTGGGCGCGCCCATGACGACATGCATGCCGTGGTCGCGGGCGTGCCGCGCCGCCGCGGCGGTGGTGGGGAACTCGGAAACCGTGATCCCCAGGCCCGCGGCCTCTTCCACATGCGCCAGCGTCTCGTCGTCGTGGCTGGCGACCGCCAGCCCGCGTTCCCGGCCGCGCGCGGCCAGTTCGGCGCGGTTTTTCGGCGCCACGGTCTGCAGCGCGGCGAGCAGGCGGTCGATGTGGGCATCGGCCTCCGCCTCGGTCATCTTCTGGTTCTTCATGGTGCGCTCGCGAAAGCGCTGGACATCCGGGTACTGGCGGTGCCCGGGGGCATGGTCCATCAGCGACATCATGCCGACCGCAGCCTGGTCGGCCACGGAGTCGAAGAGGTCCACAACCCTTTCGTCGGTCACCTCGCAGCGCAGATGAATGATGTGATCGGCGCGCAGCATCTCCTGCGCCCCGGCCTGGGTCACCGCCTCGATCATCGGCGCGAGGATCTCCACGCGCTCCGGATTGCGGATGCTCACCCCGACGCAGATGCAGTCGTAGGCGGTGGTGATGCCGGCGGCAGCCATCTGCGCGTCATGGGCCATGACCGCGGTGACCGCATTCCAGCGCGTGCCCGGTCTCGGCAGAACGTGCTTCTCGAAGTGGTCGGTGTGCAGATCGATGAGGCCGGGCAGCAGAAAGTCGCCGTCCAGGTCTTCGGCACCCGGCACAGCGGTGCCGCCGGCGCTGATATCGCTGATCCGCCCATCCCTCACGGCAAGGCTGCCGTGCACGACCTCGTCCTCCAGCACCAGGCGGGCGTTGGAAAAAACCTTCTCCGCCGTCATGCCGCAAGTGCTCCCGTCTGGACGTCGAAGATCTTGTCGGCCACTGCAGCACGCACCTCGTCGTCGTGGAAGATGCCGACCACGGCGGCCCCACGGGCCTTGGCCTCCCGGATCAGGTCGATGACCACGGCGCGGTTGCCGGCATCGAGCGAGGCGGTCGGCTCGTCGAGCAGCAGGATCGGATAGTCGACCGCAAAGCCGCGGGCGATGTTCACCCGCTGCTGCTCGCCGCCGGAGAAGGTGGCCGGCGCCAGATCCCACATCGCCTTGGGGATGTTGAGCCGGGCCAGCAGGCCTTCCGCCTTCTGCCGCGCGGCCGCCAGGTCGCTCCCCAGGGCGTGCAGCGGCTCGGCGACGATGTCGCGCGCCGGAATGCGCGGAATGACCCGCAGGAACTGGCTGACGTAGCCCAGGGTCTCCCGCCGTACCGCCAGCACCCGGTGCGGGGCGGCGGTCGCCATGTCGACCCAGTCTTCACCGTGGCGCAGCCAGATATGGCCCTGGCCCGGCTTGTAGTTTGCGTAGAGCGAGCGCAGCAGGGTCGACTTGCCGGTCCCCGAAGGCCCGAACAGCGCAACGCATTCGCCGGCCGCAACCTGGAGGCTGAGGCCGGAGAACACCGGGATACGGGCGCCGCCCTGGACATGCAGGGTGAAGGTCTTGCCGAGGTCTTCGACGCGGATCACCGGGAGCCGCTCTTCCGTCTGGGACGTCTCGGACGCTTGGACCGATGGTCTCTGAGGGTCGTTCATGATCATACCTGTAACACGGAGGAGACCAGAAGCTGGGTATAGGGATGATGCGGGTCGTCCAGGACCTGGTCGGTCAACCCTGTCTCCACCACCTTGCCGTCCTTCATCACCATCAGGCGGTCGGCCAGCAAGCGCGCCACCGCCAGATCGTGAGTGACAATAATGGCGGAAAGTTTCAGTTCGCGGACAAGTCCACGCAAAAGATCGAGCAGGCGCGCCTGCACGGAAACGTCGAGGCCGCCGGTGGGCTCGTCCATGAAGACAAGGCGCGGTTTGGTGACCAGGTTGCGCGCGATCTGCAGACGCTGCTGCATGCCGCCGGAGAAGTGCTTGGGCGCATCGTCGATGCGGCCTAGATCCATCTCGACCTTCTCCAGCCACTCCTCGGCCGTGCCGCGAATCTCACCGTAGTGCCGCGCGCCGACCGCCATCAGCCGCTCGCCGACGTTGCCGCCGGCGCTGATGCTCATGCGCAGGCCATCCCGCGGGTTCTGCATCACCACGCCCCAGTCCGTGCGCAGCAGAAAGCGGCGTTCCGGTTCCGACAGGCTGTAGATGTCGGTGAGGCCGCGGTCGCGCAGGTCGTACTCGACGATGCCGTTGGTGGGAACCAGACGCGCTGAAAGGCAGTTGAGCAGGGTCGTCTTGCCGGAGCCGGACTCCCCGACCACGCCCAGCACCTCGCCGCTGTGGAGCTCGAAACTGACATCGGAGCAGGCCAGCAGCGAACCGAAGGCGTGCGAAAGGTTGTGCACCCGCAGCAGGGGCGACATGGCGTTCATGCTCCCTTCTCCGGCTGATCGGCCCCCACCGCAGCGGCATAGGCCGCCGCCGCAGAGCCGGAGAGTTTCCCGCTATGGCCCTCCGCCCGCCGGCGCGCACAGTAGTGGGAGTCGGAGCAGACGTACATCTTGCCGCCGCGGTCATCCAGGATCACCTCGTCCAGGAAGGTATCCTCGGCCCCGCAGAGGGCGCAGTTCTCCTCCCACTGCTGCACCTGGAAGGGGTGGTCGTCGAAATCCAGGCTCTTCACCTTGGTGTAGGGCGGGATGGCGTAGATCCGCTTCTCCCGCCCGGCGCCATAGAGCTGCAGGGCCGGATAGGAGTCGAGTTTCGGGTTGTCGAACTTGGGGATCGGCGTCGGCGACATCAGGTAGCGGTCGTTCACCATCACCGGATAGGAGTAGGAGGTTGCGATCTCGCCGAAGCGGGCGATGTCCTCGTAGAGCGAGACCTGCATCAGCCCGTACTCTTTGTAGGCATGCATCTTGCGGCACTCGATCTCCCGCGGCTCGAGGCTGCGCAGCGGCTCCGGCTGGGGCACCTGCAGCACCAGAATCTGGTCTTCCGTCATCGGGTCTTCCGGCACGCGGTGGCGGGTCTGAATGATGCTCGCCTCGCCCGTGGTCTCGGTGGTTTCCACATCAGCCGTACGGGCGAAGAAGCGGCGGATGTTCACGGCGTTGGTGGTGTCGTCGGCGCCCTGGTCGATGACCTTCAGGGTGTCGTTGGCACCGATGATGCTGGCGGTGACCTGCATGCCGCCGGTGCCCCAGCCATAGGGCAAAGGCATCTCGCGCCCGCCGAAGGGCACTTGATAGCCGGGCACGGCCACCGCTTTCAGGATGCAGCGGCGGATCATGCGCTTGGTCTGCTCGTCCAGATAGGCGAAGTTGTAGCCGTCCTCTGTGGTCTCTGCGGCGGCCGGGGCCGCCGTTTCGGCAACCGCGGCCGTCTGTGTGCCGGTCATTCCGCGGCCTCCATCTGCTCTTCGTCGTGGCGCCGGCGCAGGCTGCGGATGAGCTGCAGCTCCGACTGGAAGTCGACGTAGTGCGGCAGCTTCAGGTGCTGCACGAAGCCGGAAGCCTCGACGTTGTCGGAGTGATACAGCACGAATTCCTCGTCCTGCGCCGGATAGTCGACGGTCTCATCCAGCTCGCGCGCGCGCAGCGCCCGGTCAACCAACGCCATCGCCATGGTCTTGCGCTCGCAGTGGCCGAAAGCCAGCCCGTATCCCCGGGTGAACTGGGGCGGACGCTCGGCGGAGCCGGCGAACTGATTGATCATCTGGCATTCGCTGACGGTGATCTCGCCGATCTCGATGGGAAAGCCCAGTTCCTCCGGCTCGAACGCCACCGCGACCTCGCCCAAACGGATCTCGCCGGCAAAGGGGTGGTTGCGCCCGTAGCCGCGCTGGGTCGAGTAGCCGAGCGCGAGAAGAAAACCCTCGTCGCCGCGGGCCAGGTTCTGTAGCCGCATGTCCCGTTCGGCCGGGAACTCCATGGGCTCGCGGGTCAGGTCCGCGACCCGCGCCTCGTCGTCGGCCGCCACCTCTTCCTCGATCAGGCCCTCGTGGTTGAGGATGTCGGTGACGCGCGGGATGCTTTCGTCCACCGGCTCCTCCGCCATATCCACCTGCGGTGCACCGACCCCTTCCTCTGCCGCGAGGGCAAAGTCCAGCAGGCGGTGGGTGTAATCGTAGCTCGGCCCCAGGACCTGGCCGCCGGGCAGGTCCTTATAGGCGGCTGAGATGCGGCGCCGCACCGCCATCTTCGCGGTGTCGATCGGCAGCGTCGCACCGAAGCGGGTCAGGGTCGTGCGGTAGGCGCGGAGCAGGAAGATCGCCTCCACCAGGTCGCCCTGGGCCTGCTTGATGGCGAGCGCCGCCAGATCCCGGTCATAGAGCGAGCCTTCGGTCATCACGCGGTCGACGGCTAGCTGCATCTGTTCCTTGACCTGCGCCAGCGTCAACTCCGGCACTGCCGGGTCGCCGCGCCGCTCCTCGGCGATCACCTTGTGAGAGTTGAGGATCGCCTGCTCGCCCCCTTTGACTGCGACGTACATGGCCTAGCCCTCCACGAGAACGGTCCGGGGCAGGCCGACGATGCGGCGCCCCGAGGTGAAAAAGATGTCAACGCCGAGCGGAAACTGCGCGGCGTTCAAACGCCAGTCGTTCCAGAACCAGTCCGGAAGGCCGCCCGCCCGCAGGACTGCCTGCGTGGCGATGCCCGGTCCTTTCAGGACCCGCTCCGGTCCGCCCTCCAGGTCGGGCAGCTGAACCACGAGGGTCGCCGAGCGGTCCGGATACTGGTCGATGCCCTGGGCAAAGAGGCCGAGGCGCGGCATGTTCTCCGCATCGCTGACAAGCGCGAAGGCCGCTTCGTCCGGGCGCTCCACCAGGGCGCTGCCGCAGTGAAAGCGGCAATAGCTGCGCACCGGCGGGGTATCGGCGATCCAGTCGATCCACAGCGGCGTGTCGTAGTCGCAGAGGGTGAGCACGACAGCCGCCGTCGCAGGGTCCAGCGGGGTCGGCGCATCCAGCGCCGTCTCCAGGTCGACCGCCCGTCCAGGCCGCGCCATCGCGTCCAGAAGATGCCGAAAGAGCGTCTGGGACTCGTGAACCGGGTCGGCAAGGCCGGGCTTCAGGTCCGCTGTATCGATGCCCGCCCGCGCACCGCTGGACAGGACCGTGGTCTTATCAACCGTGGTGCCGTTCGGTGTTGAAGTGAGTGCCATCAGTCGTTCTCCCCGCGTACGAGGGTGAAGAAGTTGACCTTGGTGGAATTGGCCTTGCGGCTGCGCTCGTCGCGGCGGCGGTCGTAGGCCGCAGCCAGGGGCCGGATGACCTCCTCGTCCAGTACCGCGCGGCGGCCGCCATCCTGCAGCAGGGCATCGAAGATCGCGGCCAACTCCGCATGGCGCTTCGAGCGCCCCTGGACGTACCCCAGGCCGGTGGCGCCGCTGTCAACACGCAGAGCACAGCGCGTCACGGTCATCTGGCCGAGATTGAACTGGCCGCCGGTCCCGCCGCTGCGCGCGCGCACCATGACCATGCCGATCTCGGGCGGGCGCAGCCATTGAAAGGCCGGCCGCTCTTCGACCTGATCCCAGGCCTGCTCCAGCTCGGAAAGCTGCGCCTTTGCCAAAACGGACATCCAGCGCTGGCGTTCGGCCTGCACCGCCTCGGCGGGGACTCCACCCGGTGGAGACCCCGATCCGGGCAAAGACTCCAAACCGGCACCTTCAGCAGGAGCCCCTACCCCGGCGCCGTTCTCGGAACGCATTGTCATTAGACAAGTCCACAATTTGTCTAGACGTTGATACATCCGGAGGTTAGAATACCCTTCATGACCCTGTAAAGGGCTACTTGGTGAAACTTGCGTGACAGGAGAAGAGAGAGCATGACACTGCAGCGCCGCGCGGGCGTCGCTCTCTGGCGACAGATCGCCGAATCCATCGAGTCGGACATCAAGGAAGAGGTCTTCGACCGCGGCAAGAGACTGCCTACGGAGGCCGAGCTCGCCAGCCGCTTCGGCGTCAACCGCCACACGGTGCGCCGCGGCATCGCCTTTCTGGAACAGGAAGGCATCGTCAGGGTGGAGCAGGGCCGCGGTACCTTCGTCCAGGAGCGCGTCGTCGACTACAAGCTGGGCAAGCGCACCCGCTTCACCGAGAACATCCAAAAGCAGTCGCGGATCCCCTCCGGTGAATTGGTGAGGGCCCAGCTCATTCCCGCCGATGCCACCGTGGCCAAGCAGTTGCACCTGCGCAAGGGCGCGCAGGTCGCCCTGATCGAAAGTGTCGGCAAGGTGGACGGCCGTCCCATCTCCATTGCCGCCCACCACTTCCCGGCCAAGCGCTTTCCCGACATCATCGAGGCGTACAAGCGCGAACAGTCCGTGACCAAGGCTTTGGCGCAGTACGGCGTTACGGACTACACCCGCAAGGAAACCCGTATCACGGCGCGGCTGCCGACGACGACGGAGAGCCGGCTTCTCGAACTGCCGCGCAGCCAGCCGGTCCTGGTCACCGAGTCGGTCAACATCGATCCGGAAGGACGGGTTATCGAATACGGCTGGGGCCGCATGGCGGCCGAGCGCGCCCAACTGGTCGTCCAGCCCTAAAACCAAAGCCTTCCCGCCCTACACCCGCGCGGCGGCCCCGACCAAGGCCTCGACCAATGGCGGGCTTCGTCCAGCTTTTGTAACGGCAGCTTCACGGCCGCATCATGCGCGCGTCATCGCCCTTGCGTTGGAATTGACGTCAACGGTCAGGCAAAGCCCGCATTGTCGGGCTGCAAGCTCCGCCGCGCCGCAGCCCCGGGCCGACCCTGGGCCGACCCCGGGCCGAAGCGCAACCTGGCCATGTCGAAAGCAGGGGGAGTTTCCGCCATGTTGAAAACAGTCCTAAAGGCCGCCGGTCTCGCCACGGCCATTGCCGTCTCCGCAACCTCCGTACAGGCGGCGGAGACCGTCCGCTTCGCCGTCACCGACGTCGAAGGGCTGGAGATGCTGCAGCGCGAGTACGGCCCCTTCGCCGACGTGCTGCGCGAAGCAAGCGGCATGGAGGTCGAACTCTTTCCGGTCACCAGCCGCACTGCCGCCGCCGAAGCCATGCGGGCTGAGAAAGTCGACTTCGTCCTCACCGGTCCGGCCGAATACGTGGTCATGCGCAAGCTGACCGAGGCCTTTCCCGTCGTCGCCTTCAGCCGGCCCGACTACTTCTCGGCCATCGTTGTCATGGCCGACAGCGGCATCAACGCGCCGGCGGATCTGAAAGGCAAGTCCGTGGCCTTCAGCGACGTCGGTTCCACCTCCGGACATCTCGGACCGATGCAGTTGCTCGCCGACTACGGCCTCGACCCGAGCAAGGAATTGAAACCCCTGCATGTCCACCGCAATGTCGGCCATGAAGCCCTCAAGCGCGGTGATGTCGCCGGCCTTGGCGTGAACTACCGCAGCTGGACCGACAAGGTGCGCGCGAAGGACCCGGACCTGCCGGCCGGCGCCTTCAAGGTGATCGCCCGCGGCCCGGACCTGCCGAACGATGTCCTCGTGGCCGGTCCCCATGTGGACAAGGCCGTGGTCGATAAGGTGCGCACGGTTTTCGGCGAGCAGTCCGACGCGCTGGTGGCTGCGATCCTGGAAGGCGAAGAAAACCAGAAGTACGCGGGCATGAAGTTCCTGCCCGGCGTCCAGGATGCCGACTACCAGTACATCCGCGATGCCTATGCCACCATCGGCTATCCCCAGTACTCCGACTTCGTGGGCAACTGATGGCGCTTACCGCCGTCGATGCCGGAGAGGTCGCGGTCCGGGCGGTCCCCACGGGGACCGCTCGTCCCGGTTCGGACAAGACTGCACGCGATCTGGCCGTTCGTGGCCTCGCCAAGCGCTTTGGGGCGGCGGAGGTCTTGAAGGGCGTCGACCTCGATATCACCGCGGGCTGTTCGACGGCGCTGATCGGCGCCAACGGCTCCGGCAAGTCGACCCTTCTGCGCTGCTGTCTGCGGCTGCTGGAGCCGAGCCAAGGCAGCGTTGCGCTGCTGGGCCAGGAGATCACGGCGCTGCGCGGTGCGCCGCTGCGGCGGCTGCGTGCGCGGGTCGGTTTCGTCTTTCAAAAGCATAACCTGGTGCCTCGGCTCTCCGCCCTGACCAACGTACTGCACGGCGCCCAGGCGCGCCACGGCGGCCCGCGCTGTTGGTATCAGGGCCTTGCTCCCAGAACGCTGCGGGACGAAGCCATGCACTGCCTGGAAAGGGTCGGCCTGGCCGACCAGGCGGGCAAGCGCGCCGACCGGCTGTCCGGCGGGCAATCGCAGAGGGTGGCCATCGCACGGGCCCTGATGCAGCGGCCGCAGATGGTCTTTGCCGATGAACCCGTCGCCAGTCTCGACCCCGCCGCCGGCGAAGAGGTGATGAAGCTCTTCAGCGACCTGATGCGCGAGAAGAACGTCACCCTGTTCTTCACCTCCCACCACCTGCGCCATGCCCTCGACTACGCCGACCACCTGGTTGCGCTGCGCGGCGGCCGCAAGGTGATCGACGGCGCCAGCAGCGACCATGACATGGCGGCGCTGAAGGCGATCTACACATGATCGCGCGTTGCGTGAACCCCATTGGACGCCGTCAAACCGGAGCAGCGCTTTGACACCCGGCGGCCCGATCCCGGCGGCAGCGGCGGCGCGCCCGACGGCGGCGCTGCCGCCCCGCTTCGAACGCCCCGGGGCTCTGGCCTTTCTGATTTACGTCGTGGCGCTGGCGTTCTTCGTACTGGCCATCGAAGGCTCCAGGATCTCGGTCACCGGCTTCCTGGAAGGGCTGCCCCACATGGGCGACCTCTTCGTGCGCATGATCCCGCCGGACCTCAGCCGCATCGCGCCCATCGGGCAGGCCCTGCTGGAGACCTTCCAGATGGCTCTGGTGGGCACGGCGCTGGGCGTGGCGCTCAGCCTGCCTCTGGCAGTCTGTGCGACCAGCCGCCTCTCCCCCCACCCTGCCGTCTACTATCTCGCCCGCGGCCTGATCTCCTGGTTCCGCACGGTACCCGACCTCGTCTGGGCGCTGTTCTTCGTGGTGACCGTCGGCCTCGGCCCCTTCGCCGGGACCCTGGCCCTCATGGTCGACACCATGGGGTTCTGCGGCAAGTTCTTCGCCGAGGCGATGGAGGAGACCGAACCGGGACCGCAGGAAGCGCTCTCCGCCCTCGGCGCCAGCCGCAGCGGCGTTATCTGCTCCGCGGTCTTCCCGGCCGCCCTGCCCTCCTTTATCAACACCGCGCTCTTCAGCCTGGAAAAGGCGACACGGTCCTCGGTGGTCCTCGGGCTGGTCGGCGCCGGCGGTATCGGCATCGAACTGAAAGTCGCCATGGACCTCTTCGAATACCCGACGGCGGCGACGATCATCATCTGCATCTTCGCGCTGGTTCTGCTGGTCGAGCGCCTCAGCAGCTACCTGCGCCACCGCATCATCTAGGCAGAGCCGCAACGAAAGGCGGCCGCCGCTCTTGCCCATCATTACCTTGGAGGAACAGCCCGCGATGCCCAGCACTCTTCCCTCAGACGACTCGGCAACGGCCCACCGCGCCTGGGACCACCGCTGGCAGAGCGAAAGCGGCCGGGCGGACTGGCTGGACCCCGACCCTGACGTCGCGGCCTTGATTCCGACGCTGAAAGCGCGTGGTCTTTTGCGGGCGCTCGACCTCGGCTGCGGCGTCGGCCGTCACGCCTGCTATCTGGCAAGCCAAGGGCTGGGTGTTCACGGCATGGATGCCAGCCCCGCCGGCCTGGAGTTCGCGGTACGGCAGGCCAAGGACCACGGGCTTGCGATCGATTTTCGCGAAGGCCTGATGACCGACCTGCCTTACGAAGACGGCAGCTTCGACTATGTCCTTTCCTTCAACGTCATCTATCACGGTGACGGCGGCGTCGTGTCCCGGGCCATTGCGGAGATCCACCGCGTCCTGAAACCGGGCGGGATGTTCCAGGGCACCATGCTGTCGAAGCGCAACGCCAATTGCGGTGTCGGTACCGAGATCGCCCCCAACACCTTCGTCACTTCGGATTCCGGCGACGGGGACAAGAACCATCCGCACTTCTATTGCAACGCCACTGAGCTGCTGCGCCTGTTCGAGGACTTCGAGTTGCTCAGCCTCGCCGACAAGGAACACAGCCGCCCCGGGTCCTACCACTGGCATCTGGTGGCCGAGCGGCCCTGAAGCTGATCTAGGGCGCGGGGCGTTCGGCGTAGGCGGCGGCGACCGCGGCCGCCAGGCGGGCATTGTTGCGCACCAGGGCGACGTTGGCATCGAGACTGGCACCCTTCGTGAGTGCCTCCAGGCGCTGCAGCAGGAAGGGCGTAACCGCTTTGCCCTGTACCCCCTGCGCCGCTGCTTCGCTCAGCGCCTCGGCAATCTTCTCCTCCATGGTCGCCGCCGGGATCTCGTCGGCCATAGGGATCGGGTTGGCCACGACGAGCCCGCCGCCAAGGCCGAGATCCCACTGAGCCATCATCAACGCGGCGACCTCGGCAGCGGCATCGCAGCGCAGGGCCAACGGCAAGCCGCTGTCGCGGCTGTAGAAGGCCGGCAGGGTGTCGCAACCGAAGCCGACGACCGGGACGCCGAGCGTTTCCAGAACCTCCAAAGTCTTCGGCAGGTCCAGGATCGCCTTGGCGCCGGCGCAGATCACCGCCACAGGGGTGCGGGACAGTTCCTGCAGATCGGCGGAGACGTCGAAACTGTTCTCGGCGCCGCGGTGGACACCGCCGATGCCGCCGGTGGCAAAGACCCGGATGCCAGCGAGATCGGCGGCGATCATCGTGGCCGCGACGGTCGTGGACCCGGCGCCGCCGCCGTTGAGCACCGCCGGCAGATCGGCCCGGCTGACCTTGGCGACCTCGGCCCGCTCCGCCAGTGCCTCCAGTGCCGCCTCGTCCAGCCCCACGCGAATGCGGCCCTCAAGAACCGCAATCGTGGCCGGCACGGCGCCGGCGGCGCGGATATCTCCCTCCACCGCCAGGGCCGTTTCCAGGTTGCGCGGAAAGGGCATGCCGTGGGTGATGATGGTGGACTCGAGAGCCACAACCGGCCGCCGCTCCGCCAGAGCCGAAGCGACCTCCGGTGAGACTTCGAGAAACTGCATTGCGTCGGGCCTGCCGTTGCGCTCTGTCATGACATCATCTGATCCAGGGTTTCCGGGGTAAGGGTCGCGTTTACGCTCTGCGCGCACTCGACCGTCAGACGCGCCGCGCCAAGCGCCCGCCGCGCCGCGGCATCCAGGGACAGGCCGCGCAGCCGCGCGTCGAGAAAGGCGGCCGCCAGAGCGTCACCCGCACCCGTCACGTCGCACAGCGGGCCGGGCAGGCTCTGGAGATGCAGGACTGCGTCCGGCGTCGCCGCCAGCAGCCCCTCGGCGCCCAGCGTCACAACCACCTCGCCGACGCCGCGCTCCAGCAGGGCGCCGGCCGCAGCCTCAGGGCCAGGGTCCCCTTGGCCTAGCCCAATCAAGGCGGCCGCCTCCGCAGCATTGACGAAGAGATAGTCGGTCGCGGGCAGAATGCCTTCCGCCCGGACGGCCTTGGCCGGCGACACGGCGTTGACCGCGAGACGCCGCTCGGCGCTGCGCTGCCCGGCCAGGTAAGTCAGGCTCTCGGCCGGCAGGTTGCAATCGGCAAAGACGGCGTCCGCCGCCCAGATGCCGGCCGGCAGCGCGGCCAGGCGCTGCGGCGTGAGGTCATCGTAGATGCGCATGTCGGCAACGGAGACCAGCATTTCGCCATCGGGCTGCAGCACGATCAGATGAAAGGCGGTCGGCCTGTCCGGAGCGATGCCGAGATGGTCGAGCCGAAGCGGAAGCCGGCGCAGGGCCTCCAGGATCGCCGCTCCGTCACTGTCGGCGCCGACCCGGCTGACCAGCGTGACCGCGGTTTCCAGACGACAGAGGTTTTCCGCCACGTTGCGGGCGACCCCGCCGAAAGAGGTCGAGATTGAAACCGGGTTGGAGACGGCCAGTTGCACCGTGACGGCCGCGGAGGCCTTGCGGTCCACATGGCAGCCACCGATACAGAGGACCCGCGGACTTGGTGCGTTCAAAACCGAAAATCCTGCCCAATCGAAAAGCGAGAGCCCTCACAGGCGGCGGCCCCGCGCCGGCGGCACGGTCGTGCTAGCGCTTCAGTTGATACAGGCGGCCGGCAAAGAAAGAAAACGTTAACCATGTCGTCCTTATGCTTTGGCCCGGTAAGACGCGAACACCGCCAAAGACCGCGGTATCCCCTGAGATCCAGGGACCCGTGCCGTGGCAGCCTGTCAGCACCCCGCAACCGGGAATTCAGCCTCTCTGGACCCGAAGTTTCTCCAATAGGTTGTTCACCGACACCTTCAGCGCCCAACCGGACCCGATGAACAGTCCCCTCGCCACCCAGCAGACCAGACCAACCTTCGCCGGAGAGAGCGCGGAAGGAGCGCAAGACCGGGACTCGCTGCATATCCTTCCCCTTTCGATCGTGCCGCTTGTCACGCCCGGGCTGAGGCGGGCGCGGCTGGTCAAGAACGCCAAACTGGAAGGCATGGTCGAGCTCTTCGCCGGCACCCATACCGGCAGCGGGCAGATCGCCCCGACCGATCTGCCCGGGATCTTCGAGTTCGACTCGCGAAACCAGAAAGACGTGCAACTTGTAAAGATCCTCAGCCAGCTTTCAAGCTATGACGTCTATAGCCTGAGGGTCGAGATGCGCCGCCTGGGAATCGAGATCGACGCCCACAGCCACCTGCGGCTCTCGGAACCGAAGGTGCGCGAACTGGCGCCCCAGATGCGCGCCTTCACCCGCCCCCTGGTGGCCGCGGTCTACGGCAGAGGCCAGCAGGACAGCGAGAACATCCGCGATCTCTTCGCGCTGTTCATGGACCCGGACGCCGCGGTGGCGCGCCGCAACCTCAACCGCCTGGCGCGAAAGTTGCGGATCCCCGTGACCGCGATCCCGAAGTTCCTGGAAGACTACGGCGACGTTTACCTCTCGCTCGCCTACTACCAGTGGTGCCTGGACGAAAACATGGTTCGGGTATCCGACTTTCTGGGCAGTCTGGAAGATCTGCGGCAGGACACCATTGTACGGCAGGACCGCCCGCTCCTGGAGATCC
Organism: Pelagibius sp.; assembly: GCF_028281305.1. Lineage (GTDB taxonomy): Bacteria > Pseudomonadota > Alphaproteobacteria > Kiloniellales > Kiloniellaceae > Pelagibius. The sequence continues at coordinate 33,887 of NZ_JANQKD010000120.1, read as the reverse complement.
TGAAGGAGCTCGATGACAAGCTTCGCGGAGTCATCTACGACGTCAGCAACATCCTGGAGATGTTCCGCCTGCGTACGGCCGACATGTGGGACGACATGTCCGCCGACTCCTTCCACGAGATGGAAGACATGGTTATCGGCTACCAGACGAAGGTCGGTGGCGCCCTCTGTGCGGTGACCGTGAAGATGGATGCCTGGACCAGGCGCTTTCCCAACCACCGCGCCTGCGGCCCCAGCCGACAGGTGGAGTTTATCCTCAGCGATCTTCGCCACGGCCTACAGGGGATCCAGGACCTTCACTGCTGAAGACGGCCACTGCTGAAGACGGCCACCGCTGAAGATGGCCGCCGCTGAAGATGGTTGTGCGCCATTTCCTAGCCCCGGACGGCCACGGGCCGAACTTCGCGATAGCCTGCCGCGGCGCGCCGGGTTATATCCGACAGTCGATGAACTATGAGTTGAACACCCCGCCTGACCGGAGCCGTGCCGGGCGCCGCAAAGGGTTCGGCTGGAGACGGGCCGCCGCAATGGCGCTGTTGCTTGTCTGCCCGGCCCTGTTCGGTGCGCTCCTGTTCGCCAGGCCGGTGCCTGCCCAAGTCCTGCAAGAGCCACAGGCAGTCGAGGAGACCCGTGACCGGGTGCTGGACGCCGGGCGCTATCAGACCGAACGCCCGACGCCGCCGGAGGTAGAGCCGGTCCGCACGCCGATGACAATTCCCGGGTGGCTGATCGAAACGATCCTCTGGATTGTGGCCGCCATCGTAGCCGTCATGATCGGCATTTTCCTCTACAACGCCCTGCAAAACCGCTCCGGCCTCAGGCTCAACCGCGACCGGCGCAACGAAGAGTCGATAACCGTTGAGACGCCGCTGGGCGCGCGGCAAAGGGCAATCGACAGCCGGACTCTGGAGGAAGCGGACAAGCTGGCGGCTGAGGGGCGCTTCGCGGAAGCCATCCATTTGCTCCTTCTGGTCGCAATGGATCGCCTGCGCCGCGAGTTGGGAGCCCGGGTTCCGCCCGCCCTGACCAGCCGCGAGGTTCTGCGGCTGGCGCCGGTCCCGGCCCCAGCGGCGGCCCCGCTGGAGCGCATGGTCTCGCTGTCGGAGATCAAGCATTTCGGCGGCCGGGATGCCGCAGCACCCGACTATGATCAGTGCCGCGCGGATTTTCTCCGCTTCAGCGGGCAGGCGCCGCAATGAACGAGGGCGTGGGGACGTTTTCATTTCGCGCGGTGGCGATTCTGGTGATCGTCGGCATTCTCTCGTTCACGGCAGCGGCGCTGATCTCCGTGTTCTCCGACCCGCAGAGCGAAAACAGCTTCGGCGCCAACGCCTATTCCCACTCCGCCATCGGCCATAAGGCCTGGACCGAGATTCTGCGGGACTCCGATCTGCCGGTCGTCATCAGCCGCAAGGACTCCGCGCTCAGGGCGGGCCGCGACAACCTCCTGGTGATCGCCCAGCCGCACGACAGCGCAGAGGCGATCGAGGTTATGGGGGAAATGCCGGAAGCCTGGACCGTGCTGCTGGTCCTGCCCAAGTGGGAGGGCCTGCCGGACTTCCGCAGGCGGCAGTGGCTCGCGGACATGCGCCTCATCAAGACCTCGGCGGTCGAGCGCGTCCTGGAACAGGTTCTGGACGAGGCGGTCGTGGTCCGCAGCGAAGATCCGCAGGACTGGCGCGGTTCCGACTGGGACATCATGCCCGAGATCGCCGACCCTCAACTGATTCTCTCCGCCGCCCTGACTCCGGTCATCGAGGGCAAGGACGGTGTCCTCCTGGGGGAGTTTTGGAGCGAAGGGACAACCTACTGGATCCTTTCGGATCCTGACGTGATCTCCAACAGCGGCATCGACGAGGGGGACAATGCCCTGCTGGCGGTGGCGCTGGCACAGACCCTCACGCCCGCCGGCGGAACAGTGATCTTCGACGAGGCGATCCACGGCTTCACCTCGGCGCCGGATCTCTGGCGGGCGCTGCTCACCTTTCCGCTCAATCTCGCGGCCCTGCAGATGCTCGCCGCCGTCGGCATCCTGGTCTGGGCAGCCGCCGGACGCTTTGGCGCGCCGAGGCCGACAGCGCAGCGGCTGGAGGCGGGCAAACGCGGCCTGATCGAGAATACGGCAAGCCTGTTCGAGTATGCCGGCGACCTGCCGGACATTCTGCGCCGCTACCACGATGCCTGCCTGCGCGATCTGGGCCGCTATATGAACATTCCGCGCGACCTGGACCCGCCGGGGCGGAGCCGTTGGCTGGACCGGGTCGGTGAAGCACGCGGCACAAACCTGCGCTACAGCGAGGTCAACAGCGAGGCCGCCGCCTCGCAGCAGCAGCTGAACCCGCCGCTGCCACACTTTCTACGCGCCGCGCGGCGCCTTTATCGATGGAAACAGGAGATGATTCATGGACATCGCGCCGATTCAGACGGTTTGCGCTCAGATCCGCGAGCAGGTCCGCAAAACCGTGGTCGGCCAGGACGCCGCGCTTGATCTGATGATCGCCGCCCTTCTTTCCGAAGGGCATGTCCTGCTGGAAGGCGTGCCGGGCACGGCGAAGACCCTTCTGGCGCAATCCTTTTCCGCCGCCGTCTCGCTGAGCTTCGGCCGCATTCAGTTTACCCCCGATCTGATGCCCGGCGATGTCCTGGGCACCAACATCTTCAACTTTCAGACCAGCGGCTTCGTCCTGACCAAAGGTCCCATCTTCACCCAGATCCTGCTGGCCGACGAGATCAACCGGACGCCGCCGAAAACCCAGGCGGCGCTGCTGCAGGCCATGCACGAGCGTGCCGTCACCATCGACGGCGAGACCCATAGCCTGGGTGAGAACTTCATGGTCATCGCAACGCAGAACCCGATTGAACAACAGGGCACCTATCCGCTGCCGGAAGCGCAGCTCGACCGCTTTCTCTTCAAGCATATTCTCGACTATCCCGCGCGCGACGAGGAGCGCGCCATCGTGACCCGCCACGGGCACCGCAGTGTGATGCCGGAGGTTGCCAGCTTCGGGCTGGAGCCGGTGGCGGACCCGGCGGCGCTTGCCAGCATGCGCGCGACCATTGCCGGACTGCGTCTGTCGGACGACATCATCGACTACATCGTCGACATCGTCCGGGCGACCCGCGAGCACGAGTCGCTGGAGTTCGGTGCCTCCCCGCGTTCGGCCAACATGATCGCCACCGCATCCAGGGCCTATGCCGCGATGAACGGACGCGACTACGTGATCCCCGATGACGTGAAGTTCATCGCCATGCCGGCCCTGCGCCATCGCATCGTCCTGGCACCCGGTGCGGAGATCGAGGGCCTGCAGGCGGACGTTCTGACCCGGCAGATCCTGGATCAGGTGCCGGCGCCCAGATGATCCGTCCCACCTTCCGCGCCGTCGCAGTCTTCGCTGCGAGCATCCCGGTCGGCTTTGCTGTTCTGCTGACGGACGAGACGCTTTGGCCCTTTACCATCGCGCTTCTTTTCCTTTGCGGCTTTGCGCTGCTGACCGACCTTCTGCTGATGCTCTCGCCGGCCCGGGTGACCATCGATGCCAAGGTGCCGAAGGTTCTCTACATCGGCGAGGAGGATGTGCTGCTGGTTCGGATCGCAGCAGGCTCTCAGCGGCGCACCGTGCTGGAAGCCGCCTGCGATCTCGGCGATCTTCTGGAACGCCCGCCGCGGCTGCGCGCCGCCCTGAACGCCGAGGGGGAGGCCCTGCTGCCCATCCCCTTGCGGCCATTGCGCCGCGGCGTCGCTCAGGTCGAGCGGCTGTGGCTGCGCTGGCGCGGGCCCATGGGCCTGATGAGCCGCGTGCATGTCGTTCCCATCGAGGAGCCGGTCACCGTGACGGCCAACATCCGCGCCGTGCGCCAGACCGCTGTCACCTTCTCCGACCCCAACGCCATGCACGGTGTCAAACCGCAGCGCCAACAGGGCGAGGGCTCGGAGTTCGAAGCGCTGCGCGACTATGTGCCGGGGCTCGATCATCGCTCGATCGACTGGAAACACTCGGCCCGGCACCGCAGCCTTGTCTGCAAGGAGTATCACAGCGAGCGAAACCATCAGATCATCCTGGCTTTCGATACCGGCTATCTGATGAAGGAGCCGCTTCAGGGCATCACCAAGCTGGATCTGGCGGTCAACGCCGGGCTGCAGCTCGGCTACGTCTCCCTGCGCGCCGGCGATCGGATCGGGGTCTTCGGTTTCGATTCGCGCGTGCGGCTCTTCAGCCGCCCGAGCGGCGGCGTCGGCACTTTCTGGCGCCTTCAAAAGGCGGCCGCCGAGCTGGACTACAGCGACGACGAGACAAACTTCACCCTCGGCCTTTCCGCGCTTGCAGGGCGACTGGATCGGCGTTCCCTGGTGGTGTTGCAGACCGAGTTCGTCGACACCATTACCGCAGAGCTGATGGTCGAGAACGTGCAACGCCTCGCGTCACGTCACCTGGTGCTCTTCGTCTGCCTGCAGGACCCCGGCCTGCTTGCAACCGTCGATGCGGAGCCCTTCACGGTGAATGCCATGTCGCAGTCGGTCATTGCTGACGAGTTTCTGCGGGAGCGGCGACTGGTGATGGAGCGGTTGCGGCGCATGGGCGTGCTCTGCCTGGATGTAACCGCCGAGCAGATGGGCCCCGAGATCATCAACCGCTATCTTGAGATCAAGCGGCGGGAACTGATCTGATGACAGCACACTTGAAGAGGACTGGGATCGCAGTCTCGCAGCAGCGCCTTTGGCCAGGAGGGATGCCATGTCCGCTCCTCTGAAGAGCTACGAGTTCCGCCGCGAACGCGAGGCGAGCTGGCGCGAACTCGAGACCCTGATCGCCAAGGCCGAAAAGAGCGGTCTGAAGTCGCTGCAGGCGGAACAGCTTCTTCGGCTGCCCAGCCTTTACCGGGCCGCGCTCTCGTCTCTGTCGGTCGCCCGCAGCATCTCGCTCGACCAGAACGTGGTCAGTTATCTGGACAGCCTCTGTGCGCGCGCCTATTTTCAGGTCTATGGCTCGCGGGCCAACTTCTTCGAAGCGGTCGGCGGCTTCTTCTCGCACAGCTTCCCCGCGGCCGTGCGCGCCGCCTTCTGGCCCATCGTGATTGCCGGTTTCTGGATGGTACTGGGGTCCGCCGTCGGGTTCTTCCTGGTGCAGGCCTCGGGCGAGTGGTTCTACAGCTTCGTTCCCAGCGATCTGGCCGGCGGCCGCACGCCGGCCAGTTCCACAGAAAGCCTGCAGGGCGCGCTCTATGACGGGGCCGATACGGCCGAGCGGCTCTACACCTTCGCGACCTACCTCTTCACCCACAACTCCCGCGTCGCGCTCATGGCCTTTGCTCTGGGGTTTGCGCTTGGCGTGCCGACCATCCTGCTGATGTTCTACAACGGCCTGATCCTCGGCGCCTTTCTGGCGCTCTACGACGACCGGGGGCTGGTGTGGGAACTGGCGGCCTGGCTGTCGGTGCACGGCACAACGGAATTGCTGGCCATCATCCTCTGCGGCGGCGGCGGTCTGGTACTGGCCCGCGCCATTGTCTTCCCGGACCAGCACAGCCGCCTGGACAGCCTGGCCCGCCGGGGACGCGCCGCCGGCACCCTGGCGGTGGGCGCCGTGGTGATGCTGCTGGTCGCGGGCCTGCTGGAGGGCTTCGCCCGCCAACTGGTCACCGACATCACGACCCGGTACGTGATCGGCGGCACCTTCCTGGTGTTCTGGATCACCTATTTCACGCTGGCCGGGCGTGGACGCCACGAGGGCGGTTACCATGGCGACGACTAGCACGGCACCGCCCGCCAATTCCGGCGCCGCCCCGGATCCCAAGAAGAAGGCGCCCAATACGACAGCCTCGCGCAGTGAGCGGCGCATCGTTACGCCGGAGGGTGTGGCGCTGACCTTTCAGCTTGCCGAGCGCGGCGAGCGCGCTGCGGCGGTGCTGATCGACCTGGTGATCATGGCCGTGGCCATCACGCTTCTGGTGCTGGCGATCGTCTTCATTTTCAGTGAGATCGGCATTACCGAGATCGCCGTTGCGGTGATCCTGCTGACCTTCTTCCTGATCAGGACCTTCTACTTCATCTACTTCGAACTGCGCTGGCAAGGCGCGACGCCGGGCAAGCGGGCGCTGGGGCTGCGCGTCATCGACCGCAAGGGCGGTTACCTGCGACCGGACTCTGTCTTCGCCCGCAACATTATGCGCGAGGTCGAACTGTTCCTGCCCGCGCTCCTGCTGCTCGCCGGGCCGGAAGGCGGCAGTGCCGGCTGGGTGCACCTGCTGACCCTCGGCTGGCTGGGAGTCTTCGTCCTGCTGCCGTTCTTCAACAAGGACCGCCTCAGGGCAGGCGACATCGTCGCCGGAACCTGGGTCGTCTCGGCGCCGAAAACCGTTCTTCTGACCGATGTCGCTGCCAAGGCCGAGACCCCGGCCGGCAGCCATCAGGCGGTCGACCCGGAGTTCGCCTTCAGCCGCAGCCAGCTGGAGATCTACGGCATTTACGAACTGCAGACTCTGGAAGAGGTCCTGCGCCAGAAGGGACCGCAAACCGAGGACACGCTGCAGGAGGTTACCAAGCGCATTCAGCGCAAGATCGGCTGGACCGGCGTGGAAGACCCCTCGCCCCGCCGTTTCCTCGAAGCCTTCTATGCAGCGCTGCGCGCCCACCTGGAATCGCGCATGCTGTTCGGCGAGCGGCGCGAGAGCCAGCATGACCGCAAGGCGCCGCCCGCGGGCGGCGGTGAAGGCTAGTCGAAAACGGCGGCGATCTCGTCGATACCGATGCCTTCCTTCAGGCGGCGCAGGTGGTAGTAGGTCACCGTGCTGACGACGGCGCCCAGGGCCGTTATGGCCGCCGACATCAGCCAGGTCACGGCCAAGGCGAAGTTGTAGTCGCCATCAAAATCGAACATGGACTCCACCAGCCTGTCGAACAGGCCCTGACCGACCCAGAAGATCAGAAAGAGAGCGAACACCGGCCAGCGGTGCCCCCTGGTCAGATCGGAGCTGCGTGCAAGACTGTCGGCGATGCCGGTCTTCTCGACAACCGCCGCCGGGATGGCGACCCAGTACATGGTGGCCAGGATGATGCCCGGCACCACCAGCGCCAGGAACCCCAGCATCACGAGCATGCTTGAGACCACGGCCACAGCCAGCACGGCGAGAGCATTGCGAAGCCCGGTCAGGACGATCTCGACAAAGCCCGCTCGCCGCCCCCGGAGCTGCTGAAAGGTGCCGTAGACCACCGCAGCATGGGTGACGAAGCCGAGCAGGATCTCGCCCAGGACGATGCCGATTTCCAGCTGCCAGAGGTTCAGCGAGACGAAGACGCTCTCGCTCCAGGCCCACCAGTAGAGAAAGAGGTAGACCGGGGAGATCGTCAGGATCGCAATGGTGAAGAACGGCAGAAGGTTGCTGCCCAGCACCTTCAGGGAGGTGCCGAGCACGGACCCGATGCCAAGAAGCTCCTTCGGCGCGGCGGCGGCCATCCTAGCCACCGTCCGCGCGAGAGTGTTGGAAAGGTGCCGTGCCCGGCCTGCGCTGCATCCCGGCTAGTCGAAGACGGCCGCGATCTGGTCGGTGCTTACCCCTTCTTTGGCAATCCGAAGGTCGTGGTAGAGCACCGCCGCCGCAACCGCCCCAACGGCCGTCGTGAGGGCCGAAACAACATAGTTCGCAATGACGCCAAGGGTCAGCCCAAGACCGATCGCGGCGAGGATGTTTGTGACGAAGGAGACCACGAAACCAACGACCGCGAAGATGACAACAAGCACCGCCAAAACACCGAGAACCCGCCAGCGATTCCCCTTGGTCAGTTCCATGCTTCTTTTGAAGCTGTTGACGATACCCGGTCGCTCGACGACGTAGGCAGGGATGGTCACAGAAAGAACAACGATCAGGAAGATGCCGGGAACGATCAAAAGCATGAAGCCAATGAGCGTGGCCACAACGGTTGCAACGGCAATGACAACGAGCGGGAGAAGCGACGCCAGACCCCGGGAGACGATCAGTCCCATACCGGCTGGCTGACCGCGCATTTGCGCCACCGTCCCATAGACCAAGGTTCCCATCAGCAAGTAGTAGAGAACCAGGTAGACGGCGAGGTAGAGGAATATCTGTACGCCGCTTACGCCAACGCCCACAGGACTTAAGAGGGCGAAATTGAAGAAAAGGTTCGGCAAAAGAAGAATAAGCGCCAGAACTCCGAAGGGTATGAGATTGGCGAAAAAAATGGCGAAGCTGCGCTTCACCACGGCGCCGATGGAAATGGCGATGGCGGGATCGCCGCCACCGGCAGCTGTCGAATCACTCATGAAATGAATCCCCCAAAAGACGTTGGTTGCTTTCAGATCACCAGCGGATTGCCTGCTTGTCCCCCCGGAACCCGCGCGCGAGACCGCCTCGGCGGCCGCATCAATTATAGCGGGAGTGCAATCTCGGGTCGATCCCTCGACGGCTGATCGACCGGGCACCATTAAGAGGTGCCGGGCCCAGCCGACTCACCCATCGAGCGACTCGGCGATGGCGGCGGCAAAGGCCTGGGTCCCGAGCGTACCGCCGAGATCGGCGGTGCGGGTCTCGGGCCGCGCCAGGGCCTGGTCCACCACCCGCTCGATGGCCGCCGCCGCCTCTCCGAGGGCCGGCATCCCGTGCCGGCGCGCCAGCCAGTCGAGCAGCATGGCGGCGGAGAGGATGAGCGAGGTGGGATTGGCGCGGTCCTGTCCGGCGATATCGGGCGCCGAGCCGTGCTGGGCCTGGGCACAGCAGAGATCGTCGCCGGCGTTGACCGAGCCGGCGAGGCCCAGGCCGCCGGAGAGCTCTGAAGCCAGGTCGGAGAGAATATCGCCGTGGAAGTTGGTGGCGCAGACCACATCGAAGCGCTGCGGTTCGCGCACCAGCAGCGCGGCCATGGCATCGACGATGACCTCCTCCAGTTCGATCGCGGGATAGTCCGAGGCCACCGCACGTACCGCCTCCAGAAAGAGGCCGTCGGTGATGCGAAAGGTGTTGGCCTTGTGGATCGCGGTCACCTTGCCGCGCCGCTTGGCCGCCAGTTCGAAGGACCGGCGCGCAATGCGCTCGGAGGCGCGGCGGGTGACCTTGCGCAGCGAAAGCGCGGTGTCCGGATCGGGCATGAACTCGCCGTTGCCGGCATACATGTTACGGTCGGGATAGAAGCCCTCGGTCGCCTCACGCATGATCACGAGGTCGAAGTCGCCGGCCTTGTTGGGCAGGCCGGGCCGGGTGCGCGCGGGGCGCACGTTGGCGTAGAGGTCGAGCTGGACGCGCACCACACCGGAGATGTTGATCCCGCCGTCCTGCGCCGGGGGGTAGTCGAGGTGGGAGATGGGGCCGAGCAGGATGCCGTCGCTGGCGCGGGCGCGTTCGAGCACGCCTTCCGGCAGGGTGGTGCCATGATGCGCCAGGGCCTTGAGGCCGATCTCCGCCTTCTCGAAAACCAAGCCCAGGCCGAAGCGCCGGTCGGCGGCCTCCAACACCGTCAGGGTCGACCGGGTGATTTCCTCGCCGATCCCATCGCCCGGCATAACCAGAATCTTCACCGCCGCTCCCTATCACCCGTATTGCAGTCGGCCCGCACTATAGGGGGCGGCGCGCGGCGGCCCTAGTCGAAAACCGCTGCGGCGGCACCAGGGTCCGGCCCCTCCTTCAACGCAACCAAGGCCTCGTGGATGACGGCCATCAGGGGGAGGAAGTAGACGGCAAACAGGGCGCCGCCGACAAGGCGCCAATGCGGCGCAATGTCGAGACTTCTCACGTCGAACGCATATTGGAGGACGAGAGCCGTCGCAAAACCGACGCCGAAGATCGGCAGGAAACTGAGCACGAAAACTGCGACGATGCGCCAGCGCGATCCGTTGCTCAACTCGGCGCTGTACTCAATGCAATCTGCCATCCCGTGATTCTCGACGGCCGCGCAGGGAATCACGACGCAGAAGACAACGCTCAGAAAAAGCGCGAAAAGCCCAAGCGGGAGTGCGGCATAGGGGATGACAGCGCTCAGGTAGTTGGCGGTGGCCAATGCAAGGGCGCAGACCAGGCTGACGCCCAGCACTGTCGGCAGGTGCCGCAGAACGGCGCCAAGTGCTGAAAACACCGACCAGGTCGCGCCGCGCCGGTCGCCCGCCAAGGTTTGCACGACCACCGCCAAAGCAATACCGAACAGAAAAGTCTCGGCCAGCGGCACCGCGAACTCCGTCTCCCATTCCGGGCGTGGCAGGAGGAAGCTGCGCATGCCCTCCGGGAAGGCCTGCCCCTGCGGCCAGACCTCCTGCAACTGCGCGCCGAGATCTTCGCGAGGCAGGAAGCTGTGCAGGTACTTCGGCAGTCCCGGCAATAGGCCCAGCACGAAGAAGGCTACGACATGGCGCAGGCCAAAGCCGAGGGCCCCGAAGATCGAAGCTGAGATCTCGAGCCGCCTCATCCCTTGGCCGCTTCCAACCCTCTGTTTATGAGCCATACTACGCGTCCCCGCCCGGTCCGGGATCAATCAACCAGAAAATGAAAAACTGCCGAAATGGAACAACATAAACGCTATTGATGCAAGAACAAATTAGCAACATCTATGCTTCTCAGAGCGAGGCAAGTGCTCCGGAGCGCCTAGTCGAAAACCGCCGCGGTCTCCACGAGGACGCCGCCGCTGTCGGGTTCGGCCAGGGCGTTGTGGATCGCCACCGGGGTTGCAAAGAGGAAGACGTTGAGGGCTGCCATTCCCAGGAAAGCCCACTCCGCAGGCAGGCCGGTCCGGGCGTCGGGCTGCAGGATCACGAGCGCCAGAAAACTCACGATGACCAGGGGAATCGAAACCAGAACATAGAGCATCAGGATGCGCAGGCGCGATCCTGCCGTCAGCGCCGCACTTTCCGCAAAGCATTCCAGGATACCGGACTCGCTGACGGCGGCGCAGGGCAGCACCACGGCGAAGACCAATGCCAGAACGGCAATCAGCAGTGCAGGCACAATGATCGCAAGCGGCGCCAGGGCAATCGCGAGATCGAACATCACCGAAAACAGCATGGAGATCAGAGCCACGCAGCCGCCCACGCCGAAGATCATGGGCAGGTGCTCGAAGACGTCCCGAAAAGCCGGAATCACCGTCCAGCGTTCTCCGCTCTGATCGCGGATGAGAGTCCAGACCATCACCGCCGTCACCAAGCCGGCGAGCACGACCTCCACCGCGGTCAGAAGATCGTCGCCCCAGGTTGCCGGAGTCGCGAGCTGATCTTCGAGGCTCCGGCCGGAGAGGGCGCCATAGAGATAGCGCGGAACGCTGGTCAGCAGACACAGCAGGTAGAAAGCGGGGAAATGCCGGAGGCCGAAGATGAAAGTCGTGGCCAGCGTTCCGAAGACGGCAAGTTTCATTGCGGCTCCTCCTTCCCCACGCCTGCGCCGGGAGGGTCTGCCACAAAGGGCCCGCCCTCCGGCTCAGCCGAATGGAGCCGAAGTCTGCACCCGCAGGCGTTAACAAACCGCAATCAAAGGTAGATAAAACTCGCCAAGAATTCTCTTTTACTGCCGCCTCAGACCGCCTGGCTGTGGCGCTGGGTGCCGCCGGCCTTGGCGGCGCCGAGATAGGCATCGAAGCAGGCGGCGATGAGACGGACCACCCGGCGCCCCTCGGCGCTGACCTGCACCCGGGCGCCCTCGACGGCAGCGAGACCTTCGGCGGCCAGCGGCCGCAGGCGCGCCAGATCCTCAGAGAAGTCGAAGCCGGGCAGACCGTGGAGCGCGGCCTGGCGCTCCAGATCGACGGTGAAATCGCACATCAGCGCCTGGATGATGTCGCGGCGCAGGCGGTCTTCCGACGAGAGGGCGACGCCGCGGACCACCGGCAGGCGCCCGGCGCGCAAGGCCTTGGCGTAGGCGATGAGATCCTTCTCGTTCTGGGCGTAGCCCTGGGGCAGGGTGCCGATGGAGGAAACGCCGAGCCCCAGCAGCACCTCAGCCTGATCGGTGGTATAGCCCTGGAAGTTGCGGCGCAGTTCTCCTTCGCCGGCGGCCCGGAACAACGGGTCGCCCGGCAGCGCGAAGTGGTCGAGGCCGACGGCCCGGTAGCCGCGCAGCAGCAGCACCCGCTCGGCCATATCGGCCTGAGCCAGCCGTTCTTCGACGCCCGGCAGGGCCGCCGTGTCGATCATGCGCTGATGCTTCTTCATCCAGGGCACATGGGCGTAACCGAAGACCGAGACCCGGTCGGGCCGGATGTCGGCGGTCAGGGATGCCGTCTGCTTTACGTCGTTCAGCCCCTGATATGGCAGGCCGTACATGAGATCGACGTTGAGCGCCTCGATCCCCGCTGCGCGCAGCCGGCGCGCCGCATCCACGGTGGTCTGGAAGGACTGCTCCCGATTGATGGCCTCCTGGACGTGCGGGTTGAAGTCCTGCACGCCGAGGCTCGCCCGGTTGATCCCCGCCGCGGCCAGCGCCGCAGCCTTTTCCGCCGTCAGGTGGCGCGGATCGATCTCGATCGCGAGTTCGGCGCCCGGCTGGAAGTCGAAGACCTGCTTCAGGTGGTCCATCACCGCCGCGAAGTCCTCGGCCGAGAGGATGGAGGGCGTGCCGCCGCCCCAGTGCAGCGCCGTCACCGGGCGGCGCGGCGTTCCCTTCTGGCCCAGGGCGCTGGCCAGCAGCCCGATTTCCTGCTGCAGCAGGTCGACGTAGGCGGCCACGCGCTTGTAGTCGTTGGCGACCCCCGTGTGGCAGCCGCAGTACCAGCAGAGCTGGTGGCAGAAGGGCACATGGAGATAGAGCGACAGCGGCGTCTCCGGCGGCAGGGCCGCCAGCCAGCGCCGATAGGCCGCGCCATCGACGGCCCCGCTGAAGTGCGGCGCTGTGGGATAGCTGGTGTAGCGCGGGGCCTGGGCTTCGGCCAGGCGGGTCGGAATGCTGGTCATTCCGGCACACTAAGGCCCCTGAAAGCCCGCGCCATTGACCTCGATCAAGACCAGCCGGCGAAGGGCGGTTCACGCCGATGGGGCCGAGACGGCGCCAAGTGTCCCATCCTTCGAGGCTGCGCTTCGCTCCGCACCTCAGGATGAGGACGGAGTCCCTTGCCTGCTTCCCGCCTCATGCTGAGGAGGGCCGGCAGGCCCGTCTCGAAGCATGGGACGCCGGAGATTCCAGGACTCCCGCTATGGTCAGGCGGCCGAGGCGGCGGCGGCGCGCCGGTCCTCGCGGATCATGTCGGCGGCCTTCTCGGCGATCATGATGGTGGGGGAATTGGTGTTGCCGGAGGTTATCGTCGGCATGACCGAGGCATCGGCGATCCTGAGCCCCCCGAGGCCCCGGACCCTGAGCCGGGCGTCCACCACCGCCCGGTCGTCGCCGCCCATCCGGCAGGTCCCGACCGGATGGAAGATGGTGGTGCCGATATCCCCGGCAGCGCGCGCCAGCTCCTCGTTGCCCTCGATCTCCGGCCCGGGCATGTACTCGCGCGGGCGAAAGCGCGCCAGCGCCGGGGCCGCACAGATGCGGCGGGTCAGGCGGATCGCGGAGGCCGCCACGGCGCGGTCGCCGGGCGCGGTCAGGTAGTTCGGCTTGATGACCGGCGCCGCGCGGTAGTCGGCACTGCCGATATGGATGCTGCCGCGGCTTTCCGGGCGCAGGTTGCAGACCGAGGCGGTGAAGGCCGGAAAGTCGTGCAGCGGCTCGCCGAACCTGTCGAGGCTGAGCGGCTGGACGTGGTACTGCAGATCCGGCGTCTCCCGCGCCGCGTCGGACCTGACGAAAGCGCCCAGCTGGCTGGGCGCCATGGCCAGCGGCCCGCGGCGAAACAGCAGGTACTCCACCCCCATCAGCGCCTTGCCGATGAGGCTGCCGGCGCGCTGGTTCAGGGTGACTGTGTTTTCCACCTGGAAGATCATGCGCATCTGCAGGTGGTCCTGCAGATTCTCCCCAACATCCGGCATGTCGTGGGCCACGGCGATGCCCTGGCTCTGCAGCAGCGCGCCCTGGCCGATGCCCGAAAGCTCCAGAAGCTGCGGCGAGCCCACGGCGCCGGCGGCCAGGATCACCTCGCCGCGGGCGGTGGCGCGCCGCGGCTGCCCGGCCTGGGCGAAGTCGATGCCGGTGACCTGCCGGCCCTCCAGCACCAAGCGCTCGGCCTGGGCATGGGTGAGGACCGTGAGGTTGGGGCGCCCGGCAACCGGATGCAGAAAGGCCTTGGCGGTGTTCCAGCGCACGCCCTTCTTCTGGTTGACCTGGAAATAGCCGCAGCCCTCGTTGTCCCCGCGGTTGAAGTCCTCGGTCGGGGGGATGCCGGACTGGGCCGCGGCTTCGCGGAAGGCATCCAGGATCTCCCAGGAGAGGCGCTGTTCCTCGACGCGCCACTCCCCTTCACCCCCGTGATGGTCGTCGCCGCCCTGGAAGTGATCCTCGGAGCGCTTGAAGTAGGGCAGGACCTCGTCCCAGGACCAGCCGACATTGCCCGCCTGGCGCCAGGTGTCGTAGTCGCGCGCCTGGCCGCGCATGTAGATCATGCCGTTGATGGAGGAACAGCCGCCCAGCACCCGCCCGCGCGGATAGGCCAGCGCCCGCCCGTTCAGCCCCGCCTCCGCCTCGGTCTTGAAACACCAGTCGGTGCGCGGCGTGTTCATGGTGTAGAGATAGCCGACGGGGATGTGGATCCAGTGCCAGGAGTCCTTGCCGCCGGCCTCCAGCAGCAGCACCGAGACGTCGGGATCGGCGGAAAGCCGGTTAGCCAGACAGCAGCCGGCCGAGCCCGCGCCGACGATCACATAGTCATAGGTTCCGGCGTCCTGCCGCTCCGTCTCCGCCGCCATAAGCCGGTCCCGCCCCTGTGAAGTCTCTTCGTTGTTGGAGCGGGACTATAGCACCGGGGTACAGCCCCCCGTCAGCCCCTGCCATGAGTCCCTGGCGTCACCCCCCCTCGCCGGCGGTTTCCTTGCGGCGGGCCAGGGCGGCGGTGATCTTGGGGCCGATCATGGGCACGAAGAGCACCAGCGCGGCGATGATCAGGATGGAAAGGGTCAGGCCGCGCTCCCACAGGAAGGACCAGCTGTCGTTGTAGATCGACAGGGCGCGGCGCAGGTTCTCCTCCATCATCCCGCCCAAAATGAAGCCCAGCAGCATCGGTGCCATAGGGAAATCGAGCAGCCTGAGCGCCACCGCCACCACGGCGAAAAGCACCATCAGGTGGATGTCGAAGGTGTTGAAGGAGACGAAGTAGACGCCGATCAGCGAGAAGAACACGATCATCGGCAGCAGCACTGTCGAGGGCACGGCCAGGACCCGCGCGATGTAGGGGATCAGCGGCAGGTTCAGCACCAGCAGGATCACGTTGCCGATGTACATCGAGATGATGACCGACCAGAAGACCTCCGGGTTGCGCTCGAAGAGCTGCGGGCCCGGCTGGATGCCGTAGGAAATCAGCGCTCCCAGCATGATCGCCGTGGTGCCGGAGCCCGGGATGCCCAGGGTCAGCAACGGCACGAAGGAACCGGAGCAGGCCGCGTTGTTCGCTGTCTCCGGCGCCGAAAGGCCGCGCACCGAGCCCTTGCCGAAGAGCGCCCCCTTCTTTGGCCCGGCGAGGCGCTGCTCGATGCCGTAGGCGAGGAAAGAGGCGATGGTGGCGCCCGCCCCGGGCAGCACGCCGACGAAGAAGCCGAGCACCGAGGAGCGGCCGATGACCGGCGCCATTTCCTTGATCTCGGACTTTTCCACCTTCATGGAGCCGAGGTTTTTCTGGGCCTCCATCTCCCGCAGGCGGTCGGCGTCCGACTTCGGCCGGATGATTCCCATCAGCGCTTCGGAGAGCGCGAAGGTCGCCATCGCCAGCAGCAGGAAGGAAATGCCGTCGGCCAAGTCGATCATGCCGAAGGTAAAGCGCGGCACGCCCATACTGGGGTCGCTGCCCACCGTCGCCAGCATCAGGCCGACCACGGTCATCAAGAGCGCCTTGATGACGTTGCCCTTGCCGGCAAAGGCCGCCACCGCCGTCAGTCCCAGCACCATCAGCGCGAAGTAGTCGGTCGACTGGAAGGCGCGCGACACCACCGCCAGCGACGGCGCGGCGATGAGCAGCAGGATGGCGGCGATGGTGCCGCCGGAGAAGGAGGAATAGGCGGCGATGGCCAGCGCCTTGCCGGCCATGCCCTGGCGCGCCAAGGGATAGCCGTCGAAGGCGGTCGCCACCGTACCGGCCACACCCGGCGCGTTGATCAGGATCGAGGAGGTCGAACCGCCGAAAATGGCGCCGTAGTAGACACCGGCCATGAGGATCAGCCCGGTGGCCGGATCGAAGCCGTAGGTGATGGGAATCATCAGCGCGATGGCTGAGATCGGCCCCAATCCCGGCAACATGCCGATGAAGGTGCCGACGAAACAGCCGACCGCCACCATCAGCAGGTTGATGGGCGAGGCGGCGGTGGTCAGGCCGGACCAGATGCCTTCGAGCATGGCCTTACTCCCCCAGGAACTCGGGCCAGGGCTCGATGAAGACCCCCAGCACCTGGGTCATCAGCGCCCAGAACAGAACCACCAGCGGCACCGAAGCCACCAGGATGACCCAGAGCCGGCGCTCGCCCAGCACCACGATGCTGCCGATCAGAAAGAGGCTCGTGGAAATCAGGAAGCCGACGGGCCGGACGGTGAAGCCATAGGCGATCATGAGCAGGCAGATCAGCGCAGCGCGGCGCCATTGAAAGCCGGTGAGCACAAGCTTTTCGGAACTGGATGGGCGCAGCAGCGCCAGCACCGAAAGGCCGATGCCCAGCACGGCCAGGATCTCGGGGATCGTCTGTCCGGTCATGGCGGAGGACGCCTGAAAGGGAAGCACCCTGATATCGTCGATATGCAACCAGTAGAAGAGGCTGAAGACGAGCATCAGCAGGGCGCCGATGCGGTCGCGGGTCAACATGTCCAGATCCCCCCATCCGGCTCACGCGCCGGAAAACTGTGCCGGGCAGCACCGGCCTGCGGCAAGGAGAAATGGGGGAGCCGGGGTCCGGGGGCTCCCCCTTCTCGGATACTTCCGGAACGCGCCTCAGGCGCTTACAGGAAGCCCAGTTCCTTCATCAGATCGCCGATCTGCTTTTCCTGGGTCTCCAGGAAGCCGACAAACTCCGCATCGGGGTTGTAGATGTTAACCCAGCCGTTGCGGGCACGGACGGTCTCCCACTCCGGCGTGTCGTACATCTTCTTCAAGGCGTCGACATAGGCGGCCTTCTTTTCCTCCGAGAGACCGGGGGCGGCAAAGAAGCCGCGCCAGTTCACGAACTGGGTGCCCTTGGAGCCGGCTTCATCGCAGGTCGGCACGTCCGGAGCCGCGTCCAGGCGATCCATGGAGGTGACGCAGAGAATGCGCACCTCACCCTGCTTGGCCAGCTCGATGGCCTCGCCGAAACCGGTGGAGAGTGCCTTGATCTCGCCGGAGAGCAGGCCGGCCATGGCCTTGCCGCCGGCATCGTAGGGAATGTACTTCACCGCGGTGGGCTCTGCCCCCGTACCCTTCATGACCAGGGCGGCGACCAGATGGTCCATGCCACCGGCAACCGAGCCGCCGCCGATGGCGACGTTCGTGGGATCGGCGTTGTAGGCCGCAACCAGGCCGGCGAAATCCTGAACGTCGGAATCCTTGTTCACCACCATGGCCGCATAATCGCCGATGGTCGAGGCGATGGGCGTCAGATCGCGGAAGGACTGCGGGAAGACGCCCTGAAGCGAGCGGATGACGATCGGCGTGGAGTTCACCATCAGGGTGCCTTCCTGCTTTTCCGCCGTCTCGATCAGGTGGGCGATGGCCTTGCCGCCGCCGCCGCCGGACATGTTCTCATAGGATGCCGAACCGACCAGCCCCGCCTTGGTCAGGGCCTCGCCGGTGCCCCGCGCGGTGCCGTCCCAGCCGCCGCCGGCGCCGCCGGGGATCAGGAAGTGCAGCTTGTCGATTTCTTGCGCCTGGGCCGAAGCCAGACCGAGGGACGCGGCCAGAGCAGCACCGGCCGCCGCCGCAAAGGCGCGGCGGGTCATGGGAAACTTTCGCATTCTTTCCTCCCAATGCATTATCGACGGGTTGATTGCCCGCCTTACCCGAAGAGGACCATAGCGCGGGAACCTGACGCCAACCTGTCGCGATACTGCCAGGCAAATACGCCTAATCGGCCAGGAGATCGACCGGGGGATCGACCGGGGGATCGACCGGGGGATCGACCGGGGGATCGACCGGGGGGCGTGGCGGCAAAAAAGAACGAAGGGGCCCGCTTTTGAGGCTGCTCTTAGTGGAGGATAACGAGGATCTGGGCGACGCCCTGGACCGCCATTTCCGCGGCAGCGGCCATGCGGTCGACTGGGCCCGCAGCGCGCCGGAGGCCGAAGACTACCTGCGCGCCGAGGCCGGCGGCTACGACCTGGTGATCCTGGACATCATGCTGCCCGGCGGCGACGGCCGCGAGATCCTGCAGCAGATCCGCGCGCGGGAGGACGATCTGCCGGTGCTGATGCTGACCGCGCGCTCCCAGGTCACCGACCGGGTGCACCTGCTCGATCTCGGGGCCGACGACTATATGACCAAGCCCTTCGACGTGGCCGAGCTGGACGCGCGCTGCCGCGCCGTGGTGCGCCGCCGCCACGGGCAGTCTCAGAGCCTGGTTCAGGTCGGTGCCCTGGAACTGGACGCCGCGGCCTCGCGGGTAACCGCCGACGGCCAGCCGCTCGACCTGCGCAGCCGCGAACTGCGGCTGCTGGAGGTGCTGATCGCCCAGCCCGGCCAGGTTTTCAGCAAGGGCCAGTTGATGGACAAGCTCTTCGGTCTGGCCGACGATGCCAGCGAAAATGCGATCGAGGTCTACATCGGGCGGCTGCGCAAGAAGATTCAGGACAGCGGCGTGGTGATCGAGACGGTGCGTGGGCTGGGCTATCGCCTGCGCGAAGCCGTACAAGAAGACGCCCGCGAGAAGACGCAGAGGCAACAGCCGTGACCTCGATCGGAACGCCTTCCCCCTCAAAGCCGGCCTCATCAAAGCCGGCCTCACCGAAATTGGGGGGCGCGGGCGCCACCTGGTCGCTGCGCCGCCGCCTGCTCGGCCAGCTCCTCCTGGTTTTTTCCGGTCTGGCTGTCCTGCTTTACCTCTCCGTCCAGGCGGTTGCCGGGCGCGCGGCCGATGCGACGCAGGACAACATCCTGGGCGCCTCGGCTATTGCCATCGCCGAGCAGGTGCGTGTTGCCGAGGGAGAGATCATCGTCGACCTGCCATACGCAGCGCTGGAGATGCTGGGCCTTGCGGGCGAAGACCGGGTCTTCTACCGCATCGCCGACGGCCGCGGGCAGGTCATCACCGGCTATGGCGACCTTCCCGGCGGCACAGCGCTGCCGCTCAGCGAAGAAGCGCCGGTCTTCTTCACGCAGCAGTACCGGGGCGATACGGTAAGGACTGCCACGGCGCGCCGTTCGATCCTCACCGGCAGCGGGCGCGAGACCGTGCTGATCACCGTCGCCCAGACCCGCGAAGCCCACGGTGCGCTGACCACCAGCATCGCGCTGTCAGCAGCCGCGGTGGGCGGCGGCTTCCTCGCCCTGGCGGGCCTGCTGGCCTGGATCGCCATCGCCCGGGCCCTGAAACCGGTGCAGGAGATCGAGCGCGCCATCGCTGCCCGGGCCTCCGACGACTTCTCGCCGCTCGAAACCGCTGCGCCGCGGGAGATCCTGCCACTGGTCGATGCCATCAACGCCTTCGTCGAACGCCTGCGCCTGACCCTCGACACCAGCCAGCAATTCATCGCCGAGGCGGCCCACCGGATCCGCACGCCGCTTGCCGCCCTTAAGGCCCAGGCAGAGGTGAGCCTGAAGGCCGGCGCCGGGGCAGCCAGCGACGAAAGCCTGCGCCGCATGGTGCGCGCCGCCGACGAGACCTCGCAGTTGACCACCCAGCTTCTGACTCAGGCCATGGTGGCCTACCGGGCCGAGCGGGCGCAGCGCCAGAGCCTGTCCCTGGCGGCGCTGGCCCGCACCGCCGCCCGCGACCTGGAGGTGGCCGCCGAGATGCGCGGTATCGATTTCCGCATGAACCTCGACGACGCTGCCCGGATCGAGGGCGACGAGATCGCCCTGCTGGAAGCGATCCGCAACCTCCTGGACAACGCCATCAAGTACGGGCCGCCGGACGACTTCGTCGCCGTCACGGTGACAGCCGGCCCGGCGCCGGAGATCTGCATTGCCGACCACGGACCGGGCGTGCCGCGCAGGGACCGCGATCTGGTCTTCGAACGCTTCCGCCGCGGCAGCGTCGGGGCGGAGACCCTGGGCTCCGGGCTCGGGCTCTCCATCGTCCGTCAGGTGATGCGCGCGCACCGCGGCCGGGTGCGGTTGGAGGAGAATGTACCGCAGGGCCTGAAAGCGCGCCTGGTCTTTCCGCCGGCGCGCTCCCGCAATCCGTCCAGAGAGGCCAGTTCTTAATGCGTTGTGCGGTTCTCACGGCGCTGATCGCGCTTTTCGCCCTTCCGCAAGCAGCACAGGCGATCGAGATCGAGCAGATCCGCAACTATCCCGCCCTACAGGAGGGAACGCCGCGCAGCCTGCTGCATGTCGTCGGCACCACCGATGCCGATGCCATGGACGGCCTGGTGCGCGCCTTTCGCGCCCAGCAGCCGGACGTCGCCATTGTCTACCACCAGGCCACCAGCGTCGACGTCTACCGCGCCGTGACCGAGGCGGAGACCGCTGACGGCGAGCCCTACGACCTGGCCATCTCCTCGGCCATGGACCTGCAGATCAAGCTGGTGAACGACGGCCATGCCCGGCTGCACCGCTCCGCCGCCACCGCCCGGCTGCCACGCTGGGCGAGCTGGCGCGAGCGCATCTTCGGCTTTACCCGGGAGCCGGCGGTGATCGCCTACGACAGCCGCGCCTTCGCCGCTGCTCCGCCGCAGTCGCGCTTCGAACTCCTCAGCCTGCTGCGCAGCGAGGAAGGGCGCTTTGCCGGACGGATCGCCACCTACGACCCGAAGGTCAGCGGCCTCGGCTACCTCTTCGCCACCCAGGACAGCCTGCAGTCGGAGACCTATTGGCGGCTGATGGAAGTCTTCGGCAACCTTTCCGCCCGGCTGTCCTGCTGCTCGGGGGAGATGCTGGACATGCTGGAGGCCGGCCAGATCACGGTCGCCTACAACGTCCTGGGCTCCTACGCCCAGGCGCGGCGGGACGCCGGGGCACCGATCGCCATCGTCTATCCGGAGGATTACACCCTCCTGATGGTGCGCACGGCGCTCATTCCCACCACCAGCGACAACCCCGGCGACGCCGGCAGCTTCATCGACTTTCTCGTCTCGCCGGAGGGCCAGCGCGTCATTGCCGGCGAGGTGAGCCTGGCCCCGGCCCTGCCGGAAGGCGACGACGGCGCGTTGATTCCGGTGCGCCTCGGCCCCGGCCTGCTGGTCTTCCTCGACGGCATGAAGCGCCGCGCCTTCCTTTCGGAGTGGGAAAGCGCGGTGACGGAGCGGCGCTAGCGGTATTCCGGATTGGGGTAGTCGAAGCGACAGCCGGCGTCCCAGAGGGAGCGCTGGTTGCCGTGCACGGGGAAGCCGCCGGCATCCTTCAAGAGGCGCGCCAGGTGCATCACGTTCCAGGTGAGGAAGGTGGTGTTGCGGTTGGTGAAGTCGTTCTCCGGCCCGCCGGAGCCTTCGTCCATATAGGAAGGCCCCGGTCCCGCCTCGCCCAGCCAGGCGGCATCGGCCTGAGGCGGGATGGAATAGCCCAGGTGCTGCAGCGAATAGAGGATGTTCATGGAGCAGTGCTTGGCACCGTCCTCGTTGCCGGTCACCAGGCAGGCCCCCACCTTGCCGTAGTAGGCGTACTGGCCGGCTTCGTTGAGGTCGCTGGAGGAGGCATAGAGCCGCTCGATCACCTTGGTGCAGACAGAGGACTTCTCGCCCAGCCAGATCGGCGTGGTCAGCACCAGGATGTCGGCGGCCTCGACCTTGGCATAGATCTCCGGCCAGGCGTCCTTGTCCCAGCCGTGCTCGGTCATATCCGGATAGACGCCATAGGCGATGTCGTAGTCGACCGGGCGCAGCGCCTCGACACCGACACCGCTCTTTTCCATGATCGCGCGGGAGATGTCGATGAGCCCCTGGGTGTGGGAGAGGCCCGGGCTGGGCTTCAACGTGCAGTTCAGGAACAGCGCCTTCAAACCGCTGAAATCCCATGTTTTTTGATCACACCAGCTTTCTTGAAGGTCGTTCAGCATGGTCCGCCGTCCCTTTCCCAGTCGATCTGATTAATGCGGGGGAATCCCCGGCTTGATGCACCGGCTCTGTGGGCGGTTACAGTAACATCGCAGCCCCGCGGCATCGCAACACCTCAACACCGCAAACCCGGAACACCGCAAACCCGGAACACCGCAAACCCGGGCCGGGAACGACGACGGCCGCAGATCCCGGCCATGGCCTGACGCAGCTAATCAGCCTGGGCTGTTTTCTCCACCGGTCTTGCGGGCTAGGCTGTCCGGCGGGGTTAGTCAATGAGCCGAGACGGCGGACCGGGGTGGTGTTGCAGAAAGAGCCGGGGGGCGACGGGCCTTTCAACGACGAGGAAGACCTCCTGGCGGGCCTGAAACGCGGGGAGCGTGGTGCGGTTTCCCGCTTCGTCGCCGACAACATCGGCCGCATGCGGGCCGTGGCGGCGCGCCTGGTCAAGGACGAGGATCTGGCCGAGGACTGCGTTCAGGAGGCTTTCATCAAGGCGCTGAAGAACATCGACCGCTTCGAGGGCCGCGCCAAACTGAGGACCTGGCTGCACCGCATTACGGTCAACGAGGCGCTGATGGTGCTGCGCAGCCGCAAGCGCCTTGCGGAAGATCTCATCGATCCTCTGCTGCCCGACTTCGACGAAAATGCCTGCCGTCTGGAAGCACCCTGGCCGAAACGCCTGTCAGCAGAGGATATTCTTAGCCAGGCGGAGCAGCGTGCGCTGGTGTTGTCGAAGATCGACGAGCTGCCCGAGAGCTACCGTATCGTGCTGGTTCTGCGCGACATCGAAGAGCTTGATACGGCAGAGGTGGCCGAGGCTCTCGGTATTACGGAGGGCAACGTGAAGGTGCGCCTGCACCGCGCCCGCTCCGCGTTGAAAAAGCTCCTCGAGCCCCTTCTACGGGGAGAAGCGCCATGACGCCCAGCTACGGAAGCAGGGCCTTGCGCTTCATGAAAGGGCTCATGCTGCGCAACCTGCCCTTGATGATCACCTGCCGGGAGTTCGAGGACTTCCTTCTCGACTACCTGGAGGGCAACCTGCCGCGCGGGCAACGCAGGATCTTCGACCTTCACCTGGCGATCTGCCGCGAGTGCCGCGACTATCTGGCGGCCTACAAGGAGACCATGGCGCTCGGAAAACGGGCCTTCGACGACCCAGCGGCTGTCCTGCCACAGACTGTGCCGGAGGACCTGATCACGGCGGTTATGGAGGCGCGGCACCCGGATTCCGAGAAATAGCCCGGGGACCCCTGTCATCTGACTGTCATTGAACCCCAATCCGGGGGCCAGCAGGCCGGAAGCCGTTGTATCGGGCGTTGCGCCAGGCTTGAATACCGGATGTAACCCGGCATGCGGCTCTGCCATCTGACTTGCCGCCGGCACAATCCATCAGAAGCCCGTGCTCCCAAGGCGGGCCGCAGAAGGAGGATCTTGCCCTTCGGAGCGCCCGCGGAACGTCCGCGGGACCCTGACGTTCGACTTGATGCGCCTGTTATGGGAGATCCCGATGACACCCGATGAGATCCTGGCCCTGCCGTCGATGCCGCCGGGCAATCCGAGCTATCCGACCGGTCCCTACCGCTTTGTCTCGCGCGAGTACTTCGTGATCATCTACGAAAGCGATCCCGAAGCGATCCGCCGTCTGGTGCCGGAACCGCTGGAGCCCGACGGCTCCGGTCAGGTCTACTACGAATGGATCAACATGCCCGACAGCTCGGGGTTCGGCTCTTACGTGGAGTCCGGCGTGGTGATCCCCTGCCGTTTCCAGGGCGAGGCGGTCAATTACACCGCCATGATGTTTCTGAACGACGAGCCGCCGATCTCGGCAGGTCGTGAGATCTGGGGATTTCCAAAGCGCTGGGGAGAGCCGCATTTGCGCGTGGAGACCGACACCCTGACCGGTAGCCTGCACTATGCCGGCCAGTTGGTCGCCCTCGGCACCATGGGCTACAAGCATGAGAACCTCATCAAGGACCCCGCCAAGCGCAACGAGGCCCTGAAGAAGACGCAGGTAAACCTGAAGCTGCTGCCCTGCGTGACCGGCAAGCCCCTGGTCGCCCAGCTCGTCGCATACAATCTGGAAGACATCGACGTGAAGTTCCACTACGGCGGGCCGGCGCGCCTGCATCTCGTTCCCCATGTGAATGCCCCGGTGGCGGACCTGCCGGTCCGAAAGATCGTCGGCGGCCGCCATTACAAAGCGGATCTGACGCTGCCCTTCGGCCGCGTTGTCCACGACTACCTCGCCTAAGCGCCGGTTCGGCGCCCTTACCTTTCAGGAGTAAGCACCCATGACCCAAGGCAAAAACGCCATCATCACAGGATCCACCAGCGGCATCGGCCTGGGTATTGCCGAGGCCATGGCGGCGGCCGGCATGAACGTCATGCTCAACGGTTTCGGCGATGCCGGAGAAATCGAGGCCCTGCGCAGCCGCCTTGCCGAGAGCCACGGCGTGAAGGTCGCCTACAACGGTGCCGACATGACCAAGCCGGAGGAGATCGAGGCGCTGGTGAAAGAGACCGTCAGCACCTTCGGTCAGGTGGACGTGGTCGTGAACAACGCCGGTATTCAGAACGTTCAGCCGATCGAGGAGTTTCCGACCGCCAAGTGGGACGCCATTCTGGCCATCAACCTGACCAGCGCCTTTCACACCATCCGCCTGACCCTGGGCGACATGAAAGCACGGGGCTGGGGTCGCGTGATCAACCTTGCCTCGGCTCACGGGCTTGTCGCCTCGCCCTTCAAGTCGGCCTACGTCGCGGCCAAGCACGGCATGCTGGGGCTCACCAAGACGGTGGCGCTGGAGGCGGCCGAACACGGTGTCACGGTGAACGCCATCTGCCCCGGCTACGTGCTGACGCCCCTTGTCGAAAAGCAGATTCCCGATACCGCCAAGGCGCGGGGGATCAGCGAGGAGGCCGTCGTGAAGGACGTCATTCTCGGCGGGCAGCCGACCAAGCAGTTCGTCACCACCGAGCAGCTCGGCGGCCTGGCGGTCTTCCTCTGCACGGACGCTGCCGCGTCGATCACCGGCACCGCCCTGCCGGTGGACGGCGGCTGGACCGCGCAATGAACGCCGCCGCCGGGAAAGGGCGGCGCTCCATCAATCTGGCGCTCCAGGGTGGCGGCGCGCACGGCGCCTTCACCTGGGGCGTTCTGGACCGCGTCCTGGAGGACGACCGCCTGCAGATCGAGGCGATTTCCGGTACCAGCGCCGGCGCCATGAATGCCGCCGTGGTTGCCGACGGCATTATGGAGGGTGGGCCTGAGGGTGCGCGCCGCTGTCTGCGCCGTTTCTGGAAAGCGGTCAGCGATGCCGGACGTTCAAGCCCGATCCAGCGCAATCCGGTCGACGTCTTCATGGGCAACTGGAGCCTCGACACCTCGCCCAGCTACCTGTTCTTCGACCTGCTGGGCCGCCTGGCATCGCCCTATGAACTGAACCCCCTCAACCTCAATCCCCTGCAGGATCTGATCGACGAGACGGTGGACTTCGCGCGGGTGCGGAGCTGCGATCGCATGAAGATCTTCATCTCCGCCACCAATGTGGAGACCGGGCGGGTCAAGGTGTTCGACCGCAAGCAGCTGACCGCGGACATGGTCATGGCCTCGGCCTGCCTGCCCTTCCTGTTCCAGGCGGTGGAGATCGACGGTGTGCCCTACTGGGACGGCGGCTACATGGGCAATCCGGTGCTCTTCCCCTTCTTCAACAATTGTCTTTCCAGCGATGTCGTCATCGTTCAGCTCAACCCGGTGATGCGCAAGGGGGCGCCCCGCTCGGCCCGGGAGATCCTCAACCGCGTGAACGAAATCACCTTCAATTCCAGCCTGCTGCGGGAGTTCCGCGCCATCAACTTCGTCTCGCGCCTGCTGGACGAGGGCAAGCTGGACCCGGCGGACTACAAGCATGTCCTCGTGCACCGAATCGAGGGCGAAGACGAAATCAAACCGCTCGGCGCGTCCAGCAAACTGAATGCGGAGTGGGTCTTTCTGCAGCACCTTTTCGAGATCGGCTACCGCCGCGCCGATGCCTGGCTGGAAGAGAACTTCGACCACCTCGGCGAGCGCGCCACCGTCGACCTGCCGGCCATGTACCAGGGGGAGACCTGAGACCGGAAAGCAAAGGAACCGCGCGACGGCGGTGACGCCACGCTGTCTAAGGGGAAACAGCGTGGCGTCTGGCGCCAGAGAGCTCATGGGGAGAGGGGGGCAGCCCCCGGGCGCCTTGAGACCGGTCCTTCCGCCTTACGAACGATCGTCTTCGTCGTGGTCGTCGTCATCCTGCCAGCGGCCGCGCTTGAAGTCGGAGCGGTCGATGACCCCGTCCTCGTTGCGGTCCATCCTCTGCATGGCTCTGTCCAACGGCCGGTTCACCTCGGCCAGGGTGATCTGCCCGTCGCCGTCGGCGTCGAACCGCTGAAAGCCGTCAACCATGCGCTCGCGCATGAAGTCGAGCCAGAGGCCTTCGAACTCCGCCAGGCTCAGCGCCTGATCGTTGTCGGTATCGAAGGTGGCGAAGCTGTTGTCGCGCACCTGCTCGATCTCGGCACGGCTGACGGCGCCATCGTTGTTGCCGTCGAAGTAATTCAGCATCATGCGCATGCCGCCGCGACGGCCATGCCCGCTGAAGCCGTGCCCGCCGCCGTAGGCCTGCTGACTGAACTGGGCGGGGCCACCGTGGCCGCGCCAGCCGTCGGAGGCCTTGGCAACGACACCGGCGGCGCCGAGGGAAAGAACAACAGCACTGGCAACGGCGATTTTGGTAGCCTTTTTCATCGAGAACATCCTCACTTCTGGTCTTTCGGGATCATTGGGCTGCTCTCTAGATAAGCCCCGGATGTCGCAAAAGTTCGCCAGCCCCGCGGCCTCTCTGTCGCAAGCGGTGTCAGAAGCGGTCGTTGACACACTTCGTTACACTTTTTCCGGGCCCCCGGCGCCGTGCCGCCCTATAGGTATTCGTGAAACTGTTGCAAACCCGGGCATTGATCAGGACCGATGGAGCCAACACCGCACATCCTGGTGGTCGACGACCACCGCGACATCCGCGACCTTCTGGGCAAGTACCTGGCCAAGAACGGGCTGCGGGTGAGCCTGGCCGAAAACGCTGCCATGGCCCGGCGCCTGATGAGGGCCGCGGCCATCGACCTGGTGGTTCTGGACATCATGATGCCGGGGGAGGACGGCCTGGCGCTCTGCCGCGACCTGCGCGCCACCTCCACGGTACCGGTGATCCTGGTGACCGCCATGACCGAGGAGATGGACCGGGTGGTGGGCCTTGAGATCGGCGCCGACGACTACGTCACCAAACCGTTCAATCCGCGCGAGCTTCTGGCGCGCATCAAGGCCGTGCTCCGGCGCAGCAACGCCGTGCCCCAGGCGCGCGACCGCCTGCCGGAGGGGCGCCTGCGCTTCGACCGCTGGCTGCTGGATCCGGAACGGCGCGAACTGCTCGCTGAGGACGGCCTCGCGGTGCCCCTCAGCACGGCGGAATTCAACCTGCTCTCCGCGTTCCTGAAGCGCCCGGGCGTGGTGCTGTCGCGCGAACAGCTGCTCGATCTGACCAGCGGCCGGGCGGCGCAGGTCTTCGACCGCAGCATCGACAACCAGGTCAGCCGCCTGCGCAGGAAGATCGAGGCCGACCCGAAGCAGCCGCGGCTGATCAAGACGGTCTGGGGCGGCGGCTATCTCTTCGCCGCCTCAGTGGGGGAGGGAAGCTAGTGCGCCTCATCCCGCGCAGCCTGGCCGGGCAGCTCATTGCGCTGCTGCTGATCGCCCTGGTTCTGTCGCAGGTGGCGACCCTGCTGATCCTCGCCGACGAGCGTCACTTCGCCCTGCGCGCCGCCAGCCGCGATCAGGTGCTGGCGCGCACTGCCGTTCTCGTGCGGCTGCTGGAGCAGACGCCGCCGCATCTGCATGACGGACTTCTCGCCGCGGCCTCCTCGCGCCGGCTCTTCTACAGCGTCTCGACGGAGAGCACCGTGGCGCCGGGCCCCGGCGGCCGGATGGAACGGCGCCTTGCCCAACGCATGGGCGATCTCATCGGCGACGGACGCGACGCCCGGGTGCGCCTGGTCGCCCGCGAGCCCTGGTCGCTGCGGAACTGGCAGGAACACCGCCGCTGGAGCCGCAACGACGACATCCGGCGGGCTTCAGGCGACTATGAGGATGATGAGGAAGACGACGACGATCATCACCGCCATGTTCGGCGTCTCAATCTGCCCGTCAGCTTCCTGGCTTCGGTGCCTTTGACCGATGGGCGCTGGCTGAATGCGGAGACCGCCTTGCCGCAGCCGCCCCGGGGCTGGACCTGGTTCCCCCTGCTTTCCATGGGCATCATGGCTCTCGCCATTCTGGCCATCGTCATCTTTTCCGTCAGGCGCATCACGCGGCCGCTGCGCGCGCTTTCCGGCGCCGCCGAACGCCTGGGCCGCGGTGAGACCCTGGAACCTTTGGCCGAGACCGGACCGGCGGACGTGCGCCGCACCACACGGGCCTTCAACGCCATGCAGCAGAGGCTGACCCGTTTCGTCCGGGACCGCACGCGCATGCTGGCCGCCATCAGCCACGACCTGCGCACGCCCATCACCGCGCTGCGGCTGCGCGCCGAGTTCGTGGAGGACGCGGAAACCCGCCAGAAGATCCTGGAAACCCTGGAAGAGATGAGCGGCATGATCGAAGCCGTCATCGGCTTTGCCCGCGACGAAGCCACGGCGGAGGCCACGCGGCGCGTCGACCTGGTCGCCCTGATCCAGAGCCAGATCGATGATCTGGCCGACCAGGGCGAGAAGGTCACGTTCCAGACCGCGGGCATTGAGGGCACGCTCAGCTATGGCTGCCGCCCCACCGCCCTGAAGCGCCTGCTGCACAACCTCATCGGCAATGCGCTGCGCTATGCCGGTGCGGCCCGTGTCTCGCTGATCCGCGAAGACCAGGCTCTGTTCATCACGATTGAGGACGAGGGGCCCGGTATCCCAGCCGAACACCTGGAGCAGGTCTTCGACCCCTTCTTTCGGATCGAAGGATCGCGCAGCCAGGAGACCGGCGGGGTCGGGCTGGGTCTTGCCATCGCCCGTTCCATCGCCCACGCTCACGGAGGGGATCTGGTTCTGGAGAACCGGCCGGAGGGCGGGTTGCTTGCGCGGCTGACCTTGCCGGCCGAGGCGGCTGAGAAAAGACACGGTACAAGGCCCGGACACACGCCCTGACGCCGCAGAGCTGTCACAAAACGGCCGCCGATCGGCGTTACTCTTGTATCTTTGTCTTTGTTTTCGCCAAGGGGAGTCGTTTCTGTGATGGGCAAGTCTGTTCTTTTGATTGTCGTGGATCAGTGGCGCGGGGATACCCTGGCCCATCTGGGCCATCCCCATGTGAAGACTCCCAACATCAGCCGCCTGGCGGCCCGCGGCACCACCTTCCGCAATCACTACTGCCAGGGCGTGCCCTGCGGCCCGGCGCGGGCTTCGCTGCTGACCGGCACCTACCTGATGACCCACCGGGTGGTGCGCAACGGTGCGCCGCTGGATGCCATGCTGACCACCCTGCCCCGCGAACTGCGCCGGGCAGGCTACGACCCGGCCCTGACCGGTTACACCACGACGACCCCGGACCCGCGCTTCACCGCCGCCACCGATCCGCGCTACCGGTCCAACGGCGACCTGATGGACGACTGGCGCGTCCTGCGCTCGCTGACGCCCAACAAGGACCCCTACTTCTCCTGGCTGCGGCAGCTGGGCTATGCGGTTCCGGAGAACCAGGAAGACCTCTGGAGCCCGGAGCTGCGCGCCGAGTCCGTGGAGGGCCGCCTCGACCTGCCCTCCCTCATCATGAGCCAGCACAGCGACACCGCCTGGATGACCGATGGTGCGCTCGACTATCTGCGCCATGCCCGCGGCCGCCCCTGGTTTCTCCACTACGGCCTCTATCGGCCGCACCCGCCCTTCTGCGCCTCCGAAGAGTACTTGAAACTCTATGACGCGGCGGCGCTGGACGGACCGGTCCGCGCCGGCGACCGCGCCGCAGAGGCGCAGCAGCATCCGCTTCTGCGCATGCTGTTGGACCGGATCAATCAGAAGAAGTTCATGCAGAACAGAGAAGGGCCCGCTGCCGCGCTGGACGAAAGCGAGATCCGCCAGGTCCGCGCCCACTACTACGGCCTGATCACCGAGGCCGATCACAACATCGGCCGCGTCCTGGACGAACTGGAAGAGAGCGGCGAGATCGACAACACCCTGATCGTCTTCACCTGCGATCACGGTGAGCAGCTCGGCGATCACCACCTGCTCGGCAAGACGGGATACTTCCGCGAGAGCTATCACATTCCGCTGATCGTCTGCGATCCGGCGGGCGATCCGGCCCAGCGCGGCGCAGTGGTGGAGGCCTTCACCGAGTCCGTCGACGTGATGCCGACGATCCTCGAGTGGCTGGGTCAGCCCGTTCCGCGGCAATGCGACGGCCGTTCCCTGCTGCCGTTCTGCGCAGGCGAGCAGCCGGAGCGCTGGCGTGACGGCGTGCTCTACGAATTCGACTTCCGCGACGTGCTGGACCCGAGCGTGGAACAGCGGCTCGGCATCGAGATGGACGCCTGCAATCTGGCGGTCTACCAGACCGAGCGCTGGAAGTACGTCCACTTCGCCGCTCTGCCACCCCTGCTCTTCGACCTGGAGAACGATCCCCACGAGCTCGACAACCTGGCCGGCGATCCGGCCTTTGCGGAATTCGTCGCAGAGATGGCGCAGCGCATGCTGTCCCGCCGCCTGGCCCATGCCAACCGCAGCCTGACCGGCTACTTCGCCGAAGGCGGCCTGCATCATCGGGTCGGCGGCGTTGCGATGCCGGTCGGCGAACGGGAGCACCTCCCGCGCGCCGCAGAGTAGAGGGCCGCAGAGTAGAGGGCCGCAATCGGGTGGTGGCCTAAGGAAGGCGCAGGCCGGCGGAAAGGATCACCGGGCCGCTCGGCCCCGCGCCGGATCGCCCCAGTCCAGCATCGGTTCCAGCACCGGTTCCGGCATCAGGTCCGGCATCAGGTTCCGGCATCAGGTTCTGGCAGGCTGCGCCCGGGTCTCCAGCGGGACCGCGTCCTTGATGATGATATGACGGTGCGGATAGGGGATCTCGATGCCGTGCTGCTTGAAGGCATCCCAGACCGCCAGAAGCACCTGGCCCTTGATGTTGGCCACACCGTCCTGAGGATCGGTGATCCAGAAGCGCAGCACGAAGTCCAGCGAGCTGTCGCCGAAGCCCGTCAGGTGGCAGACCGGCGGCTGGTCCCGCGCCACCCGTTCCGGCGCTGCCGCGGCTTCACGGGCAATCCGGCGAACCTCGTGCGGATCGCAGCCGTAGGAAACGCCGAAGGTGATCTCCATGCGCACGAGTTCGTCGGTAAAGGACCAGTTCACCACGTGCTGGGTGATCAGATCCTCGTTGGGGATCAGATACTCCTTGCCGTCGCGGGTGACGACCGAGACGTAGCGCGCCCCCAGGGATGAAATCCAGCCGAAGGTCGGTCCCAGCTCAATGACATCGCCCGGCTTGATCGACTTGTCGAGCAGCAGGATGACGCCGCTGATCAGATTGGAGACCACCTTCTGGAGGCCAAAGCCGATGCCGACACCGACAGCACCGGAGAACAGCGCCAGGGCCGTCAGATCGATTCCGACCGAGTTGAGCGCGATGACGACCGCCAGGGTGATCAGGGTGATTTTCAGCAGCTTGCCGAGCAGAACCTGCACCGAGGGCGTGAGGTCGGAGACACGGTTGATCCGCTTCTCCAGAAAGCGGGACAGCGCCGCGGCGCCCCAAAGAAAGACGGCCAGCGTCAGCACACCCTTGACGACCGTCAGCAACGAAACCCGCAACTCGCCAAAGGCGATCGCAAGTGAATCCAGCAGGGCAACGGTCGGATCGAGCAGTTCGGTGATGTTGAGGGCCGCGATGGTCCAGGCGCAGACCGCGAGGGTCTTTGCCAGCGCGGGATTGCGCACGAAAGTGGTGAAAAGGCGGATGACCACCCAGGCCGTCAGCAGGCTGGCAACGACACTCAGCAGATAACTGCGGCTCGGCCAAGTGCTCTGCTGCATGATCCCGATGGCCAGCCACAGCATGATCAGGTAGATCAGCGGCGTCAGGACTGCAGGCAGCGACCTCACCTGCGCGGCAAAACGCGGAGGAATGGCCGTGCGCTCGAGCCATGCTGCCACCACCGGGCGCAGGCGGCGCCCGAGAATGGCGGCGATACCAAACAGGATCAGGAGGACCACCACCTGGAGCAGCGACCAGAAGTTGGCCACGTCGTGCAGAAACCAGTCGGCAAGGGCCTGAAGCTCAGCGGTGATCCGACTGTGGTCGAAAAACTGTTCCATTGGCTGTGTCCTTCTCCTGCAACCCCGCCTCCTGCAACCCCGCCTCCTGCAACCCCGCCATCATAACCGGGGCCGGACCACGCAAGTCCACGCGCGGGCTGCAGCCGGAATCTGGCAAAAACGGATGGCGCAAGCGAAGGCGGCGCCGGGATGAAACCAGACCCCACTGCCGAAGTGGCTCGTGTGACCCCACTCTCCACTATGACAGAAGGGGCAGCCAACCGGTCTGAATAGAGGCGCCGGGAAACTGATGAACCAGAACGTTCCCGGGAATGCTGCTCCGGGCGTTGTGCTCTGCTGGCCGGCTGCAGCCGGGGTTGCGCAGGTGCCCGTCGCTCACGGCGTAAATCAGACCGTGGATCTCCAACGGCTGACCACGGTTCCAGGCATCCTTGATCATCGGGGTCTCGGCGACCCGCTCGTCGGTCGACAGCAAGCCCCGGCCACCAATCCAGCGGGCTCCGGCTGCCCGCGCGAGCCCTTGGCCTTTGAAACAGCATTTTCTAATGCTCTATAGATATCAATATAATCAATATCTTAAAGTTATTGACGTGCCTGGAAGATTTTTATTGAACATCGTTCATTTCGACCCTAAATAAATGAACGATGTTCAATTAACCGTTTGGCCCAGGGGGTTCGGCGGTTCCGGCCAGCGGCCGGCGCCGCAGCAACGCAACAGGGGAACTGTCATGGTCGCGTCGATTCTGCAGAGCCGCAATTTCCTGCCGCTGTTCTGCGTCCAGGCCTTCGGGGCTTTCACCGACAACCTGCTGAAGAGCGCCTTTGCCTTCCTGGTCGCTTTCCAGGGGCTCTCCCTCTTCGGCGCGCCGCCGGCCATCTCCCTGATGATCGGCACCGCGGCCTACGTTGTGCCGCTGCTGCTGTTCTCCGGCAGCGCCGGCAGGCTGGCCGATGCCTGCGACAAGGCGACGATCGTACGGGTCACAAGGCTTGCGGAGATCCCCTTGGCGCTGCTCGCAGGCGCCGCGCTCTTCACCGGCAACTCCGCCCTGGTGCTGCTGGCCATGTTCGCCTACGCCAGCCAGTCGGCCTTCTTCAGCCCGGCGAAGTACGCGATCCTGCCGCAGCACCTGCCCGAGGACCGGCTGATCAAGGCCAACGCGCTGGTCGAGGCCTCGACCTTCGTTGCGATCCTCGGCGGCACCCTCTTCGGCGGGTTCCTGGCCGCCAAGGGCCTGATCGAAGGGGTCGTCGCCTGCCTGCTGGGCATCGCGATTGCTGCCTCCGTCATCGCGCGCTTCGTACCCAGCGCGCGCCCGGCGCCGGATGCCGCGCCCTATCGCTTCGCCCCGCTGCAGAACACCCTCTCGGCGCTGCGCACCGTGCGCG
>NZ_JANQKD010000119.1 GCF_028281305.1 Pelagibius sp. | reverse complement strand
GCCAGCTCCCTTTGCTTCACCGAGCAGGTGCGGACCCGCCCCACCTTCTTGGAGCGCACGAGCCCGCTCTCCTCCAGCACCTTCAGGTGCTGCAGGAAGGACGGCAGGGCCATGTCGAAGGGTTCGGCCAGCTCGGTCACCGAAGCGGGCCCCCGGTTCAGGCGCTGGATGACCGCACGCCGGGTCGGGTCGGCAAGGGCGCGGAAGACGGTGTCGAGAGCAGCTTCTTGGTTAGGCATACGCCTAAGTTATCAGAGCGGCCTTGCAGCCACAAGACAGTTAGGCGCTTACCTCACTAAATGTTCCGGACTTAACGGGAACGTTCGGTCGTACTGGGCAACGGGAAGCGCCGGCAGACGAATGCAGCCCGGCAGAGAGATCAACTCCAGGAGATGGCGACCTTGCGGGCCAGTTCCTGATTGAACAGTCTTTCCATGGAACTGCCGAGCGACGGTGTGCGGTTGATGGCTTTCTGCAGCGCTGCCTTGGGCCACTCGATGTACTTGGCCTCCGGCGGCAGGGAGACGCTGGCGGTCGCGGTGCCGCCGAGCAGGAAGGAGACCTCGCCGATGAAAAGGCCGCCTGGCAGCGTGAAGCTACGGCCTGCTTTACAGATCTCGACATCGCCGTCGATGACGAAGTAGAGGCTGGGCACGGCCTCGCCCTCGACCGTGAGCTGGGTCGGCTTGGTGGTGGTGTGCCACTCCGCCATCTGCATCAGCCGACGGAATTCGCCGGGGGTCAGAACCTTCAGCATGTCGACGAAGCAGTCTTCGTGTTCTATGCCGTGGGTGAGCCTTCGGTCCAGGATCACCCGGGCGATGCCGATCAGGTTGGCCGCGGCCAAACCGGTGCTCCAGAACATGGCGCCCCAAAGCGGGGCGATGGGAAAGAGATAGTAGTAGGCGGTGTAGATGAGGCTGCCGGCGAGCACCAGGCCGCGCAGGACCAATTGATTGCGATTGAGAAGGCCGAAAATCTGAAGCAGCGCGGCGGCGTGAACCAGCAGACCGGCATTCCAGGCCAGATCCAGTTCCTGAAACAACTCAACCTCCCCAATCGACGGCGGCGGCGCGGTCGGTTACCCCTGGTTGCAAGTTGCGCGCAGCCTATGCCGAAAGGGGAGGCCGGGTTAACTGACCAAGTTCGTTGAGCCCTCTAGAAAAAGATTCACCGATTACTCCCAATGCGCCCTTGTTCAGCCTTCGTAGGTACGCTGGTAGGCCGGGCGTTGCTTCAGGCGCCCGTGATAGGCCTGCAGGATGGGGTAATCGCCGATCAGGTCCAGGTGCTTGGCCATGAAGCAGCTATGGCCGATCAGGATGTCGGCGCCGGTGAACGCGGAGCCGAGCAGGTAGTCGCGCCCGCTCAGCGCGTTTGACAGTGCTTCGGCGCGCAGCGCGAAGTCGCGCCGGCCATAGTCGGCAAACTCCGCGTTGTGCCGGCGGCCCGGCGGCCGCATGGCCTCCAGCGGTCTGAGCGCATTGTCGAAGTAGGCCATCAGTGCCGGGTCCATCTCGGCGCAGGCGAAGGTGCACCATTGATAGTAGAGCGCGCGCTCCGGGCTTCCGGGCGGCGGCGCGAGGTTCTTCTCCGGGTGCTCGTCGATCAACTGCAGTACGACCGCCACCGACTCGAACATGGTGTAGCCGTCCGTCTTCAGGGCGGGAACCACGCCCAGGGGATGGATGGCGCGGTAGGCCTCACCGTTCTGCTCGCCCTCCATCAGCTTGACCGGATGGCTTTCGTAGTCGAGGCCAAGTTCCTC
Organism: Pelagibius sp.; assembly: GCF_028281305.1. GTDB lineage: Bacteria > Pseudomonadota > Alphaproteobacteria > Kiloniellales > Kiloniellaceae > Pelagibius. The sequence goes on along the minus strand of NZ_JANQKD010000119.1, from coordinate 15,244 downwards.
CAGCACCCAGCGCGCCCTTTGGGAGCGGGTGGGCGGCCATTCGTACAAGACACGCATGCTGTCCTCCGTCTCGGGTTGCGGCCGCCGCTTCCAGCGGCCTGACAGTTCCTGGACGAAGCGTGTCGCCAATTCCCGACAGCCGGGCATTGGTCTTTTTTTGAGGAGATGGCGGACCGAAGCCTCTTTCGAAGACCGCGGCGCGCGAAGGCTATGCCCCGAGGTACTCCCGCGCGGCATCGCTCAGCCAGCGCCAGAGATAGTCGGAGAAGGAGCGGCGGGTGTAAAGGTCGTAGCCGGGCCCCGCCGCCGCACCCGCATCGTCCACCTGGTGCAGGGTGACGGCCGTCTTTGCGATGTGGCTCTGGGCACAGTGCCCGGCGGTGAAGGCGCCCGGGTGCAGGTCCAGGGGGCAGCCCTTGGCGATGACGTCGGCGGCGCGCGGGCCGGCGATGTGGATGCAGGCGAGACTTTCGCCCACCTCGGTCACCGCGGCGTGGGAGTCTGCGAGGGCCTCGCGCAGGCGCTCGGCAAGGCGGCTCTCCGCCGTCGGCTCGTCGTCGTGGCTGACCGCGAGCCACTCGTTCGGCCCCAGCCAGAGCACGGCGATCCGCTCGCTGCTCTCCACGCGGTTCGGCTCCAGGGGCAGTGCGACTCCCAGCGCCTGATGGGTGGCGGCCAGGAAACCTTCGTCCGAGGGATCGCCGCGCAGGTTCACCGCCGCCGGCAGCACCTTTTCCTGAAGGCGCACCTGTGCGCCCTCCTGGCCGCTCTGGTCGCGGGCTTCGAGGCCGAGGTGCGCCAGTGCGCTCTGTCTGAGATAGCTCTCAACCACGCATCCGCTCCCCTTCCGGATCGAAGAACACCGGGCTCTCGGCCACCACGCAGGGCACCACCCTGCCGCCCACCAGAGGTGCGTAGAGCGTCTCCCCCTTGCGCGCGAGGCCGCCCTTGACCAGGGCCATGGCGATGGAGCGCCCGCAATTGGGGCTGTAGTAGCTGGAGGTGACATGGCCCAGCATGGCCATGGGCGGCTGCGCCTGTACCGTATCCACGAGCTGCGCGCCCTCCGGCAGCACTTCGTCGGGGTCCGCGGTGAGGATGCCGACGAGCTGTTTGCGGTCCGGCTTTGCCATGTCCTCGCGCGTGAGGGAGCGCTTGCCGACGAAATCCTTGGTCTTGGAGACGATCCAGCCCATGTCGAGGTCGAGCGGCGTGACCGAACCGTCGGTCTCCTGGCCGACGATGATGTAGCCCTTCTCGGCGCGCAGCACGTGCATGGCTTCGGTGCCGTAGGGGGTGATGCCGTAGCGTTCGCCCGCCGTCATCACCGTCTGCCAGACCGCCATGCCGAAGGAGGCGGGCACGTTGATCTCGTAGGACAGTTCGCCGGTGAAGGAGATGCGGAAAATGCGCGCCGGGGCACCGGCCACCCGCGCCGCTGTGTAGCCCATGTGGGGCAGGGCGTTGCCCGAGAGCTCGGCGTCGCTCAACTCGGCCAGCAGGCGGCGGGCGTTGGGTCCCGACAGCGTAATCGTGGCGAACTGCTCGGTCACCGAGGTCAAAAAGACCTTCAGGTCCGGCCACTCGGTCTGCAGGTAGTCCTCCAGATGGGCCAGCACCGGGGCGGCGTTGCCGGTGGTGGTGGTCATCAGGAAGTGGTTTTCGCCGAGGCGCGTGGTGACGCCGTCGTCCATTACCATGCCGTCCTCGCCCAGCATCAGGCCGTAGCGGCAGCGCCCGGCGTCGAGCTTCTACCAGGCGTTGGTGTAGACACGGTTGAGGAACTCGGCGGCGACCGGCCCCTGGATGTCGATCTTGCCGAGGGTCGAGGCGCCCAGCACGCCGAGGGACTCGCGCACCGCCTTGACCTCGCGGTTCACCGCAGCATGGATGTCTTCGCCGAACTGCGGGTAGTACCAGGGCCGGCGCCACTGGCCGACGTCCTCGAAGAGGGCGCCGTTGCGCTCGTGCCAGGCATGCATCGGCGTGCGGCGGATCGGGTCAAGCAGGTCGTCGACGTCGCGCCCGGCGAAGATGCCGAAGCTCACCGGCGTATAGGGCGGGCGGAAAGTGGTGACCCCGACCTCCGGCAGCGGGCGGCCGAAATCGTCGGCGACGATGCCGATGGCGTTCACGTTGCCGAGCTTGCCCTGGTCGGTGGCCATGCCGGTGGTGGTGTAGCGCTTGACGTGCTCGATGGATCGGTAGCCCTCGCGCAGCGCCAGCTTCAGGTCGGCGGCGGTGACGTCGTTCTGCTGATCGACGAAGTGCTTGACCTTCTTGCCCAGAGGCTTGTCCGAGGGGACCAGCCAGAGCCAGCGTCCCGGCAGGCAGCCTCTGTCCTCGGCGCTGGCTGTCACCGTAGCACTTGCGGTGAACCCAGCGTCCCCGGCTGCGGCCGCCCCTGCTGCGGCGCCTTCGGTCAGGCAGGTGGCCAGGCCGAAACCGCCGTTGGCCGCCCCGGCGGCACGCTGGCCCGGCTGTTGGGCCGTGCCCGGCACGAAGCAGGCCTGCTCGGCATCCCAGACGAGCTGGCCTTTGGCATGGCAGAAGAGATGGACCGTCGGGCTCCAGCCGCCGGAGACGGCCAGGAGGTCGCAGTCGATCTCCTCCACCGCGCCGACCACGGCGTCGCCCTCAGCGCTCAGCTCGGCGACGCGCACCTTGGTGATCCGCTTCTTGCCTTCGGTGCCGATGATGGCGTGGTCGGCCAGGATGCGCAGGCCAGCGGCCTCCGCCCGCTCGGTGAGCGGCCCGCCGGGGGCGGCGCGCAGATCGACCACGGCGGCGACCTCGACGCCGGCGGCGGTCAGGTCCAGGGCTGCGCCGTAGCCGCTGTCGTTGTTGGTGAAGACCACGGCGCGCCGGCCCGGCTTGACGGCGTAGCGGTTCAGATAGCTCTGCACCGCCGAGGCGGTCATGATCCCCGGGCGGTCGTTGTCGGCGAAGACCATAGGCCGCTCGATAGCGCCTGTGCAGAAGACCGCCTGTTTGGCGCGCAGCTTCCAGAGCCGATGGCGCGGCAGGTGGGCGGGCGCCTCGGGCAGATGGTCGGTGACGTTCTCCATGACGCCGTAGAAGCCGTGATCGAAGGCACCGTAGACGACGCTGCGGGTGAGAATGCGCACCTCGGGCATGGCCGCCAGTTCGGTCTGGGCATCGCGCACCCAGTCCAGCGCCGGGCGGTCGTCGATCGTCTCCGCGCTGGCGCTCAGGAGCGCGCCGCCCAGTATGGCGTCCTGCTCGATGAGGATGACGCGCGCGCCGCTACGCCCGGCGGTCAGGGCCGCGGCCAGTCCGGCCGGGCCGGCGCCCACCACCAGGACGTCGCAGTGGGCGAAGGTCTTGTCGTAGCGGTCCGGGTCGCGCCCGCTGGGGGCGGTGCCCAGCCCGGCTGCCCGGCGGATGAAATGCTCATAGGCTTTCCAGGCGCTCGCCGGCCACATGAAGGTCTTGTAGTAGAAGCCGGCCGGGATCAGCCGCGCGCCCAGGCTGTTGACGGCCCCGATGTCGAACTCCACCGAGGGCCAGGCGTTCTGGGACTTGGCGCTGAGGCCCTCCACCAGTTCCACCTGGGTCGCTTTCATGTTGGGATCGGTGCGCGGGTCCTCGCCGACCTGGACCAGGGCGTTGGGCTCCTCCGGGCCGGCGGTGACGATGCCGCGCGGGCGGTGGTACTTGAAGCTTCGGCCCACCAGGTGGACGCCGTTGGCCAGGAGCGCCGAGGCCAGGCTGTCCCCGGCCAGGCCCTGGTAGCTCTTGCCGTTGAAGGTGAAGCGCAGCGGCTTGTTGTGGTCGACCTGACCGCCGTGAGGCAGGCGCATGCGTCCGGACAAGGTCTCTCTTCCTCCCTCAGACGACGCGCCGGCGGTCGAGTGCGGGCGGGGCCGCACCCATGGGATAGACCGCCAGGATTTCGTAGGTCACGGTGTCGCGGGCGACGTTAAACCAGCGGCGGCAGCCCTGGGCGTGGTTCCAGCGCTCCAGCAGCACGCCTTTGGGGTTGTCGCGCAGAAAGACGAACTCGGCCCACTCCGCGTCGCTCAAGGCCTCCGGGTTTTCGGGCCGCACAATATGCGCCTCTCCGCCGTTGGAGAACTCGGTCTCCGAACGCAGTCCGCAGTAGGGGCAGGGGATCAGCAGCATGGCCGGGAGATGCCTTTCAGTGGGCCACGGCTGCGGCGCCGTGCTCGTCGATCAGGAAGCCGCTGCGGAAGCGGTCGAGGCTGAAGGCCGCGTTCAGGTCGTGCGGTTCGTCGCGGGCGATGGTGTGGGCGAAGACCCAGCCGGAGCCCGGCGTCGCCTTGAAGCCGCCGGTGCCCCAGCCGCAGTTGAAGTAGAGGCCTTCCACCGGCGTCTTGGAGAGGATCGGGCTGGCGTCCGGGCAGACATCGACGATGCCGCCCCACTGGCGCAGCATGCGCATGCGCCGGAACAGCGGGAAGAGCTCGCAGATGGCGGCCAGGGTCTCCTCGGTGACCGGCAGGCTGCCACGCTGGCCGTAGCCGATGTAGCTGTCGACGCCGGCGCCGATCACCAGCTCGCCCTTGTCGGACTGGCTGATATAGGCATGCACGGCGCCGGACATGACCACGGTGTCGATGACCGGCTTCACCGGCTCGGAGACCAGGGCCTGCAGCGGCAGCGACTGCACCGGCAGGCGGAAGCCGGCCATGTCGGCCATCACGCTGGAATGGCCGGCGGTGACGACGCCGACCTTGCCCGCCTCGATCAGCCCCTTGCCGGTTTCCACGCCGGTGACCCGGCCGCCCTCGATGCGGAAGCCGTTGACCGGGCACTCCTGGATGATGTCGACGCCCAGTGCGTCGGCGGCGCGGGCGTAGCCCCAGGCGACCGCGTCATGACGGGCAGTGCCGCCGCGGCGCTGCAGGCTGGCCCCCAGGACCGGATAGCGGCCGCCGGCGCGGAGGTCGATGATCGGTACCATCTCCTTGACCTCGGCGGCGCTGAGGATTTCGGAGTCGATGCCGTTCAGCCGGTTGGCGTTAACCCGGCGCGAAACCTCCCGCAGGTCGTGCTGGTTGTGGGCCAGGTTCAGGACCCCGCGCTGGGAGAACATGACGTTGTAGTTGAGGTCCTGGGAGAGCCCCTCCCAGAGCTTCAGCGCATGCTCGTAGAGCGCCGCCGACTGGTCCCAGAGATAGTTGGACCGCACGATGGTGGTGTTGCGCCCGGTGTTGCCGCCGCCCAGCCAGCCGCGCTCGACGACCGCGACGTTGGTGATCCCGTGGTTCTTGGCCAGGTAGTAGGCGGTCGCCAGCCCATGGCCGCCGCCGCCGACGATCACCACGTCGTAGCGCTGCTTGGGCTCGGCGCTGCGCCAGGCCTGCGGCCAGTTCTCGTGGTAGGAGGCGGCATTGCGCAGCAGACTGAAGACGGAGTAACGCGATTTCATCCGCGGCTGGCTTCCCTGTTAACCGAATTCCCCTGGCCTGGTCTTCTCGGCTCGGCCTTATCGACCGAGTCCTTGCTGACCGGGCTTTGCGCCCCACGCGCAGCAGCCCTCTGTCCATGCTGGCATCCGGCCCCCGCCTTGGCAACGGCAGCCTGCCCCAGCGGCGGAAATCCGGGCTCCCTGCGAGCCGCCAGGGCACTCGATCGGCGGTCCCCGGGCTTGCCGCTGCCCGGCGGAAAATTCTCTGTTCGCGACACCGGCAGTTATGCCAAAGTTCCCCGTTATCCGTGGTCTCTAATGCAGAGGATGCTGCGCGCCCTATGTTCGGTAACGTTCCAAGAGAACTGCCCCAGCAGATCGCCCTGGTGCTGGTGCCGCGCTTCTCCTTCCTGCCCTTCACCGGGCTGGTGGAATCCTTCCGCCTCGCCAACCGGCTGAGCGGGCAGGAGCTTTACCGGCGCCTGCTGGTCTCGCCCGACGGCCAGCCGGTGACGGGGTCCAACGGGATCACCCTGAACGTGGCCGGCGATCTGACGCAGGCGGAGGCCTGCGGCACGATCATCATCTGCGGCGGGCTGGACGTTCATCTGCATCAGGACAAGGCCTTGCAGGCCTGGCTGCGCAAGATGGACCGCCGCGGCGTGGATGTCGGCGCCATCTGCACCGGCAGCTACATCCTGGCGCAGGCCGGGCTGCTGGAAGGCTTCCGCTGCACCATCCACTGGGAGAACCTGGCCGGCTTCTGCGAGGAGTTCCCGGAGATCGAGGTGACAACCGAGCTTTTCGAGATCGACCGCAATCGCTTCACCTGCTCCGGCGGCACCGCTGCGATCGACATGATGCTGAACGTCATTGCCCGTCAGCACGGCCACGAACTGGCCGCCAGCGTCGCCGATCAGTTCATGCACGAGCGCATCCGCGACCACCACGACCGCCAGCGCATCTCGCTGCCGGCGCGTCTGGGGGTGCGCCATCCCAAGCTGCTTTCGGTCATCGCGCTGATGGAGCAGAACCTGGAAGAGCCGCTGACCCGCAGTGAACTGGCGCGGGAGGCCGACCTCTCGACCCGTCAGCTTGAGCGCCTGTTCCGCAAATATCTGAACCGTTCGCCGGCGCGCTACTACCTGGAGCTCAGGCTGAACAAGGCCCGGCTTCTGCTGCTGCAGACCAACATGTCGGTGATCGACGTGGCGCTGGCCTGCGGCTTTGTCTCTGCCTCCCACTTCTCGAAGTGCTACCGCGACTTCTTCGGGCGCACACCGCGCAAGGAACGGGGGCTGCCGCTGCAGCCGGAAGAGGAACAGTCGCGCGCCGCGCAGTAAGCTTACTCCCCTCTTGGCCGCGCACTTCGAGACGCTCCGCTCCTCGGCGTGAGGTCAATTCCCTGCGTGCATGCCTCATCCTGAGGAGGCCCGAAGGGCTGTCTCGAAGGATGCCGGAGAGCTGCGAGGCTGGCCGTAAGCGCCTGTTTAGGCCGGGCGTCGCCGGCGGCGGCGCCGTTCACCGCCTGGGGCCGCGTCGTTGGCGGCTGCCGGCGCGGTCACGACCGGTAGCTTCACAGCGGCGGAGAGGTTGGGGAAGGCGGCGGAGGAGTGGGGCAGGCCCATGGCCTCGACGAAGTGCGCCTGGAAGTTCGGCTCGACCGCAGTCTCGATCTTCTCGACCCGGCGGATGACGTCTTCGATGTCGTCGCGCGCCTGCTGGTTCAGGAGGGCGATGCGCGCCCCGGTCCCCGCCGCGTTGCCGGCAGAGTAGACGTTCTCCAGCGGGCAGTCGGGGATCATCCCCAGCACCATGGCGTACTTGGTGTCGATGTGGCTGCCGAAGGCGCCGGCCAGCATGATCTGCTCGACCGCGTCGATGCCCAGGCGGTCCATGAGCAGGCGGATGCCGGCATAGAGGGCCGCCTTGCCCAGTTGGATCGCGCGGACATCGTTCTGGACGATGCGGATTTCCGGTGTCCCCTCGTGCACGAGGTAGGAGAAGGTGCGCCCGTCCGGCTGGATGCGCGGGCTGCGGGCCGCCTGGGTGCCGTCGATGGTGCCGTCGCGCGTCAGCACGCCGGCCAGGAACATCTCGGCCAGGACCTCGATGATGCCGGAGCCGCAGATCCCGGTGACGCCGCTCTTGGCGGTGGCCTCGGCAAAACCTTCTTCATCCGACCAGAGATCGCAGCCGATCACCTTGAAGCGTGGCTCCAGGCTTTCGGGGTCGATGCGCACCCGCTCGATGGCGCCCGGTGCGGCGCGCTGGCCGCAGGAGATCTGCGCGCCCTCGAAGGCCGGTCCGGTGGGCGAAGAGCAGGCGAGCAGCCGGTCGCGGTTGCCCAGCACGATCTCGGCATTGGTGCCGACGTCGACCACCAGGGTTATCTTGTCGGTCAGATGCGGCGTCTCGGAGAGGATGACACCGGCGGTGTCGGCGCCGACATGGCCGGCGATGCAGGGCAGCACGTAGGCCCGGGCGTCCGGGTGGAAGCGCAGGTCGAGCTGGCTGGCCCAGAGGGTGATGCCGGAGTTGGCGGCCAGCGCAAAGGGCGCGCCGCCCAGTTCCGTCGGGTCGATCCCCAGCAGCAGGTGGTGCATCACCGGGTTGCCGACGAAGGTGGCGTTGAGGATCTCCTCGCGCTCGACTTTCCCCTCGGCGCAGACCGCGTCGGTCAGGTCGTTGATCGCCTGGCGCGCCGCGGCGGTCATCTCCTCCTCGCCGCCGGGGTTCATCATGACGTAGGAGACCCGGCTCATGAGATCTTCCCCAAAGCGGATCTGGGGATTCATGATGCCGGAGGAAGCGACCACCTCGCCGGTCGAAAGGTTGCAGAGATGGGCGGCGATGGTGGTGGAGCCGACATCGACGGCGAGGCCGAAGGGGCGGTCGTGGAAGCCCGGCCAGATCGCCGTGATGACCTGTCCGCGGTGGACCGCAACGGTGACCTGCCAGTTGCCGGCCCTCAGGGTCTGCTGCAGGTTCTGCAGAATGCGCAGATCGGCTTCCAGCCCGGTGAGGCTCCACTGGTCCTCCAGGGCTGCGAGCAGGCGCTCGAGGTCGCCGGTCGGATTGTGCATGTCGGGTTCCTGGACCACGACGTAGTGAAGGCGGATGGCCGGGTCGAGCTCGATGTCCCGGACCTCCGCGCGCTTGCGCACGACCTGTTTGTGAACCTGGCTGTCGGCGGGGACGTCGATGACGACGTCCTTCAGGAGCACCGCCTGGCAGGAGAGGCGGCGCCCCTCGGCCATGCCCTTCTTGGCGGCGTAGCGCTCTTCGGTGGCCCGCCTTGCGCTGACGTGTTCCTCGCGGCTGGTGATGCCGTGCTTGGCGAATTCGCCGGACCCGACGGTTACCTGGCAGCGGCCGCAGAGCCCGCGGCCGCCGCAGACCGAGTCGATGTCCACACCCAGGCTCTGGGCTGCCTTCAGCAGCGGCGTGCCTACTGGAAAGCGTCCGCGCTTTCCAGAGGGCGTGAAGACAACGAGGGCTTTCTCAATCACGGGCGTCCTGTTCCCGGCGGTTTGATTCCCCGCAGTTGGTTCCGGGCGACTTAGCCTCTACGCCGCCGCCGCTCGCCGCGCCGGCCAGCGGCTTCGCCACCCGTGCCTTCAGCGGCAGGCTCACGGAACTTCTTGATCCAGGCACGGCAGTCCTTGTCATGGCCGTTCAGAACGTCAGCGGCCATGATACCCGTCAACTCTTCCTGGTGCAGCGGATTCATGATCGCCGAGGTCATGCCGGCGCCGGCGGCCATGGCCAGGAACACGGCGTTCAGGGCGTGGCGATTGGGCAGACCGAAAGAGATATTGGAAGCGCCGCAAGTGGTGTTGACGCCCAGCTCCTCGCGCAACTTGCGAACGATGGCGAAGGCTTGCCGCCCGGCAGTGCCCATGGCGCCGATGGGCATGACCAGGGGGTCGACCACCACGTCGGCAGCGGGAATGCCATAGTCGGCGGCACGCTCGACGATCTTTTTGGCAACGGCAAAGCGTACGTCCGGGTCCTCGGAGATCCCGGTCTCGTCGTTGGAAATTGCCACGACGGCGGCGCCGTGCTTCTTCACCAGCGGCAGCACGCGTTCCATCTGCTCGTCTTCGCCGGTCACCGAGTTTACCAAGGCTTTGCCCTGATAGACGCTAAGGCCCGCTTCCAGCGCCTCGACGATAGAGGAGTCGATGGAGAGCGGCAGGTCGGTGAGCGACTGGACCAGCTTAACTGTCTCGGCCAGGATCGCCGGCTCGTCCGCCAGCGGGATGCCGGCATTGACGTCGAGCATGTGGGCGCCAGCGGCGACCTGGGCCAGACAGTCCGCTTCCACCCGGCTGAAGTCGCCGGCGGCCATTTCCGCGGCCAGCAGCTTGCGGCCGGTGGGATTGATGCGCTCGCCGATGATGCAGAAGGGGCGGTCGAAACCGATCACCACTTCCTTGGTTGCCGAGCTTACAACCGTCTGTGCCATGCTGCCCTTACTCCTGTTTCACCGGACCCCCCCGAAAGCCCCCGTCATAGGGCTCTCCGCAGGCCACGGTCCGTTCCCTGACGATCGAAATCGCTGGAACCCGAAAGACGCCGGGATTTAGTCCCTCTAACGCAGCCGGGCGCTGGCGCAGGGGCGACCGAGACTGGCCATTTCGCGCAGGACCGCCGCGATTTGAGGCGCCCGCGGAGCTAATCGATGATCCGGGTTATGTTGAAACCCTTGTCTTTCGGCTTCAACTCCAATTCCCCGTCCGCGACGGCATAGCTCCAGGCAGCCGACCGCCGCAGCCCGCCCAGGGGATACATGTGCACCCGGGCGATGCCGCAGTCCGGGTCCATGGCCTTGTAGCGCGCAAGATCCAGCACCAGCTTGTCGGGAGCGTTCACCGTCATCAGCTTGGCGACGTTGCGTGCCTGTTTGGTGAGGAAGCGCATCGAGGGTCCGACGCCGCAGGCCTTGGCGTGATTGATCAGCGTCTTGATGGTGGCAAGGCCCGGCACGCCGATGTGGATCGGCAGGCTGTTGCCGGCGGCCTGGATCGCTTTGTCCCAAGCGATGATCGGCGCGGCCTCGAAGCAGAACTGGGTTGCGATGTAGAGGCTGGCATCGCTGCGCGCCGCAAAGGCGTTCTTCCAGGCCAGCGCCTCCTGCAGCGCGGCCGGCGCGATGTCGGGGCTGCCCTCGGGATGGCCGGCGACGCCGATGGTCTCGACCCCGTAGGCGTCGAAGAGGCCGGTCTCCAGCATTGCCATGGAGCTGTCGAAGGGTCCCAGCGGCGAGTCGACCGCGCCGGCAAGGGCGACCACGTGCTTCAGGTCGGCCGCGTCCTTCAACGCCTTGAGGTAGTCTTCGAGCGCCTGGCGGCTCGGAATGGACCGGGCTGCGAAGTGCGGCATCGGCTCGAAGCCTTCGGCCTTCAGGCGCTGGGCCGTCGCCAGGGTGTCGGCGAAGTCGGAGCCGGGCAGGAACGTTACGGCGACGCGCGTTCCCGGGCGCAGATGCTCGCGGTAGTCAGCGATCTTCGCAGCGGACCCCGGCGTCGTCTCAATGGTGAAGTCCTGCATCAGATCGATGATCTGGTGGCGGGTCTCCTCGGCGGCCAGGTCGACCGCATCAGCCTTACTCACGGCAAACATCCCAGTGTCCTCTTTATCCGATCACGCCGATTCCTGACCGCCGGCGGCCACCAGGTCGGCCAGCCGGCTGTCGTCGTACTCGTTCTCCAGCCGCGCCGCCGCGGCAGAGGCTTCCGCCTCCAGGTCTTCACCGCAAGGGCTCGGCGCGCCGCGGCGCCATTCCTCAAGGTAGGCGTCACTGCCGTGCAGCTTGGCGCGCATCGCGGCCCGGTCGATCGCTTTCTCGAAGCGCTCGGTCAGCTGGATCTTGGCGTTCTTGCGGCCCGCCTTGACGATCACCTGGGCCGGGATATCGCGCCAGTAGACGACGGTCAGCTGAGCCATGACGCAGGCTCCTCCGGCAGATCGACTTTGTTCTCAAGGAAACTGGCCATCTCGCCGTAGCCGGTGAAGCGGTACTCGTAGACCAGGCCCAGGCGCTGGGCCGCCTGCTCGGCGCGGGCCTGCAGGTCCTTGTCTTCGGTCTGGGCCAGGTAGATCAGCTTCTTGTAGTTGCCGAAGTAGAGCTCGTGCAATTCCGGGTGGCGGTCGAGACCGAGTCCCTGGATGATCAGCCGGTCAAAGTGACGTGCCAGATAGTCAGTCAGATAAAAGGTGCCCACTTCGGCTTCGGCCAGGGCTTCGAAGACCTTGCCGCCGGCAAAAAACGCATAGCAGTGCGGGCCCTCGATACGCTCGACGCCTTCCTCGCGCAGAACCTTGTCCAGCTCGCCGCCGGTGCCGCAGTCCCCATAGAGCACATAGATATGGTCGTAGCGGTCCTTGGCGGCCTGGATGCGCTCGCGCACCGCGCCGGGGATCTTCTCCGGCGTGTTGTGCCAGGCCGCCGGCAGGCAGCTCACGGTCAGATGACGCCAGGCATTGACCCGGATGAGTTCGACCACCTCGCGCGCCAGTGCGCCACAGGCAATGAGCAGCGTGCGCTCCGGGCAGTCCAAAATCGGCTGAACCACGGCCATGGTGTTGGTCCTTGGCGGCTGGGCCGGGCGCTCAGGCGGCGCCCTTCTGGTTGTGGCGGCGCTTCATGAAGTCCTTCGCGGTTTCCACCGCCACGGCGGCGTCGCGGCAATAGGCATCGGCGCCGACGGCTTCGGCAAAGGCTTCGTTCAGCGGCGCGCCCCCGACCAGAACCACGTAGTCGTCGCGGATGCCCTTTTCCTTCATGGTGTCGATCACGACCTTCATGTAGGGCATGGTGGTGGTGAGCAGGGCCGACATGCCGAGGATGTCCGGCTTGTGCTCTTCCAGCGCTTCCAGGTAGTTCTCGACCGGGTTGTTGATGCCCAGATCGATCACATCGAAGCCGGCGCCCTCCATCATCATGGACACCAGATTCTTGCCGATGTCGTGGATGTCGCCCTTTACGGTGCCGATCACCATGGTGCCCAGCTTGGGTGCCCCGGTTTCAGCCAGCAGCGGGCGCAGGATCGTCATGCCGCCCTTCATCGCGTTGGCGGCGAGCAGGACCTCCGGCACGAAGAGTATGCCGTCGCGGAAATCGATGCCGACGATCCGCATGCCCTCGACCAGCGCCTCCGTCAGGACACGATAGGGTTCCCAGCCGCGGCCGAGGAGAATGTGCACGCTCTCCTCGATCTCCTCCTTGAGGCCATCGTAGAGGTCGTCGTGCATCTGCTTGACGAGTTCTTCGTCGTCGAGGCTGTTGAGATCGAGATCGTCTTCTTCGGCCATCCGCGTAATCCCTAAGGCAAGATCCCAGTTGCAGGCACAGATGGGGGGCCGATGGCCCCCTGTGTCTTATTTTTGACGTTTATGGGTCCTCGTCAGCTTCACCTTTGGCGACTGATCGTGTCTGAATCGCGACACCGGGGAACGATAGAGAACTCAAGGGGTTGCGCGGGTTCTGGGCGGTTGCTGACCGGTGCCGGCGGCCGGATCTTCCCGGGGGGCATCGTCTGGCGGCCGTCGATGGGACGAAGATCCCATTCAGGACGCAGCCTGCCGGTGCGGCGGTAAGGCGCAGGCTGACCACAATCGCCACCAGCGCCCTTGCCAAGGCAGAACCCCGGTGGAAGGATCTGGCCCCAGGGGACGACTGGATTCGTCGACTTCGGGACTGTCATGCCTTTCAGCGTGGCGATTATTGGGGCCGGGCCCAGTGGCTTCTACACGGCAGAGGCGCTGCGGCGGTCGGAACGCGACTATCGGATCGACCTGCTCGAGGGCTTGCCGACACCCTTCGGGCTGATCCGTTCCGGCGTCGCGCCGGACCATCAGTCCACCAAACGCGTTGCGCGCAGCTACGAGCGGACGGCCGCCGACAAGGCCGTGCGCTACTACGGCAATGTCCAGGTGGGCCGGGACATCGGGCTGGCCGAACTGCGCCGCCTCTACGATGCCGTGGTGATCGCCGTCGGGGCGCCCCTCGACCGGGATCTGAACCTGCCAGGCGGCGAAAAGACCGGCGTTTATGGGTCCGCCGCTTTCGTCGGCTGGTACAATGGCCATCCGACCCACCGCGATCTCGAACCGGATCTCAACGTCACCGCCGTCGCCGTCATTGGCAACGGCAACGTGGCGCTGGATATCGCCCGGGTGCTGGTGAAGACGCCGGCGGAGATGGCCGATACCGATCTGCCGGAGCACGCTGCGCAGGTGCTGCACGCCGCGCCGGTGCGCGACGTCTATCTCATCGGGCGCCGCGGGCCGCTGGAGGCGAAGTTCACCAACGTCGAGCTGCGCGAGATGGGGCAGCTCTCCGAGGCCTTGCCGGTGGTCGACGGTGGGCTGCTTCCCGCAGGCCCGAACCCGGCGGCAAGCGAGCGCGACCAGCGTCTGCAGGCCAAGAACCTGGAGACCCTGCGCAGCTTTACAGCTCTTGAGGACAAAGGCGGGGACGAGAGCCAGAGCAAGCGGGTCCATTTCAAGTTCTTCCTGCGCCCCCTGGAGGTCTTGGGCGGCAGCCAAGTGGAGGGTCTGCGCCTGGAGCGGACGCGCCTGGAAGAGGGGCGGGTCGTCGGCACCGGCGAGACTATCGACTTGCCCTGCGGCGCCGTTATCGCTGCCATCGGGACCCGGGCGCAGCCGCTGGAAGGGCTGCCCTTCGACGACCGGAGCGGAACCGTGGTCAACCGCCGCGGCCGTGTGGCCAAAGGCCTTTATGTCGTGGGCTGGGCGCGGCGTGGACCGACCGGCGTTATCGGCACCAACAAGCCCGACGCAGACGAGATCGCCTGCCATATCGAAGCGGACCTGACCGACGCCAAGGCGACGCCCGCACACCGGACCGGGCGTGCCGCGCTGGAAGACCTGCTGGCCGAGCGGGGCGTCACCTGGGTCAGCTTCGACGACTGGAAGGCCATCGAGGCGGCGGAGATCGAGGCCGCGGCGCCGGGCATGCCGCGCAAGAAGCTGGTCAGCATCGCCGAGATGCTGGCGGTTCTCGACGGCCCGTCGTCGCCCGGGGAATGATCTGCGGAAAGCGTGTTCGGGCGGCTCGGCCGGCTATATACACATACAGAAATTGTGATTTTTAAGTATTTCACGGTCGATTAGGATGTTTTTCGAACTTGGCGTTGGCAAATGCGCTTCCGCAGGGCCATATTCACGCCGGGTCGGCAGAGCGGATGGGGCCCGGCCTGACGTCCGCCCCGCCTGACGTTCAATGAGAGGTCCAGGAATGGAAGGTTCGACGGCTCTTAAAGCCGAACCCTCAGGCCGCCGGGTACTCGACTCGGCGGTGGTACGCTTCGCCGGAGACTCCGGCGATGGCATGCAGCTGACCGGCAGTCAGTTCACCCTGTCCACCGCGCTGGCCGGAAACGATCTGGCCACCTTTCCGGACTTCCCCGCCGAAATTCGCGCGCCCGTCGGCACCACCTTTGGCGTCTCCGCTTTCCAGATCAACTTCGGCGCCCGCGTGATCAAGACCTCCGGCGACGACCTGGACGTTTTGGTCGCCATGAACCCGGCGGCCCTGAAGGTCGATCTGCCGGACCTCAAGGCGGGCGGTCTGCTGATCATCGATTCCGGCGCCTTTACCGAGCGCAACTTCACCAAGGCGGGCTTCGCCGCCGATCCGCGGGAGGATGGCAGCCTGGCCGATTACCGGGTCGTCGCCGTCGACATGTCGCAGATGACCCAGGACGCGGTGAAGGACCAGGGCCTTACCAAGAAAGAAGCGCTGCGCTGCAAGAACATGTGGGCCCTTGGGCTGGTCTATTGGATGTTCGGGCGCCAGCGCAAGGCGACCCAGGACTG
>NZ_JANQKD010000048.1 GCF_028281305.1 Pelagibius sp. | reverse complement strand
ACGCCGCGGGCGGACGCCTCAACGCGCACCTGCCGGGCGCAGGTGCCGAATCAACAGGAACGCGGACCCGCCAGTGATCAACAGCAGGCAGGCAAGGCTGAACGGGTCGGTCAGAAAGACCGATACGTCGCCGCGCGAGAACAGCAGGGTGCGGCGCAGGTACTCTTCGAAAGCCGGGCCGAGGATATAGCCCAGCACGATGGGCGTCGGCTGCAGGCCGAGGCGCACCAAGAGCCACCCGAAGATCCCGAAAACCAGCATGGTCCAGACATCGAACATCGAGCCGTGCACCGAGTGCACGCCGATGATGCTGAGCACGACGATCAAGGGAACGAGTTTTCGGAACGGGACGCGCAACAGCGAGGCCCAAACGGCGGCCAGCGGCAGGTTGAGGATCACCAGAATCACGTTCCCGATCACAAAGCTCGCAATCAGCGCATTGAACAGATCGGGATTGTTGGGGATGAAACCGGGGCCCGGCGCCATGCCGTGAATCATCAGCGCTCCGGCAAGCACGGCAATCACCGGGTTGCCCGGTAGACCGAGGGTAAGCAGCGGTATCAGCGCCGATTGTGCCGAAGCATTGTTGGCGGATTCCGGTGCGGAAACACCGGCGATGGCCCCCTCGCCCAAGGGCCGGTCGGGCGTCTTGAAGGCGCGCTCCAACCCGCGTGCCGCCAGCGCCGCCATCACCGTGCTGACGCCGGGAATGGCGCCCAGGATCGCGCCGATCGCGGTGCCGCGCAGCGTGGGGCCGATACCGGCGCGCAGATCCCGGCGGGTCGGCCAGGGCCAGCCGATGGGCGGAATGCGGTCGGGGCGGCTTCCGGTCTCCAGGGCGCGGATCAACTCGGAGATGCCGAACAGGCCCATCACCAGCGGCACGAAGCCGATACCGTCGCGCAGCTCCGTCAGCCCGAGGGTGAAGCGGGGCCTGCCGCCGCCGGAGTCGGTCCCGATAAGGCCGAGGCAGGCACCCACCAGGATCAGGATGACCGCCGGCAGCGGTTTGCCGGGCGCGATCACCGCCGCGGCGAAGAGACCGAGGGCGATCAGCCCGGCAAGGCCGGCAGGAGATATCAGCAGGGACCACTGGGCCACCGGGCCGGCCGCGACGGCGATGAAGACCGCCGTCGCCAGCCCGGCGAAGAGGGACGACAGCGCGGCGATGGCAATGGCCGGGCCGGCCCGGCCGGAGAGGGCAAGCCGGTGCCCGTCCAGCGCGGTGACAATCCCCGAGGTCTCGCCCGGAAGGTTGAGCAGGATCGCCGTCGTCGAACTGCCGTACTGCGCGCCGTAATAGATGGCCGCCAGCATGATCAACGCGCCGGCAGGATCGAGCGCGAAAGTCACCGGCAACAGCAGCGCCAGGGTCGCCGCCGGTCCGATGCCGGGCAGCACGCCGACAACCGTTCCCACCAGCGCCCCGGTGAAGCAGAGAAGGACGTTATCGAAGGTGAGGACGGCGACGAACTGGCCGAGCCAGGCGGAGATGTCCCCCATCTCAGAACGGCCCCCAGGGCCAGAGCCGGGTCGTCGGCGGTAACAGCGTCAGCCCGATTCCCGCAGCCACCATCCCGGCCAACAGCGCCGATGCCGCGAGCGCCCGAAGCCCGCGGTCGCCCGCGCCCCAGCCTGCAACAGCGGCCGTGACGGCGCAGGCCGCGACGAGGCCGGCGACCGGCATCAGCACCGGAAACAGCGCGACTGCCGTCAAGAGAGCCAGGCCGGGCGTCGTGCGGCCGCGAAAACGGGCGCCACCCTCGGGCTCAGCCAAGCCATGGCGTCGCGGCAGCCAAAGCCCGGCCAGAGACGCGGCGAACCAAAGCAGTGAAAGGGCAACGACACCCATCGACAGCCACTGGGCGAACAAGCCCGGTCCGATTCTGCCGCTCACCCAGGCGGGTTGGGTATGGGCCAGGACGAGCAGCAACCCGCCGAGCGCTGCAATAGCAGCCGGCGGAGCGACGGTCGCGGTGACAACCTTGGGCGTTATGGCGGAGGCAGATGGGCGCAAACTGTTGAGAATCCTATGTTTGTGCAGGAGTTATATTGACATTGATTCGCATTCTCAATAAATGACGGCCTAGCCGGCGGTCAATCGCCCATTCAGTCATGCAAGACACCATCGACATCAAGAAGAGAAAGGGAAGCCTCCAATGATCAACAGACGTGCCTTCGTCAGTGCCGCCCTTGCGACGCCCTTCCTTTCCCTGCCCGTTCGATCCGCGCGTGCCGCGGCATGGCCCAAGGCCGGACCGATCCGTCTCGTCGTCGCCTCCGGCGCCGGGGGCAATGCCGATGTGGTGGCGCGCATCGTCGCCGCTGAACTGGAGCCGCGGCTCGACCAGCGTATCCTCGTCGAGAACCTGTCGAAGGCCTCGGGCATGCAGGCGACGGAGGCGGTCAGCAAGGCCGATCCGGACGGCTACACGCTGCTGGTGGGCACGTCCTCGCAGTTGGTGCACAACATCGCGCTGTTCGAGCCGCTGCCGGTCGACATCAAGCAGACCCTGCGCGGCGTTGCCATGATGAACGAAGTGCCGATGATCATGTGCGTCAACAAGGAAGACCCGGCGCAAAGCCTGACCGACATGATCGAGCGGATCAAGGCGAACCCGGGCGACTTTCAGTACGGTTCGGGCCCTGCCGGCACCACCACCCACATCACCGGCGCCCTGTTCCTGTCGCGGATCGGCGCCGACATCGTCCACGTGCCTTATCCGAAGAGCGGCGAAGCGATGCGCGACCTTATCGCCGGCCGCCTGAGCTTCGTCTTCAATCCTTCGCTGACCGCGGTGGTGCAGGTGCGCGACGACGCTGTGCGCCCGCTGGGCGTCTCGGCGGCGGCGCGGCTCGATGCGGTGCCCGAGATCCCGACGATCTCGGAGGCCGGCCTTCCCGACTTCGTCTCCCAGACCTGGAACACCATCTCTGCGCCCTCGGGCACCCCGGACGAAATCGTCCAGGCCCTGAACGAGACGGTCAACGAGGTGGTGCAGTCCGGCGCCATCCGCAGCCGGCTGGAAGACCTCGGCTCCATCGTCCCGGCGGCGATGACGCCGGCTGAGGTGGATGCCTACTACACCCGCCAGCGGGACATCTGGATTCCGGTGGTGCGCGGCACCGGCGCGCGGCGCGGCTGATTCAGTCGCCGCAAGGGGGCGATGGCCGCGCGCCTAGGCACACGTTCCCGGCCCAAACCCGGGAGATGCTCCGGCGCGCGGTCATCGGCTGCGGCAAGACCGGCAGTCTGGAAACCCAACGGCCACGAGGATGGCCCGGTAGCCCGTCACCACAGCGCGGGCCTGGCGATCATCAGGACAAAGATCCCGATCAGGCTGACAAAGCCGACCCAGCCGAGGCGCACCCAGAGCCTGAATGCCTGCCAGAAGCGATCAGGCAGTTCTGACCCTTGATCCATGGCGGTGACGGCCAGACGCTGCAGGTCCAATTGCAGCTTCACCACCACCAGCCAGGCTGCGCCGGCCGTTGCGTACAGCAGATAACTGAGCAGCAGCCAGGGCGCGGTCAGGTCATGGCCGGCCAGATGGACCAGCCACAGCCCGGTCGCAAGCTGGATAAAGCCCGCCGGCAGCGTAAACAGCCAGTCGGCCAGCACCACTTGGCGGGCCACGCGGGCAATGCCGGCGACGGCGCCGCTGCGACAGGCCACATACATGTGAAAGGCGGTGCCCAGACCGGTGCCGAAGAGAATGAAGGCGCTGAAGATATGCAGCCCGCGCACCAAAACATAGGGATCCATCACCGCTCTTCCGCCAGCACCATCTGCACCAGCACCAGCACGAGGATCGGCAGGTTCTTCAGCAGGGGTCCGAAGGGGTCGGCCCACAACGCCGGGGCGGCCAGGGTCAGCACCGCGGTGTAGCCGGCGATCACCACCAGCTGCAGCAGCCCCGTGAGGCGCGGGCGCCAATTGACCGCCAGCAGCGCGGCGATCACCAGGTCGAGCAGCGAGGTGGCGATGGCCGTGACCGTCGCCAGCGCCGGGGGCAGACCGAGGCCGGTCAGCAGCGGCAGCGCGAAGGCCTTGAGGGTCGCCAGCCCCAGCAATCCGGAGATCAGCCACAGCAGCACCAGGACGCCGCGCAGCAGCGGGCGCAGGAGGTAGAGGCGGGCATGCCAGAGGTCCTGGGTCTGGGCCGGGCGCCGTTGCAAACGCTCAGAAAGCAGTGTCGGCTGAAAGCCGATGGCCTCGGCAAAACCGGTCTCCCGTCCCGCGTTGCCGTACTCCATCTGGGCCAGCGCGGTAGAGGACAGCGGACCGCGGCCGAAGAGATCCCCCAGCCGGCAGAGCGCGCGGACCAGGGACAGCGGGATCGGCAGCGGCCGCGCCGGCGGGCGGCCCAGCCAGGCCCGGTATTGGGCGACGATGGACCTCAAGGTTTCGGTCTTGGAGCCGACCGGCTCCAGCACGCGGCGCGCCAGATCGGCCCGCTCCAGGCAGGTGATCACCGTCCGGGCGAGGTCTTCGACATGCAGCGGGCGAAAGGGCTGGCTGCCGTCGCCGACCAGCGGCGTCACCCCCGGGAAGGCCGCCAGGGCGCGCAGCATGGCGGTGCCGCCGTAGGCGCCCTCGCCGTAGATCAGCGAGGGCCGCAGCACGATCCAGTCGAGATCGAGACCCTTCAGGTGATCATCGGCACGCTTTTTGGAGAGCGCATAGTCTGTCCCGACTTCCGCGTCCGCGCTGATGGCGGAGATCTGGATCACGCGCTTCACACCGGATTCCCGGCAGGCGTCGAAGAGTGCCGTCGGCGCCAGGTGATGGATCGCCTCCATGTCCTGCCCGCGCCCGCCGTGCAACACCCCGGCGCAGTTGATGGCGGCGTCCACATCCACCAGGCGTTCGCGCCAGATGGCCGGCGTGGTGTCGCGGTTCATGTCGGCGGCAATCGTTTCGATATCCGGAAAGCGGGCCGAGAGCTTGGCTGGATCGCGCACAGCCGCCACCACCTGATGCCCCGCTGCGATGAGCGTGGCCGTCAACTGGGCACCGATGAAGCCATTGGCGCCGGTCACCAAAACCCGCATCGAAAACAATTCCCCGACAAGTCTGCCGCGGAGTCTAACCGGGCCACGGTGCAAGCGATAGAGGACGGCTTGCCGCGGCTCAGTTCGCTGGGAAGGCTGGCGGCAGCGGCATCTCCTTCTGCTCCATGACGCGGCGGGCGCGGTCCGGGTAGTCGGTGATGATGCCGTCGACGCCGAGATCGATGAGGGAGGCCATGTCGCCGGGGTCGTTCACCGTCCAGACCACCACGCGCAGGCCCAGGGCCTGGGCCTCCCGCAGGTCCTGTTCCTTGAGATCGCGATAGTAGGGCGACCAGACGGCGCCACCCGCCGCCTTTACCGCCGCCGGCGGCGTCACTTCGGACCAGTCGATGGCAAGTCCGCCGATCCAGGGCGAAGGCGCACGTGCGCCGCGCCCCAGGGTGTCGAGCCAGGACTGCTCGGCGGTGAGGTAGACCGTTTCGATGTCCGGCGCCATCTCCTGAACCCGCAACAGGCTGCGCCAGTCGAAGGACTGCACCGCCGCCCGCCCGGCAACGCCGGCGGCGCGGATGGCCGCGACCAGGGCATCGGCGAGGGCCGCCGGCTCCGCCGAGTCATCGGGCGACAGCGGCGATATCTTGGTTTCGATGTTGTAGCGGATCTGCCCGCCGCTCAGCGCCTCGGCCCGCGCCAGAACCTCGGCCAGGGTCGGGATGGCGACCCCGTCCAGGCCCTGCTGTTCGGGATAGCGCTGGGCGACGCGGCTGCCCGGGCGGGCGCGGCCGATGTCGTAGGCCGCCAGTTCGGACCGTGTGAGGCCGATCAGCGGCGCGGCGTCCTCCTCCTCCAGCCAGTTGCCCGCCGCATCGCGGGTGCGTTCCGGCATCAGCCGGCGATCGTGATGCACCACCACCACGCCGTCGGCGGTCATCACCGTGTCCAGCTCCAGGGTGGTGACGCCCAGCGCCAGCGCCGCCTCGAAGGCCGGCAGGCTGTTCTCCGGCATCAGGCCACGGGCGCCGCGATGACCCTGCAGATCGAAGGCCCTGGCCTTGAACTGGCCCTCCGCGTCGGGCGGCTGGGAGGCAAGGAAGAGGCTGACCGGCGCCAGGACCAGCAGAACCGCCGTAACGATGAGCCAGAAGCGCGAGCCCCGCGAGAGCCGGCGCCCCTCGGCCTTAGGAGACCTCTCCTCCTCCGTCATCGCCGGCGGTATCCTCCCTCCCCAAACCGTCCAGGGCCGCGCGCATCCACTGGCCGGTTTCGCACGCCAGGGGCTCCTCTGCGTCCTCCAGCACCGCCGTCGCGGCGGCAAGCTGCGCGGGTGTCTTATTCTGGCTGAGCTTGGCCTTCGCTTCCAGGCGGGTGAGCGGAATCTTGAAGGCCACGACGCCGCGCATCATGGAGGTCATGAAGCGCTCCTCCAGGCCGGCGGTGGTCCAGGGTGTGTCCGTGCCCGATTCCTGAACGCTGACCAGGCGGTCCAGCAGAGCCCGGACCTCCGCCGGGTCGTCGATGATCTCCGGCAGGCCGTAGGCATGGACCGCCACGTAGTTCCAGGTTGGAACGGTGGGCGGGCCGCCGCCGTACCAGGCCGGCGAGACGTAGCTGTGCGGCCCCTGAAAGATCGTCAGAGCCTCGCCGCCCGCCTCGGCCAGCGCCGCGAAGTCGTGCCACTGCGGATTGGTCCGGGCCATATGCGCCCAGAGCGTCCCTTCCGGGCCAAGTTTGGGGTCGAAAGCGAAGGGCAGATGGGTGGCCTGGGGCACGCCGGCAGGCGCGGTCACCAGCAGACCGAAGTCGTAGCGCCGCACCACCTCGGCAATCTGCCGGCGGTCGTCCAGGCGAAAGGCCTTGGGCACGAACATGGCAAAGCGTCCGGATTTGAGACAACGGTACGCTAGCCTAGGGAGGCGTGTGGCCCACTGAAAGAACCACTCATGGCCGGAATCGGCAGACCACTTCGGCTGGGTCAGCGCTGCACCAGCCGATAGACCACCAGGGCGGTGAGGCCGTAGACGAAGTTCAGCGCCAGGACCGTCGGCCAGGCGGTCACCGCGCCGAGGCCGAGCTTAGCCAGCAGCGAGGGCGCCAGGGTCAGGACGGCCAGCGCCAGCACCGCCCCCCAGGCGCCACGCAGCAGACGGTAGATCAAGGGGACCAAAGCCACGAAGACGATGCCGATGACATAGCGGTTCGGCACCACGGCCAGCCGCTCGAAGAGATCCGGACGCAGGAACAGACCGGCCGCCGCCGCGTTGGCGAGGGTTCCAGCGGCGCCGGCGAGGAGGACGGCCAAAACCGTTCGAACGATCATCGCCTAGAGATAGGGGAAGGCGCCGCCGTTCGCCAGGAAATCAGGGTCTGCAGAAACGGGCAAAGGACTGTCCTCTAACCCTTGCGCTCGACCATCAGCTTCTTGATCTCGGCGATGGCCTTGGCCGGGTTGAGGTTCTTGGGGCAGGTCTTGGTGCAGTTCATGATGGTGTGGCAGCGGTAGAGCCGGAAGGGGTCTTCCAGTTGGTCCAGGCGCTCGCCGGTCGCCTCGTCGCGGCTGTCGGCGATCCAGCGGTAGGCCTGCAACAGGATGGCCGGCCCCAGGTAGCGGTCGCCGTTCCACCAGTAGCTCGGGCAGGAGGTGGAGCAGGAGAAGCAGAGGATGCATTCCCAGAGGCCGTCCAGCTTGGCGCGCTCCTCCGGGCTCTGCGGGCGCTCGCGCTCCGGCGCCGGCGTCTCCGACTTCAGCCAGGGTTCGATGGAGGCGTACTGCGCATAGACCTGCGTCAGGTCCGGCACCAGGTCCTTTACCACCGGCAAGTGGGGCAGCGGATAGACCTTCACCTCACCGCCGATCTCGCTGAGGTACTTGGTGCAGGCCAGGGTGTTGGTGCCGTCGATGTTCATGGCGCAGGAACCGCAGACCCCCTCGCGGCAGGAACGACGGAAGGTCAGGGTCGGGTCGATCTCGTTCTTGATCTTGATCAGCGCGTCGAGAACCATCGGCCCGCAGCTGTCCAGGTCCACCTCGAAGGTGTCGACCTTCGGGTTTTCGCCGTCGTCGGGATTCCAGCGATAGACCTTGAAGGTCTTGGTCTTGCCGGCGTCCGCCGACTTCGGCCAGGACTTGCCGGTGCCGATCTTGGAATTGGCGGGAAGTGCGAACTCAGCCATCGAATTCTTTCTCTAAAACCAGAGCCAATAGTCCGGGAACTTTCGCTGCATGCTTACCGGGCGCTTAGTAGACGCGCGCCTTGGGCGGGAAGGTCTGAACCTCGTTGGTCAGGGTGTTGAGGCTGACCGGGCGGTCGCCGAAGCGCACCTTGCCGTCCTCGCCGCACCAGGCCAGCGTGTGTTTCATCCAGTTCACGTCGTCGCGGTCCGGGAAATCCTCGCGGGCGTGGGCGCCGCGGCTTTCCTGGCGGTTAGCGGCGGACTCCATAGTGATCTTGGCCTGGAACATCAGGTTGTCGAGTTCCAGGGTTTCGACCAGATCGGAATTCCAGATCATCGAGCGGTCGGTGACCGCTACGTCGCCGCGCTTCTGCCAGGCGGTATCGAGCTTGCCGACACCCTCGTTCAGCGACTCACCGGTGCGGAACACGGCGGCATGGCCCTGCATGGCGCGCTGCATTTCCAGGCGCAGTTCCGCGGTCGGGATATCGCCCTTGGCGTGGCGCGCCTTGTCGAGGCGGTCCAGGGCGTTATCGCCGGCATCCTCGGGCAGCGGCCGCTGGCTGTCGCCCGGGGTCAGGATCTCGGCGCAGCGCTTGGCCGCCGAACGGCCGAAGACCACGAGGTCGAGCAGGGAGTTGGAACCCAGCCGGTTGGCGCCGTGCACCGAGACGCAGGCCGCCTCACCGATGGCCATCAGGCCGGGCACCACGGTGTTGGGGTCACCGTTCTTCTCGGTCACCGCCTCACCGCTGAACAGCGCCGGGATGCCGCCCATGTTGTAGTGGCAGGTCGGCAGCACCGGGATCGGTTCCTTGGTCACGTCGACGCCGGCGAAAATGCGCGCCGATTCCGAGATGCCCGGCAGCCGCTCGTGCAACAGCGCCGGGTCCAGGTGTTCCAAGTGCAGATGAATGTGGTCGTCGCCGGCACCGACGCCGCGGCCGTCGCGGATCTCCATGGTCATGGCGCGGCTCACCACGTCGCGGCTCGCCAGGTCCTTGGCCGAAGGCGCATAGCGTTCCATGAAGCGCTCGCCCTCGGAATTGGTGAGATAGCCGCCCTCGCCGCGCGCACCCTCAGTGATCAGGCAGCCGGCGCCGTAGATGCCGGTGGGGTGGAACTGCACGAACTCCATGTCCTGCAGCGGCAGGCCGGCGCGCGCCACCATGGCGTTGCCGTCGCCGGTCTGGGTATGGGCGCCGGTGCAGGAGAAATAGACCCGGCCGTAACCACCGGTGGCGATGATCACCATCTGCGCTTTGAAGCGGTGGATGGTGCCGTCGTCCAGGTTCCAGGCCATCAGACCGCGGCAGGAGCCGTCTTCCATGATCAGGTCGAGGGCGAAGTATTCGATGAAGAACTCGGCGTGCTGGCGCAGGCTCTGCTGATAGAGGGTGTGCAGCATGGCGTGGCCGGTGCGGTCGGCGGCCGCGCAGGTGCGCTGGGCGATGCCTTCGCCGTAATGGGTGGTCATGCCGCCGAAGGGACGCTGATAGATCTTGCCGTCCTCGGTGCGGCTGAAGGGCATGCCGTAGTGTTCCAGTTCCAGGATCGCCGGCGCGGCTTCGCGCACCATGTATTCGATGGCGTCCTGATCGCCCAGCCAGTCCGAGCCCTTTACGGTGTCGTACATATGCCAGCGCCAGTCGTCCTCGCCCATGTTGCCGAGGGAGGCGGAGACCCCGCCCTGGGCCGCGACGGTATGGCTGCGGGTCGGAAAAACCTTGGTGACGCAGGCAGTTTTCAGGCCGGCTTCGGCGAGACCCAGGGTCGCCCGCAGGCCGGCGCCGCCGGCGCCGACCACGACGACGTCATAGGTATGATCGACTACCTCGTAGGACTTGGTCATGCGCGGCCCTCAGTTCGTTCTGCTTTAGGTCTTGGGTTACTCGGTACCAACGTCAAAAGCCGGCCTCAAGCGCGCTCGAAGAGCAGCAGCAGGACCGACAGAATCCCGGTGAGGGCTAGAACGACCGACGCACCTTTGACCAACAGCAGCCCGGCGATCTTCAACCCCTCCTGATGAACGTAGTCCTCGATCACCACCTGGACACCCAAATAGGCGTGATAGAATGTCGCAGCGATCAGCAGGATCAGCAGCCCGGCAACGACGGGCGAACCGGCCCAGGCGGCAACCGCCGCATGGTCGGCGCCGCTCAGCGACACCACGGCGACGCAGAACCAAAGCGTCAGCGGAATCAGCGCCAGGGCGCTCAGTCTTTGGGCCCACCAGTGGCCGGTGCCGTCCTTGGCGGAACCCAGTCCGCGTACTTTTCCGAGGGGGGAACGCAGGCTCATCTCAGGCCCCTCCCATCGACATGTAGCCGAGAACCCAGCTCAGAACCGTCAGCACGACGCTGGCCGCGACCACCGCCCAGCCGCTGCGCTCCGCGGTTTGCATCTCGAAGCCGAGACCCGCGTCCCAGAACAGGTGCCGGATGCCGTTGCTGAGGTGATAGAACAGCGCGAAAGTCCAGCCGAACAGCAGCAGGCGCCCGAAGATCGAGCCGACCAGTTCCTGCGCCGTCGCAAAGGCCGTCGGCCCGCTCGCCGCCGCCGCCAGCCAGTAGATCAGCAGCAGCGTGCCCACCGCCAGCGCGATACCGGTGATGCGGTGCAGGATCGACAGCATTGTGGTGATCTGCGGCCGGTAGACCTGTAGGTGGGGGGAAAG
The DNA here is from genome assembly GCF_028281305.1 of Pelagibius sp. Taxonomy (GTDB): domain Bacteria; phylum Pseudomonadota; class Alphaproteobacteria; order Kiloniellales; family Kiloniellaceae; genus Pelagibius. The sequence continues at coordinate 13,181 of NZ_JANQKD010000048.1, read as the reverse complement.
GGGCCTGTTGGAACTGCTCATATGCGGCTGCCTTTGGGCTCTGCGTCGGTTTGAGTGCCTGTGTTGATGCGACTGAACTTAAGCATCATCTTGTAAGAGGAGTGCCCGCGCAAAGAATTCATGGCGCAGACCGCAGTCATAGAGCGTAAGTCTGAACAATACCTCTAGACGGAGGTGATTTAGACCGCAGCGCAACACAAGTCAACGCAGGCACCCTTCAAGCGGCTCACGAGGGCCGAAAACACGCCAATATATCATAATCTTAAAGGTCCTTTGGCGAGAGCAGGGCGGTCTTTTCGAAATCCCGGGAATCGACGCGATGATGCATCGCAACGACGCCCGGTTACAACCAGGCGGATCCAGAGCCGGCGACAGGCGATTCGCAGCCGGCGGCAGCTTCCGTTTCCGGGTCTTGTTAACCCTTGTGGACAGAGCTGTGGGCAAGATGTGAAGGAATTGTGCAGCACCGGCGAAACTATGCACAAGATTTTGAGGCATTGCAGAAATTTCGTGTTGTCGCTCAAGATGATTCGGGCGAGCATCTTCTTGCACGCGAAAGCGCCAGATGGCGGTGAAAGCGGCCCTTCGGGGGGTTTCGGCCTCTCGGGACGCAACCTGAAGCAGTAGGGATCTCACGGTCCCGGCGGTGGAGGGAAGCGGCGGTCTCGGAGAACTTCGGTTCCCGTGATTTCGGTGACGGCAGGCCTTCGGGTCAGACGACACAGGGGTCACGGTCTTCGGATCAGAGAGCGCTGGTACCAAGAACTCTCTCGGGAGTTGGCGGTGCCGGGACGTGGAGCCAAGGTCTGGGGGCGGGTGGTTTCTTCGGAGACGACTTGTCCGGCGCCGGTGGTCGGGTTGCCCTGCAGTTCTTGACCGCTGGTTTGGAGGGTGTCGGTCAGACTCTGTACCGTCATCTTCCGGCGACGGCCGCTCCCCTTCCCCGTGTCGGGGGGCTGGCCAGTCCGGGACGGCGGAGCCTTTCACGAGGTTCTGCACGGTTCCCAGGCAGCGGAGACTTCGCTTGCGGAGACTCTGCAGCCAAAGAAGCGGCTTCTTCGGAAGCGGTTTCTCGGGAATCGGGATCAGGAGGCGTGCCCTGCGCCGCCGCCTGACGGGTGACAGTTCTTCGGAGCGGTTGCCTGGGCCCGGTCGGAACTGCCTGCAGCGCAGCGAACTTCGGTTCGCGGCAAAGCGAGCGGATCAGAGGTCGGAAGAAGACTGCAAAGTCGGGAAGGTGCCATCCGGGTGAGTTCGCTCCCCTCGGGGAGGGTTTTGATCTCGCTGCGCTCTATCGGTCACGCCAGGCCCGGTATCTGCGCGCAGATTTGAACAAAGAACTCACTGGCCGCTGCGATCGCGCTGAGCTGGATCCAGCTCTCGAGGCGTCGGGTGTTGCCCTTTCTTCCGGGGCACAGCGCAGAAGAGGTTTCCTCCTCTGCACCCGGCGCCTCATTCATTACACGAGCGATTCGCCGCTTTCAACCAAATTTTGTACTCTCTCGACAATAAAACACAATACTTGGCGCTATCCCCAAGATGTAGTCGCTTTTATGCGCGTGGCATCAGGACACTGTAGTCGAGGTCCAGGACCACCGCGGGATGATACCGTCCGCCCCCATCGCTGCCCTCCGTCCCTTTGAACGGAAAGTCACCGCAGGCGTGGTCCTTGGCGGCGACCGTGCGCAGGCGCAGTACGGCAAGATCACTGCGTCCCGGCAGCGCCGTCTTCTCCAGCACCTCCGACCAGGCATAGATCGTATCGCCGGCGAAACTCGGGGCGGCGTGGGTGCCGGCGTTGATCGACGCCAGCTTCACCGCCGCGCCGAGGCCGTTGAAGCTGAGCGCACGGGCCAGGGAGATCACATGGCCGCCGTAGACGATGCGGCGCCCGAAACGCCCCTTGCCCTCGGCGTGCTGATTGAAATGGACCCTCGCTGTGTTCTGATAGAGCCGCGTGGCAAGTTGATGCTCGGCCTCTTCGATGGTCATGGCATCGCCGTGGTCGATCTTCTCGCCGACCTGATAGTCGTCCCAGCGGTGGGGACTGCCGGCGGCAACCGGATCGAAGGCCAAAAAGTCGAGGCCGTCGGGAATCGTCAGCTCTTCGGCGGCTACCGCGCCCGGCAGGTCCGGCACAACCGGCTCCGGCGCCGCCGATGCCGGATCCTTCTTGCGCACCATCACCCAGCGGATGTAGTCGGCGACCAGGGCGCCCTCCTGGTTCACGCCCCGGGTCCGCACATAGACGACGCCGGTCTTACCGTTGGAGTTCTCCTTGACGCCGATCACCTCGCTCTCGGCGCTCAGCGTGTCGCCGGGATAGACCGGGGCGCCGAAACGCCCGGCGGCATAGCCGAGGTTGGCGACTGCATTGAGGGAGACATCCGGCACCGTCTTGCCGAAGACCACATGAAAGACCAGCAAGTCGTCCAGCGGCGCCCGGGGCAGCCCAGACTGCCGGGCAAAGACATCCGACGACTGCAGCGCGAAACGCGATCCGTAGAGCGCCGTATAGACTGCCTGATCGCCGGCGGTCAGGCTGCGCGGTGTCGCGTGGCGCAACACCTGGCCGGGCTGGAAGTCCTCGAAGAAGTTGCCGGTATCCGCCTTGCTCATCGGCCCAGGTCTCCTTTAGATCGGCCCCTCTAGACCGGACTCGCTCTAGGCGGCTTTTTCCATTTCGGAGATCGCATCAGCCAAGGCGACCAGCCGTTCGGCCGCTTCGACATGCAGGTTCTCCACCAGCTTGCCGTCGACGACGACAACGCCCTGGCCGGCCGCCGCCGCCTCGGCATGGGCGGCAATGATCTTGTGCGACCAGGCGACTTCTTCCTCCGACGGGGCGAAGACCTCGTTGGCCTTGGCGACGGTCTTGGGATGGATCAGGGTCTTGCCGTCGAAGCCGAGTTCCTTGCCTTGGACGCAGTGGGCGGCAAAGCCTTCGTCGTCGGAAAGATCGAGGTGCACGCCGTCGACGATGGCGATGCCGTAGGCCCGCGCCGCCAGGATGCAGAGGCTGAGGCTGGTCAGTACCGGCAGGCGCTCTGGCGTATGGGCGGCCTGCAGGTCCTTCACCAGATCGGAGGTTCCCATCACCAGGCAGGTGATGCGCGGAGAAGCGGCGGCCACTTCCTGGGCGTTCAGCATACCGAGCGGGGTTTCCATCATGCACATGATGCCCATATCGTCGGGCGCGCCCGCGGCGGTCATGCGCGCTTCGAGATCGCGCACCATGGCGGCCGTCTCGACCTTGGGCAGCAGGATCGCATCGGCGCCGGAGGTCGCCATGGCCTTCACGTCGTCATCGCCCCAGGGGCCGTCGAAGCCGTTCACCCGGACAATCAGTTCCCTTGCGCCGTAACCACCCGCGGCAATCGCCTCGACAATCTGCTGGCGGGCCACCGCCTTGGCGTCCGGCGCGACGGCGTCTTCCAGATCCAGGATCAGCGCGTCGGCGGGCAGGCTGCGCCCTTTTTCCAGGGCGCGGGCGTTGGAGCCAGGCATATAGAGAACCGAGCGGCGGGGCCGGGCGGCAGTCGACATAGATCATCTCTCCCTTGGAAAGGCGGCCCCTTGGAAAGGCGGCCCCTGGAATAAGGTGTCCCCTTGATAAGGCGACACGGGATGGAACGCGGCGCGACTATAATGCAAGCGCGCCCTGTGGCAAGCTGCGCCCCCATGAACGTGATTTCTGTTCAATCCCACGTGGCCTACGGCCATGTCGGCAATGCCGCGGCGGTCTTTCTGCTGCAGCGGCTGGGGCTTGAGGTCTGGCCCGTGCATACCGTCCAATTCTCCAACCACACCGCTTATCCGGATTGGCAGGGCGAGGTCTTCAGCGCCGACCATGTCGCCCGGCTGATCGACGGTCTGGCGGCGCGCGGGGCCCTGGCGCGCTGCGACGCGCTGCTGACCGGCTACATCGGCGATCCTGCTCTGGGCGCGGTGATCCTGGACGCGGCCGAGCGCATCCGCGCCGCCAATCCCGAAGCGATCTGGCTCTGCGATCCGGTCATGGGCGATCGCGGCAAGGGGCTGTTCGTACGCGAAGGCGTGCCCGCCTTCATGCGCGAGCGGGCGCTGCCGTCGGCCGACATCCTGACCCCCAACCTCTTCGAGCTGGAGATCCTGAGCGGCCGCAGTCTGAACAGCGAGGCAGAGACCCTCGCCGCCGCGCAGGCTCTGCTGAGCCAGGGACCGAAAGCCGTTCTTGTCACGTCACTTGAGCAGGCCGGCCTGGAGCAGGCGGGGGAACAAGCCGGTCTTGAGCAGGCGGGCGGCGATGAGGCGACCGTCGCCATGCTGGCGGTCGCCGCAGAGGGCTGCTGGCGCGTCACCTGCCCGCGCCTGCCCATCGACCCGCCGCCCAACGGCGCCGGCGATGCGGTGGCTGCCCTGTTTCTGGGTTTCGTTCTGAAAAGCCGGGCGCTGCCGGAGGCGCTCGCCGCCGCAGCCGCGTCGATCTTCGAGGTGCTGCAGACCACCCTGGACAGCGGCGAAGCGGAACTGCAAATCGTCGCCGCCCAGGACCGGCTTCTCGATTCCCGAACCCGCTTCTCTGCAGCAAAAGTCTCCTGAGAAAAATTCCCTAAGCGCCGCGGCCTTCCCTTTTGCCGCCGTTTTGGCTATCACTGCGCCGTCAGCAACCGAAGGGCAGCAACCACTTTGCCATCGTAACCGCCGGTCTCACCAGTTCCACCAACCAAAACGGCACGCCCCCGCGCGTTGCCGAACCGATGAATATGAGTTCCTCTTGGTGGCGGTTCGAGACCGGTATGGCACGGCTGGATCTCGGCCGGCTTCTTCGCCTGCCCTGCGCCTGACCTCCTTCTCATCGTAAACCGTCGCCACACCGTGGCCGCTTGGCCCCTTCTTGCCGTCGTCTTGACGAACTTCCCAATGGGAAGAGCAAGCCGGCATGTCCGATGTTTTACGCGTCCTTTGGACGATCGTTCCGCAAACCGCCCCGCAACCCTGGCTGCCCTGCAGCCGCTGCCACAACAGCAGAGCCTTTCGAAGCAGCGACAAGTTCAGGATCAACGCCAACGGCAAACGCCTCGATGCCTGGCTGATCTACAACTGCACGGCCTGCGGCAACACCTGGAACCGGCCCCTGCTGGAGCGCAGAACCGTGAACGGCATCAGCCCCGAATTCCTGGCCCAACTGCAGGCAAACGATCCGGAAACCGCCCGGCGCCTGGCTTTCGACCTTGGCGGCCTGCGGACCAAAGCTCAGAAGGTCGAGACTTTCCCCCAAGCGCTCGTGCAAAAGACGCTGATGTCCGGCAGCGCGCAAACGGCGGGGCGGCTGGAGATCGATTTTGCCGTTCCGGTTGCGGTAAGCCTGCGGCTTGACCGGCTGCTTGCTGGGGAACTCGGCCTTTCCCGCAGCCGGCTTCAACACCTGCAGAACCAGGGCCGCCTGACCCTTTCTCCACCGCGGAAGGGAAAGCTGCGAAATCCGCCTGTAGACGGAATGCGGATGCTCATCGATCTTTCGCAGATGTCCGAAGCCGCGGCCATCGCAGCGGCGGGAGTTCACGGCTGAGGCGCGGCCGCCTCCGTCTCGGACAGCACCCAATCCAGGAAGGCCCGCACCCGCGGATCGGCAAGGCGCTCGCTGAGATAGACGAGGTAATAGCCCTTGCCGGTCAGGACGCTGAGTTCGAAGGGCTGGACCAGAAGGCCGGCGGCGACTTCCGCGTCGACATAGCCGGAGTACCCGAGAACGATGCCCTGCCCAGCAACCGCCGCGGCCACAGCCATGGAATAGTCGCGGAACTGCAGCGTGCCAGTGGGCTCGAAATCGTCGATACCGGCGGCCTCGAGCCAAAGCGCCCAGTCGTGATAACTCTCGCGAATGATTACCTGGGATTCCAGCGCCTCAAGAGGCGACATCCCGGCGATACGCTCGCGAACCGCTGGCGCGCAGACCGGCGAGACCGAGAACTTCAGGAACGGCACGACCTCCTCTCCGGCCCAGCCCCCTTTGCCATAGCGCAGGGCGACGTCGGCCTCGCCCGCCTGCAGATCGACGACCTCGTAGGTGCTGAGCAGGGCGGTGTCTATATCGGGATGCCGCTCTCTAAAGCGATGGAAGCGCGGCATCAACCAGCGCAGCCCCACCTCGGAGGTGAGGCTGATGGTAAGCGGCCGCGAGAGATCGGGCGCCAGCAGATCCGCGGTCGCGCGGCCCAGTTCGGCAAAGGCGCCCGCCACGCCTTCCCGGTACCGGCTTCCGGCGGAGGTCAGGGAAAGCCCCTTGGGTGAACGCTGAAGCAGAAGCACCCCCAACTCCTTCTCCAGTCCACGGATGCGGTGACTGACCGCGCTCCCGGTGATGCCGAGAAACTCGGCGGCGGCGGCGAGGTTTCCCAATCGGGCCACGGCCTCGAAGGCCTGCAGGCCTCTAAGCGAAGGAAGTCGTCGCACAGCTTTTCCTCTCTTGAGAAAACCTCAACAGCTATTGCAGCCTTCGCGTTTGAAAGTCCAGTCATACCAGACGATCTTTAGCAGATGATTAGAGATTTTCTCAATAAATTCGGCAGCAGCGGCAAACGGTTCTCGCCCCGGCAGCCGGGCGGCTGCGAGGCGGCCCTGCCCCGAAATCTCACGAGGCTCCTGGTGAGCGGTCCGGCGGGCGGCACCGACCCGGTGCTCTGGACACTGTTGCTGAACAAGACCCCAAAGCGCCGCTAAAGCGGCGTTGTTCGGGTCAGTCCGCCGCCATCTCCACTTCCCGGCGGCGGCCCAGCCGCGCCATCCAGTCGGCAACCTCCGGATCGTGCTTGATTCGATGCCCGTAGTGCCGGCGCAGCGCCGCCGTCAGCCTGCCCTCTCGTCCCAACAGGTCGTCGGCATAACCGATCATGATGGAATTGGGCCAGGCCTGCGGGCGGATCTCTCTCAGCCTTGCAAAGAGCCGGTCCTCGGTTTCGCCCGGATGAACCTGGGCCAGGAGCGTCAGCATGGCTGCGGTCGAGCGCGATACGCCCATGTGACAGTGAACCAGAAGATGTCCGTCGCTGCGGGCTTCCCGCGACGCCGCCAATTCCTCGCCGAACTGCAGAACCTCGGCGACATGCTCCGGCCCGGGCATGACCTTGCCGTCAAGCGGCTCGATGATGTCGTGAAAGTTCAGCGTGATCCGATGATGACTGTCGTAATTCTGAAAAGCCTCCAGCGCCGGTGAACCTGGATCGATCAAAGACAGCACATGGGTGACGCCTAGTGTGCCGTGGTTCGGCAGTTCATCGATGCCGCAGACAGTCAAAACGGAAATCGAAATGGGTTTCACTCAACAGATTCGTTGTCGGACACAAAAGACTCGATGTCGCATCGACCGGGAATCGATCACGCCCGGCGACTGGCACTCGCCAGCAGGCCGGCGGCGGCCAGCAGCAGGCCACCGGTAATGCGGTTCACCAGAGCCGCACGGTCGCGCAGCAAGGGGGCGAAGATCTTGCCCGAGAGCACATAGGCAAAGGCCGCCAGACACTCGGTCGCCAGAAAGGTCGCGCCCATCACGGCGAACTGGGGCAGCGCCGCCTCGCCGGGCACGAGGAACTGCGGAAAGACCGCGGTAAAAACCAGAATCGCCTTGGGATTGCCGACAGCCACCAGGAACTCGCGGCGCGCCAAAGCCGCAACCGACAACCTGTGCCCAGCCCCGGCGGCCGGCACGGCAGACGCCGCCGCAGGCGCCATCAGCGCCCGCAGGCCGAGGTAGACGAGATAGGCAACGCCCGCCCACTTGATGATCTGGAAAGCCAGTTCAGAGGCCGCCAACACCGCACCCAGGCCCGCCGCAGCGATGACGATCATCACCAGGAAAGCGGCAAGGCGGCCGCCGACCGCCGCCAGCGAGGGCGCCGCCCCGAAGCGCAGCCCGTTGGTCAGGGCCAGCAGGTTATTGGCACCAGGCGAGAGACAGATCAAAACCGCCGCCGCCAGAAAAACGAACCAGGTGTCAAAGGTCATGAACTGCTCCTCGGACCGGATGCCGGGCGGCGGCGGCGGAAACCGCCCGGCAGTCTTCGTTCCTACAGGTAATCGCGGGCGAGGGTCTCGCCGATCTGCACGGCGTTCAAGGCCGCGCCCTTGCGCAGGTTGTCGGATACCACCCAGAGCGACAGCCCGTTGTCGACCGTCGGGTCGCTGCGGATACGGCTGACGTAGACCTGATCTTCGCCGGCGCATTCCGCCGGGGTGACGTAGCCCTCGTTGGCCCGGTGATCGACCACGGTGACGCCGTCCTGGGCGTTCAACACCTCCCGCGCTTCCTCTTCGGAAATCGGGTTCTCGAACTCGAGATTGATCGCCTCGGCATGACCGATGAAGACCGGCACGCGCACGCAGGTCGCCGTCAGTTTGATGGCCGGATCCAGGATCTTCTTGGTCTCCACCATCATCTTCCATTCTTCCTTGGTGAAGCCGTCATCCATGAAGCTGTCGATGTGGGGAATGACGTTGAAGGCAATCTGCTTTGTGAACTGCTCCGGCTTCACCGGCTCATTCACATAGATGCCGCGGGTCTGGTTGAACAGCTCGTCCATGGCGTCCTTGCCGGAGCCGCTGGTCGACTGATAGGTCGCCACGACGGCCCGCTTGATCCGCGCCTTTTCGTGCAGCGGCTTCAGGGCCACCACCATCTGGATGGTCGAGCAGTTCGGATTGGCGACGATGTTGCGCTTGGCATAACCGGCCAGCGCCTCGGCATTCACCTCCGGCACCACCAGCGGTACATCCGGGTCCATGCGAAAGTGCGAGGTGTTGTCGATCACCACCGCGCCCTTCTTCGCCGCCCGGGGCGAAAACTCGGCGGAAATCTTGGCGCCGGGCGAGGAGAACACGATATCGGTGCCCTTGAAGTCGAAGGCCGCCAGGTTCTGGACCTTTACCTCATCGTCCTCGCCGAAGGAGACCTTGCTGCCGACCGAACGCTCGGAGGCGAGCGCCGCCACGTCGTCGATCGGAAACGCGCGCTCGGACAGCGTCTTCATCATCTCGCGGCCCACGGCGCCCGTCGCGCCGACCACTGCTACTCTGTATCCCATGACCTCTTACCTATCTGCCTTTCACTTCGACTGCCCCACGGCCTCTTGGCGCATCGCCGGAAACCGCGGGAGGGGTAGGCCCCGAAAGGGCGCCCGTGTTAAATCAGAGTTCCAGCGACTCAACAAGCGAGCCCGTGGAACCAGGGAGTTGGCGACTTGGAACGCTCTAAAACCTATCAGGCCTTCTGGCCCCGCTATCTGGGCGAACACCGCAGCGCGGCGACCCGCGGCCTGCATTACCTGGGGACGGCCCTGGGCCTTTTCCTGCTGGCCGGCGGTATCGCCTCCGGCCTCTGGTGGCTGTTCCCGGCGGCGCTGGTCTGCGGCTACGCCTTTGCCTGGCTGGCCCACGCCCTTGTCGAGCGCAACCGGCCGGCAACCTTCACCCATCCGCTGTGGTCTTTTGTCAGCGACTTCCGCATGTTCTTCGCCTGGCTCGGCGGCAGCCTGACCGGCGAGTTGCGACATCACCTGCCCCAAAACACCTGAGCAGTTAACCTGCCTGCTTTGATGAAGTCCCGAAAAGGCGCCCCTTAAACCGAAAGGCCGCCCAGAGGGACGGCCTTTGGTTTCGTCCATGGGTCTGGCGCCTAATTCTTGGCAGTCTCCGGGGTGGTGGTCTTGATCACCGGGGTCGACTGCTGGGCGTCCGCCGTGACGACGGGTTTCGTGCTCTGTACCGTATGGGAATAGCCGCAGCCGGCCGCAAAGGCGGAGCCCGCGAACCCGGCGACGCCTGCCGCAACCATCAGGGCGGTAAGGGTCTTCTGCATCAAATCATCTCCCATTGGAGCTAAGACCCGGCACCATAGACCCTGGTCCGCAAGGGGTCAATTGAAGGAATTGTGACCCCACAGTCGCCGGAGACGCCCGCGAGCAATAAAAGGCAGACCTGTCATCTCGCCGGGAAAATCGGGAAAATGGCGCTGTCATGCTTCGAGACGGCGTTTCACGCCTCCTCAGCATGAGGCCAACCTAGGTGAAGCCCTCATCCTGAGGAAGCCCCGCAAGGGGCTGTCTCGACGGATGGCCAAGCCCCCTCGACCTCAGGTCAACAACCCCTTCAGAACGTGATCTTGCCCTGCAGGGCGATGATGTCGATCGAGGCTTCATAGGTCCCTTCCAGGCTACCCCGAAGGGCATTATTGGGATCGTCGAAGCCCAGGTCGATATCGGCATCTGGCAGGAAGATGTGGGTATAGCCCAGAGACAGCGACAACCAGTCATAGGGGTCGTAGGAGATGCCGCCGGAGATCCAATAACGGTCCTCGTCGGGGATCCGCGGGGTGCGGGTATCGTCGGGCACCGGCGACTGGTCGAAGGCCACCCCCAGCTTGAAGGTCCAGTCGTCGAAGGGCTTGTAGGTTCCGCCCAGGGCGAAGAACCAGCTGTTCTCCCAACTTTCCAGGGTCACGCTGTCGGCCTGGGCCGGGTTGTCGAATTCGATGCGCAGCTCCTGGAAGCGGCTCCAATGGGTCCACTGGACCTCCGCCATGATCGCCAGCTCGTCGTTGATGTCCTGATGCAGGCCGATGCTCACCTGTTCCGGCAGGGTCACGCTGGTCTGGGCCCCGCCGTCGACAAACTGGCCCGTCAGCGCCGAAACCGTGTTGCCGACGCCGCTGCCGAGATCGAAGGCGGCGTCGCCCTTGGCGGTATGGGCGATCTGGGAGCGGTAGCCGAGGCCGATGCGGGTCCCCTCCACCGGCGTTATCGTCAAGCCCAGGGTGAAGCCGAAGCCCAAGTCGTCTGCACGCAGTTTGGCGCGGCCGTCCTCCTGCCCCGCAATGCCGCCCAGGCCGTCACCGATGGTGCCGAAGTCGACGGCATTGGTCAGCTTGGCATCGAGGTACTGGGCAACGAAGCCGACGCCGACAGCCAGATAATCGTTTATCCGGAAGGCTGCGGTCGGCGAGATGTTGATGGTGGTCAGCCGCGAGTCCAGCGCGTGGTAGCGGCCCACCCAACCCTCCGGATTGGTGGTGACAAGCCCGAAGGGCGAGGTCACCGCCAGCCCCAGGCGCACGTTCTCGGCCGGCGAGATCATGGCGTAGGTGGCCGGCACCAGGGCGTCCTTGCCGATGTCGTCGAGACCTGTGAAACCGGCGGCGTTGCCGATGGCCCCGCCTGCCTGAAAACTGCCGCTGCCGTCCTTGAACTCGGACTGCGGAATAATAAGGCTGCCGACTGTGACGAGCTGGTTTCCTTCATGAAAGGCCATCAAGGAAGGGTTGAAGAACATCGTCGAGATGTCCTCGATCCCAGTGGACGCGCTGGCGAAAGAATGGCCCTGGGAAGAACCGCTCTGCTCTTTGATGGCAAAGCCCGCCGCCCAGGCTGTCGCCGGGCCAAGCGCCGCAGCCGCAAACCCAATGGAGAGGAAGAGTCGATGGATCCTCGACCGCGAAATGGCCACTGGAACGCCCCCCAGTTTGATTATTATGGTTGTAATCAAACTATAGCGGCCGCCCGAAAGAGGTAGAACAAGCGAACCACCTGCGCCCCAAAAAAAGCACAGTGGGAAGCGCACCGCCGAGGCGGTGCTAAAAAGGCCGAAGGATGAAGCTTCTCGGCTTTAGGCGGCGCGCTTGTCCAATGCGGCCAGCAGGGCCGCGCCCATCTGCTCGGTAGAGATCACCGGCGCGCCCGGAGCGGCGATGTCGCCGGTGCGGTTGCCGGCGGCCAGCACGTCCTGCACCGCCTGTTCGATGAGGTCGGCATCCTCGCCCAGATCAAAGGAGTAGCGCAGCATCATGGCGAAGCTCAGCAGCGTGGCCAGGGGATTGGCCTTGCCCTGGCCCGAGATGTCTGGCGCCGAGCCATGCACCGGCTCGTAGAGCGCGGCGCGGCGGCCGTTCTCGTCAACATCGCCGAGCGACGCCGAGGGCAGCATACCGAGAGACCCCGTCAGCATGGCCGCGGCATCGGACAGCAGGTCGCCAAAAAGATTATCGGTGACGATGACGTCGAACTGCTTGGGCGCGCGCACCAGCTGCATCGCACAGTTGTCGGCGTACATGTGGCTGAGCTCCACGTCGGCAAAGTCCGAGGCATGCAGCTTGGTGACTTCTTCGCGCCAGAGAACGCCTGATTCCATCACGTTCGCCTTTTCCACCGAACAAAGCCGGTTCTGGCGTTTTCTGGCGAGGTCGAAGGCGACCCGGGCGACACGGCGGATTTCCGGCGTGGTGTAGACCTGGGTGTTCACGCCCCGGCGGGTGCCGTCGGCCAGGGTTTCGATGCCCCGCGGCTGGCCGAAGTAAACGCCGCCGGTCAGCTCCCGCACGATCATGATGTCCAGGCCGGAGATCACTTCCGGTTTCAGGGAGGACGCCTCCACCAGCGCATCGAAGCAGAGCGCGGGCCTGAGGTTGGCAAACAGCGCCATGTCCTTGCGCAGGCGCAGCAGGCCGCGCTCGGGCTTGCGCTCAAAAGGCAGATTGTCCCAATTCGGTCCGCCCACGGCGCCCAGCAACACCGCATCGGCATTCATTGCCTTTTCAACCGTGGCATCGCTGACCGGCGCGCCTTCGCCGTCGATGGCGGCGCCGCCGACCAAGCCTTCGTCGACGTCAAAGCCCACGGCGCGGCGCTTGTCCATCCAATCGATGACCCGGCGCACCTCACCCATCACCTCCGGGCCGATGCCGTCACCCGGCAGGATCAATAGTTTCTTGTTGGACGCCACGCTGCGCCTCCTCCCCGATCAAACATCATTTGAAATCTTGGGGCCGCTTGGGCGGCCCCGGTCTGGAACCGCCGATCTAGAGCCAGGGCTGGCTGATCTTGCGGTTTTCTTCGAAAGCCGTAATGGCTTCGGCCTTTTCCAGGGTCAGCCCGATATCGTCGAGACCGTTCAACAGGCAGTGCTTGCGAAAGGCATCGATCTCGAAACGGATCTTGCCGCCGTCCGGGCCCGTAATCTCCTGCTTCTCCAGATCGACCGAGACCACGGCATTGGCGCCGCGCTGGGCGTCGTCCATCAGCAGGTCAACCTGCTCCTGCGGCAGGGCGATGGGCAGAATGCCGTTCTTGAAGCAGTTGTTGTAGAAGATGTCGGCGAAGCTGGGGGCGATGACGCAGCGGATACCGGCGTCCAGCAGCGCCCAGGGCGCGTGCTCG
>NZ_JANQKD010000046.1 GCF_028281305.1 Pelagibius sp. | reverse complement strand
GCCAGGATCTCGTGCTCGCGGATCTCGAAGGAGATGTCGGTCAGGGCTTTGACGCCGCCGAAGGAGAGCGTGATGTTGTCGACCCGGAGCAGGGTCTCGCCGATCTTCTTCTGGGGCATCGCGGGCGCCGAGGGCTCCGCCGCCTCTAAGGCCGGTGCGCTTGCCAGGGTGTCAGCCGCCATCAGCTTGCCTTCTTGAGCGCCGGCGCCGCAGCCGGCTGGAGGTCGATGTTGATGACCTGGAGGTCCGCCTTGATCATACCCTTGCGGCCGTCCTCGAAGGTCACCTCGGTTTCGATGTAGGCGCTGTCGGCCTCGGAGTAGAGCGCCTGGATCAAAGGACTGTAACGCTCGGCAATGAAGCTGCGGCGCACCTTGCGGGTGCGGGTCAGCTCGCCGTCGTCGGCATCCAGTTCCTTGTGCAGCACCAGGAAGCGGCGGATCTGGGAGCCCGAAAGCTTGGGGTCCGCCGCCAAGTCGCGGTTCACCTTTTCGATGTGCCCCTTGATGGTCTCGATCACCTGGGGATTGGCCGCCAGTTCCTGATAGCTGCCGTAGGGCACGTTGTTGCGCTCCGCCCAGCTTCCCACCGCCACCAGATCGATGTTGATGAAGGCGGTGCAGTAGTCGCGCTCGTGGCCGAAGGCCACCGCTTCCTTGATGTCGGGGAAGAACTTCAGCTTGTTCTCGACGTACTTGGGCGCGAAGAGGCCGCCGTCGTTCAGCCGGCCGACGTCCTTGGCGCGGTCGATGATCTTCAGGTGCCCGTTGTCGGCAAAGAAGCCGGCATCGCCGGTGTGCACCCAGCCGTCAGCCGTCTTGGTCTCCGCCGTCGCCTCGGGATTCTTAAAGTACTCGACGAAGACGCCGGGGCCGCGGAACATCACCTCGCCGTTGTCGGCGATCTTGATCTCCACATCCAGCGCCGGCTTGCCGACGGTGTCGGCCTCGATCTCGCCGTCGGGCTGGATGGTGATGAAGACGCTGGCCTCGGTGGAGCCGTAAAGCTGTTTCAGGTTGACGCCCAGCGAGCGGTAGAAGTCGAAGATATCCGGCCCGATCGCCTCGCCGGCCGTATAGGCCAGGCGGATGCGGGTGAAGCCCAGGGTGTTCTTCAGCGGCCCAAAGACCAGGATCTGGCCGAGGGCGTAGAGCAGGCGGTCGCCAAAGCCCACGGGCTTGCCGTCGAGAATGCCGGTGCCCGAGCGCCGCGCCACCTCCATGAAGAAGTGGAACAGCCGGCGCTTGATCCAGCCGGCGTCCTCCATGCGGATCATCACCGTGGTCAGGATGTTCTCGAAAATGCGCGGCGGCGCGAAGAAGTAGGTCGGCCCCAGTTCGCGCATGTCATGCATGACCGTGGCGCTGGATTCCGGACAGGCGACGCAGAAGCCCGCCACGTAACTTTGCGCATAGGAGAAGATGTGATCGCCGACCCAGGCCATGGGCAGGTAGGCGAGGGACTCGTCCTGATCGCTCAGGCCCTCCAGCTTCACCCCGTTCGCCGCCGTCTTCAGCACGTTGTCGAAGCTGAGGATCACGCCCTTCGGCTTGCCGGTGGTGCCCGAGGTGTAGAGGATGATCGCGGTGTCCGAGCCGCGGCCCTTGGCGATCTCCTCCGCGTAGAAATCCGGGTGGATCTTGTTGTAGTCGCGCCCCTCGGCCTGGACCGCGTCGAAGTGGTGCAGGAAGCCCTGGGTGTAGTGGCGCATGCCGCGCGACTCGTCGTAGACAATCTGGGTCAGGCCCGGGCAGCGCTCGCGGATCTCCAGCAGCTTGTCGACCTGTTCCTGGTCCTCCACCACGGCAAAGCGCGCCTCGGCATGCTCCACGACGTAGGCCATCTCCTCGGCCACGGAATCCTGGTAGAGCGGCACGGGCACCGCGCCGATGGCCTGGGCCGCCGTCATGGTCCAGTAGAGCCGCGGGCGGTTGTCGCCGACGATGGCGACCTTGTCGCCGCGCTGCACGCCGAGGGAAATCAGCCCGGCAGCGAGGTTGCGCACCTCCTCCGCCACCTGGCCCCAGCTATGGGTCTGCCAGATGCCGAAGTCCTTTTCGCGGATCGCCGGGCGCCCCGGCCGCTTGGCGGCGTGGTGTTCCAGCAGCTTGGGAAAGGTGTCGAGCTCCGCCGGCGGCAGATCAGCCTTTCTCATGTGCCAGACCCCGTTTTGTCCAACAGGGCGATGGTACCGTGCGCGGCAACCCGGGCATCACAGTCCCAGGCTTTGTGAGCCCGGGCACCATACCCCGTGCCGGCCGCCACGGCCGGCTTTCCCGCACACAGCGACGATGGTGCTCCCATCATTCCGCTGAGCCTCCCGTTCAGATTTCCCGGTTCTTCTTGTTGGCTTGCCTGCGACCTTTGGCCGCCCGGAAAATCTCGTCTACCTAAGCGATCTTTGACCGAAAAATCAACACTCTAAGGGCCGAAGCCCCGAACCGCACCTGTGGCCCCGCAAGGGCGTTGCGGCAGCCTTTGGCCTGCTCTTCCTCAGTTCCCAGTTGTTCCTCAGTTCCCTGCTTCCTCAGTTCATCGTCGGGATCGTAAAGCTCGCCCCTTCCTTCACGCCGGAGGGCCAGCGCGAGGTCACCGTCTTGGTCCGGGTGTAGAAGCGGAAGCTGTCCGGCCCGTGCTGGTTCAGATCCCCGAAGCCGGAGGCCTTCCAGCCGCCGAAGGTGTAGTAAGCCAGCGGCACCGGGATCGGCACGTTCACGCCCACCATGCCGACGTTCACCCGGTCGCAGAAGTCGCGGGCGGTGTCGCCGTCGCGGGTGAAAATGGCGGTGCCGTTGCCATAGGGATTGTTCATCGTCAGGTCGAGGGCGTCGTTGTAGTCGGGCGAGCGCACGACGGAGAGCACCGGCCCGAAGATCTCTTCCTTGTAGATGTCCATCTCCGTGGTGACCCTGTCGAAGAGGCAGCCGCCGACGAAGAAGCCGTCCTCGTAGCCCTGCATGGCGAAGCCGCGGCCGTCGACGGCCAGTTCCGCCCCCTGCGCGACGCCGCTGTCGACCAGACCCTTGACCCGGTCGCGGGCCGCCGCGGTCACCAGCGGGCCCATATCGACGTCGTTGCCGCCGGTGTAGGGGCCGATCTTCAGTCCTTCGACCCGCGGGATCAGACGCTCGACCAGTTCGTCCGCGGTCTTCTCGCCCACCGGGACAGCGACCGAGATCGCCATGCAGCGCTCGCCCGCCGCGCCGTAGCCGGCGCCGATCAGCGCATCGACCGCCTGGTCCATGTCGGCATCGGGCATGATGATCATGTGGTTCTTGGCGCCGCCGAAGCACTGCACCCGCTTGCCGGCGGCGCAGCCGCGCGTATAAACGTGCTCGGCGATCGGCGTCGAGCCGACGAAGCCCACGGCCATGATGTCCGGATGGTCGAGGATGGCGTCCACCGCCTCCTTGTCGCCGTTGACGACATTCAGGATACCGGCCGGCAGGCCGGCCTCCATCATCAGCTCCGCCAGCATCAGCGGCACCGAGGGGTCGCGCTCGGAGGGCTTCAGGATAAAGGCGTTGCCGGCGGCGATGGCCGGGCAGAACTTCCACATCGGGATCATCGCCGGGAAATTGAACGGCGTGATGCCGGCGACCACCCCGAGCGGCTGGCGCAGGGAATACATGTCGATCCCCGGCCCGGCGTTGGTGGTGTACTCGCCCTTCAGCAGATGCGGCGCGCCGAAGCAGAACTCCGCGACCTCCAGACCACGGATGATGTCGCCCTTGGCATCCGGCAGGGTCTTGCCGTGCTCACGGGACAGCGCCTCGGCAAGTTTGTCCATGTCGCGGTGCAGCAATTCGACGAACTTCATCAGCACGCGCGCGCGGCGCTGAGGATTGGTCGCCGCCCAGGCCGGCTGTGCCTCGCGGGCATTGGCGACTGCGGCATCCAGTTCACCGGCGCTGGCCAGCGGCACCCGTTTCTCCGCCTCGCCGGTTGCCGGATTGAACACCTCGGCCGTGCGGCCGCTGGTTCCCTTGACGTGCTCGCCGCCAATGAAGTGCGTGAGTTCCTGCATTCCGCCAGCCCTTTTCTATCCCGCGCCTGGGCTCTTTCGTCCCAAAGATTTCGCCTGAGTATCAGCAACTGTAGTGGTTATTACATTCGAAGGCCGCTCAAAACCGCCAAAATGTCATTTTCATTTTGCATTTCTGCAATGAGAGGCGGAGCATAGCAGCAAGAATGCACTTTACCACGCGGGCCGCCGCAGCGACAGTGCCGCAACGAAAACACGGCCCGCCGGAGCCCATCAGACAAGGATAAAGAGGATGCGTGCTTGCGCTGGGATGACCTGAAGTTCTTCCTGGCGGTGGCTCGCTCGGGCCAGCTCACCACCGCCGCCAAGGGCCTGAAAGTCGACAACGCCACCGTGGCGCGGCGCATCCGTGCGCTGGAAAGCGCGCTGGATGCCCGCCTCTTCGACCGCAATCCCAAGGGCTACAGCCTGACCGAGGTAGGCCAGCGCCTGCTGCCCGCCGCCGAGGCCATGGAGACATCGACCCTGGAAGCCCAGGCCCAGGTCCAGGGCCGCGACGAGTCCCTGGAGGGCGTGGTGCGCCTGGGCGCGCCGGACGGTTTCGGCTCCTTCTTTCTGGCGCCGCGCATCCACAAGCTCGCCCGCCGCCATCCGAAGCTGGAGCTGCAGCTTGTGGCCATGCCGCGGATCTTCAGCCTGTCCAAGCGCGAGGCCGATGTGAGCATCGCCATCACCCGGCCCAAGTCCGGGCGCCTGCGGGTCGCCAAGCTGACCGACTATCACCTGCATCTCTACGCCACCGGCGACTATCTGAAGGAAAGCCCGCCGATCCAGCAGCTGGAGGACCTGAAGCAGCACAGCATGATCGGCTACATCTCGGACCTGATCTTCGACCCCAAGCTGGACTACATGCCGATTCTGGGCCGCAAGGTGGTGCCGCAGATTTCCTCCACCAACCTGATCGCCCAGTTGAACGCGACCCTGGCCGGGGCCGGCATCTGCATCCTGCCCGACTTCCTGGCCGGCGAGCAGAGCGGCCTGCAGCCGGTGCTGCGCAAGACCTTCTCGCTGACCCGCACCTTCTGGATCGTCAGCCACGAGAACACCGCCTCCTTGCGCCGCATCCGCGAGACGGTGGACTTCATCAAAGCCGAGGTGCGGGAGAACCGGGACATCTTCTGACCCTGATCGCCAGCGCCGCGCCCACTTTGCCCGCCTTGCGGCAGGTCAACACGGTTGTCAAAAACCTGCTGTAGCGTGCAGTCTTCACGAAGCCTGCGGCCCGATCCGGCCAAAAAAGAGAGACGAAACAGCGCCATGAGCAGCGACCTGCAGAAACCCCAGCCCGAAGCGATAGCAGAGAAGCCCTCTCAGGAGGAGTCCGGTCCAGGGAAACCCGGCCCGGGGAAACCCGGCCAGGAGATGAGCTGGGTGGACGCGGAGCTGGAAGACAGCTTCGACGAAGAGCTGGAGATGGAGATCGACGACCAGCGCGTCAGCAAGGAGCTGCGCCAGATCTCGACCCTGCGGCACAAGTCCGCCCTCGACCGCCGCACCTATTTCCGGGAGCTTCTCAAGCTGCAGGCCGAGCTGGTCAAGCTGCAGGACTGGGTCGTGCATACGAACTACAAGCTGCTGGTGATCTTCGAGGGGCGCGACGCCGCCGGCAAGGGCGGGGTGATCAAGCGGGTCACCCAGCGCCTGAACCCGCGGGTCTGCCGCACCGTGGCGCTGCCGGCCCCGAGCGAGCGCGAGAAGCACCAGTGGTACTTCCAGCGCTACGTCCCCCACCTGCCGAGCGCCGGCGAAATCGTGCTCTTCGACCGCTCCTGGTACAACCGGGCGGGCGTGGAGCGGGTCATGGGCTTCGCCAACGAAACGCAGGTCGACGAGTTCTTCAACGACGTGCCCGAGTTCGAGCGCATGCTGGTGCGCTCCGGCATCAAACTGGTGAAGTACTGGTTTTCCATCACCGACCAGGAACAGCAGCTCCGCTTCCTGATGCGCGTCCACGACCCCATCAAGCAGTGGAAGCTGAGCCCCATGGACCTGCAGTCCCGCGTCCGCTGGGAGGACTACACCAAGGTGAAGGAAGAGATGCTGCGGCGGACCAACATCCCCGAAGCGACCTGGTCCATCGTCGAAGGCAACGACAAGAAGCGCGCCCGCCTCAACTGCATCCACCACCTGCTGTCGCAGGTGCCCTACGAGGAAGTGCCCCACGAGCCCGTCGAGCTGCCGGAGCGGGTCTTCAACCCGGACTATGAGCGCACCGTCCTGCCGAAGGAACTCTATGTGCCGGAGGTCTACTAGCGCGCTTGAGCCTTAGAGGGACGGCACAGCCGCGTGGCTCCGGATAGCCCGCCGGGCAGACCGCAAAGCGAAGACCTGCTGCTGGACGCGGAGGGCTTGCGCCTCAGCGCCCGCCGGATCACGCCGCCCGATACGCTGACTGGCGCCCCAGCCAATGCACCGACCCTGGTCTTCCTGCACGAGGCGCTGGGCTCCATCGGCCAGTGGAAAGGCTTTCCCGATGCCCTCGCTGCCGGGCTCGGCCTGCCGGCGCTGATCTATGAGCGCCAGGGCCACGGCGGTTCGGACCCCCTCGCCCTGCCGCGCGACAACGGCTACCTGCGCCAGGAAGCAGAGACCGTGCTGCCGGCCGTCCTCGCCGCCGCCAAGGTCGAGCGGCCAATTCTGATCGGCCATTCGGACGGCGCCACTATCGCGCTGATGTTCGCCGCCGCCTCTCCCGAGGCGCCCGCCGCCTGCATTGCCCTGGCGCCCCACGTGATGGTGGAGGAGATCACCCTCGCCGGCATTCGCGCCGCCGATGCGGAGCCCGGCGCCACTACGATAAGAAAACGCCTCACCAGATATCACGGCGAAAAAACCGAGGACCTCTGGCGCGCCTGGGCCGAGACCTGGCTGCGGCCCGGCTTCGACGGCTGCGAAATGCGCGCCGACCTGCCTGGTATCAGCGCACCCACGCTGGTCATCCAGGGCGCCGAAGACGCCTACGGCTCGCCGGCGCAGGTCGAAGAAATCGCCCAGCGGGTCGCCGGCACCGTTGAAATCCACCTGATCCCAGCCGTCGGTCACGCGCCGCATTTGGAGCACCGATCGAAGGCTATTAATGCGCTCAGCGAATTTCTGTTGCGCGAAGCTATCGCGACCTTAAAGACCTAATGAAACCTTCGGTCAGCTGACTTTGCGTCGTTGGGCATTGATGCCTGATCAAACACGCTCTTCAACTGCGTTGCCAGATAGCCCTCCAACAACCCAACCATTACTGAAAGATCAAGCTGCCCGTCGGCCCAAGCCTCATCTGCTTTCTCGAGTGCTTCATAGTAGGGTTTCTTATTTTCAGCGATTTGTTCCGGGATTGTTTTTCTCCCAGGAAGGCGGTCGCCAAGAACGCTACACAAAACCAAATACGAGACTGCCCTTGATGTTCTCCCGTTTCCATCTTCAAAGGGATGGATCCAATTAAGCCGCCACATTGCGTATGCGCACAACTCAAGGGGTGGCTTGTCGAGATTTTCATTTATCCAGTCGCACATCTGCTCAACAAGCTCAGCGACGAGATGCGCGTCGGGGGGACTGTGTTTGCTCTTACCGATACTCACCGGCCCTGGCCGGAACACGCCCGCAAAGCTTGAGAGGTTCTGAAGGGCAATTCGATGCAGTCCTAGAATTAGAGAAGGTCGCAGCCGAAACGGCAAACCGTCTCTCGCAACTTTGTCTATCTCATCGAGTACAGCATCGAACTGCTGGAGTGCATTCGCAGCCTCAATCGGCGCACGCTCAGCGTCGCTCTCTATTACCTCTGGTCGTTGGGCGATGCTGTGGCGGTCATCGTCAGCTGTCAAAACAAGACACCTACTTTCGGAGCTTCTCGGCCTGTTTGTTTACGATATCGCGCGTTACATGATCATTTTCGATTTTCGCGTTACCGTAGGCAAAGCTCCGCCGCTGCTCTTCCGCATCTGCTTTGCTAGTGGTGACCTTTTTCGCCGCCTTTAGCAGCTTCTCCAAATCGTTTGTCATTCACCACTCCAGGTATCTCGCTCATCTCTCAAACGCACTCAGTGCGTAGAACATAATGTGAATCGATTAAGAGTTGGAGTAAAGCAGTCATTGTGCTGTGGCACTGCATAGCTGGTTTAACCTATTTGCAAACCAAACAATTTTCCTGGATCTCTCCCGTAAGACCTAAGTCCTTAGCGACGTTTCTCCTGCGGTACCTGATGCAAAAGACGAAGGCCAGACCGGTCAAAGTAACGACTCATGGCCACAATCCGCGCCTTCGTGAAGGGCCGGGAATAGCCGTCTTGGAAGGCTAGCGCTCCTGCACGCTCGAAGAGCCCAAGCCGTCCAGCTTGGCATCGAGTTCGGCAACCTCGTCGTTGAGGCCCCGTTCCGCAAAGATGGTGCGGGCCGCCGTCCAGTGCTTCCCGGCCGCTGCACGGTCGCCGTCCGCCTCAGCCAGATCGCCAAGACAATCGTAGGCTTCCGCCTCCAGGTCTCTGAGGCCGCTGTCCCGGGCCAGCGCCAGCATCTCCTGGAAGACAGCGCCTGCGCCCTCCAGGTCCCCGCGCCTCTTGGCGAGCGTACCCAGGTATCCCATGACCATCGACGCGGCCTCCTCGTTACCGAGAGCCTGTTCCAGGGCGAGGGCCTGGTTCAACATCTCTTCGGCCAGGTCATCGTGGCCCTGCTCGAAGTGCAGAACGCCCAGGTTGCCGAGGGCATAGGCCAGGTGGCCGTCCTGTCCGATGTCGCGGCTGAGGTGGACGGCGCGCTCGCAGAGCTCGGTCGCCCGCGCGAGATCGCCGCGGCCATGGGCACCGCGCGCCAGACCGATGAGCGCGGAGACCCGCTGCAGCCCGGCACCGGAGGGTATTTCATCGAAGCGCAGTTGCTGCGCGAAGACGCGCTCGGCATCCTCCCGCCGGTCCAGGTGCATATAGATCTCGCCCAGATTGGTGAGGCCGTCGAAGTGGTCGGGGTCGAGCGTCACCGCCTCCTCGTAGGCCGCAACCGCCGCCTCGGCGTCATGGAGGACTGCAAGCGCGCCGAGGTGACGGGCCGCCGCGGCCGCGGCCAGACGGCCTTCGAAGGTGGCGTTCCGGCCCTGCGCCAGGGCCTCGCGAAAGATCGTCTCCGCCGCCTCACCGCGCCCGGCCGCAAGCTGCCGCAGGGCCAGGAGCGTGCGATCCCGGTCGACGCCGGTGCGCGCCCAGGTGCGCAGTTTGTCGACGGCCCTGCGCAGTTCCGAGAGCTGGACCACGAGCCTGTCGACGGGAAGCGGCGCACCGCGCCGGGAGAGCAGCTGCTCGGCGATCTCGACCGGGTCGAAGTCTTCCCAGGCTTCGGTCTCGCCCTCCGCCGCGCTGGCGCCGCGGGGATTCGAGCGCCTTTGCACCGTGCCGCCGCCGCGCCCGGCACGGCGGCGCGGCCGGCCAAAGAGGCCAAGAATCCCTCCGGCGACGCCGAGAACCAGCAGAAGAAAGGTCGCGATGAGGGCGGTCATCGCCGGGTTCGCTGCTACCCAGTCCAGGGCCCAATCCAGGGCCTCCTGCATCTTCATCGAAAGCCCCTTTCAGGCCGGTTCCGACAGCAAACCGTGCGGCGATCACGACGGCCCAGCATTCGCGTAAACGAGGCCGCCTGACAAGACTTCTTCCGGCAGAAGGGCTCTTCCGGCAGAGCCGGTAACCGCATGGCAAGGGGCTTGTGCTAGCCTTGCTTCGTCGTGCGGCCTGCAGCGGTCCATCCAGCGGAAAAGCCCGGATTTCCCGGCGATTCCCCCCGATTCTCATGGACATCCGGGCCGCGATGACTATGTTAGCGCTGTATCCCGATACGTGAGCTCCCGCGGAGCGGTCGCAACCGGTCGCGGGGCATGTCCTCGATAGCCTTTCCCGTCCCCATGGTCTGATTTCAGGCCGCCTGATACGGACGGCAAGCCATTGACGAGGGTGTGGCCCAACCAGACGCGCCGCGACAGAACCGGCGCCAAAGACCGGCAAAGGAGAGAGCCTCATGCCAGCCAGCAAAGATACCCTGAACACCCGCCGCGACCTGACGGTCGGCGGCAAGACCTACAGCTACTACAGCCTGGAGGCTGTAGCCTCAGAACTGGGCCCCGAAATGGGCGAAGTCTCGCGCCTGCCCTACTCCATGAAGGTGCTGCTGGAGAACCTGCTGCGCTTCGAGGACGGCAACTCGGTCACCGTCGACGACATCAAGGCCGTCGGCGCCTGGCTGAAGGACAAGCGCTCCGACCGCGAGATCGCCTACCGCCCGGCCCGCGTGCTGCTGCAGGACTTCACCGGCGTGCCCGCCGTGGTCGACCTCGCCGCCATGCGCGAGGCGCTGACCAAGCTGGGCGGCGACCCGAAGAAGATCAATCCGCTCTCCCCCGTCGACCTGGTGATCGACCACTCGGTCATGGTCGACAGCTTCGGCACCCCCGATGCCTTCAAGAAGAACGTGGAGATGGAGTTCGAGCGCAACGGCGAGCGCTATGCCTTCCTGCGCTGGGGCCAGAACGCCTTCGACAACTTCCGCGTCGTCCCGCCGGGCACCGGCATCTGCCACCAGGTGAACCTGGAAAACCTCTCCCAGGTGGTCTGGACCAAGGAGGAGGACGGCCGTACGACCGCCTATCCCGACACCCTGGTGGGCACCGACAGCCACACCACCATGGTCAACGGCCTCTCCGTGCTGGGCTGGGGCGTCGGCGGCATCGAGGCCGAGGCCGCCATGCTGGGCCAGCCGGTTTCCATGCTGATCCCCGAGGTGATCGGCTTCAAGCTGACCGGTGCGCTGAAGGAAGGCACCACTGCCACCGACCTGGTGCTGACCGTGGTGCAGATGCTGCGCGCCAAGGGCGTGGTCGGCAAGTTCGTCGAGTTCTACGGCCCCGGCCTGGACCACCTGACCCTGGCCGACCAGGCGACCATCGGCAACATGGCCCCGGAATACGGCGCCACCTGCGGCATCTTCCCGGTCGACGAGGAGACCATCCGCTACCTCAGCTTCACCGGCCGCGACCCGGAGCGCGTCGCCCTGGTGGAGGCTTATGCCAAGGCGCAGGGTATGTGGCGCGACGCCTCTACGCCCGATCCGGTCTTCACCGACACCCTGGAGCTCGACCTCGGCACCGTAGAGCCCAGCCTCGCCGGCCCCAAGCGCCCGCAGGACCGGGTGCCGCTGTCCGGCGTTTCCGGCTCCGCCGAGCAGGCGCTGGCCGACATGGGCAGCGGCACGGCGACGCCCATCGACGGCAGCGACGACAGCATCGAGCCCGCCGACGTGGTGATCGCCGCCATCACGTCCTGCACCAACACCTCCAACCCCTCGGTGCTGGTGGGCGCCGGCCTCTTGGCCAAGAAGGCGCGTGAAAAGGGCCTGATGACCAAGCCCTGGGTGAAGACCTCCCTCGCCCCCGGCAGCCAGGTGGTGACCGACTATCTGGAGGCCGCCGGCCTGCAGAAGGAACTGGATGCCCTGGGCTTCGACCTGGTGGGCTACGGCTGCACCACCTGCATCGGCAACTCCGGCCCGCTGGAGCCGGCGATCAGCGAGGCCATCGACAAGGGCAACGTCTCGGTCGCCGCCGTGCTCTCCGGCAACCGCAACTTCGAGGGCCGCGTCCACCCGATGGTGAAGCTGAACTATCTGGCGTCGCCGCCGCTGGTGGTGGCCTATGCCCTGGCGGGCTCCCTGAAAGTCGATCTGCTGAACGATCCGCTCGGCACCGGCAGCGACGGCGAGCCGGTCTTCCTGAAGGATATCTGGCCGAGCAACAAGGAGATCGAGCAGGTCATCGGCGACGTGCTGACGCCGGAGATGTTCAAGGCGCGCTATGCCAACGTCTTCGAAGGCCCGGAGGAATGGCGCGAAATCGATTCCGGTTCCGGCATGACCTACATGTGGAACGACGGCAGCACCTACGTGCAGTACCCGCCCTTCTTCGAGGAGATGAAGGCCGAGCCGGAAGCGATGGGCGACATCGCCGGCGCGCGGGCCCTGGCCATGCTGGGCGATTCCATCACCACCGACCACATCTCCCCGGCCGGCGCCATCAAGAAGGAGAGCCCGGCGGGCGAGTATCTGATCGAGCACCAGGTGCGGCCCATCGAGTTCAACTCCTACGGCGCACGGCGCGGCAATCACCAGGTGATGATGCGCGGCACCTTCGCCAACATCCGCATCAAGAACGAGATGGCCGACGGCAAGGAGGGCGGCTACACCAAGTACATGCCCGACGGCACCGTCATGCCGATCTACGACGCCGCCATGAAGTACGCCGACGAGGGCGTGCCGCTTGTCGTCATCGGCGGCAAGGAATACGGCACCGGCTCCTCGCGCGACTGGGCCGCCAAGGGCACGCGCCTGCTGGGCGTAAAAGCCGTCATCGTCGAGAGCTTCGAGCGCATCCACCGCTCCAACCTCGTCGGCATGGGCGTGCTGCCGCTGCAGTTCAAGGACGGCGTCACCCGCAAGTCGCTGAACCTGACCGGCGCCGAGACCTTCGACGTCTCCGGCGTGGCCGGCGGCATTACCCCGCGCATGGACCTGGAACTGACCATCCACCGCCCGGACGGCTCCAGCGAGACCGTGCCGCTGCTTTGCCGCATCGATACCGCCGACGAGGTCGAGTACTACAAGAACGGCGGCATCCTCCACTACGTGCTCAGGAACCTCATGAAGGCGGCGTAATCGCCTTCACAGAACCTGCCGTAACAGCAAAGGCCCCTGCCGTCGGCAGGGGCTTTTTTGCTGCCTGACTTCTCGCAAGCAGAATGAGCGTCGGTCCTGGCCGCGTGGAGGACGGCCACGCTGATGAAACTACCATCATCTGTTGGCCACCAAACGCGATTTGCAACTGTTCATAGAAATGCCGCAATCGTCCTTTCCACTGAATAGACCTTACGGATCTGCTCGGAGTGCTTCTGCCATGCTACCAAGACTATGCCTTTGCTTCCTGTTTCTCCTTCCAGGAAGCGCTGCCTGGGCCGGGATCCCCGTTGATCGCACTGTGACCTGCCCTGTCGGAGGCGAGACATTCACCATCACGGGAACAGCCAGTTGCACCACCTTCGGCAGAACCATGTCGTTTCGGCCAGTGTCGTCCTGCGAATTCGTAACCCGGCTTCCTGTCTGCCCGTCAAACGGGCTACCGATCTATCAAGAGTTCACAGAGGAGCAGATCTCGGAGCTTACTTCTTTCGTGGATACGGATGACTATGCTGCGCTCAAAGATCTGCCACCTTGGCAGAGAGCCTATGGGCTCTCCGTTCATCTCGGTCAATCGGGAACGGAAACAGCATTCGGATTGCTGCTAAGCGCGATGTGGTACGAAACGGATTCTTTCTTCGAGAGCCCGGGAGCTCTGGATGACCTGCTTCATGAAGCCGAGTTTGAACTGGAAAGGGCTGGTGAGGAGGCGAAGCCCTTTCTAAATGCAATCGTCGCATATGCCCTTGCCTATGCAGGCCGGATCGAGGAATCGGTCGAAAGATTGAAGCTTGCCAAGCAGGCAAAGGATCCTCCCGAGCACCTCCAGAATTACATTTCGGCGATTGAGACCTGTCAAACCGACATGGACGCTCCGGCCTGCCGTCCGGACGCTCCCGCCAATCCGTAGGTAGCCAGAAACGCCAGCTCATGAAAACGGCGTAAAGTTGCGTATTACTCCGGGGCGCCCAGCGGGGCGGCGAAGCGTGCGCGCAGCGCGTCGATGGAGACCTCTGTTTTCGCAAGCAGGAGGTTCCCCTCGGTCAGGCGGCAGTCGTAGGTAACGCCGTCGAGCAGGGCGGCATGGCCGCCGGCCTCCTACACCGCGAGGACGCCCGCCGCGCGCTCAGACAGTCAGCCGTTGCCGGGGCGGTCAGAAGGCCCCGAAGTTACTGAGGAAGAAGACGCGCAAGCGCCGAGCGAATCCGTCTTTGGATCTGTTTCGCGTCGCCATGGACTCGCGCATCAGCGACCACCCCACTCGATCCGGAAGTGCTCCGGGAAAGGGCCGCCGGCGAAGTCTATGTGGCCGCCGGCGCCCGCCTTGCGCCGCAGGTCCGGCTTCAAAACGGCCTGGCGAACCGCTTCGGGAATGGCGACGAGGCCGAGGTGTTTGCCGAGACAGACGTGGTGGCCGAAACCAAGGTGCAGATAGGACGACGCGGGCCGGTCCGTCCTGAAATCCTCAGGGCCGGGCATGAGGTCGGGATCGAACATCGCCGAGCCGGTGCAGGCGGCGACCAGCGTCCCGGCCCTGACTGTCTGCGCATAGGGCGTGCCCGTGCCGATCTCGCGGTCGACTTCGGCGAAACGAAACTGAATGGTGGTGATCGGGTTGAAGCGCAGCGCCTCGAAGACGATGGCGTCGAAATGCGCGCTGTCTTCAGCCTGGGCCGCCTCGCGCGCCTGCGCCAGACGCGCGGGATCGGCGAGCAGCTGATCGACGACCTGGACGATGGCCTGGCTCATGGTCTCGATGGTGCCGACAAGCAGTCCGCAGACATTGCTCACCACCCGCTCCGAGTCGAAGGCGGCGGCGGGCGTGCGGCTCAGGTTGATGATGCGGTTCACCACGTCGGAGTCCTCGAGCGGTGCGGCCGCCCACTTTTCGGCGAGAAACGGCCAGAGCCAGGCGCGCATCTCCCGGCCCGCCTCGACACAGCGCCCTATGACGTCCGGATCGTTCGTCAGGTTGCGGAACATGGCATGCTGGGTGGCAAACGACCAGCCGAGAACCTTTTCGTCCGGCGCGGCAAAGCCGAAGTAGTCCTGCACGATTCTGAGCGGCACGCGGCGGCCGAGCAAAGGAACAAGATCGGCCTCACCCTCTTCGCCCCGCAGCGCAGCCGCCGCCACATCCCCCGCAAGAGCGCGCACCTTCGGGATGTCATCCCAACGCAGGACGGCCTGCATCAGGCCCTTTTCATGCCAGTTGATCGCCGTTTCATCCCGCGCCAGCATGAACGGGCCGACCGAGGGGTCCATGCTCACGCTGTTGGCACGTACGGAGAACAGCTGCGGCTGAGACAGGACATCCAAGACGTCCGTCGCGCGGGTCACCATGGTGAAAATCGGTGTTTCGAAGACGGCGCGGTTCGCGCGTAGATCCTCATACATTGCGCGCCAGTCGCCGCGCAGGTACTTAACGACATGGGCGATACGCATTTGCGGCTGATCGGCCGGTATCGCGTCGTATTCCTCAAGAAAAGCCAACGTCTACTCCAAAGCTGATGGTCGCGGCGACTCGTATGGCTGTTGAAAACGCCCGTGCCCGCACACGGAAGGCACGATCATAGAGTGAGTGGCGCACGATTCTGCGCCCTCTTTGGAGGCATGCAGCGCTCTTATGCGCTGGTGTCCCGATCGGTCTGCGGGCTGCCGCCTGGTGGCCCTGGACTGCCCCACCGATAGCGCAGGCGCGGTGGAGTACAACAGGAGCCACGGCATCCTGTGCTACGGGCTCAGGAACTCCATGATGGCGGCGTGACGTCCCGGGTCAGCCAGTAGCGCCCAGCGGTCCGGCGAAGCGCGCGCGCAGGGCCTCGATGGAGGCCTCCGTCTTCGCCACCAGGAGGTTGCCCTCGGTGAGGCGGCAGTCGTAGGGACGTCCGTCGAGCAACTCGGCATGGCCGCCGGCCTCCTGCACCGCGAGCACGCCGGCGGCGTGGTCCCAGGCGTTCAGTTGCGCGTTGACGATGAAGTCGGCGCGCCCCTGGGCGAGCAGGCGGTACTCGTGGCAGGAGCAGCGCAGGGAGGGCGCACGGCGGAAGTCCGTTATGGCCTGGGCGATGGCGGGCCTGCGCGCGCGTGGGAAGGTGAAGAGCGGGACGAAGCCGGTCATCTCCTCCGGCGCAACTGCCGGTCCGACCGAAAGGCGGAAAGGCTCTTCCCCCGGCCGGCAGAACCAGGCGCCGCCGCCCTTGCGGGCCAGCACCCAGTCGTCGAGCAGGGGGTCGTAGAGCAGGCCGAAGACCGTCTCGCCCTCCACCGCCACGGCGAGGATGACGCCGAAGACGGCCAGGCCGTTGGCGAAGTTCCAGGTGCCGTCGATGGGATCGAGGATGACGGCCAGACCGCCGCCGATCCCGTTCAGCAGGGAAGGATCGGCCGAGACCGCCTCCTCCCCGATGACCGCCGCTGCCGGCAGCAGCTCCCGGACGCCCGCCGTGATGGCGGCCTCCGCGGCCAGGTCGGCCTCGGTGACAAGATCGTCGGGCGCGGTCTTGGCGCGGATGTCGTCGGTGGCCAGGCGGCGGAAGCGCGGCAGGATCTCCGCCTTTGCGACGTCGCGCAGCAGGGCGATCAGGGCGTCCTCCTGCCGGCGCGTCAGGGCCGAAGGGTCACTCGCCAAGGCATCCATCATCGCGTCTCCGCTTTTTAGTTCCTGTAACAAAGGCCGGTCCTGTAACAAAGGCCGGCGACTCGGCTCAAATGGCTTCTGGTCGCACGGCTTGACGTCGAACGGCTTTAGGGAGTCTGCAGGAAAATGATGACCGTTCCGGGTCAGCCGCCGCCGGCGCGCTGCAACGGTGAAGCGCGACACTGGATCAGACGATCACACGCTGTCGGCGGCCTGCGCAAAGGGTTTCAAGGCAGAGGGTCTTGAGGATCGCCTGGTCTCTGGACGACCGGGCAGCCCGGCCAGCGCCGCCAAGGCCGAATGACGCGCCCGTGCCGCTCACCCCGGGGAAGCGTTCCCCCGGGCGAAACGTACGGGCTGCATCACGTCAGTCGCATGGAAGACCACGCGCCGGAACGGCGCGCGGCTGCTGCGGCAGGCTACTTGAGCTTCTTGGAGTACTTGCTGGCCTGGTCCTTGAGCGCCTTGCCGGCGGTGAAGCGCGGCGTCAGGGTCGCGGGCTTGGCCTTGAAGGTCGTCGGCTCCCCGGTGAAGGGGTTGGTGCCCTTGCGCGCCTTGGTGGCCGCCTTGTAGCGCATCTTGAGGCGGCCGAGGTTGCCCATCGGCACGGAGCCCGGCGTCGTCTTGCTGGTGTCCTTCAGCGCCAGGTCGGACATGACCGGCCAAAGCGCATCGAGCAGCTTGCTTGCATCCCTGCGGCTGAAACTTGTTCCCCAGTCATCGCCGAGCGACTTGGTCAGAGCTGCAGCATAGGCATCGGCAAGCTGGGATTTCGTTACTGTCATATTTTCCCCCTCGTGTTGGGCCCCGCATGACTACGGGATCGAACTGAAACACCGCCGAAATAGCGGGTTTTGCCTCCTTACGCAAACGATGGTTAATGAAACGTTAAATGTTCGCGATGGCCAGCGTTTTGTTTGATGCACGGCCCGTAAAAACGCGTAATCGCGCTCAGCGCAGTCGAACGCGCTCTCCTTCGGCCTGTTGAAGCAGAGAAACGATGCAGTGACAATGAAGGCGGTTCCATCCACGGCGCAGAGAGCCGAACGCTTCCAAAGGAGGCTTTTCGATGGACCCCCTGGATCAATGGATCTCCTGAATCAAATGGACCCCATGAGTCAAATCGTCGTGCTCACCATCGGCCACGTCGTCGCTTGGCTCGCCGCGATTTACCTGCGCGATGCGCTGCGCGCCCTGCCTCTGAACATCGTGATCTGTGCAACCGGGGCGTTCCTGGGCGGCCTGGCGGCAGAGCAGAGCTTTCCGGCATTCGACAAGCCCGGCATGATCGCAGGCGCCTTCGCCGGCGCTGTGCTGCTGCTCTCGATGACGCGCCCGATCACCAGCCGGCTGTTCAGGAACGGGCCGTGACGTCCGGCCGGACGTGATACTCAACGGCACTTGAAGCGTCCGTCGTCTGCGGGCTGGCGATGTGCTAGACGCCTTGACTGAGGGACTCTAGGCAGGCCGTGACCGCGACGTCCTTGGCTCGACTTTCATGGATCGCGGCAGCCGTCACCAGGGACAGAGGACAGTTGCCGGGCAGGGGCAGAACCGTGAGGCCGCGCTGCAGGGGGATCAACTGCTGCGGCAGCAGCGCAACGCCCAGCCCCGCCTGCGCCATGGCCACCGCAGCCAGAAAACTCTCCGCCTCGACCACGATGTTCGCCGCCAGCCCCCGATGCTCGGCAAAGGCGATGAGCCGGTCGTAAAAGCGTGGCGCCCTGCGGCGGGAATAGAACACGAGCGGATGAGCAAAGACCTTCCGCCAGGTGGCCTTGCGGCCGATGTCGAAGAAGTCCGGGTGGAAGACGGCCAGGAAGACATCCTCCGTCAGCACCTCCGCGATAAGATCGGGGCGGTCGAGCGGCGGATGCAGGATGCCGATGTCGATCTCGCCGCTGCCCAGCGCCGCCTCCTGTTCCACCGTGCCCAGTTCGCGCACCAGCACCTGGATGTCCGGGCGCGTGGCGCGGAAGGCGGCGATCCTGTCCATCAGACCGGAGACCTCGACTGCCGATGTAATGCCGATGCGGATCAGCCGCCCGCTGCCCGAGGCCGCCGCCTTCGCAGCACGGGTCGCCTGATCCACCCGACGCAGGATGCCCAGCGCCTCGTCACGAAACACCGCCCCCACCTCGGTGAGGCGCACTTCGCGCGTGGAGCGGATGAAGAGATCGGCGCCCAGAAGGTCTTCCAGGCGCCTGATCTGAACCGACAACACCGACTGGGTGACACCGGCCCGCCGCGCCGCCCGGCCGAAATGCAGCTCCTCGGCCAGCACCGAGAACAGGCGGATCGCCTTCAGCTCCATACGGAATTCCGATCTATAGAGGAGGATTATTCGCTTCTTACGAATAATAGGATCGGACTTTGAATTTGTCCTGCCTCATTCCACCGCCCACGTCGCAGTCTATGGAGCAACCAAAGCACCGCCCTGCCGGGCGATGCAGACCATGGGAAAAGAGAATGAAAAACACTTGCCTGACGACTTGCGCTGCCGCCTTGGCCTTCGTGGCCGGCCCGGTCCTTGTGGAGGGAACCGCCGGCGCCGAACCGGCGGGCCTCCCCGGGCTTGAGGGGCGCGCCATCGTATCGATTCACGACGGCGACATGGTCGCATCGGCCTACGTCAACGGACAGCTCGGCGCGCGCGAAAGCACCGACCTCCTGAGTGTGCTCTCGCTGGACGATCTCTCGCTGGCGAGCGTACCGGTCTCGAACTCGGTCGCAGGCGCGCCCACCGCCGTCGCCGTCACCCCGGACGGACGTTTCGCCGTCGTCTCCGAGAGCTTCGGGCCGCGCCCCGACACCGGCGAGACCTTCAGGGACCTGCCGATCGGCACGCAGCTGATCCTGGTCGACATCTCCGATCCGGCCGCGCCGCGGGTGGTCGACAGCGCGGACGTGGGCAATCGTCTCGACGGCCTCTCCATCAGCCCGGACGGGTCGGTCATCGCGGTCGCCCTGCACCAGACCGACGGGCGCGGCATCGCCTTCGTCCAGCGCCAGGAGGACGCGTTGGGTGCGGTCAGCTATGCCAGCCTGCCGGCGATCGCAGCCGAGCAGCGGATCAGCCACGTGGAATGGCACCCCACCAACGACTTCGTCGCCATTCACACCGTCGACCAGGCGGTGGTTCACTTCGCCCGGGTGATTCGCGACGGCGCCGAGGTTTCTCTGGAAGCCTGGGGCAACGCCGTCCTGACCTCCAAGTACCCCTTCATGGGGCGTTTCACGCCGGACGGCGCCTACTACCTGACCGGCAACCTCTTCTGGGGTCCGGATGTGCCGGGGATCTGGACCGAAGCGGTCGACGGCGACGTCATGTCGATCCGCTTCGATGCCGAGGGCGGCGGCGAGCGCGGGCCACGTCATCAGATCGTCGGGCGGTCGCCGACCGGCGCCTCGCCCGAGGGCGTTGCGATCTCCCCCGACGGCGAATGGGCCGTCACCACCAATCTGGAGGTATCCTACGCGCCGGCGGAAGACGCGCGGCATACCCCTTACGCCTCGCTGACGCTGATCGACATCGACAGGCAAAGCGGCGCGCTGACGACCGTCGGCACCTACTACTTCGACGGCATTCTGCCGGAGGCCGCAACCTTCGACGCCTCCGGCCGCTACGTCGCGGTGGTCAATTTCGATCAGCACCTGGGCGGCGCCGAAGGAGGCTCCATCGACTTCTGGCGCCTGGTGGAAGGAGCAGAGCCGAAGCTGGTTCGGACCCGCACAAGCATCGCCGTGCCGCACGGCCCGCACTCGACGATGCTGGTGAACTAGGGAGCATCTGCGGTCTTGGGGAGGGCAGAGCCCTCCCCATAGCCTGCACCGATCTCACAGGTCGCCGGCGGCGACGTGCTCGATGTCGTCCCAGTTGCGGTCGGCCTTCTCGACGTTGCCGTCCACGTCTTTCAGGAAGGTCTCGTAGATCTCCTCGTTGAGATTGAGGTAGAGCTTGCCGTCGTCGATCTTCCAGAGCGTGGGATCGCCGTCGAACTTCTTGCCCACCGAAACCCCGTAGGCGCAGAAACCGCCGTACTGCGGCGCATAGCGGTCGGGCGCCTGCTTGAAGCGGTCGAGGTTGGCCTGGCTGGCGAAGCGGTAAGCCGCGCCGTCGTGAATATGCACCAGGCTGTCGGAGCCGCGGCGCGGCCCGCCATCGGCGAAGTAGGCCACGGGATCGTAGCCGTGGAGCGCCAGCGGCGCGCCGGCAATGGACAAGCCAGGCACCACGTTCACTTCGTCGGCCGCCTCGGCGGGCGCGATGCCGCCGGCCAGGGTGGCCGAGACCAAAGCGGCCAGGGCAAGCTTCGAGAGGGGACTCCGGGATAGGGTCATTGCTGTTCTCCTTGGGTGTGCGGTGGTCCGGCGCGGCAGACGCCGGGTCCAACCGGATATGGGAGAACAGGTCTTTCAGGCAATAAAATCGTCCAGAAACCGCATATAGCGCAAAGCCTTCCGGACGAACTGCAAAAACTAGGCGGGAACCTCCACCTGGCGGACAGCTTTCGGGCTGTGGCCGTAGCGGTTGGCGAAGGCGCGCGAGAAGGCGGCCGGCGAGTGATAGCCGACCTGCCGGGCGATGCGCTGGACCGGGTCGTTGGTGTTGGCAAGCAGCGCCTTGGCCTTGCCCAGGCGCAGGTCGGTCAGATAGCCCATGGGCGCGCAGCGCATCAGGCTCTGAAACTGCTCGGCGAAGCGGCTGCGCGAAAGGCCCACTTCCCGCGCCAGGCTCTCCAGGGTCCAGTCCTGCTCCAGGCGGCGATGCATCAGGCCGAGGGCGCGGCCGATGCGCGGATCTCCCAGCGCGGTCAGGATGCCGCGCAGGGCCACGTCCTGATCGGCGCAGCTGCGCACGACCTCGATGAACAGCGCTTCAGAGAGGCGGATCACCGAGGCGGTCATGCCCGGCGCTTCGGCGAACATCTGCCGGGCGATCAGGCGCATCAGTTCATCCAGCCAGGGATTGCGGGCGCGCCGCTCGGCAGTCACCAGCAGATAGGGCGGCAGGGACCGCAGCAGCGGATGGTCCACGCCCTCGGCAAAGGTGAAGTGACCGCAGACCAGCTTGGTGGCGGCGTCCTCCTGCGCGGCGCCGCCGAAGACCAGCACCCCCTCGCCGCCGAAGCCGCTGTCCCGAAGCACGCGCTCCAACGGCGCCGGCTCGGCCTCCGGCCGGGTGTTCGCTTCGAAGTCCTCCAGCACATGGGCGCTGCCGTTGGGAATGAGGATCAGGTCGCCGGCATTCAGCCGCACCTCGGCATCGCTGCCGACCCGCACCCGGCAACCGCCCTGAACCGCGAGGTGAAACCGCGCCGCCCGCCCCAAGGGCGGCACCGCCACCGACCAGGGCGGCGAGAAGGCGGTGCGGAAGTAGAGGCTGCCGCGCAGCTGCAGGAGGTCGAGGATGTCGCTCAGAACGTCCATGGCAGAAGAGTCCCTTCCAGTTGGACGATCAGATAAGAACTGGCCCCGTACTTGTCCAGAAGACATGGTCCCTGGGCTCTGCGCGGGATGGGCTTTTGCGGAGCGATAGCCCGCGGCAGCGCTTGAGGGGCGGACTCTCTTTCCGTTAGGATGGCGCGCCCTTCACCACGACGAGCCCCCATGTCCCTGCTGTCGGTCTGCCACACGACGGTCTACCGCTATCACCGGCCCGTGACCTTCGGCGAGCATCGCCTGATGTTCCGCCCGCGCGACAGCCATGACATCCGGCTGGTGGATACCGCGCTGACGATCTCGCCGGCGGCCGAGATCCGCTGGATGCACGACGTCTTCTCCAACTCCATCACCATCGCCTCCTTCCAGGAAGCGGCCAGCGAGCTGCGCTTCGAGAGCCGCATCGTCATCGACCACTACGGCCTCAGCTATCCGGACTTCCCGATCGAGCCCTACGCCCAGACCTATCCCTTCAGTTATCCGGCCGAGGACATCGCCGATCTGGGCCGCTCGGTGGAGCGCCACTACCCGGACCCGGAGCGCAAGGTCGACGCCTGGGTGAAACGCTTTCTGGACAACGGCGGCCCGGTCGGCACCCAGGACCTGCTGCAGCGGATCAACACGGCGGTGCAGGCGGAGTTCGGCTACGAACGGCGCTACGCCTTCGGGGTGCAGACGCCGGTGGAGACCCTGGAACGGGGCAGCGGCACCTGCCGCGACCTGGCGCTTTTCATGATGGGGGCCGTGCGCGCCCTCGGCTTCGCCGCCCGTTTCGTGTCCGGCTATCTCTACGACCCGGCGACCGAGATCGGCGGCGCCGCCGATACCGACCTCAAAGGCGGCGGCGACACCCACGCCTGGGTGCAGGTCTATCTGCCGGGGGCCGGCTGGGTCGAGTTCGACCCGACCAACGGTCAGGTGGGCGGCGCCAATCTGATTCGCGTCGCCGTGGCCCGCGAACCCTTCCAGGCGCTGCCCCTGCAGGGCAGCTACTACGGCGCGGCGGAGGACTTCGTCGAGATGACCGTGGATGTCGAGGTGACCAAGCCCGAAGAAGGCTGAAATTCCTACATCCTTCAAGGCTGTAGGGCCTCTTGCGTTGCCTTGGACAGCGTCACCAGAACGTGATTAGCCAGTGAGCGCGGCGCCCCGTAACGTCCCCGCCCATGGGTCGCAAATCGTTCGTATTCGGAGCCGCCGTCCTCGCTGCAGGCCTTGCAGTCTGGGCCGGCCAGGCCATCACCAAGGCGCCGCTGCCTGTGGCCGAGGCGGCTGGGACAAACCCCCTCCAACCGGCACTTCAACTGGCCGCCGACAGCGCGGACAGCAGGCCGGTGGTGGTGGAGCTCTTCACCTCCCAGGGCTGCAGTTCCTGCCCGCCGGCCGATGCCCTGCTGGACGAACTGGCCGATCAGCCCGGGCTTCTGGCGCTCTCCTTCCACGTCGACTACTGGGACTACATCGGCTGGAAGGACCCCTTCGCCTCTGCCGCGCACACCCAGCGCCAGCGCGACTACGCGCGCACCCTCGGCCTGCGCTACGTCTACACCCCGCAGATCGTGGTCGACGGGCGGCGCGACGTGGTGGGCAGCCGCAGGGGCGCGGTCGCAGATGCCATCGAGGTGGAGGCCCGGCGCCGCAATGACATGGCGGGCCTTGTCGAAGTGAAGATGGTGGAGGACGGCGGCGGCAAGGTCACGCTTTCGGCCGGCGATGCCCCGCCGGAAGGGGCCACCGTCTACCTCGTGATGTTCGACGACGATCACGAGACCGACGTGGCGCGCGGCGAGAACCGCGGCCGCTCGATCCACAACGCCAACGTGGTGCGGGAGTTCCGCAAGCTCGGCCGCTGGACCGGCGAGGCGATGGAGTTCCCGCTGGACTTCGCCGCCGCCCAGCGCGACGGCCGCGGCGGCTGTGCCGTGATCGTCCAGGCCGGCACCACCGGCCCGGTGCTGGGCGCCGCCATCCTCGACCTCGACGAAACGAGCTGAGCCGCGGACGGCGGCGCCCAGGCGCAAGAGCTTCGCGGTTGTTCGTATCGAAGCAACTAAATCTTGCTCCGGTCGACTCTTGCCAAAGACCAACTCTAGCGATCAATGCCTTAGCGCGGAGAGGGTGTCACCCCCACCCCAACCCTCCCCCATCGAAGGGGGAGGGAGATCTTTATGGAGAGCCTACAACGGTTCCCCTCCCCCCTTGATGGGGGGAGGTCGGGAGGGGGGTGAGTTGCACGCCCGCTGTTTGCCTGTATTCCACGCTGTTGCGCTAAACCGGATAGCCGTGGGACAAGCCCGAGTATGACAACCCAGCATGTTTTGGCTTTGGAGCGCGCGCGCCGAGGCCGGCAGAGCGTTAGCTTCCTGACATCAGTCCCTTCTCCACCAGTGCCGAGAGCCGGCGGGAGAAGGCGGCGGGATCGGGCAGGGCTTCGCCCTCGATGATGCGGGCCTGGTCGAGCAGCAGCCAGGCCGCGTCCTCCACCACGCCGCCGGCGCCCTCCTGGCCGATCTGCCCGGCGAGCGCCGTGATCAGGCCGTGGTCCGGATTGATCTCCAGAATGCGTGCGGAGCTCTGGTCGAGTTGGCGCTGCTGCTTCAGCAAACGCTCCAGGTGCATGTCCAGGTCGCCCTCATCGGCGACGAGGCAGACCGGGCTGCTGGTCAGCCGCGCCGAGACCCGCACATCCTTCACCTGATCCTTGAGGGTCAGCTTCACGAAGGCGATCAGCGCGTCCAGGGCCGGAGAGGCTTCCTTCGCCGTCTCCTCTCCTTCGCTGTCTTTGTCGCTCTCCGCCTTGGCCACCTTCTCCAGGTCGGCGGCCCCGCGGGTGACCGACTTGAAGGGCTTGCCCTCGTAGTCCGGCACCGAGGTCAGCCAGAAATCGTCTACCGGATCGCTCAGCAGCAGAACTTCGATGCCCTTGGCGGCAAAGCCTTCGAGCTGCGGGCTCTTGGCCAGAACCTCGGGGTTGTCGCCGGTGATGGTGTAGATGGCCTCCTGGCCGGGCTTCATGCGCGCAACGTAGTCGGCAAGGCTGACCAGGTCGTCGCCCGCCCCCTGCTCCTTGGCTGTGGAACGGAAGCGGGCCAGCGACAGCAGGGTGTCGCGCTGGTTGGAATCCTCGTAGAGGCCTTCCTTCAGCACCGGGCCGAAGGCCTCCCAGAACTTGACGTAGTCCTCGGGCGCCTTTTCCGCCTTCTTCTTGAGTTCGCTCAGCACGCGCTTGCTGAGCGCGGTGCGGATCTTGGCGAGACGCGGATTGTTCTGCAGCAGCTCGCGGCTGATGTTCAGCGGCAGATCCTCGGTGTCGACGATACCGCGCAGGAAACGCAGGTAGGAGGGCACCAGTTCGCTGCAGTCATCGGTGATGAAGACGCGCTTCACGTAGAGCTTGATGCCGGTCTTGCGGTCCGGATGGAAAAGGTCGAAGGGCTTGGACGAGGGAATGAACAGCAGGCCGGTGTATTCCAGCATGCCCTCGGCCTTGAAGTGCAGGCGCAGCCAGGGCTCGTCGAAGGTGTGCCCGACGTGGTGATAGAACTCCTTGTACTGCTCCTCGGTGATCTCGCTCTTGGGCCGCGTCCAGAGCGCCGAGGCGGCGTTCAGGGTCTCGTCGGGTTCGTCCTCCTTACGCGACTCCAGCACCACCGGCACGGCGATGTGGTCGGAGTAGGTGGAGACGACCTGGCGGATGCGCATGGCATCCAGGTACTCCTCGTCGCCCTCGCGCAGGTGCAGGACGATGCGGGTGCCGCGCGCCGGGGCCTCGGGGTCCTCGGCGATGGTGAAGGCGCCCTGCCCGTCGGAGGCCCAGCGCCAACCCTCGGCCTCGCCGGCCTTGCGGGTGCTCACTTCGACCTTCTGGGCGACCATGTAGGCGGAGTAAAAACCGACGCCGAACTGGCCGATCAGGTTGGCCCCCTCGGCCTTGCTCTCCAGTTGCTCGACGAAGGCGGCGGTGCCGGAACGGGCGATGGTTCCCAGGTTGTCGATCAGGTCCTGGCGGTTCATGCCGATGCCGTTGTCGACGATGGTGAGCGTCCTGGCGGCGGGATCGGTCTTCAGGCGGATGGAAAAGCCGCTGTCATCCGCCAGGAGGTCCGGCTGGGTCAGCGCCGCGTAGCGCAGACGGTCGCAGGCGTCCGAGGCGTTGGAGACCAGCTCCCGCAGGAAGATCTCCTTTTCCGAGTAGAGCGAGTGGGCCACGATATCGAGCAGGCGGCTGACCTCCGCCTCGAACTTCAGTTCTTCCTGCTTCAGTTGTTCCTGCGCCATGGTCTGACTGTCCGTTTTCGGTTCTTTGCTTGCCGCTCCGGCGGTCCGGAGCGGAATCGCCGAGACATATGTGCGCAATCTATACTCCCTGCAAGTCTTGTCTCACGATGATCCCGGGACCGGAGCGGGACTCTGCGGGGGACCGTGAGGCAGACAGCGCCGGGGAAAAGACCGCCATGGTGGAGCACGATACAGATCCGGACCGCAGGACAGCGGGGCGCCAGGCCGACCGCGCGGCGATGCTGCAGGCCATCGAACAGGAGGCGGGGGAGGTCGCGGACTGGCTGGGCAAGGATCACCTGGACCCCAGGGTTCTGGCGGCCCTGGGCCGGGTGCCCCGGCACCGCTTCGTGCCGCTGCTGGAGGAGGGGGCGGCCTATGAAAACCGGCCCCTGCCCATCGGCGCGCAGCAGACCATCTCGCAACCCTTCATCGTCGCGGTGATGAGCGACCAGGCCGAGATCGCGCCAGGCGCGAAGGTTCTGGAGGTGGGGACAGGCTCGGGCTATCAGGCCGCCGTGCTGGCCGAGCTCGGCGCCGAGGTCTACAGCCTGGAGGTTGTGCCCAGCCTGGCCGCCGAGGCGGCGGAGCGGCTGGCCCGCCTGGGCTACGACCGGGTGCACTGCCGGGAGGGCGACGGGGCGGCGGGCTGGCCGCAGGCCGCGCCTTTCGATGCCATCCTGGTGACGGCCGCGGCCCGCGGCGTGCCGCCGGCGCTGGTCGAGCAGCTCGCCCCCGGCGGACGCCTGATCATCCCGGTGGAGGAAAAGTCCGGCAGGGGCCCGGCCCACTGGTTCCTGCCGGCACAGTCCCTGCTGCGCATCGATAAAGCTGCCGACGGCAGTATCCACGAACGCAGCCTCTTTCCCGTCGCTTTCGTGCCGCTGACCAAGCCGCGCGCGCCGCAGGGCCGCTGACGCCCGTTAACCATCTTTCGCCCAGGCCGCGCCCAGGGAATTCCTTGCAATGCGCCGGAAAAGCCCCGATTCTCAAGGCATGTCGCTTCTCGCGCAGGCCCGGGAGAAGGCGAAGATCACCGCCGTTCTGGGGCCGACCAATACCGGCAAGACCTATCTGGCCATCGATCGCATGCTGGGCCACCCGAGCGGCATGATCGGCTTCCCGCTGCGCCTGCTGGCGCGGGAGAACTACGACCGCATCGTCCAGATCAAGGGGGCGGCCAAGGTGGCGCTGGTCACCGGCGAGGAGAAGATCGTGCCGCCCGGCGCGCGCTACTTCTGCTGCACGGTGGAATCCATGCCGGTGGACCGGCCGGTCTCCTTCCTCGCCGTCGACGAGATCCAGCTCTGCGCCGACCCGGAGCGCGGCCATGTCTTCACCGACCGGCTGTTGCATGCCCGCGGCCTGGCCGAGACCATGTTTCTGGGGGCCGAGACGATTCGCCCGGTGCTCCAGGCCCTGGTGCCGGAGGCCGAGTACATCGGCCGCCCGCGTTTCTCGACCCTCACCTACACCGGTCCGCAGAAACTGACCCGCCTGCCGCCGCGCTCCGCCGTGGTCGCCTTCTCCGCCTCGGAGGTCTATGCCACGGCAGAGCTCATCCGGCGCCAGCGCGGCGGCACCGCGGTGGTGCTGGGGGCGCTCAGCCCGCGCACCCGCAACGCCCAGGTCGAGCTCTTCGAAAGCGGCGAGGTGGACTACCTGGTGGCCACCGACGCCATCGGCATGGGCCTGAACCTGAACCTCGACCACGTCGCCTTCGCCAAACTGCGCAAGTTCGACGGGCGTGGCCAGCGCCGCCTGACGGCGCCGGAGGTGGGCCAGATCGCCGGGCGCGCCGGCCGCCACATGAACGACGGCACCTTCGGCACCACGACCGAGATCGGCCCGCTGCCCGACAGCCTGGTGGAGGCGGTGGAGAGCCACAGTTTCGACCCCCTGGCCTTCGTCTCCTGGCGCAACGTCGATCTCGACTTCAGCGATCCCCTGGCGCTGCTGAAGAGCCTGGACCGCAAGCCGCCGCGGCGCGAACTGCTGCTGGCGCAGGAGGCCGACGACCAGATCGCCCTGGCGACCCTCGCCAGGCAGCCGGAGATCGCCGCCCTGGCCACCACGCCGGAGGCGGTGGCCCTGCTCTGGGAGGTCTGCCAGGTGCCGGACTTCCGCAAGATCCTCTCCGACCATCACGCCCAGTTGCTGGCGCAGATCTATCTGAAGCTGATGGGCAACGAGAAGCGCCTGCCCGAGGCCTGGGTCGGCGCCCAGCTGCAGCGGCTGGAGCGCAGCGACGGCGACATCGACCAGCTGATCGCACGCCTCGCCCACATCCGCACCTGGACCTACATCACCCACCGCGGCGACTGGCTGGACGACAGCGACCACTGGCAGGCCCGGGCGCGGGCCATTGAGGACTCCCTCTCCGATGCCCTGCACGAACGCCTGACCCAGCGTTTCGTCGACCGCCGCGCCGCCTTTCTGGTGCGCCGCCTGCGCGGCGACAGCGACCTCATCGGCGCGGTGCGCAAGAACGGCGAGGTGGTGGTGGAGGGCGAGTTCGTCGGCCGTATTGCCGGCTTCCGCTTCGAACTGGACGAGGAGGCCCGCGGCGACGACGCCCGCCCGCTGCTGGCCGCCGCGCGGCGCGCGCTGACGGGCGAGATTCCCCGGCGCATCAAGCAGCTTGAGCAGGACAACGACGGCGCCTTTGCCCTGGTCGACAATGCCATCGCCTGGCGCGGCACCCCGGTGGCGCGCATCCTGGCCGGCGACACCGTACTGACCCCGCGGGTCGAGGTGCTGTCCAGCGACTTCCTGGACGGCCCGGCACGCGAACGCCTGCGCAAGCGCTGCACCGCCTGGCTGACGCGTCACATCCGCGCCACCCTGAAACCGCTGTTCGAGGCGAAGGCAGTAGAACTCTCGCCGCCGGGCCGCGGCCTTCTGTTCCAGCTTGTCGAGGCGCTCGGCACCCTGCCGCGGCGCCCGCTTGCCAGCCAGATCGCGCTTCTGACCAAGGCCGACCGCAAGGCGCTGGCCGGGCTGGGTCTGAGACTGGGTGCCGCCAGCCTGTTCCTGCCGCGCCTGCAGCACCCGCGCATGCTGGCCCTGCGCGCCCGGCTCTGGGCGATCCGCGAGGGCCTGGAGGTGCCGGCGCTGCCACCCTCGGGCACCAAGACCTTTGAGCTGAAGGATCTGGCCCTGCCGAAAGCCCTGGAAGACAGCTTCTGCTGCGCCATCGGCTTCCGCCGGGTTACCCGCAAGGCGGGCCCGCCCCTCGCCGTGCGCGCCGACGTGCTGGAGCGGCTGGCGCGCGACGCCTACAAGGCCGCCGCCGAAAGCGGCGCCCTCACGCTCTCACCCGAACTCTGCAAGCTGGCCGACTGCGGCGAGGAGGACCTGGCAGCACTGCTCTTCGCCCTCGGTTACCGGCGCCGCAAGGACGCCGACGGCAATCCGTGCTTCGCGCGCAAGGGTGCCCGGCAGACACCCGCTGCCGGGGAGCAGGAGAGCGAAGCGCCGCAGGCAAAGAAGGCCGCCGGAAAATCCGGCCGGCCAAAGTCGAAGCGCAGCGGCGTACGCAAAAAGCCGCGCAGAAAGGAGGAGGCCGAGCGCTACGCCGACTCGCCCTTTGCCGTGCTGCGCGATCTGGCGACAGGTGGCGAGTGAGGGGGCGGCGCGTGAGGGTCGGCAAGTGAGGAACAGCACTCCTTGAGCAGCGACGTCAGCGACGCCAACGGTGGCCCTCATGGCGGACTGCGCGCCGACAAGTGGCTCTGGTACGCGCGCTTCTTCAAGACACGCAGCCTGGCCAGCAAGGTCTGTCAGGCCGGCAAGCTGCGCCTCTCGGGCCTCGGCGTCGTCAAACCCCATCACAAGGTGAAGGTCGGCGACGTGCTGACCTTTCCCCAGGCGCGCCACATCCGGGTGGTGAAGGTCCTGGCCCTGGCGGAGCGCCGCGGCCCGGCCAGCGAGGCCCAGGCCCTCTACGAGGATCTCAAGCCGCCGGATGCCGAGAGCCGTCTGCCCCGGGGCACGCCGTCGCCCACCGACGGAGCGGGCCGCCGCCAGCCCGGTGCGGGCCGCCCGACCAAACGCGACCGCCGCGATCTCGACCGCCTGCGCGAGACCGAGTGATCCGGCAGCCTTCCGGTCTTGGTCCCGGACGCCAGACCGCGCCTGACGTTCCAAGCGGTTCTCTCTTCCCAAGCGGTTCTCTCTTCTCCGCCATGCGCTCCCGCCACAGGCTGCGGCCAGAGGTGTATCGACCGCGGAGTCGTTAAACCATTCGTCGCGCCCATACGACTTCCAAATGCCGCAAAACATGCAAAAGGAGGTTTCGTATGTGCGTGCAATTCTCACGGATTCTGCCCGCGTTCCTGCTGGCGTTTGCCGTACTCCTGTCGGGCACGGCCGACGCAACGGCGCAGAACAACAAGACCCTGACGGTGAACAAGGCATCAATTCCTGTCGTCATGCAGGTCGATGGCGTCAGGACGACCAAGCGTTACGCCCAGCTCGACGACACCCAGCGCGGGTACTTCGACTACGTGATTTCATCGCTGAACGCCGTGGATCGCGACCTCACGCCCTTGCCGCGGGGTCTCCTGAAGATGTCCGCCCCCAATCGGGACACCGCTTCCCTGGGCTGCGGCTTCAACTCCACGGGATCAGAACCGCTTCAGTTCGGATGCTGGCTGAACGGCAATGTGTGTTACGTCTTCGTCGGCGGCGATGACGTCGTCGGCGGCGGCTGCCACGCGTGCAACGGGACGAACTGCCCGAAGGACTGAGCCCCTTTGCCCGACCGGGGTCGATCTCTCGATCCGGTCATAAGCCGAGCGTCCGGGCGGTTGTGGTCAGCCACGACTGCCCGGACCGGACCCCGAGCCGGTGTTTCCGGGTTTCCCCGTGCGCGCGGCGGATACGGCGCGGCGCTCTTTGCCAGGCTTCGCAATAGGTCCTAACCTGCGGCATTCCTGTTTGGGAGCTACAGTCCGTGATTCTCGTGGGACAGTTCGATTCCCCCTTCGTCCGCCGGGTCGCCATCGCCCTGCATCATTACGGTCATCCCTTCGAGCGCCGCGTGCTTTCGGTGTTCAAGGACTTCGACGCGATGCTCGCGGTCAATCCGATGGGCAAGGTGCCGGCGCTGATTCTGGACGACGGCGAGACCCTGTTCGACAGCCGCGCCATCATCGACTACCTCGACGAGAGCGCCCCCTCTGAGCGGCGGCTGGCACCGGTGCAGCAGCCGGACCGGCGCCGTGTCCTTCAGGTGGAGGTCGTGGGCATCACCCTGGCCGAGAAGATCTACGAGCGCGGCATCGAGAACAGCAGGCGGGCGCCGGGCACCAGCGATCCGGCCTGGCGAACGCGGCTGGAGCGCCAGATCGCCTCCATCTGCGCCTGGCTGGAAGCGCGGCTGGAGGGTGATTGGTTCTTCGATGGCGGCTTTTCCCGGGCCGACCTGGCCGTTGCCGTGGCCATGCAGTACCTGGAGCGCGTGCTGCCGACGGCGGAAAGCACCACGCGGTATCCGCGGCTGCAGGCCCACCGGCTGCGCTGCGAGCGCCGTGCAGCCTTCGCCAACGTTCAGGACAACCGTGCCGAGGCCCTCAACAGCGGTTGGAACCCCGAAGCCTGACCCTTGGGTTACGAAACCCCCCGTGACCCGTTACGGGAACGGCCAGGGCCGCTGCCGGGCCCGCGGTGCAAGGCCCGCAGGATCCTGT
This sequence comes from Pelagibius sp., assembly GCF_028281305.1. Taxonomy (GTDB): domain Bacteria; phylum Pseudomonadota; class Alphaproteobacteria; order Kiloniellales; family Kiloniellaceae; genus Pelagibius. The sequence goes on along the minus strand of NZ_JANQKD010000046.1, from coordinate 1,988 downwards.
AGACGCGGTCGATGGTCTGCCGGACGGCCGGCGCAAAACGTTCCTCGTGATGCGTGACCAGCCACTGGTCGTGGTCCAGCTCCTTGATCGGCGCGGTGACGCGTTGCAGGGCCGCTTCCCGGTCGCCGATGAAAGTCGGCAGAACGGCGCGCACGGTCCCGGCGAGCGCAAGGTCGAGCGCGCCGCGCGGATTGGTGACCTCCAGGCAGGCGGTGCCCTCCGTGTTCTCCGCCACCCAAAGCGCCGAAGGCGTCTTGCCCAGGACCCGCGCCCAGGGCCGCTCCGCTTCGTCGCAGGCGTAGCCGGCAAAGCGCACCCGGCCGACCTTGCGGCAGGCCAGGCCGATCTGCTCGGGCCGACGGTTGCGGATGCCGATAACCGCCTCGCGATGTGCGATGTCCAGAACATGGTCTGCGGAGATGAAACGCAACGCAGCCGTCGCGTCTTCGCCCAGAATCTCTCCGGCCTGCTCGCAGAGCACTTTGGTCATCCAGGTCCCGGCCGAGATCTTGACCAGCACACGGCGGCGCCCCTCGGCCTGATCGGTCAGGGGCCGGATCTGCGCTTCCAGATCCGTCACTCTCGCCAGGAAGTCCTGCCCCTGCTCCGTCAGTTCGTAGCCGCGCGGCAGGCGGCGAAACAGCTCCAGACCGGCGGCGCGTTCCAGCGCCAGCATGCGCCGCCCGAGGGTCGGTGCGCTCTTGCCCGTCTCCCCCGCGGCACCGGCCAGGCCGCCGTGGCGCGCGACAGCAAGAAAAAGGCGCAGGTCGTCCCAATCCATCTTTCTTTCATTCATGAAATGAAGACTACAAAAGAATTCATGGGTGTGACAAACCTCCGATGTCATGGTGGCGCCACTGCAAGCGCTAGGGAGCCCGACCATGAACCTGCTGGATACTGAGATCGCGCCGCTCGGCATGGGCTGCTGGCCCATCGGCGGCCCCTTCTTTCGCGGCGATCAGCCGCTTGGCTACGCCAATGCCGAAGACGGCGAATCGCTGCGCGCAGTCCATGCGGCGCTCGATGCCGGGCTGACCCTCTTCGACACGGCAGCGGTCTACGGCGCCGGGCATGCGGAGCAGCTGCTCGGCCAGGCGCTGGCGGGGCACCCGGAGGCCATGATCATCTCCAAAATCGGCATCGGCTTTGACGAAGACTCAAAGCAGCTGACCGGCGAGGAAACCGACCCCGCCGCGGTGATGCCAGCGATCGAGCGCTGCCTCAAGCGCCTGCGGCGCGACCGGATCGACATCCTGCTGCTGCACCTCAACGCCCTGCCCGTGGCCCGGGCGGAGCCGATCTTCGCGGCCATGGAGGATGCACGCCGGGCCGGCAAGATCCGCGCCTTCGGCTGGAGCACCGATTTCCCGGAGAGCGCCCAGGCAATGGCCGGGCAGGAGGGCTTCATCGGCATCGAGCATGCCATGAACGTCTTCGTCGATGTCCCGACCATCCAGGGCATGGCTGAAAGGAACGGCCTCGCCGCCTTCATCCGCTCGCCGCTGGCCATGGGGGTGCTCACCGGCAAGTTCGATGCGCGCTCGCGGATGCCAAAGGACGACATACGCGCGACCGATGAAGCCTGGCGCGACTACTTTCAAGGCGCAAGGGTCAAGCCGGACTATCTGGCACAACTCGACGCGGTGCGCGAACTGCTCCGCACCGGCGGGCGCAGCCTGGCGCAGGGCGCCCTCTGCTGGCTGCTGGCCAAGTCCGACCGCAACGTCCCGCTTCCGGGCGCACGGACGGCAGCGCAGATGGAGGACAACGCAGGCGCCCTGGGCCACGGCAAACTGCCCGGGGCCGTTATGGCCGAAATCGAAACGCTGTTGGCGCGCGAAGCCGAGGGCGCCGCGCGCGAGCGCTGACAGGCTGCCAAGAGCGGATCTGCTCTAGGCTGTGGTGACAATTTATGATTTTGGGGATTCCCTTTTTCATCTGGGCATGATTCAAGACTGACCTTTGAGGAGGTCAGTCTTGGGTCGGCA
>NZ_JANQKD010000035.1 GCF_028281305.1 Pelagibius sp. | reverse complement strand
GCTCCGGGAAACCCGACTTTCGGGGGCGTATAGCTCAGTTGGTAGAGCAGCTGACTCTTAATCAGCGGGTCCTAGGTTCGAGTCCTAGTACGCCCACCAAACCTCATCATTCACTACGCTCATAGCGCCGGCCTTGACCCGGCGCTCCCACCCAAGCAGAGGGGTCTGCACGGCTTTTCCTGCGGAAAAGCCCCTTGGAAGGGGCTTGCCGACTCGGGGTGGGTTCTTCAACTATTGGTAGGGTGCAAGGTAGAGGCTATCACCGGCTGGGGGAGTGTCCGCAACTACCGTGTATTTTGAGCCCCCCGTGTTACTGCTCACGGGGCAGGTGCGGACTGAGAACTTCTTAAACGGTAGTGCGCCGAAAACGGTACTTGGAGAGAGAATAGATAGGGGATGCACAGTACTGGTCCAAGTCCTACCAACCGACCTGTGAAGTAAGACTAGAAGCAGCTCGCAAGGAGAAAATGGCCTACCGTACTCCAGCCGAGGTCCAAAAAGAGTTCCGCATCCATCCACGGCGGGCACTCATCATGACGACCGTAGTATGTGAGAGCCGGGCAGTGAAAGCGCACCTTGTCGATCCAGAGGTGGTGATTGGCGAGAAGGGTGGATTTTACGAGTATGGACGCTTTTCAGACCCAGCAGGGGATTGGCTTATCATCCACGCAATCACACCTCAGGGGAACACTGATGCAGGACTCGTCGCCAGCAAAGCCTATCAGGAGTTTGGTAGTTTTCACGTCCAGATGTTCGTAGGTGTCGCGGGGTCGCTGAAGGAAGACATCCCAATTGGCAGCGTCGTTGTAGGTGACTACGTCTACAACGGACACTCCGCGAAAGTGGAGGACACGGGAACACTTGGCAGGCCTCATGGGTTGGTTCCTGCGCGAGAACTTCTGACCGCAGCTCAAGGTCTCATCTATTCCGATGAGTGGATAGATCTGATACGCGCGCCGGACAAGATGGAGCTGCCGAGCAAGGTAAGTTACCCCTGCGATTTTCCTCCTTCGGCCGTCATCAAAGGCATCGTCTCGGGCGAGGAAATTGTCGCTGGAGGGAAGTCGCCTCGCTATGTCTGGCTTCGTTCTCACTTCAACGATTGTGGCGCTGTCGAGATGGAAGGCTGGGGGGTCATGAACGCAGCGCACTATGAGAACACGTCGGCCATAATCGTGCGCGGAATCTCCGATATGTGCGCTGGCAAAGATCACCAGAACGACAAGTTGCATCAGCCTATCGCGGCGGCTCACGCCGCGGCGTTTGCGTTCAGTATTCTATCTTTTAGGAGCAAGGTGCCGATACCAGGTGGCCCTGTGGCAGATAGCGAAGCAAAGCGGCCAAGATCGGCACAGGAGGCGCCTGAGGATGTTTCAAATGCTGAAGAGCGCAGAATTGACTTCGTCTTCAACTTCGAGGGCGCGAAGGACGAGTGGTCGGAAGAGAAGGTCCAGGCCGTTATCAAACGTTTGAAGGAGGCGACCGGTGACGGGAACTTGACCCTGATACGCGTTGACGTCGGGTCTGTTCGGCTCGTAATGAGTGTCCGTGAATCCGACTCACACGCGATGGACATAGTGAAGCTTCGGGAGGCTGCAGCGGATAGCGGTGTCACCCTGCTTGGTGCAGTCCCACTGGAGATGGTCCCCCAAGCGGAGAAGGCTAAAGAAGCCTTGGCCGTGGCTTCGGTCGACCTTTTGGCCTGGGAGAAAACGCTTCCGGGGGGCAGATGGATGAAGAGGTCCGAGCGAGACACCATTGAAGCCCGATTCCAGTCCGCCACAAGCTCGACGGTGCTTCTTGGGGAGCCTGGCTCAGGCAAATCCGCCCTTGTCTCCAGGATAGCTTCTGACTTGCTCGGAGAAGGTGCCACTGTGTTTGCACTGAAATCCGATTTCCTTTCGACGGATGTACGCACCGAATCTGATTTGCAGCGCGAGCTGCAGTTGCCGGCCCCACCCAGCGATCTCATTCTCCGCTTGGCAGCGCTGCAACCGGTCTATGTTTTCATTGATCAACTGGACGCTCTTGCAAGCCAACTTGATCTTCGAAGTGGGAGATTGAACGTCCTTCTCAATCTGGTCCGTCGCATTGGCGGAGAAGCCAACGTTCATGTCCTGCTTTCTGCGCGCGCTTTTGAGTTCAACCATGATGTTCGATTGCGTGCGGTCGAAGCAGAGTCGGTTACGCTAGCGCTTCCACCATGGCACGAGGTGAAAGAGCAGCTTTCCGAAGTAGGCATCGACTCTGATTCCTGGCCCGACAAAGCACGAGACATCGTGCGAATTCCACAGGCACTGAAGATCTTTATTGCTCTTGTGGGCGTGGGCCGAACTGAGCCCTTCACCACTTATCAGGCGATGCTGGAGCAACTTTGGCGCGACCGGATTGCGTCTGCCGACGATAGCAAGGATCTTATTGTGCTTGCCTCGGACCTTGCCGGACAGATGGCGGAGGAAGAGTCTCTTTGGCTTGCGGCGGCTCGCTTCGATGGAAGTTTGGATTCTCTAGAACGCCTGGAAGCGCTTGGATTTATCGTACGGTCGGAAAACAATCTCAGCGTCTCATTTAGCCACCAAACGGTTTTTGAATACGTCCTTGCCAGAACCTTTGTTCGGAGTATAGGGCTGCTATCGACGTACGTGCTTGAGCGCCAAGATTCATTGTTCGTCCGAGCAAAGGTTTGGTCAGCGCTCAGTTATCTGCGGGAAGCCGAAGTTAACTCTTACAGGCGGGAGTTCCTGGAGATATGGAAGACAAAGGATCTGCGGCGTCATCTCCGCCTCCTTCTGATTGAGTTCCTTGGACAAGTAAGAGATCCGCTGGAATTTGAGAAAACGTGCATGGCGGCCATATTGAGCTCGTCGGAGCTCCGGCTATTTGGTCTCAAAGCGATTGTCGGTAGTTCAGGGTGGTTTGCTCATTTTGCTTTGAGCGTCATTCGAGATGCGATGTCAGGGACCGATGCGGAAGCAAGCCAAGCGTTGAAGGTACTTGCATCGAACTGGGCGACGTCCGGTGAGCGGGTCATTCAGCTCATCAAGGAGCGCTGGCTGCCCCATGCAGATAGAGATGGCTACTCTTGGATGGCCATTCACGAGTGCCCAAGTTGGACTGCGGAAGTCGAGGAGATCGCTAGCCTAGTCCTCGAACGTACTCCGATCTCAGCATGGCGGGTTGAGCATACCGCCCAGACCATTGCGGTAGAGCAACCAGACGTGGCCGCGCGCTTGGTTCGGCTCAAACTCGACTTTCTGCTTGCCGAGGCAAGGGGCAAACAGCAATCGCCCCCGTTTCCGACTGATGGGACGGAAGCGCAGAAGGCATCCTGGTACTTTGAGCACCGGCCAACGAAAGAATTCGACAATCTTTTGGAAGCGATGGAGTGGCACGATCTATCAGCGCTAGCAGAAGCTGCTCCCTCAGTGTTTCTGGAGTATGTTTGGACTTGGTACGTCGCTGTCTTCTCAGAGATTCTCGCGCACTCTGAAGGCGAACGCGTAGGGTATATCTACCCTGGTCAATATGTTCTCGAAATCGATCTGAGGCCCTCTGAGGACCGCCCGTTGGGGCGGGAAAAACCGTTGATAAGCGCTCTCCAAGTTGCAGTTGAAGAGTTGGCGAGCGACGCCCCGGAGCGGTTCTCGGAGTGGGTGCAGGAGAATTCCCAACTTGAGATTTTGATTGTCCAACAGTTGATTGCTCACGGATATCGAATCGCGGCAGGTGAGCTCACGTCGGCTGCGCTTGAGTGGCTGGTTCGCGACCCTCGCCGATTCCAACTAGGCACGCGCTACGGCCATCGGAGCACAACGATCGATCTGGTCCGAGCGTGCGCACCAAACTGGTCAGACGGGGAGGTCGGTCGCCTTGAGAAAGCAGTTCTCAACTATAAGCCTTCAGTTCCCGAGCACCTCAGTGACCCGGAACAGCGCAAGCTCTTCGCTGACCTAGTTCGAGCAACAAGAAAGGATCTTCTGCAAGCTATCGGCGTCGAGCGACTCTCACGCGCCAACCGCGAGTTAGTGGTTATCGAACAGCGCGCGTTGGGCGGCCGCTTTGACCGCTCAATAAGCGATGTTAGAGGTGGCTGGGTAGGGTCGCCTATGGAAGCTGTTGAAATGGAGAAGGCCAAAGATCGCGATGTTCTCAAGATCTTCCGCGAGATTCCAGACAGCAGTAGTTGGGATCATCCGACTCGCTGGATGGAGGGCGGAAATGTTCAGCTGTCTCGGGCCTTTGCGGAGTTTGCGCGGAGCGATCCTGAGCGCGCAATCCGTCTCATCGAACAGTTTGAGCCACTGCAACAGGAGCGGGCCGCCGGTTATGCGCTTGATGCGATGGCTGAGGATGCACCCAATGACAGTTTTATCATTGATGCTCTACTCGACTTGCACGCTCGTGGATTTCAGGCTGAGGAGTTCAAAGACTCAGCCGCACGCGCTATTGAGAAGATTGCAAACAGAGATGGCGGCGTCAGTGAAGAGGTGATCGGCATACTGGAAGGCTGGTTGGGCCACACCTCAACTCCTTCTGAGGATGCAGCGGGGGATGAGGACATCGAACTCGACTTTAGGTCGAATGAAAGTGGTTCTCAGAAAGAGAGTGTTCTTTGGGGTTATGGCAGTACCTCGGTCCTTCCGCACGGCAACTTTACAATACTCTCAGCGCTCGCCTCGGTCCTTTTGAGAAGGAAAGAGCTGGGCCGAGATCGTTATCTTGCAATTCTCGATAGCCACCTTCTGCACGAGCGTGATCCGAATACATGGAAAGCGCTTTTGTATCGGCTCTACAACGCTGGTGGTTCCACTCCGCAAGGGGTGTCGGCATTTCTGCGCAAGATGTTTGACCGCTTTCCGGAAGTTCTTGAAACCCGAGAAGCGATCACTTTTTTTGCCTACGCCCAGCGCTGGGACGATCAGCTTGTGTTCGATCTCATCAACGACTGGCCTAAGTCTGACCAAGCACTGCTGCAGCAAGCCTATGGCGAACTCGTCGGTTTGATTGCCGCTGTTAATGAGAAAGACAACTGGGTGAGGGCGAGGGACGAGATAATCGCCTCCGGCACAAATGACATGAAAGCTGGTTTGGCGCATGCAGCCGTGAATTTATGGCCTGATGGGAGGCTACGACTGAACGCGAGTGAGGTCCTGGTCGCCTTGCTAAAAGGTGCGAGCCAAGAGCTTGTAGCTGTAGTGATGGACGTCTTCAGAGTGATCGACGAACTAACACCCGACGTATCAACAGTAAAGTTGCTCCGCGCACTGGCAGATCCCAGCACTGATATGTCGGCTGCGCCCTCGCACTTCGTGGTGGAGCAGCTTCAGGCGCTGCTCCCTTATGAGGCGGAGCTCATTGCGACCATCGCTGAGAAACTCGTTAGCGCTTGGCGTAGCGAGCTCGGAGACATCCAGACTGAGCCGGCTGCTGCTGCACCACAGCTTACCGACCTTGCACTTACACTTCATCGACTGGGAGGGGCGTTGCGTCAGCCTGGCGTAGCTCTCTTTGAGGCGATGATTGAGATCGATGCGCATGGTGCGCGAGAAACGCTAACTGAGATCGATGGTCGTTTCGGTCGGTACAGTTCACCAGTTCGACAACGACTTGCACGACGACGCAAGCCTCGCCGTCGACGCAGTATGCCGGAATAGCGAGTTCGTTAGGCTGCTCATACGAGCACTCGACTATACCAGTTAGGACACAGAACGTGGAGCAAGCTGGTCGCTTACGTATTGGCTGACTGCAAATCGGATGTTTGGTTTTGGTGCAGACCTGAGTCGGAGCTTTGATTGTCTGAAATGCCTGAGTTCGAGCTACATAGCATCTTCACAAAGGGCCGTAAGGAGGTGCCGGACGGCACAATTGTAGAACTGAGAATAGGCAGGGCGCCCGGAACTGTCTCCGTTCGCGTTCAGCTGCCTCTTCAGGATGCCTGGACTGACTATCCGGATCTTGAGATCCGAGATGGCATAATCGAATTGCCCGTGACACTGGCATTCCTGTCGCATGCCAAGGACGATAGTGAGTTTGTCAGTGGCTTGGCTGCTCGTCTACTTCAGGATGGAGTACTCACTTGGTTTGACGAGAATGATCTTCTCCCAGGAGACGACTGGAGGCGCAAAATAGACAAAGGAATAGAGCAATCGGATTTCATACTTCTTTTCCTGTCCTCTAGCAGTGTGTCAAAGACCGGCTACTTCCAACGCGAGCTGAAGTACGCACTTGAGCAGCAGAAATTGCGCCCGGAAGGTGCTCGCTACGTCATCCCGATTATCATAGATGGATGTCAGCCGCCTCCGAGCTTGCGCGACATTCACTGGCTTAGATTGGATCAGCCTCGCTGGTACGAGCGTCTCAAGCAAGCGCTGCTAATCTCGTGAAGGCGGCGCTACGAAATAGGCGAAGCGCTTCCGGGTTTGCTTAGCCTCAAGTTTTCGCGTTGTATCATTCTACGTCTGTCAGTAACCGGCTGGAGAGGCTAGGCTTTGCGCTGCTTCTTTTTCAATTAGGCCAACGTTGAGTTTCGGTACAGCTCGTGGCAGTCAGCGGCTATTTTTGGCTGACCTGACTATACAGATAACCCAGTGCCCACCATTGTCCCAGTCGGTCCACCAAAACTCATCATCTCTGTATCCGGTTGTCAGACCGTCTCGGGACCGGGGCTGCTTGAGGCAGGGGCCTGCGCGCCGCAAGCCGCACAGAGCTTCGCTCGAGGGGTGCGCAACGGTTTGCCGCAGGCGCCGCAGGGCGGCCCGAGGTCCCGCAGCCTGCGGTGCCAGAGGGCGTTCACGTCGGTCTCGCGGAAGCCGGTGATCTGGAAGTAGCGGTCGAGAGCGTCCTTGCCGTGTCCGACCTCCAATGCCTCGCTCAGCGATGCACCGTGTTCGGCCCGATAGTGCTTGATCTGCTCAATGGTTCCGCGCAGGAGCGGCTCGATCTCCTCCCACTCCTGCTCGTCCAGCATCGGCACCTCCGTGCGGCTGCGCCAGCAGTACAGCGTCTTGGCCACAGCGCCTTTCCTTTTTGCCGGTGTTCGAGCACGGGGTGCATCCTAGGGAACCGGATGACACCCATCAATCAAACGTGACCACCGCGTGAGGTGGATCTCGTATAGGCTGTAGATCGCTGGGTGGTGCGCGCGGGAGAGCCCTTCCCTATGCAGACGATGAACTGGGACGATCTTCGATTTTTCCTGGCGGTGGCCCGCGAGGGCTCGCTGTCGGCGGCGGCGCGGGCGCTGCGGGTCTCGCAGCCGACCGTCGCAAGGCGGATCGAGCAGCTTGAGCAGCAGGCAGGCCAGGTCCTCTTCGGGCGGGACTGTCAGGGCGTCTGCCTGAACGAGGCCGGACAGGCGGTCTTGCGTTTCGTCGAGGGCATGGAGCGCGAGGCCGAGGGCATCGACAACTTCCTGCACAACGCCGCGCGGCTGCCGCGCCCCACGGTGCGCATCGCCACAACCTTCAACCTCGCCAACTTCTGGCTCACCGACAAGCTGGCGGCCCTGTCCCATCGCGATTCCTCCGTACGCTATGCCGTACAGGTCGGCATTGCGAAGGCCGATGTGCAACGCTACTGCGCCGACATCGCGTTCAGGATGGGCGACCCGGAAGACGAGACGCTGTTTGGCCGGCGGGTCGGCAAGGTGCATTGCGGCCTCTATGCCAGCGACGCCTATCTGGCCGACCGGGGCCTGCCGCAGAGCCCGGCTGCGCTGGCCGGCCACCGGATCATCGGGGCCGAGGGCGCGGTCGAGAACCTGCCTCAATGCACGGCGCTGCGGCAGTTGAGCGGCAGCGACGGCTGCGATTTCTGCGCCGACAACACCAACATTCAGTTGGCCGCGGCGCGCGCGGGGCTGGGCATCGCCACGCTGCCCTGCTTTGTCGCGGAGAGTGAGAAGACCCTGCAGCGCATCCTGCCGGAGGACTTCGACATCCCCGTCGACCTCTGGGTGCTGGTCAATCACGACCTCAAGGAAAGCGGCCCGGTGCGCCGGACCTACGACTTCATCCTGCACGAAGCGCTGCGCGATGCCGCGCTTTTCAAAGGTGCGGCTCCACGGCCGGAAGACGCCGGCGACGGCAAGGTGGTTTCCCTCTCCGCCGCGCAGTAGGCCGCCCGCTTAGTCCTGCAGCACCGCCAGGCGGCTGATGTCCCAGGTGACCCAGACCCGGTCCTCGGCGATGCGCTCGGCGGCGCCGGCGTCCATGTAGGCGCGCAGTACGGCACCGTCATGGTCGCCGACGCGGATGTCGAGGGTGGTGCGGCTGCCCTTGAAGAGCTTGCTGACGACGCGGCCGGGCAGGGCGTCTCCCTCGGCCGGGGCCGCCGGGTGGCAGACCAGGCTTTCCAGGCGCAGGGAGGCGGTGATGGGACTGCCCGCTGCGGGAACCGCACCCGGTGCGGCGCCCCTCAGGTCCAGGCCGTTCCAGTCGATCACCACGCTGCCGTTTTCGGCGCCCTTCACCCGCCCTTCGATCAGGTTGGTCTCGCCGATGAACTCGGCGACGAAGCGGCTGCGCGGGCGGAAGTAGAGATCCTCCGGCGTGCCGTCCTGCTCCACGCGCCCGGCGTTCATCACCACGATGCGGTCGGACATGGTGAGCGCTTCCTCCTGGTCGTGGGTGACGAAGAAGAAGGTCTTGCCGGTGCGTTTCTGGATCTGCTTCAGCTCGACCTGAACCTGGCCGCGCAGCTTGGCGTCGAGCGCGCCCAGCGGCTCGTCCAGCAGCAGCAGCTTGGGGTCGGGCGCGAGGGCACGGGCGAGGGCGACGCGCTGGCGCTGGCCGCCGGAGAGCTGGTCGGGCATGCGGTCCCTCAGCGCCGAAAGCTGCAGGAAGTCCATGAGGTCGTCGCTCTGGCGCGCGATCTCCGCCCGGGTCCGCCCCTTCAGTTCCAGGCCGAAGGCGATGTTCCGCGCCACGCTCATGTGCGGGAAGAGGGCATAGTCCTGAAACACCATGTTGACGTCGCGGCGGTTGGGCGGCAGAGGCGTCACGTCCTCGCCGTCGATCACCACCCGGCCCTGCGTGGGCGTCTCGAAGCCGCCGAGCATGCGCAGGGTTGTCGACTTGCCGCAGCCCGAGGGGCCGAGAAAGGTGATGAACTCCCCGGCGCCGATGCGCATGTCGAGGGCGTCGACGGCGGTCACCGCGCCGAAGCGCTTGGTGACCCCGTCCAGGTGGACGATGGCCCTGCCTGAATCGGTGTTGGGGCTCATGTCGATGTCTGGGGCAGCACTCATCCTCAGGACCCTTTGTTCAGCCGCCGCATGGAGCGCTCGGCCCAGAGGCCGAGGATCGCGGTCAGCACCAGGACGACAGCGGAGATCGCATTGATCTCCGGCGACATGCCGCTGCGCAGCATGGCGAAGATCAGCACCGGCAGGGTGGGCTCGTAGCTGCCCAGGAAGAACGAGCGCACGAAGTCGTCGAAGCTCAGCAGCATGCAGAAGACCCCGGCGCCCACCAGGGCCGGCACCAGATAGGGCAGGGTGACGCGGAAGAAGGCGACGATGGCATCCGCCCCCAGGTCGCGGGCCGCCTCGATATGGCTGGGCGGCAGGGTCGAGAGACGCGCCATGACCACCAAGGCGACGAAGGGAACGTTGTGCACTGTGTGACCGAGGATGATGGCCAGCATGCCGGGCTCGATCTCCAGTCCGCGGGCGAAGATGCGCAGCGAGATGGCCGAGATGATACCCGGCACCACCGCCGGCAGGCAGGTCAGGGCAAAGACGATCAGCTTGCCGCGGAACTTGTGAGGCCCCAGGAAGCAGGCGACCCAGGTGCCGATGCTCAGCGACAGGACGGTGCTGGCAATTGCAATCGCCATCGAGTAGCCGAAGACGCCCAGTATCTCGGCATCCTGAAAGATGCCCGTGTACCACTCCAGGGTCCAGCCGCGGATCGGAAAGCCGATGAACTTCGAGTCCTTGAAGCCCATCATCACCATCAGCACCAGTGGCACGAAGAGATAGACGATGAAGGCCCAGTAGATGACCGACATCAGGATGCGGGTGTGGCGCGTCATTCCATCATCCCTTTTCCACTGCGGCCCATGATCTTCAGGAAGATGGCCGCTGCCGTGAGGGTGGTGATCAGCATGATGGAGGCGAAGGCCGCGCCCACCGGCCACTGGTCGCCGGCGACGTGGAAGAAGCCGGCGATGGTCTCGGCAAAGACGGTGGTACTCGGCCCGCCCAGCAGCACCGGCGTGGCGTAGTAGCCGGTGGAGATCAGGAACACCAGAGTGCAGCCGGAGGCGATGCCTTCCTTCGAGAGCGGCAGGGTCACCCGCCAGAACCGTGTCCAGGAGCCGGCGCCCAGATCGGCGGCAGCCTCAAGATAGGTGTTGGGGATCTTCTCCAGCGCCGAGTAGAGCGGCAGCAGCATGTAGAGCGAGGTCAGGTAGATGATGCCGATCCCCAGGGAGAAGCTGGTGTACATGAAGGGGATCGGCCGGTCGATGAGGCCGAGGAACTTCAGGATCAGGTTCACGGCGCCGTTGTTGCCCAGCAGGATCATGATGGCATAGGTGCGCACGATCTCCCCGACCCAGAAGGGGATCAGGAGGATGAGCAGAAAAAGCATCTGGCGGTTGCGGCGGACGTGTTTTGCGAGGAAGTAGGCGACGGGGTAGGTGAGGATCAGGGTCGAAAGCGTCAGCACGAAGGCGAAGCCCAGCGTGCGGAAGTAGGGCATAACGAAGATCGCGTCCTCGAAGAACTTGCCCCAGTTGGCCAGGGTGAGCTGCGGCACCGTGCCGGCGGTGGGCGGATAGGAATCGAGGAAGCTGATCCAGAACATGCGCAGGATCGGTCCGAGGTGGGCGAAGACCACCCAGAACAGCGGGAAGCTGGCCAGCAGCCAGAACCGCCGCCGTTGGGTCTTGAACAGCACCGCGGAGACAGCCTGATAGAGGTCGCTGGTCAGCAGCCGGCCCCAGAAACTGCGGCCGTTACCGCTTGCTCCCGCGCGCTCGACGCCGGCGAGTTTGGAATCGCTTTGTGCCATACGGCCTTTCCCGCTGCCTGTGGCGTGGCGGTGAAGAAGGGGCGTCCGCTCTGGACGCCCCCGCCTCACAGGCTCCGCTGCCTCAGGCGGCCTTGATCTGTTCGACCGCCGGGTCCAGCAGTTCGTACTTCATCTTGTTGGCCTCGGCGCGGAAGAAGCGCAGACCCTCAAGCTCTTCTTCGGTGAAGGACGCGGCTTTCTTCTCCAGCTCGCTCAGGTGCGCATCGGCGCCCTTGAAGGTTGAGATGAAACCGGAGGCCTTGGTCATCTCGGCGCCGACCTGGGAAGACGCGAGCAGGGCGTCGAGCAGCTTGTAGGCGTTGTCCGAATTGGGACCGTTGTTGGCGACGTTCAAGGTGTAGACGAAGCCGTAGGAGCCTTCCTTGGGAATGGTCATGCGCACCGGGAAGCCGTCCATGATCAGCTTGGAGATGGGGCCGTTCCAGGCGTGGGCCAGGACGACGTCCTGGTTGATGAACATCTGCTGGATCTCGGCGCCGGAGTCGTAGAATTTGCGCACCTTGTCCTTGTGGGAGATCAGGAAGTCACGCACCTCCTCGACGATGGCGGCGGCCTGTGCGGGGTTGTCCATGTACTCGATCATGTTGCCGTCATAGCCCTTGGCCAGGATCATCACCGACATCATGTCCTGAATGATGTAGGCGGTGCGGCCGGCGTACTTGTCATCGAACATGATGTCCCAGGACCTGGCTTCCTCCGGCGTCACCTCTTCGCTGTTGTAGGCCATGATTTCGGCACCCGAGAGGATCGGCGCGCCCCACTTGTTGCCGTTGATGGTGGCCCAGTCGCTTTCCGAATAGACCGGGTTGATGGTGCCCCAGTTTTTCAAGCGGCCGGTGTCCATGGGCGCCAGAAGCTCCGAGTCGATGAACTGCAGGAAGCGGTGCCCGGCCACGGTCACCACATCGGCAGTCGGGTTTGGGGCCTCGGCGGCCAGCAGGTTGAACTGCTTGCCCTGGTCGTCGACAAGGCGGATGCGGACCTCGATGCCGGTTTCCTTTTCGAACTCGGCCTTGAAGTCGTCGGGGATGAAGTTGGCATAGGTCCAGACGTTGACCACGTCGGAGGCCCGCGCGGAACTGCGCCAGACGGCCGGTGCGGCAAGCACGGCAGCGCCCGCTGCGGCGCCCTTGATGAAGCGGCGTCTGTTTGTCGTAATCTTGCTCATCTCTCTTTCCCCTCTTTCTTGGTTTTCACTGATTGCCGGACGTTTCGGGTGCGCGGTGTTATCCCGCGCTTTGTGGGTTGGGCTGAGGCCGGCCTTCCGCCAGCCTTGTCTCACCCGTCGGGTAACCGTCCCTGGCGAGCTGTTTGAGCGCCTCCAGGGACATGTCGTCGAGCCCCAGCGCCTCGAGCAGCCGGTTCTCTTGAAAGAAATCGCGCCCGTAGAGCGCTGAAAAAATCTCGATCCCCGCACGGTGCAGGGTAGCCGGGCGGCCCGCCAGCTCACCGAGCTTGACGGTCATCAGGAGGCCGTAGGGCGCGTCCTCGGTCACGTAGCGGCTGTCCGCCGTCGCCGGGCCGGTCCCGCCGCGGCCTTCGCGGTGCATCTCTTGGTTCATGGCCGAGACGCTCTCCAGCGGGACATGAAAGGAGAGGTGGAAGTGCTCGAAGATGGTGCGCACGGAAAGGCCGAGCGCCTCGCAGATCGCCAGACGCTCGCGGTCCAGCGCCTCCAGCAGGCGCCCGACGTTGGGCGTGACATTGAGGCCCTGGCCCCAGGCCTCGCCGTGCTCCATGCGCGTCATGTTGCAGAGCGCGATGCCCATGTGGTTCTGCGGGTTGAGGTTGCTGAGGGTGATGGCCAGCAGGCCGTCGCGCTCGACGAAGCGGTCGCCGAACAGCGCCTGGCAGCAGGCCAGTCCCTCCGCGCCCAAGGACTCCGGCAGGGTGCAGATGTCGACCTTGCTGCGGATCGTGTTGACCTGCGCCTCCACCAGGCTCGGCTGCCGGCCCGAGGTGACGGTGGTGCCCCAGGCGACGATGGGAAGGACCAGCCCCCGTGCGGCCAGCAGTCTGGAGAGATAGAGCGCGCCGAGGGAGGCGTGCGAGGAAATCAGAACGGTCTGACCGGCGCGCAGATGGGGTGCGAGGGCGTCGAAGACGGCCTTGTGTCCATAGCCGGGCAGGGCGATCAGGATCACCTCCGCGTTCTCGGCGAGGTCGGCAGCCGAGGTTGCAACGCGGGGGTGGAACGCGCCTTCGACCGCACCGCTGGCGACCAATGGCTCGCCCGCTGCCAGCCGCTCGGTGCGCGCGCCGGAGGGGGACCAGAGCGCCGCCTTGTGGCCGCTCTGTTCCAGCAGGGCGGCAGCGCCGAAAGCGATGGCGCCAGCGCCGGCGATGCCGACGGAAAGGCTGCGCGGCGCTTCGGCCATCACGCTTCCTCCGCTTGCGTGGCCACCGGATCGCCCAGCAGGTGCATCAGCCGGTTGGCCCAGCCGAAGAGGGCGGTGGAGAGAACGAGGTCGAGGATCTCGGCCTCCTCCAGGCCGGCCTCGCGCAACGCCAAAACATCGGCTTCTGTCGCTTCGCTGGGTGTCTTGGAGAGCTTGACGGCAAAGGCGAAGATGGCTGCCTCGCGCGGCGGCAGCGCCGCAGCCTCACCGGCAGCGAAGACCTGCTCCATCTGCCGGGAGTCTTTGGTCAACTGGTTGTAGCGGCTGGCGTGGACGGCGGCGCAGTAGACGCAGCGGTTGACGACGGAGGCGCCGACGGCACCCAGTTCCCGCCCGCTGCGCCCGAGGCCGCCGCGGTTGTACATGATGGCGTTGAACAGCGGCGTGCGCGCCTTCAGCGTCTCGACGTCGTTGGCCAGCACCAGCACGTAGTCGGAGACCTTGGTGTTGGAGGGCGTGACCTTCAAGGCATCGCGCTGCGCCGGCGTCGCCTCGGCAAGGTCGATGGGCTGCACGCGGGGGCGCCAGTGCGGGACCTCCACGGTGAAGTCATGAAGGACCGCAGGGTCTGAGAGCGCCGTGCTCATGCCGTCGCCTGCATCAGCTTCAGCCCGGCGACCACGCGGAGCTGGTAGGCGAGGAAGGCCGTCAACTCGGCCAGGCGGACGATGTCGGCGTCGCCGATACCGGCAGCCTTCAAGGCTTCGATGTCATCGGCTGTCGCATCCTTCGGCGATTTTGAAGCGAGGTCCGTATAGGCGGCGAAGGCCGCGACCCGTGGATCGGCGAAATCCTGTGTGGCGGGATCGGCGAGAGCCACCATCGCGCCGTCGGCGCTGGCCGCCGTCAGCAGACCGCGGTAGTGGTCGGCCAGAGCCTCTTCTTCATGGAGGAGGGCGGCCCGCAGCGCCAAGGCGGCGCGTAGGGCGTGGGAGAGGCCGCCCGGGTCTTCCGGAACGAGGGCGGCATCGTGCGCCTGCTGGGTCATCGCCAGAATGTCGGCGCGCCCTTCCAGCGCCGCCTGCAGCGGGCTGTCGGGCGGCAGGGCTGCCGCGCGCCGCACCACGTCGGTCTGCTCCGGCGCTTCTGCCGTTATGGAGTTTGCCGTCACGGAGTCTGCCGCCATGGATCAGCCCCCCACCTTGCTGAGGGGCGCCACGGCTTCGGTGTCGATTTCGCTGGCGGTCCACTCGTCGCCCTGCAGCTCCGGCTTGTCGTAGTCGATCATGCCCTGGAAGTAGGCGGCGACATCTTCCTGATAGAGGGTTGCCGCCAGCGCGCGGGCGAGCCAGGAGGCGCCCTCGCTGATCCCCGGGATGTCGCCGCTGACCTTGCCCAGGCTGGCGGAGGCACCGTAGTTGAAACAGTAGATATGCTTCAGCCAGGGCGCTTCGCCGGCTCTGCGCTCGCGGAAGGTGAAGTCCGTATTGAGATAAGGGAACCTGGCGAGATCGTCGTTCTGCTCGTTGGCGGGCGGCGTGTAGCGGTCGCGCCAGAGCTCGATCTTGTCGGCGTAGCCGTCAAGCTCGGTGCGCGCCATGGGGTCGGTGGTGAAGCCGGTGGCGAGAATCATGTAGTCGGTGGCCAGACGCAGGCCGTCGACCGTGTCGATCACCAGCTCTCCGCCGTCGAGCCGCACCCCTTCGATCCCCTTTCCGAAGTGGAAGTAAACAGAGTCGTTGCGGCTGGCCCGCAGGGTGGAGCCGCGCGGTGCCGGTGTCTGGGTGGCGAAAGAGTACTGCATGAAGCGCCAGCGCCATTCGTCCGGCAAATCCGCGAAGCCGGCGGTGAAGCCGAAGGAGCCGATGCCCATCATCTTGTTGATGGTCGGCATTTCGCGGCGACGGATCAGGTGGCGCACTTCCTTGGCGCCGTGTTCTGCGGCCTCGGCGGCATTCTCAACGGCGGAGGCGCCGGCGCCGATCACCACCACGCGCTTGCCTTTCAGCGCGGCGAAGTCGATGTCTTCGGAAGTATGCGCCCAGTGACTGCGCGGCAGGTCGCCGATGAAGGCGGGGATCTGCGGGTGCCCGGTGCCTTCGCGGCCGGTGGCCATGATGCACTTGCGGGTCAGCAGGCTTTGCTCCGCCGCGGCGCCGGCCAGTTCGAGACGCAGGTAGTCGCCCTCCGGCAGGATGCGCTTCACTTCCACACCGTTCTCGACCGGGATGTCCAGCGCCTTGCGGTACCACTTCAGATAGTCCATCCACATCGGACGGGGGATCTTGTCCAGTGCCTCCCAGTCGGCCTCGCCGTACTGCGCGGTGTACCAGGCGCGGAAGGTGAGGGCGCCGAAGCCATAGGCCGGGCCGGTGAGCTGCTTGGGCGAGCGCAGGGTCTCCATGCGGGCATAGGTCATCCAGGGGCCTTCCAGACCCTCCGGGCTGCGGTCGAGAATGCGGATGTTGCGCATCCCGCCGCTGGTCAGCGCGAACCAGACGAGCTGCCCGCACATGCCGCCGCCGATGATGACCGCATCCAGCACGCGCTGTCCGTCATGGTCATGCGGCAGCACCCAGTTCTCCGATGGGCGGCAGAGATACTGCTGATCCTGGCGGACCCGCGCCTCGAGCGCGGCCAGGGATCCTGCCGCGCCCTCTTCTGCTTTCCCCTCATTCTGCATCTGCGGTCCCATCTCCTAAGGCTCTGGGTATCGGCTGGTGTCCGGTTTCACCGGGCTTTCCTACATCGACCAGACCGGATGGTGATCGTCGATCAGGTACACATGGCGATGGCCGTGGCTGGCATGGCGGTGCGGATGGCTGTGGGGCTCCGGCCCCTCCCAGCCCTCGTGGTCGTGCTGGTGATGTTCGTCGTGGACGTGCATGTGCTCGTGGTCCATGGCGGGGTGTACATGGTAGCGCTCGGCCTCGTCCGTCGCCGGCCAGAGGACCCAGGCCGCGCCGGCGGCCGCCAGCGCGCCGCAGGCCATGACCACGAAAGACAGCTCCAGGCCCAGGTGCAGCCCCAGCCAGCCGGCCAGCGGGTAGGTGATCAGCCAGCCGGCATGGGACAGGGAGAATTGTGTGGCGAAGAGCGCAGGTCGGTCCGCGGGGCGGGCCGAGCGCTTCAGCAGCAGACCGGCAGGGGTCATCACCGATGCGGTCGCGGCGCCGAGGGCAAACCAGATCACCAGGCTGGCCGTAAAGCCGGGCGCCGTGAGGACCGCCAGGGGGGCCAGCCCCAGCAGCACTCCGCCGCCGACCATAACGAGCCGGGGTGCGAGTCGGTGAAGCACGCGCGGCAGGCTGAGGGCGACCAGCATCGACCCGGCGCCGAAGGCCATCAGCAGCGCGGTATAGGTGCGGTCGCTGCCACCCAGGGTCTCGTGGGCGTAGACCACCGAGTTCACCAGCACCCAGGCGCCACTGCAGGCGACGGTAAGGCTGAGCGCGAAGAGCGCCCGCAGGCGCGGCGTGCGGCCATAGATGGCAAAGCCCTTGGTCAGCCGCTGCCGGAACGACTCCCGGGTCAGCGGGCGCGAGCGCTCGGGCAGCTGCGCCAACACCACGAGGGCGGCGGAGCCGGCGAGCCCCATCGCGGTGCCGAAGAACAGCAGGCCGGGTTCCATCACGGTCAGAAGCAGGCCGACCAGGAGCGGGCTCAGCAGCGTCTCGACATCATAGGCAAAGCGCGAGAGAGAAAGCGCCGCGGTATAGTCCTCTTCCTCCGGCAGAACCTCGGGGATCAGGCTCTGGAAGGCCGGCGTGAAAGCCGCAGAGCAGAGCTGGATCACGAAGACGACAAGGTAGATCTGCCAGACCTGGTCGATGAACGGCAGAGCCAAAACAAAAGCCACGCGCAGCAGGTCGAGCGCGACCAGCAGCGGCTTGATAGGCAGGCGCTGAACCAGTGCGCTGGCCAGGGGCGCAAAGCCCACATAGGCGATCATCTTCAGCGCCAGGATGGTCCCGACCACAATCCCGGCACTGGCGCCGGAAAGATCGTAGGCGAGGATCGCCAGGGCCAGGGTCATGAGGCCCGTGCCGATCAGGGAAAGGACCTGGGCGGAGAACAACCGCCGATAGGTCTTGTGGCGCAGAATTGCTAGCATTCTCTTCCGTTCTTCTCGGATGCCATTAT
This sequence comes from Pelagibius sp., assembly GCF_028281305.1. Taxonomy (GTDB): domain Bacteria; phylum Pseudomonadota; class Alphaproteobacteria; order Kiloniellales; family Kiloniellaceae; genus Pelagibius. Next base: position 56,287 of record NZ_JANQKD010000035.1, on the reverse strand, counting down.
GAGCATCTCCGCAAGCCGGAGTCGAATGCCAAGCGTGTCTCTTGCTTCAGGCGACATTATTACGTGGACCGACCCGCGGCGAAGGCCTGACTGCGCATCTCCGACAGCGCATTGCCGTGCGCATCGAAGCCTTCGTAGCGGGCGAACTTCAGTGCATAGGGTGCAAGCTGGTCGTAGCCCTTCTTTGTGACGTGGCCGACGGAGATCCGCTTTGTGAAGTCGAAGACGCTGAGCGGCGAGCAGGTGCGCGCGGCGGCGTTGGTCGGCAGTACGGCGTTGGGGCCGAGCACGAAGTTGCCGATGGAAACCGGCGTGTGTTCGCCCATCAGGATCTCGCCAGCGTTGCGAATCATGCCGAGGTATTGGTGCGGGTCCTTGGCCTGGATCTCCAGGTGCTCCGGCGCGTAGTCGTTCACGAAAGCAATCGCCTCGTCCATGGTCTCGGCCAGGACGATGCCGCCGCGCGGTCCGCAGAGCACGTCGGAGGAGAAACCGACCCGCTGCTCCCCCATTTCCTGCCAGAAGTCCGGAATGGCCGCCCGCGCCGCCTCCGCCACCGCCGCGGAGTCCGTCACCAGGTAGGCGGAACTGTCGGAGCCGTGTTCCGCCTCGATCAGCAGATCGAGCGCACAGACCCGGCCGTTGGCGGTGTCGTCGGCCAGGATGATGGCCTCGCTGGGGCCGGCGGGAACGCCGGGGTCGATGCGCCCGGCGAGCAGCCGCTTGGCGGCCACCACCCAGGGGCTGCCGGGGCCGACGATCTTCAGGCAGCGCGGCACGGTTTCGGTGCCGTAGGCCACCGCCGCCACCCCCTGGGCGCCGCCGCATTTGTAGACCCGCTCGATCCCCGCCAGGCGCGCGGTGACGAGGGTAGCGGCGTCGACCTTGCCGTCGGGGCCGGGCGGCGTGATGATCACCGCCTCCGGCACGCCGGCCACCACCGCCGGAATGGCGGTCATCATCACCACGCTGGGAAAGGCGCCCTTGCCGCGGGGCACGTAGCAGGCAACGCTGTCGATAGGCACGATGCGGTCGCCGGCGAAGACACCCGGGTGCATCTCCTTCATCCACATCTCTTCGGGCATCTGTGCCTCGTGAAAGCGGCGTACGTTATCGCAGGCGAAGGTGAGGACTTCGATCATGTCCGGGTCGAGCGCGTCGAAGGCCTCGTCGAAATCGCTTGAGCTGGCAGCGATGGCATCGGGGGCGACCGGGCTGTTGTCGAACTCCCGCGCGAAGCGGGCGAGGGCGGCATCGCCTTCGGCCTCGACCGCGGCGATGATCGGCCCGACCTTTTCGAGATAGGGATCGAGGTTACCTTCCGTGCGCTGCAGCAGCGCGGCGCGCGCCTCGGCGGTGAGGTCGGAGAGCTTGTGAAAGCTGATATCTTTGGACAAGGGGTCTTACTCCGGGTTCATTTCGAGCGCAGGAAAATCTCCAGCCCGACGAGGCGGTCCAGCAGCCAGACCGCCAGCACGGCGATCAGGATATAGACGACAGAGACCGCTGCGAGGTCGGGGGTGATGACGCTGCGGATGGAATTGTAGATCTGCACCGGCAGGGTGACGATCCGCGAGTCGACGAGGAAAAGGCTGACCAGGAACTCGTTGAAGGCGAGGATGAACATCAGCAGGGCACCGGTGATCACGCCGGGCATCACGGCCGGCAGCGTGACGGTGAAGAAGACCACCACCGGCGGCGCGCCGCAGTTTGCTGCCGCGTTCTCCAATTCGGAATCCAGAGCGTTGGCCGAGGCGCTGACCGCCCAGATCATGAAGGGCAGGTTGATGACGCAGAGCGCCACGCCCACCGGCCAGAGCGAGCCCAGGATGCGAAGCTCGCCGAAGAAGATCAGCATGCCAAGGCCGGAGACCACCAGCGGGATGGTGAACGGCAGCAGCAGATAGACCTGCAGGCTGCGGCGGAAGCGAATGCGGTAGCGCAGAATGCCGAGCGCCGCCAGGGTGCCGGCGGGGATCGACACCAGGGTGCAGACGACGGAGACGTAGACGGTGCGCAGGAGCGCGTCCTTGAAACTGTCGAGCTGCCAGAGCCGCTCGTACCAGCGCAGGGAAAAGCCTTCCGGCGGAAAGCGGATGATGTCGCCTGATGTGAAGGAAGCGCCGATGATGATCAGGGTCGGAAAGCTCAAGAGAACCAGACTGAAGACCGTCAGCCCCCAGAGCACCACCGCCTTGGAGCGCCCTCCGCTCATGACTTCCGTTCCGCGAAGCCCAGCGTGCCGGTGCCGGCGATCATCAGCATCAGGGCGACCAGCGCGCTGCCCACCAGGGTCAGCACGATGGAGAGTGCCGAGCCGAGGCCGATGTTGGAGATCTGGAAGTAGCTGTCGTAGATCGCGTTGGCGATGAAGTCGGAGGTGCCGCCGCCGAGGATTTCCGGCATCGCGAAATCCGTCAGTGTCAGGGTGAAAACAACGATGCCGGCGCCAATGATCCCGGGCTTGGCCATGGGAATGACCACATGGCGGAAGGTGCCGATCCAGGTGGCACCCAGGCTTTCGGAGGCCAGCTCGATGTCTTCGCCGATCGCGGCGACGGCGGGCGTGAGCAGCAGCACGGCGAAGGGCAGCATGTATTGCACCAGGCCCAGGATCACCGCCGGGTAGTTGTAGATCAGGTCCAAGGGCGGCAGGCCGATACCGGTGACGATGCTGTTCAGCAGCCCTTCCTTGCCGAGGATGATCAGCCAGCCGTAGGCGCGCACCACCTGGCCGATGAAGAACGGCAGGAAGAGCGCCACGAGGAGAAACTTGCGCGTCGCGGCCGAGGTGGTGCGGACCATCAGATAGGCGTAGGGGAACGCCAGAACGAGGGTGATCAGGGTGACGATGGCGGCAGCCAGCAGGCTGCGCCAGAGCACGCGGATGTAAACGGGCCGCTCGAAGAAGGTCTGGTAGTTGGTGAGGCTGTAAGCCTCCTTCAGGCGATAGGTCGCGAGGTCCAGTTCATGCAGGCTGAACTCGACCATGTAGCCGAGGCCGATCACCAGAATGAAGACCAGTGCGACCGCGGGGAGCAGGAAGAGATAGCCGTTCATGCCATGCAGGCCGCGCGGCCAGGCGGCGGCGACCAGGCGGTCGACACCGTCGATCAGGCGCCATGACAGCGGTTTGCCACCCGCGGCGGTCTCGGCCATTTCTCGCTCTGCTCTCCCCGGAGGTTTGCGCGACCGGCGCGGGACGGAATCCCGGCCGATCGCGCCATAGGCGTCAGCCCTGCATGATTTCACTGAACTTGGAGAACCAGATGGGCTGGTTCTCCACGAGGACCGGCGAGGGCACGCTGACAAGCTTCTCGAAATCGGCGGGGGCCGTCGGATAGGCCGGATCGCCGGCCAAATCGGCCGGCGGCTCCAGGCCCGGATAGACCGGCGGCAGGCCGAGCAGCGAACACCACTTCTCCTGCGCTTCGCGGGTGATCGCAAACTCGATGAAGCGCTTGGACCAGTACTCCTCGTTGGCCGGCAGGCCTTTCGGAATCCACAGCCCGTCGGTGTCGACCTTGCAGCCCTCCTTGGGCACGGTCCACTCGACGTTGATGCCTTTCTGCTTGGCGGCGCGGGCGTTCACCGAGATGGTGCAGGCGATGTCGATCTCACCGTTCTGGAACCAGGTGGTGAAGTCAGCATCCTCGCCCAGCAGCGGCTCGTTCTCTTTGAGATCGCGGTAGAACTGATAGCCGGGCTCCATGTTGTCGGGGATGTCCGACATGCTGCCGCCGCCGGCGATGACGGCGATGGGGTTGAAGCCGATACCGTCGTCGTAGAGAGCCACGCGCCCCTTGAACTTCGGGTCCAGCATGACGCGCCAGGACTCCGGCGGGCCGTCCGGAAAGGCCTCCGGCCGATAGGCGCAGACATAGACGTAGGAGTAGGTGTTGACCAGCGGCCAGCCGTCGATGCCGGTCGGCTTGGCGATGGACAGCAGGCCGTCCAGGCCCTTGAGATCGCCGAGATCGACGGTGACGCCGCGCAGCGCTGAGATGGTGGCGTTGGTCGTCGTGTCCCAATTGACGTGGATCGGCGGCACGCGACCCTGATCGACGGCAGCCCAGATCTTGGGCTTGATCTCGTTGTCCTCGGTGAAGTCGAGCCTGACCGGAATGCCGGTCGCCTCGGTGAAGGGGTCGGCAACGCCGGCCTGCAGGGACTCGCCCCAGGCGCCGCCCCAGGCGCGAACGATCAGTTCGCTGGGTTTTTTCGTGTGGCCGTCCGCGAATGCGAACTGCGGCAGTGCCAAGGCGCCGGTTGCAAGAGCCGAGCCCTTGAGAAAGCGCCGACGGTTCAGCCTGAATGGGTCACGGTTATCCGACATGAGAGCCTCCTTCTTCTCGTTCACTCCGATTTTTGATCAGACGATCAGGTTCGATCGCTGGGAAAGGCAAAGAAATCGCGGGCGTTCCAGCCGAGTTTCACTTGGCTCTGCGGCCGGTGCTCGGCATGGTGCAGAGGGTCGTGGTCGAAGGCGAAGAGGACCGCATCGGCCAGGGCCGGCACGGAGATCTCGTAGACCATGCGGTCGCCTTCGAAGATCCGCTGGCGCACCTCCCCGGTCACCACGTTCTCGAAGGCCGTCGCATCGCCGTTCGCAGGATCGTCCAGGATGCGCACCTGTTCGGCCCTGAGAGCGCAGTCGACGGCGGTTCCGTTGCCGAGTTCCCCTTGTGCGCGGGCCTTCAGCGCCGTATCGCCCACGCGCACCAGGATGCCGCCGTCGCCGCTGACCTCCACCGCCCCTTTGAACATGGCGGTGAGGCCGATGAAGTTGGCGACGAAGCGGTTGGAGGGCGCGCGGTAGACCGCCTCCGGGCTGTCGGACTGCTGAATGCGGCCCTCGCTCATCACCACGATCTGGTCCGACATCACAAGCGCTTCGCGCTGGTCGTGGGTGACGTTGATTGTGGTGACGCCGAGCTCCTGCTGGATGCGTCGGAACTCCAACTGCATCTCCTCGCGCAGCTTCTTGTCGAGCGCCGAAAGCGGCTCGTCGAGCAGCAGCAGGTCGGGGCTGAAGGACAGCGCCCGGGCGATGGCAACGCGTTGCTGTTGCCCGCCGCTGAGTTCCTGCGGCCGGCGCTTCTCGAAGCCGTCCAGCCGCACCAGCCGCAGGTACTCGGACACGCGGTCGGGAATCGTTACCGGATCGAAGCCGCGCATCTTCAGCGGATAGGCGACGTTCTGTGCTGCCGTCATATGGGGAAAGAGCGCGAGGCGCTGAAACACCATGCCGATGGAACGGCGGTAGGGCGGCACGTTGTCGACGGCGGCGCCGTTGATCAGAATCTCGCCCGCGTTCGGTCGGATGAATCCGGCGATCATGCGCAGCAATGTGGTCTTGCCGCAGCCGCTCGGCCCGAGGATGGTGAGGAACTCGCCTTTGGGCAGCGCCAGGGATGCGTCGTCGACGGCAAGGACGTCACCGAAGGCTTTCGAGACGTCACGGATCTCGACCATGCAGGCTTGTGCGGCCACTTCCCTGCCTTCCAGAAGCTCACTTTTTCGCGAGAGGCAAAACCGTTGCAGCCACCCCTTCGGCTGTCAAGTGTTGTATATACAACTTGCGGCCTCTTGCGCGCCGGTTGTTTCCAGGCGAACGAGCTGCGGCGGGAAATCACTGCGTAAAGTTGTGCGGCTGCTGTCGCCATCGCCTCAGGGAAGCGCCAGCCGTCATTCCGCAAGTGGTGCGGTCAGATCGAAGCCAAATAGCCGCCGTCGACGAAGACAAGCTGCCCGGTGACGTAGGCCGAGGCCGGCGCGGTCAGAAAAACGCAGGCGCCCACCAGGTCGTCCAACGCGCCGAAGCGTCCCATGGGGATCTTCGCCAGCATGGCGGCGCGCCAGACCTCGTCCTGATAGAAGACTTCCGTCAGTTCGGTGCGGAAGTAGCCGGGGCCGATGCCATTGACGCGGATACCCTTGGGCGACCACTCGCTGCTGAGGGCCCGGGTCATGCCGAGCAGCCCGGTCTTGGAAGCAGTGTAGGGCACGGCTGTCGGCACGCCGACGGCCGAGGTGAGCGAACAGGTGTTGACGATGGCGCCCGGAAGGCCGGCCGTCAGCAGGCGCTCCGCGAAGTGCCGCGCGACAAAGAAGGCGCCCTTCAGATTGGTGTCGAGGATGCGGTCCCAGAGCGCTTCGTCGACATCGACGGAGGCGCGCACCTCTTCCATGCCGGCGTTGTTGACCAGGACATCGGCCTGCAGGCCTGCCTCATCCATCTGCCGGAAGAGCCCGTCGATGCTTTCGGGGTCGGAGACATCCGCTATGAAGACATGCGCCTGCCGGCCGCTTGCGCGCACCGCGGCGGCTGTGTCCTGCAAGGCGTCTTTCGAGCGGGCAGCAAGGATCAGGTCGGCCCCGGCGTCTGCCAAGCCCGTGGCAAGGGCCCGGCCGATCCCCCGGCTGGCCCCGGTGACCAGCGCTGTGCGGCCCTCAAGGCTGAACAAAGACATCGCGCATCTGCTCCCTGGTTCCCCGTCCATGCACTTCAGGCCGCGATCATAGCGGCTGGCATGGTGCGGGGTAGCCTTTCTCTGTTCAGAGGCCGGCGGCGGCCAGCGATGCCGGTGCCGGGCCGGTGGACTCGCGGACGATCAGGGAGGTCTCGATCTCCACTGCCCGCGGTGTGTCCTCGCCGCCGAGACGCGCAAGGAGCATATCGGCGGCACGGCACCACATCTCCTGCGTCGGGACGCGGATGGTGGTGAGCGAGGGCTTGAGGTGGCGGGAGAGCACAAGGTCGTCGAAGCCGACCACGGAGACCTGCTCGGGGATACGAACGCCGCTATGCTGGGCTTCCAGGATCGCGCCGAAGCCCTGCACGTCGTTGCCGCAGATGATTGCCGTCGGCGGCTCCGGCAGCGCCATCAGATCGCGGAAGGCGGCGCGGCTTTCGGCAATGTCGTAACGGCGCTCCAGCACCCGGTCGTCCGGCAGTATCAGGCCTGCACTGGCCAGCTCCGCGCGCACGCCGCGGACGCGCCCGATGGCGCGGTCGTTGTCGGCAGTGATGCCGGCGATCATGGCGAAGTGCCGGTGGCCGAGCTGCAGCAGATAGCGCACCGCCTTGGTGGCAACGCCGGCATTGTCGAAGCCCACGCAGTGGTAGGGCCGTTCGGGCGAGTAGACCCCGGTGTTGACGAAGGACGTGCCGTGGCGCGCCAGCAGGTCGAGGCAGTCGCGGGTGTGGGTCTCGCCCATCATGATGATCCCGGCTGCCCGCTGCTCCAGAAAACTGCGCACCACCTGGTGCTCTTCCTCCGGATCGTAGTTGCTCGATCCGATCAGCAGATGGTAGCCGCGGTCGTTCAGGTGGGCCTGCAGGGCCTCCACGCCGGCGGCGAAGATCGAGTTGTCGATCGAGGGAATGATGGCCCCGATGATGCGGCTGGAGCGGCTCGACAGCGAACGGGCGGCGCCGTGGGGGATATAGCCCAGGGTGGCGATCGCCTCCTCCACAGCGCGGCGGGTTTCCGGCTTCACGTAGTCCGCCTTGTTCAGAACCCGCGAAACGGTAGCGGTGGAGACCTGTGCCGCCGCCGCCACCTCGGCAACGCTCACGCGTGCTCCGCGATTCTGTAATCGTTTACGCATATCGTTCCGAAATCCTGGGCGCCATCAGAAAACATACCGTGAAAGTGCAGTTTATCGGGAATTTCCTGCTTGCGGCAAGGGCGCTCTTATGTAAAGGCTTACAGAAAGGGCGCTGTGCATTCGTGTGCGAAGCGTCTTGCGACAGTCGGCAGGGGATTGTGCCTCGATGGCCGGATTGGATGGAACCATAGCGATTACAGGGGCTGCCGGGGGCATTGGCCAGGCGCTCTGCACGCTGCTGTCCGAAGCGGGCTGCCGTCTCCATCTGATCGACCGGGGGGGCAGTGCTCTGCAGGATCTGGCCGGCCGGCTCGGCGCGACTGCCGGGACTCAGACGACGGACGACGCTGCGGGCGCACGGGCTGCGCTCGCGGCCGCCGAAGGGCCGATCCACGGTTTTGTCCATCTCGCCGGTTCGATGGAAGACGATCCTGGCCTGGGCGACGACCCGGCGGTGTGGGACCGCACCATGACCAATAACCTGCGCAACGCCTACGACTTTGCCACCGCAGTCGGTGATCGGCTGCCGGAAGGAACCATGGGTCGCCTGGTCTTCACCTCCTCCCTGGCTTTTCGCCGCGGCGCGGTGGATGCGGTGGCCTACTCCGCCGCCAAGGCGGGGCTGGTGGGGATCACCCGAGCGCTGGCCCGCCGATTCAAGACGCGGGCCACGGTCAACGCCATTGCCCCCGGCATCATTCTCACCCGCATGCCGGAAAAGGTCATCGAGCGCCGCGGCGAGTTTCTCCTGAAGGAAATTCCGCTCGGCCGCTTCGGAGCACCACGGGAAGTTGCAACCGTGATACGGTTTCTGCTGAGCGAAGACGCCAGCTATATCACCGGGCAGTGCATCAACGTCGATGGCGGCCAAGTGATGAACTGAAGGGCTTTGGGCGCCGCGCCAGGAGAAGCGCGGGCCGGGAGGAAGTGAATGGTTGTCATGCTGTCTCGTGCGATCGGCCTGCTGCGCCTCATAAACCGTGGCTTCGAAGCGGTGCTGCGCCCGATCATCATCGTCACCGTGATCGCCATGCTGGCCACCGTCGTCTGGACGGTGGTGGCGCGTCTGTCCGGAATCAGCGCGCCCTGGACGGAAAAGGTGATGCTGATCCTGCTGCCGGCCCTGGCCTTTATCGTGGCGCCGATCGCCTATCGCCGCGCCTCCAACGTGGCGCTCGACATGCTGCACGACATGCTTCCGCACTTTCTCCAGCGGGTGCATTCGCTGCTGCTCCACGTGCTCATTCTGGGCCTCCTGTTGATCGCCCTCGATCTGACCCTGCGCAAGATCGGCCTGAAGTGGGACGGTCTGACGCTGGTGCTCGACGGCATCTTCGGCCTCGACCTCAACTCCATCAGGCCCTTCACGGCCAAGATGCGCATCCCCGTGCTGGGATTGGAGTGGCGCTACGTCTTCATGGTGATGCCGGCGGCCATCACCCTGATGATCATCGTCAATGTGGAGATGCTGCTGCGTTACACCCTGGGCCTCTTCGATCCCGACAATCGCCTCGTGCGCCCCGTGCGTTCCTTCGAGGATGTCGCGGCGAACGTGGAGGAGTAGGCCGATGCAGACAGCTTTTCTCTGGCTCTTCCTAGCCTCGCTTGCGCTTTCGATCCCGGTGATCTTCGGTCTGCTGGGGGCCTCCGGCATCGTCGTCGCCAACGATCTGGGCGCCGAGTTCGACCCGCGCGATCTCAACTCCCTGCTCAGCCAGGTCTTCTCCGGCATGTCGTCGGTGCCGCTGATGGCGCTGCCCATGTTCATCCTGGCCGGGGAGCTGATGAACGCCGGCGGCATCACCGAACGCCTCGTGCGCTTCAGCCAGTCGCTGATCGGCCATCTGCGCGGCGGCCTCGCGCAGGTGAACATCCTCAGCTCGATCCTCTTTGCCGGGCTCTCCGGCTCGGCGGTGGCCGACACCTCGGCGCTGGGCTCCATGCTGATCCCGGCAATGGAGAAGCAAGGCTACACCCGGCGCTTCGCGGCGGCGGTGACGGCGGCCTCCAGCGTCATTGGGCCGATCATCCCTCCGTCGGGCATCATGATCATCTACGCCTTCATCATGGGTGTGAGCCCCGCCGCCCTCTTCGCCGGAGGCATCGTTCCCGGGCTGATGATCGGCAGCGGGCTGATGTTCGTCACCTGGCGCCTGGCCAAGAAGTACGACTTCCCGGTTGCCAGCCGCCGCGCTTCGGCCCGCGAGGTGGCGGCCGCAGGGCGTGAGACCTTCTGGCCGCTGCTGACGCCGATCATCCTGCTGGGCGGCATCCTGACCGGCTTCTTCACGCCGACGGAAGCCGCGGGGGTCGCAGCCTTCTACGCGCTGATCGTTTCGGTCTTTGTGATCCGCGCCCTCAGGATCGGCGACCTGCCGGTGACCTTCTACCGCGCGGCAGTGGCCTCGGGCATCATCCTCATGCTGATCGGTGCCTCGAAATCGTTCTCCTGGGTCGCCGATCAGGTTGGCGCGGCGCAGATGCTGGCCGACTTCGTTCTGTCGCTGACCGACAACCCCTACCTGCTGCTGATCCTGCTCAACCTGATGCTCTTCGTCGTGGGCATGTTCCTCGACGCCGGCCCGGCGATCCTGATCCTGGGGCCGATCCTGTCAAAGGTCTTCGTCGGCATCATCGGCCTCGACCCCGTCCACTTCGCCATCATCATGTGCGTCAACGTCACCGTCGGCCTGGCGACGCCGCCCATGGGGCTTGTGCTTTTCGTCGCATCGTCGATTTCGCGCGAGCGCGTCGAAGCGATCACCAAAGCGATTCTGCCGTTCCTGGCCGTCGAGGCCGGCGTGATCTTCCTGATCACCTTTTTCGAGGACCTGGTGCTGTTCCTGCCCCGCGTGATGGGGCTTCATTCGTGAGACATCCAAAACCGAAGAATAATGAGAGCAAGGAGGAAAGAATGAGCTTCTGGAAAACCCTGGCGGCCGGTGCCGCCGCCGTCTCCCTGACGATGGGAGCGGGTGCCGCGCTGGCAGCCGACACCACGCTGAAGATTGCCTTCCTGGGGTCCGAGGACGACGAGGACTTCGACGGCTCGCTGGTGTTCAAGAACTACGTCGAGGCCACGTCGAACGGGGCCCTGGCGGTGGACATCTTCCCGAACGGGCGCTTCTGCTCCAATGCGGACGAGTGCTCCGAGGCGTTGCTGGACGGCCGGCTCGACATCTATATCACCACCAACGGCGGCCTTGCCGGATGGTATCCCCCGGCCCAGTTCCTCGACCTGCCCTATCTCTTCCCCAACGACCGCGTTGCCGAGTGCGTCTTCGACGGGCCGCTCACCGCGAAGATTCGCGAGGCGGTGCTGGAGGATGTCGGGGCGGCACGCCTGATGGCGATCTCCAACACCGGCGGCTGGCGCAACATCGCCACCACCAGCAAGCAGGTGAAGAGCCCCGAGGACGTAGAAGGTCTGAAGTTGCGCACCATCGGTGCCGACATTCAGATCGAGCTGGTGAAGGCCCTTGGCGGCTCGCCGACGCCGATCGCCTGGCCTGAGGTTTACACCTCGCTCGGCACCGGCGTTGTCGAGGGCACCAAGAACGGTATCACCGACATCGTCAACATGAAGTTCCAGGATCATCTGAAGTACATCTCGCTGGATGGCCACGCCTACATGGGCGCGCTCTGGTGGATGAACGAGGATGTCTTCCAGGGCCTGCCGGACGACCAGAAGCGGATCGTCTATGACGGCTTCCAGGAGCTGAAGATGACCGCCCGGGTGCTGCCCAAGCGCAAGGCCGTCGATGCTTTCCAGGCCTTCGTCGATGCCGGCGGCACGATCTACACGCCCACGGCAGAGCAGAAGGCTGCCTTCCAGGCTGCCGCCAAGCCGGTCTGGGATTGGTACGAGGAGAACTTCGGCCGCGAGTGGATCGACGCGGCCCAGGGGGCGGTGTCCGCCTGCGAGGCTTCGCTCGAGGCTGAGTTCGAAGCGGCTTCGCAATAGCCGCCTTGTAAGACCGTGTTCGGGGCCGGCCTTGTGCCGGTCCCGCAGCGACCGATCCGGGCGCCCCCAAGAACGAATGTTGAAGTGGTTCTTGGGGGCGCCCGGACTGCGCAGAGATCACTGCGCCCGGCCTACTTCGCCGGGACCGTTGAAACTTTTTGGAGTGCTGTAAGGAGCCTATGCCGCAGCCTGTTGTCGTTGTCTCCGAGTTCATGGCCGAGGCGGCCGTGGCCCGCCTGGCGCAGAGCCGCCAGACCTTTTACGACCCCACCCTGGTCGACCGCCCGGCGGACCTGCAGGCGCTGCTGGGTACCGCCGAGGCGCTGGTGGTGCGCAACCGTACCCAGGTGACCTCGGACTTGCTGGCTGCCGCGCCGGCTCTGCGGGTCGTCGGGCGCCTGGGCGTCGGCCTGGACAACATCGACCTGGCTGCCTGCGAGGCGCGCGGCGTTGCGGTGCGTCCCGCGCGCGGGGCGAACGCCGATGCGGTGGCCGAGTACGTCATCTCGGCCGCTTTGCAATTGCTGCGCGGCCGCGCTTTTTTCGCGACCGAGGACCTGCGCGCCGGCGGCTGGCCGCGCGCCGCCTGCCAGGGCCGGGAGATGGCCGGGCGCAGCCTGGGCCTTCTCGGCTTCGGCGATATCGCCCGGCGCACGGCGCGGCGCGCGCAGGCGCTCGGCATGACGGTGGTTGCGCACGATCCCCTGGTGGAGACGGCGGAGGGCGTAGACCTGGTTTCTCTGGACGCGCTGCTGGAGAGGGCTGACGTCCTCAGCCTCCATGTGCCGCTGACGGAGACGACCCAAGGGCTTTTCGACGCCGCCGCCTTGGGCCGCATGAAGCCCGATGCGGTCCTGATCAACACCGCCCGTGGCGGCATCGTCGACGAAGCAGCCCTGGCCGCGGCCCTGAAAGCCGGGCACCTGGGCGGTGCCGCGCTCGATGTTTTCGCCAAGGAGCCATTGGATGAGACCTCTGCGGCGGTGTTCCGCGACGTGCCCAACCTGATCCTGACGCCGCATATCGCCGGGGTCACCGAAGAGTCAAACGAGCGCGTCAGCGAGATGATCGCCGACAGCGTGCTGGAGGAACTGGCGTGACCCTGCGTGTCGTCTGCGCCGGCATTGCCGTGCTCGATCAGGTTTTCCAGGTCGAACGCCTGCCCGTCGATGCCACGAAGTATGCCGCGGTTTCGCGCCGCGAGGTGGCCGGGGGGATCGCCGCCAATGCCGCCATGGCGGTGGCCCGGCTCGGTGGCGCGGCGCGGCTGGTCAGCCGGGTGGGCGCGGATGCCGCCGGACAAAGTCTGCGCGCGGTGTTGGCCGCAGCAGAGGTGGACTGCTCCGGTCTGCAAACGCCGCCGGAGGGCGTCACTGCCACCTCGGCCGTCTTCGTCGACCCGCGCGGGGAACGCATGCTGATCAATCACAAGGACCCGGCATTGTTCCGAGGCGCGCCGGACAGCACTTCCTTTGCCGGGGCCGATGCGGTGATGTGCGACCTGCGCTGGCCTGAGGCGGCGCGCATGGGCCTGCAGGCGGCAGCCGTGGCCGGTGTGCCCGGCGTGCTCGACTACGACACCGCCCCGGAAGAGGCCCGCGATCTGATGGCCCGCGCAAGCCATGTCATCTTCAGTGCCGCCGGCCTCGAGAGCCTGCAGCCGGGGGACCGTCAGGCCGCGCTTGCGACCGTTGCGGAAGGCCATCCGGGTGTTGCCTTTGCCGTGACCGCGGGGGCCGAGGGCGCTTTTTGGATCGAGGCCGGGCGGAGCGGCCAGGTGCCGGCGGTGCCGGTTCAGGCCGTCGATACGCTGGGTGCCGGCGATGTCTACCACGGCGCTGCCGCGCTTGCGCTGGGGGAGGGCAAGGCCTTCCCCGAGGCGCTGCGCTTTGCCTCTGCGGCGGCGGCTTTGAAGGTCGCCCAGCCCAGCGGCCCCGGCGCGTTCCCGACGCGACAGGAAGTGACAAGCTTGTTGGAGACCAGATTATGAATGCCCCCCAATCTCAGGCCGCCCAACCCCGGGTCGCCCAGTCCACGATCTTGAGCCCCGGGAAGTTCTGGGGCCTGCGCCGCATGGCCGACGCTGGCGGCCGCTTCAAGATGCTGGCGGTCGATCAGCGCCCGCCCATCAAGAACCGGGTCGCCGAAGCGCGCGGCGAGGACCGCCCGCGCTACGGCGACGTAAGGGCGGTGAAGCGCGCCTTGATGGAGGCGCTGGCGCCGCACGCCTCAGCGGTGCTGGCCGATCCCACCTATGCGCTGAGCGATGCCATGACCGTTCTTGCGCCGCACCACGGGCTCGTCGTTACCCTGGAGGACTCGGTTTTCGGCGAGGGCGGGGACGGCCGCCTCTCCAAGGCCATCGACGACTGGTCGGTTTCCAAGATCAAGCGCGCGGGCGGTGACGCGGTCAAAGTGCTGACCTGGTATCACCCGGACCAGGATGCCGTGTCGCGCCAGGCGCAACTCGATTTCACCAAGCAGGTGGGCGAGGCCTGCGCACGTTACGACATCCCCTTTCTGCTGGAGATGCTGCTCTATCCGCTGGCGGGCGATACCGGGCAGACCAAGGACTATGTGGAACAAGCCGGCAAGCGGGCCGACCACGTGCTGAAGACGGTGGAAACCTTCGCGGCGCCGGACTATGGCGTGGATGTCTTCAAGTTGGAGAGCCCGGTTCCCGCCAAGGAGGTGCCGCCGCCGGGGGATGGAGCGACCACCGCGCTCTTCGAAGAAATGGGGCGGCTCGCCGGGCGGCCCTGGGTCATGCTCTCCGCCGGCGCCAGCCAGGATGCTTTCCGCAATGTCCTTCACTATGCCTTCGAGGCCGGCGCCAGCGGTTTTCTCGCCGGCCGCGCAATCTGGTGGGACGCCTTTCAACACTTCCCGGATATGGCGGCGATGGCGACGGCGTTGTCCGGTCCGGCGGCCGACTATATGAAGGAGCTGAACGCCCTGGCGGACGCAAAGGCGTGCCCCTGGACCCGCTGGTTCGACGATGGAGCCGAGGGCCCGCTGCGGCCGGCGGGCTGGGAGAGTGAGTGGATGCAAGGGGCTTACGACGACCTGGAAGGGAGACTCTGATGCGAATCGCGGTCTTTTGCCTGGCACGCCCGACCTTCGATGTGGACTTGGCATCGCAGACGGCCGAGACGGCCGTCGCCTCGCTGGCTGCGAGCGGCGCCGAGGTGCTGGGCGATGCGGGCCTGCTGATGGACGCCCCTGCTGTCGAAGCGCGCCTGGATGCGGTAAAGGAACAGCGGCCGGACGGTGTCCTGATCATTCAGGCTACCTTCTGCGATGCCGCCATGACGTCTGCGATCGGCGCCACGCTTGCGGCGCCGATCGCGATCTGGGCGTTTCCGGAACCGCGCGACGGCGGGCGCCTGCGGTTGAACTCCTTCTGCGGTCTCAGCTTGGCGTCCCACGCCCTGGGCAAGATCGACCGGCGCTGCGGCTGGCTGCATGCCCCGGCAACGGCCAGTCCGGACCTCGCCGCGCTCTTTGCGGAGAGCGGTGCCGGCCCCGTGCCGCGTGCGGCGCAGCCCGGGGCGGCGCCGGACCTGGCCTGCCGGGTCGGCCTGGTGGGTGAACACCCGGCGGGCTTCGACACCTGCGGCTTCGACGAGGCTGAACTGACATCCCGCTTCGGCGTCGATGTCGAGCGCATCGACCTTGAAACACTGTTCGCCGCGGCCAAGGCCGCGGACGGCGCACGGATCGGCGCGCTGAAGAGCCAGGCCGCCGAGCGCCTGGAAGGCGTCGAAACCCTCGATGGCGAACAGGTCGAGCGCTCGCTGCGCTGCTACAGCGCCCTGCGCGATATGGCCGAGGAGCGCCAGCTCGACGGCTTCGCCGTGCGCTGCTGGCCGGAAACCTTCACCGAGTACGGCTGCGCGGTCTGTGGCGCCATGGCGACCCTCAACGGCGAGCGCATACCGGCGTCCTGCGAGGCGGACATGCTGGGGACGGTGGGCTCCCGCCTGCTGCAGACCCTGGCTGACGGACCGGCCATGCTGACCGATATCGTTGACTTCGACTCCGACGACGACACCGCGGTGCTCTGGCACTGCGGTCTCGCACCGCTCGACTTCTGCGACCCCGGTTTCGCGCCGCGGGCCACGATCCACACCAACCGGCGCATGCCGCTGCTGCACGAGTTTCCCCTGAAGCCGGGCCGCGTCACCGTGGCGCGCATCAGTCAGGCGCAGTCCGAATTGAAGATGGTGGTCGGGCGCGGCGAGATCCTGCGCCGGCCGATGTCCTTCACCGGGACGTCGGGCGTCATCCGCTTCGACTGCGGCGCGGAGGCGGCGCGGCGCGCATTCATCGATGCCCAGTTGGAGCACCACGTCTCCATCACCTATGGCGACGTTAAGGCTGGGGTCGAAGCGGCCGCCGCCGCGGCCGACCTGCCGCTTCTGGATCTCGACGCCCAGTGACGGCTGCGGAGACCCTGCGCTACGGCGTCATCGGCGGCGGCATGATGGCGCGTGAGCATATCGCCAACCTGGCGCTGATCCCCGGCTCGGCGGTGACCGCCATTGCCGATCCGGACAGCGGCCAGCAGGCGCTCAATGCCGAGGCGGCCCCCGATGCCGCGCTGCTCGCCGATGCCGCGGCGCTGGTCGGGCGGGACGACGTCGATGCGGTCATTGTCGCCAGTCCAAACCACACTCACCTGGACGTCTTGGAGCAGGTCTTCGCCGGGCCGCCGCGCCCGGTGCTGGTTGAGAAACCGGTGGTCACCACCCCTTGTCTTGGGGAGCGCTTGACTGCGCTGGCGGCATCCTGGCGGGCGCCGCTCTGGGTTGCCATGGAGTACCGCTACATGCCACCCATCGCCGCCCTTCGAGAGGAACTGCGCAAGGGTGTGGCGGGGCCCCTGAAGATGCTGACCATCCGCGAGCACCGCTATCCTTTCCTGGAGAAGGTCGGCCACTGGAACCGCTTCAACGCCAACACCGGCGGCACCATGGTGGAGAAGTGCTGCCACTTCTTCGATCTCATGCGCCTGATCCTCGAGGACGAGCCAAGGCGTATCTATGCCACCGGGGGAGCCGACGTGAACCACCGGGAGGAGCGTTACGGTGGTCGCTGCCCGGATATCATCGACAATGCCTACGCGGTGGTCGACTTTGCCGGCGGCGCACGGGCGATGCTGGAGCTCTGCATGTTTGCCGAGGGCGCCTGGTTTCAGGAGGAGATCACCGCAACAGGTGCGAAGGGCCGCGTCGCCTGCTGTATTCCCGGCCCGGAACGGCGGGTCGGCGGTCATGCCCGCGAGGCGATGCTGGAAATCTCCCCCCGCGCACCGATCGAACCGCGGCGCCTGCCGGTACCGGTCGATCCTGCGGTGCTTGGGGCCGGCGAACACCACGGCTCCACCTACTACCAGCACCTGCGCTTCCGCGAGGCGGCGCTGGGGCGTGGCGCCGTGGAAGTGACCCTCGCCGACGGCCTGAAAGCCGTGGCCATGGGCGCGGCTGCCGAACGCTCCATTGCCGAGGGCGTTCCTGTCGACCTCTAGAGCATATCCGCTCTGGGTGAGGATGAGGTTCTAACCCCGTACTTCCTTGCGATAGCGCCCCGGGGTGACGCCGATCTTCTGACGGAAGACGTCGGTCATGTGGCTTTGGGAGGCGAAGCCGCAGGCATAGGCAATCTCGACGATCGGCATGTCGCCGGCGGCGAGCAGTTCCTGGGCTCGGCTGATCCGGCGGGCGAGAACGTATTGATGCGGGGTGCGCCCGGTCGCTGCCTTGAAGGCGCGGGTAAAGCGCAACTGGGGCAGGCACGCCAGACCAGAAAGGTCTGTGTTGGAGAGGTTCTTGCTCAGGTTCGCCTCTATGAAGCTGTCGATCTCCTGTAGCGTCCGCGAGGGCATCGGGCTGACGGAGCTGCTCTCCGCGATTGACTGCCGCTCAGCCAGGCTCGACAGGATGGCGATCATGCTGACGAGGACGCCTTCGACGAAGAGGTTGCCGTTCGGGTTGCCTGCCTCGCTCTCGCGCCACAGGCTCATGCAGAGTTGTTCCAGGAAGAAATCCCGGAAGGGCTGGGCGTGAAGGCGACCGAAGTCGCCGTTGAAGCCAGGACGCCGTTCATCCAGCACCTCGCGCACGGCCTCGATCGGCAGGATGAAGTCGATCAGCTCATGACTGCCTTCCGCGACGATGTGATTGGCAACCCCCGGGCCCTGCAGGTCGAAGTCGCCTTTGCGAAAGCGGTGGCGCACGCGGCCGGCGCCGAGATCGCGCACGGTATGGCCTTCGGAACGCAGGGCCTTGTAGAGAATGACGTCGGGCTGGGCGGGGTCGGAGAAGTCACCCGCCGGCTGCGCCGTGCGCAACATGCGGACCGGACGGCGCCCGACCGAGCGCTTCTCTATGACGAACTGCGCGTAGGGGCCCCGTGACAGAAAGTCAAAGTGGTCACTGTAGTCTCCGCTCACTCGCGCATCTTCTTCCGATGGCATCCAATTGCCTTCCGTTCGACCGCTGCTGCCGAGCTCTTCCACATCCTGCAGGCTCTTCAAGTGGCGATGCGCGCGTTAGACAGACGCTTCCCCGAATGCCTCCGCTGCCGTAAGGCGTGAATGAAAGGTACGGTCCGCAAGGGACCGCATAGCAGCAGAAGACCAGGCCGTTGTCGGCGTTCGCGAGCCTCCCGAAGAGCTCAAATTGTTTTGGCCTTGCAAATAGTGACAGAGTCACGCCAAGTCCAGCGTAAACGGGTGTAGTTTTACAATTATAGGAAGTGCCGATGGTTCGACAAAGGAGGCTGATGAATGCTCGGCCAATACTCTTTGCCTGCTGCGGTTGCTTGGCGCGGCGCTGGCGATATTGGTTCGTGCACTGACCAATGCGGCTTGCGGCCGGTCAACTGAGAACCGTCACTTCCGGTACGCCACTCTTGACGATACCCCGCATCACGCCGGCCAAGGCGGCGAACTCGTCGCTGCGTGCCGAATGGCGACGCCAGACGAGGCCGATGCTGCGACTCGGCGGTCGGCTGCGTAGCGGGCGGACGACCACTTCTTCGTCCTTGGGAATCTCGGAGCGCACATAGAGTGCCGGCAGGAAAGTGAGTCCCATTCCCATGCCGACCATCTGGCGCAGGGTGTCGAGGCTCGTACCTTCATAGTCCAGCGACAGTCGGGCGCCATAGAGTTCGCAAAGCTCACGCACCTGGGCATGAAGGTGGTAGCCACGCTCCAGGCCCAGAACGGTCTCCCCTTTCAGGTCCGCGCGCTCGGCGAAGTCTTTGGCGGCAAGCCCATGATCGCTCGATGCCGCGATCAGCAAAGGTTCGCGGAACAGCCGTGCTACCTTCAGGTCCGCGCCCTTCACGGGCAGCGCAAAGATCAGCAGGTCGAGGCGTCCCTCATCCAGGTCCTGCAGCAGCGCGGTGGGGGAGCCCTCGCGGATGTACAGCTTCAGCTCCGGATAGCTGAGGTGCAGCTCCGGCAGGATGTGGCGCAACAGGTAGGGGCCGAGTGTCGGCAAGACGCCCAGTCGCAGGGTGCCGCCCAGGACCCCTTTGTCCTGTTCGGCAAGCTCGACGAGGTCCTGGACATGGCGCAGCACGACGCGGGCGCGGGTCGCTATCTCCTTGCCGATGGGGGTGAGGACGACCTTGGCGCGGCTGCGCTCGACCAGTTGCACGCCGAGGCGCTGCTCTAGCTCGCGCAGCTGTCCGCTGAGGGTCGGCTGGCTGACGTGGCTCAACTCTGCAGCCCGCCGGAAATGGAGGGTATCGGCAATCGCCACAAGATAGCGCAGCTGCTTCAGCGAGGGTATCACGGGGCCGGCGTCCTTTTCGACAGGAAGGCTGATTGGAATGAACTATCAAAGATCGCGTTTATATCGTGCCTTACGATGGTCCTTTCAACCTCCGATCTGCGCCGATTTGTGGCCGGTCTTCGGGAAAGATCGGGAATTCCTATCAATGACGCCCCGAGGGTCGATTGGATCGTTTTCCTGCCCATCCCCAAATCTTCGGGTGACGGAAGCCAGTGTCCGGGACGGAGGAGACCGAGGATGGTGTGGCGCTTTCTGAAGCACTTCGGCATGAACAAGGCCACCGGTGTCTTGGAGGACTTTACGGCGGCTGTCGTGGCCTTCGACCCGGAGACTGCAAGCCGCGCCCAGATCGACATGATGCAGGCTGAATTGCACAAGCTGGGCCGCCGCCTCGCGGAAGCCGAAGCCGAAGTGCGCCGCGAGCATGAGGAAACCGCTGCGCTGCGCCGGACCTACGAAGAATACCTGAAGGCCGCCCAGATGCTTGAAGCCAAGCTGAGGGAAGAAGAGAGCGGCCAGACGAGGGCCGAGATCGAGGCCAGTCTCACCAAGGTGATCACGAAGCTCGAACACCTGAAGCCCGAGATCGAACGGGAAGAGCAGGAGGACCAGGAAGTGGAGGCCTGGCGCGCCGAACTGCGCCGCTCCTTCGAGGAGCTTGGCGAGAAGCTGCGGCAGTCGCAGAGCGAACTGACGGCGGCGAAGCGCCAGTTGGAAATGGCCCGCCTGCGCAAGGAGCGCGCCGAGGTGCAGGACCGGAGGGCGCAGGAGGCAGCGGGCGTCACCGGTTCGATCTCGGCCCTCAGTGTGGCTCTCGATGCCATGAACCAGCAGACCGCGAAGTTGCGGGCGGAATCGGAAACGCTGCAGCTGAAGACGGGGCTCTTTCAGACCGAGCAGTTGGAGAGCGATCCGCACTTCGCGGCCGCGCTCACAGCCGCGCGCGGCACAGCCGGAAAAGAGAAAAAGAGCCTCTCCGAGCGCTTGGCGGCGTTGAACGGTCGGTCGGCGCCTCACCACCTGAGCGCCGCCGAGTAGCGTTCCGGTTCCCCCGCCGGGCCTGTCGGGACCTGCAGCATCCACGGCACGTGCTGCGGGCTCGGCAGGCCCGGCCAAAGACAGGCGGGACAACCGGCGACGGTCCAAGCCGTTAATGTCCCGACCCGCAGATGCCCTGATCAGTAACCTATGGGAGACCTGCCCAATGCGCGTAGCTCAAGCCAGGAAAGCCAAGACCCGCCCCGGTTCCGGAATCGCCAGCCGCTACCGGGCGCTGCTGATGACGCACCGAAGCCTGGACGAGAAGCTTGAGGCCGAGATGAAGCGGCCCATGCCCGACACGGCGATCGTGCGGCGGATCAAGCGGCGCAAACTCAGCATCAAGGACGAGTTGGGATCCATGCAGCGGCTTTTCGAGGCGATGGGGACCAAGGTCGAGCCGCTGACGGCGAAAGCCGGCGCGCTGTCCTGACGGCCGGCTTCAGTCGGCCGCGATCCAGACCGCCTGGTAAGGGCAAAGTTCGAGGCGGACGATCTCTTCGCCTGGTTGCGCGACGGTCTGCGAGCCGATGAGGTCGAGCAGCCGGTCCGCCTGCGGAAAGCCCAGCGCTACGCGGTTGGCTTGGATCTGTTGCGGTGCGCCCGATACATTGACAACCACCCAGAGCCTGTCGCCCCCGCCGGCGCGCAGAATGCTGAAGACCGACGGAGCGACCGGCACGACGGTTTGCTCTGCGTTCGGGTGAAAGGCCGCGCGCGTCCGCCGCAGGTGAAGAAGCGCCAGGTGGCCGTCCAGGATAAGGCGCCGCAAGCTCCCTGGATCCGCAAGTTCCCCCGTCAAAGTGGCACGATCCAGCTTGGCCCGATTGATCGAACGGTTACGCCCGGTTCTGGCCACACCGTCCAGATCGTTGCGCGAACCCAGCAGGCTGTGAATGTAGATGGCTGGCACGCCGATGACGGAGAGGAGAACAGCCTCCGCCGCCAGGAACTTCGCGGCGCGTGTTGCGGCGTCATCATCGGGCGCGGAAACCGCGTCAACGAATGAGATGTTGAATTCGTAGGGGGCTGTGCCGCCGCCGGGCAGGGCTCTCATGGAGACCAGTCCGCCGGCGGCCTCGACCCTGTCCGCCATGCCTGCGATCTGATCCGGGCTCAAGAGACCTTCCGCCGGACGCACGCCGATGCCGTCGTGGGAGGCGAGGAAGTTGAAAAACGTCGTGCCGGGCGCCGGCGGTTCCAGTGCTGCAGCCCAATCCGAGAGCGGCTGCGCATCGCCGGTCTGAAAGGCGTAGAGCGTCAGCGGCGGCAGCGGAAACTGATAAACCATATGGGCTTCGTTGCTGCCGTCACCAAAGTAGCTGACGTTGTCAGCATGGGGCACGTTCGTTTCGGTGATCAGCAGACAGCCGGGCGCCGCGGCGTCGACCACCAGACGCATGATCTGGATGAGCGCATGAGTCTCCGGCAGGTGCATGCAGGTCGTGCCCAGTTTCTTCCAAAGAAACCCGATCGCATCCAGGCGGATGAAGCGCGCGCCCCTGTCCGCATAGAACAGCAGCAGGTCCAGGATCTCCAGAAGGACCCCCGGCGTTGCGTAATTCAGGTCGATCTGGTCGTCGCTGAAAGTGGTCCAGACGTGCGCGCTGCCCTCGGCGGTTTCGACTTCGGTCAGCAGCGGCCGGGCCCGGGGCCGGATGACCTGGCTGTAGTCGGCCCGCGGGTCGCAGCGGTGGAAGAAGCCCCCTCGTGCCGGATCGCCGGCGAGAAACCCCTCGAACCAGGCGCTCTGCCGGGAGACGTGGTTGATCACCGCATCGAGCATGATGTCGAAGTGTCGGGCCAGGCGGACGACATCGCCCCAGCCGCCGACCGACGGATCGACGGCACGATAGTCAATGACCGAAAAGCCGTCGTCTGAACTCGCAGGATAGAAAGGCAGCAGATGCACCGCCGAGACGGTGCCGCTGAGCTGCTCGGCGAGAAAGGCTTCGAGCGCCGCGAGCGGTGCGGTATCGCCGTCGCGGATGCTGTCGGCATAGGTGATGAGCACGACGTCGCGCTGATCGAC
Organism: Pelagibius sp.; assembly: GCF_028281305.1. Classification (GTDB taxonomy): domain Bacteria; phylum Pseudomonadota; class Alphaproteobacteria; order Kiloniellales; family Kiloniellaceae; genus Pelagibius. Next base: position 33,834 of record NZ_JANQKD010000035.1, on the reverse strand, counting down.
CCAGCTTGTTCTCTGGACCCGGTGCGCCCCGGCCTTGCCGCGCCGCTGCGCGACCATGGCCGTGATCCGTTCCGCAAGCCACTCAGCGTTGTCCTGCGCATAGACGGCCAGCAGGAGGTCCTGCAGCGCCGAGTCGAAGCCCGTGCCCGCGCAGTCTGGGCCCGCGCAGTCTGGGCCCGCGCAGTCTGGACCCGCACAGTTCGGCAAGGTCTGCGGGCTGGCCCTGTCGGACGCTGATTGGCGCCGCGAATGGCTCATTCTTGTCCGTTTCTCTTTTGGCCGTTTCGTGCTGTTCCCTCATCGGCACGGGTCTTCCCACAAGCAGGGCCGACCGTGCCGCGGCAGCAGCTTTGCCGATCCAGTATGTACTGATCAATCCGGACATTTGATAGCGAATTCGGTTTCGGAAAGTTTCGTTGCAATCGGTTCCGATGTGGGACTACGGTTGTGCAAACAAGAAAAGCTCAGGGAGGAACCGCGGAGGCCATGGGCTCGCGCGGAAAAGTGACGATCGACGCGCTGGCGCGCGAACTCGATCTGGCCAAGAGCACCGTTTCACGAGCGCTGAACGGCTATCCCGACATTGCCGAAACCACGCGGGCGCGGGTGCAGGCCGCCGCTTTGGCCTCCGGCTATGCGGCGTCAAGCATGGCGCGCAACCTCAAGCGCGGGCGGGTCGACACGGTGGGTGTCGTGCTGCCCGGCGAACAGCTCGACATCTCCAGTCCTTTTCTTGTGCAGTTTCTGCGCGGCGCCACCCGTGTCTTGGAAACGCGCGGGATCGACCTGCTGGTCGCCAGCGCCCCTGCGCCTGAGAAGTGGCGCGAAACCTATGACCGCCTGATCGTGACCCGCAAGGTCGACGGCTTCATTCTGACCCGCACGCTCTCCGAAGACCCGCGCGTCGCCTATCTGCGCGAGAAGGCGGTGCCCTTTGTCGCTTTTGGGCGTACGGCGACCTCCGAGAACTTCGCCTGGCTGGATGTGGACTGCGGGGCGGCGGCGGCGGAGGCGGTCGCTCATCTGGTTGCCCTCGGGCACCGCCGGATTGCCCACATCACCGCCTCGCCGAACGTCAATTTTGCGCGCATCCGGCGCGAAGCGATTTGCGAAAGGCTGCTGTCCCTCGGCCTCTACGATCCCGCATTGGTGGTGGAGGTCGGGCTGACCGCCGACGGCGGACGCCGCGCCACCTATGAGCTGATGCGCGGTGAACAGCCGCCCACAGCGCTGATCTGCGATCTCGATCTCCTGGCGTTCGGCGCCATGGGGGCGCTGCGCGATCTGGGCCTGGATGTCGGCCGGGATGTCTCCGTCCTGGGCTATGGCGATGTGCCGATGGCCCCTGTGCATTCGCCGCCGCTCAGCACCTGGTCGCAGGACGCCGACAGCGCCGGGGCCTGGGTGGCTGAGATGCTGCTTGCGCTGATCAACGGGACGGCGCCGGAAATTCTGCAGAGGGTCAGGCCGGCCGGTTTCGTGCGCCGCGCTTCGGATGGCGCGCCGGCATTGGATACCGCGGCATTGCGGCAGCGGCTGGCCGAGGTGCCGGCCACCGCCTTCCCGTCATAGGCCAGTTGAGAACAGGCCAGTCGAGAAAGAAGAACACCACAACACGGAAGGGAGCCCAGTTATGTCGATTCTCAGACCTCTCGGCCTGATGACCGCGGCGGCGATGATCTTCGCCGCGCAGACAGCCGCGGCCGAGACGATCCGCTTCTGGACCACCGAAGAACAGCCTGAGCGCCTTGCCAAGCAGCAGGCGCTGGCGCAGGAGTTCGAAGCCAAGAGCGGCGTGGCCGTGGAGGTCATCCCCGTCTCGGAAACGGATCTTGGCAAGCGCGCGACCGCTGCCTTTGCCGCGAACGACCTGCCGGATGTCATCTATCACACCCTGCAGTACGTGCAGCCCTGGGCCGAGGCCGGCATCCTGGACATTGACGCCAACACCGAGGCTGTCGAGGAACTCGGTCTCGATACCTTCGCGCCCGGCGCTCTCGCCATGGCAGACGTGGACGGCGACACCGCCGCCGTTCCCGTCGACGGCTGGACCCAGATGGTTGTCTATCGCAAGGACCTCTTCGAGGCGGCAGGGCTCTCCGCGCCGGACAGCTATGCCGACATCGTCGCGGCAGTGGAGAAGCTGCACAATCCGCCGGAGATCTACGGCTTCGTCGCGGCGACCAAGATTGACGAGAACTTCATGAGCCAGGTGCTGGAGCACGTTCTGCTGGCCAATGGCGCGACCCCGATGTCGGCGGACGGCATCGCCGGCTTCGAAGAGCAGAGGCTGGTCGAGGCGCTGGAGTTCTACAAGACCATCGCCAAGGCCTCGCCGCCCGGAGAGCTGTTCTGGAAGCAGTCGCGCGAGCTTTACTTCGCCGGCAAGGCGGCCATGATCATCTGGTCGCCCTTCATCCTGGACGAGCTGGCCGGCCTGCGCGATTCGGCGCCGCCCACCATCAACGACGACCCGACCTCGACGGAGCTTGCCTCCAAGACCGGGGTGGTCACCACCTTCGCCGGCCCTTCCAACCCCGACGGTGCGGCCTGGGCGGATATCCGCTACTTCGGAGTCACCAGTTCTGCCGACACCGACAACGCCATTGAGTTCGTGAAGTTCTCCATGACCGAGGGCTATGGCCAGACCCTCTCCATCGCGCCCGAAGGCAAGTTTCCGGTGCGCCGGGGGGATGACGGCAATCCCGACAAGTATGTGGACCTCTGGTCGACGCTGCCGGTGGGTGTCGACCGCAAGGCGCCGCTGACCGAGCTCTACCCGCCCGAGGTGATCGACTCGATCGTGACCGGGCTCGACTCGGCCCAGCGCTGGGGCGTCGAGGAAGGCCAGCTTTCGGCGGCTTCCAAGGTGGTCAACAGCCAGGTCATCAACCAGATCACCCGGCGCTTCATCGACGATGAGATCTCGGCGGCCGAAGCAGCCAAGGCGATCAACGAGGAGCTTGGCAAGCTCTGACCGTTCCTCTGCGCGGGCCGGCTCTGCCGGTCCGCGCGGCCGGGTGATTGCAAGAAGGGGGATTGGGGGAGGACGGTGACATGACAGAGGTGGCGCAAAGCGGCGTCGCACGCCGCGAAGCGGAAGCGGTCGCCCCGCCGCAGGGTGTCGGCCCCCTGCAGAAGCGCGAGGCGCGGCTGGCCTGGACGATGCTGGCGCCGACCTTTCTGATCGTCGCCCTGATTGTCGCGCTCCCCCTTGTCGCCAACTTCTGGATTTCCGCCAAGCCGATCCAACTGGCCGATCTGCGCGCGCCCGAGGCCACCATCAACGAAAGGGTAAGCGGCGAAGCCGTCGCGGCGGGCGAGACCTTCCGCGTCACCTACACACTGCGCAATTCCTCGCCCAACCTTCCCGTACGCGGGGCCGCCTTCACCGACACCCTGCCCGAAGGCGTCGATCTCGCCGTCGACGACGAGCGTTGCGTCCTCTCCGGCCGCAACCTCACCTGCACCTTCGGCAATCTCGACCCGCGCGGCCGGGAGCGGCTGCGCTTCGAGGCGACGGCTCTGACGGACATCTCCAATGTTGAGGCCCTGCTCGAGGGCACGGCGGCCGTTGCCCAAGGCAGAGGCGAGAACGCGCTGACCAGCCTTTCTTTCACGGGGGAGAACTTCCGCAAGGTCTTCAATGCCACCGAGTTCTGGGACGTTCTCTGGACGTCGATCCTCTACACCGTCTTCGGCACCGGCGGCGCCCTGATCCTCGGACTCTTCGCCGCCCTGCTGCTGGATCAGGCCTTCCGCGGACGGGCTTTCCTGCGCGGCCTCTTTCTTTTTCCCTATGTCGCGCCCGTCATCGCTGTTGCCTACACCTGGGTGACGCTGCTGGACCCGAATTCGGGGGCGCTCAACGCCATCCTCATGCAGATCGGCGCGACGGAAGGACCGATCAATTTCCTGGGTCAGCGCGCTGCGGGCGAGATCAGCCTCTTCGGCCTGACTGTCGAATTCCCGCTGGCCCTGACGACGGTCATCATTTTCGAGGCCTGGCGCTACTTCCCGCTTTCCTTCCTCTTCATCCTGGCACGCATGCAGTCGATCAACACCGACATGTACGAAGCGGCGGAGATCGACGGCGCAACGCCTTTCCAGCAGTTCTGGCATCTGTCGCTGCCGCAGCTCGCGACGATCCTGGCAATCCTCTTCCTGCTGCGCTTTATCTGGACCTTCAACAAGTTCGACGACATCTTCCTTCTGACCGGCGGCGCGGCGGGCACGCGCACTCTGACGGTCAATGTCTACGAGCAGGCGATTGCGCTTTCGAACATCGGCGCCGGTGCGGCGGTCGCCGTGGTGGTGTTCTTCGTGCTGCTGGCCTTCGCCCTGGTGTTCTTCCGCTTCTCGCCGAAGGAGGATTGAGATGGCTGCGCTGACCCAGACCGGCGGATACGGCCTGCGTTCGGGCCTTGCGGTCGCGGCGCTCGCCGGCCTTTCCTTCGGCCTTGTCTTCATGATCGTCGTGGGCGTGACCCTGGCTCTGGTGACCGGCTTGCCGGCGCGCCCGCCGGTCGGTGCGGCAGCCCTGGCCGGCTTGGCCGCGGCCCTCTTCATAACCTTTACGCCGGTCGAAAGGCGCAGCAACCGCACGCGCAGCTACGCCGCTTCGATCATGTTTCTGGTTCTGGTGATTTTCTCCCTCGGCCAGGTCTTCGGTCTCCCGCTTAGCGAGGGCAGCATCTGGCAGCTCATCGGCCTTGCTGTCTTTGTCGGCGTCACCGTGCAGTCGATCTGGCTCTGTGTCGGCGACGCACCGGCCGGAACGGTGCGGCGCTACGATTTTGAGAAGCTGGTGATCCGCGTGCTCAAAGGCCAGGGCTACATCTTCTTCACTGTCTTCGTGGTGCTGCCCTTCTATGTGATGGTGATGACGAGCTTCAAGAGCCAGGCGGAGCTTCTGGCCAATCCGCTCGACTTCTCCATTGACCTGGGCAAGGCGAATCTCTTCGCCAGCTACATCGAACTTTTCACCAGGTTCAATTTCGGCACCTACATCCTCAACTCGGCCTTTGTCTCGGTCTGCACCGTGCTGGTGACCCTGCTGATCGCGGTGCCGGGGGCCTATGCCGTCGCGCGCCTGCGCTTTCGCGGCCGCGATGCCTTCGCCCGCTCGATCCTGCTGATCTACATGGTGCCGGCCATCGTTCTGGTGCTGCCGCTCTACGCCGTCTTCAGTCAGCTGGAATTGCGTAACACGATCCTCGGCCTGCTGATCGTCTATCCGGCCACCACGATCCCCGTCGCGCTCTACATGCTGCAGGGCTACTTCCGCGGCCTGCCGGCGGAAATGGAGGAGGCCGGTCTGATGGACGGTCTCACCCGCATCGGCGTGATCATCAAGATCACCCTGCCGCTCAGTCTGCCGGCCCTGGCCTCCGTGGGACTCTACGTCTTCATGATCGCCTGGAACGAGTTCCTCTTCGCCTTCATGTTCCTGGACGACCCGGCCATCTTCACCCTGCCGCGCGGTGTCGCCTCGCTGAACTCCTCGGAGCTGCCGCGCGAGCTGATGATGGGCGGTGCCGTCATTGCCACCGTGCCGATCATGGCGATCTTCCTCTGGCTCGAACGCTTCATGGTTCAGGGCCTCTCCGCCGGTGCTGTGAAGGGCTGAGTGCGATGAGCGACCTCGACAAGGCGGCCGAGGCGGTGCTGCGGGCCAACGACCGCGGGGGCTATACCGTTCCCACCGCAGGGCTCTATCCCTATCAGTGGAACTGGGATTCCGCCTTTGCTGCCCTGGGCTTCGCCGAGTTCGACATCGACCGCGCCTGGCGTGAGCTTGAGACCCTTGCCGAGGGCGCCTGGCCGAACGGCATGTGGCCGCACATCCTGTTCCGTGCCGACGATCCGGATTACTTCCCCGGGCCGTCGGTCTGGGGGGCCGGCACGAGCGTCGGCGCCCCGATCGCCTCTTCCGGGGTATCTCAGCCGCCGGTAGCGGCCACGGTGGCGCGCATCCTCTACGAGCGCGATCCGGCGGCGGGGCGGGCGCGTCTGCGCGCGCTCTTTCCCAAGCTGCTGGCCTGGCGCGATTGGTTCCACCGCGACCGCCGGGGCAGCGGCGGCGCCATCCTGGTCACCCATCCCTGGGAATCCGGGCGCGACAACTCGCCGGACTGGGACGGCGCCATGGCCCGGGTTCCCATCCGGGACCTCGGCTCCTTCCAGCGCCGCGACACCGGCCATGTCGACCCCTCCATGCGGCCCACCAAGGACGACTACGACCGTTATCTCTCGCTGGTTGCCTGGGGCCGCGAAGCGGGCTGGGACACCCACCGCATCGCCGCGGAGGGACCCTTCGCAGTCGCCGATCCGACCATGACCTTCATCCTGCTGCGCGCGGACCGCGATCTCCGCGTCCTGGCCGAGGGTCTCGGGGAGATCGAAGCCGCGGCCCGTCTGGGCGCCGACTGTGAGGCGGGCGCGGACGCTGCAAAGGCGCTGTGGTCCGAGGATCTGGGCGCCTATGCCGCCCGTGACGAGCGCAGCGGCATCTTTGCCGACGGTGTCTCCTCGGCCGCCCTGCTGGCCTGGTACGCGGGCCTGCGCGATCGGGCCCATGAGCAACGCCTGCTCGCCACTCTGCACGATCTTCTCGATGCCGCGCCGCTCTCCGTGCCCAGTTTCGACCCCCGTCACCCGAAGTTCGATGCGCGGCGCTACTGGCGCGGTCCGGTCTGGGCGGTGGTGAACTGGATGGTGGCGCGCGGCCTCCACGAGGCAGGCCATCTGTCGGAGGCGGAGCGGCTGCGCCGCGATACCCGCCGCCTGATCGAAGGGGCCGGCTTCTACGAGTACTTCGACCCCTGCGACGGCTCCGGTGCCGGCGGGCCGGACTTCACCTGGACCGCCGCGATCTGGCTCGCCTGGGCGAGCCCAACGAAAAAAGAGGGATGGAACTGATGGGCGCTATCAGACTGCAGGCCGTCGAGAAGTGGTTCGGCGATGCCCAGGTGATCAAGGGGGTGGACCTCGACATCGCCGACGGCGAGTTCGTCATCTTCGTCGGCCCTTCGGGCTGCGGCAAGTCGACCCTGTTGAGGCTGGTTTCCGGCCTGGAAGAAATCAGCCGCGGCAGCCTCTACATTGACGACCGCGATGTGACCGCAGAGCCGCCGTCGGGCCGCGGCCTTGCCATGGTGTTCCAGTCCTACGCGCTCTATCCCCACATGACGGTGGGCGAGAACATGGGTTTCGGTCTCAAGACCGCCGGAGCGCCGAAGACGGAAATCGAGAGCAAGGTGGCCGAGGCCTCGCGGGTTTTGAAGCTGGATGCGCTGCTGGACCGGCGGCCCAAGGACCTTTCCGGCGGTCAGCGCCAGCGCGTCGCCATCGGGCGCTCGATCGTGCGCGAGCCCACGGCGTTTCTGTTCGACGAGCCGCTCTCAAACCTCGATGCGGCGCTGCGCGTGGAGATGCGCTTCGAGATCGCCAAGCTGCACCAGTCGCTGGGCGCCACCATGATCTACGTGACCCATGACCAGGTGGAGGCCATGACCCTGGCCGACAAGATCGTGGTCTTGCAGGCCGGGCGGATCGAACAGGTGGGCAGCCCGCGGACGCTCTACGAACGGCCGGACAACCTCTTCGTCGCCCAGTTCATCGGCAGTCCGAAGATGAACGTGGTACCCGGCGGCGTGACCGACAGCCGCTTCGCCCTGCAGGGGCAGGGCAGCGGTCCGGCCCCCGCCTCCGCGGGCGGCGCCAACCGGGTCGGCATCCGCCCGGAGCATATCGCGCTGACCAATCCCGGCGAGGGGCACTGTAACGGCAAGGTGGAGGTCGCCGAGTATCTCGGCGCCGACGTGATGCTGTTCGTCGACTGCGATCCCCTGGGGGTCATGACCGTGCGCCATGTCGGCGATACCGCCGTGAAGCCCGGTGAGCAGGTGGGCCTGCGCTTCGACGAGCAGCGCGTCCATTTCTTCGACGGCGAGGGCCTGGCGGTGGGCCGCGCCTGACGGCGTAAAGCCTCAGGCCGTTTCCGCGCCGCGGAAGGCCCAGCCGACGAAGCGGCGCTCGACCAGGGCGAAGATCGCGTACATGCCCACGCCCATGACTGCGATCACCAGCAGCCCGGCAAAGACCAGGGGCACGCGGAAGCTGGAAGAGGCGGTCAGCATCAGGTGACCCATCCCAGCGTTGCCGGCCACGGTCTCCGAAATCACCGTGCCGACGAAGGCCAGGGTGACGGCCACCTTCAGCGAGGCGAAGAAGTAGGGCATCGAGCGAGGGACCCCCACCTTCAGCAGGATGTCGATCTTGCGCGCGCCGAGGGAGCGCAGCACGTCGCGCAGTTCCGGCTCCAGGGTCGCCAAGCCGGTGGCGACATTCACCACGATGGGAAAGAAAGAGATGGTGAAGGCGGTGAGAATGGCCGGAATCGTGCCGATGCCGAACCACACCACGAGAACCGGCACGATGGCCACCTTGGGAATACTGTTGAAGCCCACCAGCATGGGATAGAGCGCCGCATAGGTCAGGGCCGAGGCACCGGTGACGAGCCCCAGCGCCAGGCCGAAGACCACCGCCATGCCGAAACCCACAAGCGTCACCCAGAAAGTGTAGAAGGCGTTCTGCCAGATCGCCGGCCAGTACTGGATCAGGGCCGCCATCGCCTTGCTGGGCGCTGGCAGCACGAACTCGGGAATCGCGAAGAGGTGGACCGCGCCCTCCCAGACGACGAAGAGGCCGATTGTGGCGAGCCAGGGGGCGAGCTTGGTGGGGGAGATCATGCCGCCCGCACCTCGCCGATGTGGTCGCGCAGGCCATGCACGAGGTCGACGAAATCCTGGTCGAAGGTGGACTCCAGGGTGCGTGGCCGCGGCAGGGTTATGGGGCGTTCGTAGACGATGCGCCCCGGGCGCTTGCTGACCACGTAGACGCGGTCCGCGAGATAGACGGACTCGCGGAGGTCGTGGGTAACCAGAATTACGGTGAACTTGCGTTGCATCCAAAGATCCTGCAGCACGCCCCAGAGTTCCTCGCGGGTAAAGGCGTCCAGGGCCGCGAAGGGCTCGTCCAGCAGCAGCAGGTCGGGCGCGTGAATCAGCGCCCGGCAGAGCGAGGCGCGCTGCTGCATGCCGCCCGACAGCTCGTGCGGGGCATGGTTTTCGTAGCCCTCCAGGCCGACGATCCGCAGCAGTTCGTGAGCCGTCTCAATGTGCTCGGCCTTCTTGCGCCGGAAGCTGCCGCGGTGACTGCGGCTCACCTCCAGCGGCAGCAGGACGTTTTCCAGCGTGGTGCGCCACGGTAGGAGCGTGGCGTTCTGAAAGGCCATGCCGACCATGGTGAGCGGGCCCGAGACGGTCTCCCCGGCGACCCGGGCAATCCCCGAATCGACCGGCATGAGGCCGGAGACGATCTTCAGGATCGAGGATTTGCCGCAGCCGGACGGCCCCACCATGGCGACGAACTCGCCGCGGCGGATTTCCAGCGAGGCATCCGCGACCGCCGGCGGCCCGTTGCCGGCGCCGCCGTAGGTCATGGTCACTTGATCGAGCTCAACGAAGGCTGTCACGACTGCAAACGCAATCCTTTAGTACCGAAACAGGATTGCGGTCAGGGGGCCAGCATCCGCTCCCCGGCCGGCGGCAGGAACTCGGAGGTCCAGACGGCGGCCGGCTCCGGCGTCGAGGACAGGTCGTAGGCGATGGCAAGCTGGGCGATGGAATTGCGCAGCCGTGCCTCGTCGACGTCGCCGATGCCGTTGGCCTTCACGTGGTCGGTCAGCACGTTGACGTCGAGGGCCAACTGCAGGCGCTCCAGCTCAAGCCCCTTGTCGATCAGCGGGTCGCTCTTGGCGACGACCTCGATGGCGCCTTCGGGGTCGGCGATGATGTCCTTCCAGCCGCGGATGGTGGCGCGGATGAAGCCGGCCACGGCTTCGGGGTTGTTCTCGATGAAGTCGCCCGAGGCGATCACCGCGTTGCCGTAGAAATCCATACCGAAGTCCGCATAGAGGAAGTACGTGATCTCCTCTTCCGCGACGCCCTTGGACTTCAGGTCCAGCATGGACGAGAAGTAGTGGCCGGAGATGAAGTCCACCTGGCCCTGGACCAGCATGGTCTCGCGCAGCGCCGGGTCCATGTTCACCCGTTCGACCGCGGCCTCGTCGATGCCGGTCTCATGGGCGAAGGCGGGGAAGAGCTTGTAGGAAGCATCGAAAACCGGCGCCCCCAGCTTGCGGCCCACCAGGTCCTCGGCCTTTTCGATGTTGTTCTTCTTCAAGGTGAAGAGCGAGAAGGGCGGTGCGTCGTAGGCCATCATCACGGCCTTTACCGACTGGCCGGGGTTCTGGACGTTGAAGTCCACCAGCGCGTTGATGTCAGCAAAGCCCATCTGGTAGGCGCCGCCCGCAACGCGGGTGACAGCTCCCGCCGAGCCGTTGCCGCTGTCGATGGAGACGTCCAGGCCCTCTTCGGCGTAGTAGCCCTTGTCGTTGGCCACCAGGAAGGCGGCCGTGGGGCCCTGGAACTTCCAGTCGAGGGTAAACTTGATATCCACCTCGGCCTGGGCCGGGGCGGCGGCCAGGGTGAGCGTCAGCGCACAGGCGCCGGCCAGCACCGCGGGGTGTAGAGCCTTGGATTTGAACATGCCTTTTAATCTCCCTGTTCTTCTTGGGCGAACCCACAATCGCCAAAAGCAGCAATTCCCATGCCAGCCCCCGGTCGGCGGTTCTCCGCCTGTTCTCATCCCGCGCCGGCTTTCCGCGCCGGGGCAGCAGACCAGAAATTAGGCAGTCTGCGTGCCGCGTGATCACGAGCGCCTGAGACGCGGACGCCGGGCGTTGATCGGCGAGGAGTGGGCCAGCGCGCGGCCAGCGCCTCAAGCCTAGAGCATGTTCCGGGTCTTGGAAACTCCCCGGCGCTCGCCCCTGTCGCGGGGCCGCCGGTTCAGGCGAGCAGGCTGCCGGCCGTGACTTCGTCGGTGATGAAGACCGTCGGCTCCAGCAGGCGGATGGCTCCTTGCAGGACGGGGATCTTCTCTGGCCCGCCGGAGATCAGGACGCGTTGCGGTGTCCGCCTCAGTCGGTCGATCCCAACGGCGATGGCCCGTTCGTTTACCGGATGGTCGACCAGTGCCCCGGTCTCGTCGATGAAGTTGTAGAGGATGTCGCCCACGGCCCCGGCCTCGATCAGCGAGCGGCGCTCCGCCTCCGAGAGGTGGCCGACCCGGTAGGAGGTGGTCAGGGTCGAGATGCCGCCGACGCTCAGCAAGGCGATGTCCAGGCTGTCGGCCATCTCAAAGACCTGGGCGATGCCGCAGCGCTCCAGCAGGGCGTACTTGGTCTCCGGGCTGTCGACCAGCGCCGGGGCCGGAACCAGATAGCCCTCGCCCTGGAACAGCTCGTTGAACTGCCAGGCGAACTCCGCCGGGTTGAAGCGGCGGGCCTGGGAAATGCCGCCGAGCAACGAGACGACGCGGAAATTCTCCAGCGTGCGGCCGGTGATGAAGGGCAGCGCCGAATAGAGCGTCCGCCCCCAGCCGACGCCCACGGTCATGCCGGAGCGCATGGCCTGGGAGATAAAACTGCCGGCGGCAGCGGCGATCACCTGGCCGGGATCGCTCTCGGCATCCGACAGCGGGGCGACGATGGCCTGCTCGATGCCGAAGCGGGTTTCGAGCTCGCGCTCGATCTCGGTGACCTCGACCAGCGGGGCCTTGATGGTGATCTGCACCTCCCGCCGGCGGCGCGCATCGGCCAGCAGGCGCACGATGGTGACCCGGCCGACGCCCAGGATCTCGGCAATCTCGCTTTGGGTGCGGCCTTCGATGAAGTACATCCAGGTGGCCCGCACCCGCATGCGGTGGCTGGCGTCCGGCAGATTCAGCTGCTGGGCGGCGGAGCGTTTGCGTCCCTGGGGCTTTTCCTGGCGGGCCAAGTGGCACCCTCCTGAAAGTCGATGACCGGAGTTCTACCTTTCGTCTGCGAGCGCTTCAAGCCGCGGGCCGCCACGCCATGTCATCCGGCTGGCGTGACAACAGGCTGACCGGCTGCCGCCTGCAGCCGGCTTGCGATCACCGCCGCCACCTCTTCCGGCGCTTCCAGGTGCGGCATGTGGCCGGTGTCGTGGAGCAGGTGGAGCGCCACCCGGCCGGGCGCCTGCAGGGCCTGCTTCCAGGGGAATACCCGGTCCTTGCGGCCCCAGACGACCTGCGCCGGAATCGCAAGGCGGTCAAGCGCGGGCGTGAGGTCGAAGCTCTGGACGGAGTCGGGGAAGAGAGTCTCGGCCAGGTCCTGCTGGTAGGCGCGCAGGGCGGGATCCTTGCGGGCCTGCATGGCGGCCATGACGAAGCTCTCGGTGACGATCTGCGGCTCGGCGGTCAGCTGCTTCAGCCAGGGGGCGAGGCTTTCCTTGCGGCCGGCGCGGGCGAGGCCGGACAGAAGCGCACCGTTCATCTCCGGGCCCAGCCCGGCCGGGGCGAGCATGGTGAGGGAGGCGACCCGCCGCGGGCGGACGTCCGCCAGCGCCAGCGCCAGCGCGGCGCCCAGGGAGTGGCCGACCAGGTGCGCACCGTCGAGGCCTTCGGCGTCGAAGGCCTCCACCACCATGCGGGCGAGGCTGCGGAAGGAGTCGACCGGACGGCGCGGCGATCGGCCGTGGCCCGGCAGATCGATCTTCACCACAGGCCGCTCTGTTGGCAGGCAGGCTTCCAGCTTCTGCCAGCCGGCGGAGTCGGCGGCGAAGCCATGGATCATGACCAGCGGGGCCCCGGTGCTGCCGCCTGCGCGGTGGACCACGAGCGGGCCGCCCTCCGGCTGCCAGCCGGACGCCGCGGAGGGCAGCTGTTCTCCCGACTCCCGCAGAGCCCGTTCCACGTCGCCGCGCGCGATCCGCCCCGCAGGGCCGGACCCGGCGATCGCCGCAAGGTCCAGAGCGTTCTCCCGCGCCAAGTGCCGCGCTGCCGGGGTGGCCCGCGGCTTCGCGGGATGATCCGGAACGGCGGGCGGCGCAGGCGTGATGGGCCGTGGTGCTGTCGTCTCTCCGGCCGCCGCTTTGCCAGGTGTTTCCGGCGCCGGGCCTTGAGCGCTGCCTTCCGGCGGCGCTCCGACCTCCTCGCCCGGCGCGTAGATCCAGGCGATGGCCTTGCCGATGGCGACCTCGCTGCCGGCCTCGGCCAGAACGTGATGGAGGCGCCCGCTGGCGGGGCTTTCGACCTCCATGGCCGCCTTGTCGGTCTCGATGTCGAACAGCGGCTCGCCGCTCTGCACCTCGGCGCCCTCCGCGACATGCCAGACGGCGATCGTCCCGCTGGTCATGTCCATGTCCACCTTGGGCATGATGACCTCGACGGGCATGTCAGCGGGTCCCGCGCACCACGCCACGAACCGCGGAGAGGATGTCGGCCACCTGCGGCACCGCCGCTTTTTCCAGTTCGGGGTTGTAGGGGATCGGCGCCTCGGCGCCGCCCAGGCGGACGATGGGGGCGTCCAGGTAGTCGAAGGCCTCGCTCTCGACGATGCTGGCGCTTACCTCCGCCCCGATGCCCAGGGTGCGCACCCCTTCGTAGGCCACAACCAGCCGCGACGTCTTGGCGACGCTGGCGACGACCGTCTCACGGTCCATGGGGCGGACGGTTCGCAGGTCGATCACCTCCGCGTCGATCCCTTCCTGCGCCAGAACTTCGGCGGCTTCGAGAGCGCGGTGCACCATGATCGCGGTGGCGACGATGGTGACGTTGCTGCCGGTCCGGCAGACCTCGGCCTTGCCGATGGGCACGGTGTAGCGGCCCTCCGGCACCGGCCCCTTCGTCTTGTAGAGCAGCTTGTGCTCGAAGAGCATCACCGGGTCGGGGTCGTCGAGGGCCGCCAGCAGCAGGCCCTTGGCGTCATAGGGGGTGGCGGCCTGCACCACCTTCAGCCCCGGCACGTGGCCGAACCAGGCTTCCAGGCTCTGGCTGTGCTGTGCTGCTGCGCCGGTGCCAGAGCCGGCCGGGAAGCGCATCACCAGGGGCACGGAAACGGCGCCGCCGAGCATGAAGCGCAACTTGGCCGCCTGATTGACGATCTGTTCCATCGCCAGGGTGGCGAAGTCGGAGAACTGGAATTCGTAGATCGGCCGCAGGCCGGTGAGGGCGGCCCCCACCGCCATGCCGGCGCCGCCCAGTTCCGAGATCGGGGTGTCGATGACCCGTTCCTCGCCGAAGCGATGCACCAGATCGCCGGAAACCTGAAAGGCCCCGCCATAGACGCCGATGTCCTCGCCCATCAGCACGACGCGCTCGTCCTCGGCCAGAGCGATGGCCAGGGCATCGCGGATTGCCTCTGCGTAGCTCAGCTCGCGCAGCGGGCTGTCCAGCACGGCGGCCGGGGCTGTCATCCAACGCTCTCTGTTTGGGTCGTATAGACGTCGCGGGTGAGGGCGGCCGTGTCCGGATCGGGGCTTTCCTTGGCGAAGGCGATGGCGGCGGCGATCTGCTCGGCGACCTCGGTCTCCATCCGGGCGAAACCTTCTTCGCTGAGGATGCCGTGCTCGCTCAGCAGGCCGGCGAAGCGGCGGATCGGGTCGCGGGCGATCCAGGCGTCGATCTCGTCCTTGCTGCGGTAGCGGTTGCGGTCGGACTTGGAGTGCCCGCGCCAGCGGTAGGTCACCGATTCGATCAGACTGGGTCCTTCGCCGGCGCGCGCCCGTTCGATGGCGCCATGGCAGGCTTCGGCAACGGCGGAGAGATCGTTGCCGTCCACGGTCACGCCCGGCATGGAATAGGCAGCGGCGCGGTCGGAAACCTGGCGCACCGCGGTCGAGCGCTCGACCGAGGTGGACATGCCGTAGTGATTGTTCTCGCAAATGAAGATCACCGGCAGCTTCCAGATCGCCGCCATGTTGAGGGACTCGTGAAAGGAGCCTTCGTTCACCGCGCCGTCGCCGAAGAAGCTGGTCACCACCGTTCCCGTCTTCAGCCGCTTGGCCGAGAGGGCGGCGCCGACGGCGATGGGAATACCGCCGCCGACGATGCCGTTGGCGCCGAGGTTGCCCTTGTCGACATCGGCGATGTGCATGGAGCCGCCGCGCCCGCGGCAATAGCCGCTTTCCTTGCCGAAGAACTCGGCGAACATGCGCCCGACGTCTGCTCCTTTGGCGATGCAGTGCCCGTGGCCGCGGTGGGTCGAGGTGATCTTGTCCTGATCGGTCAGCTCCAGGCAGGCACCGACGGCGCTCGCCTCCTGGCCGATGGAAAGATGCATCGTGCCGTGGATCAGACCGCGCATGTAGCTGTCTTCGGCGCCTTCCTCGAAGCGGCGGATGAGCAGCATCTTGCGCAGGGCCTCGCGCAGCACCTCCGGACTATAGTGGCGGACCGCAAAGGGTTCGTTTCCGGCGGACGTCTTTCCGGCGCGCCGGCTTGCCGGGCGGGCGCTGCCGCCGCTGCCCTTTCGCCCTGGGGCCGGCGCCTGCGCCCCGCAGCGTTCAGTTTCCGAAGAGATGCTCATCCTGTTTGGCCCTCAGTGCGGCGATTTTGGAGCCCTCGGGCGTGGCGGCGTTGTCATAGGTGATGAGCGTGCCCTTGGGGATGGGTTGCGTGACCCTGCTGTCGGTCAGCAGGCCGCAGGGAATGGCCCGCTCGGCGCGGGCTTCGTCGGCCCGCATGATCCAGGCGCGGTAGCAATACTCGCCGATGGCATCCAGGGTCTCGCCCGGTGCCAGATCCCGTTTGGCGACCGCGCAGACCTCCGCCACCGGCCGGTCCAGCGGGACCATGTCCGCCTTGCCGTAGAGCACGGCGCGCGCGCAGGTCAGCGGAACTTCCAGCGACGTCAGGTGATAGGGACGGATGAAGGTGAAGTAGGGGCCGTCCCCCAGCTTCAGGTCGGTCATGCGCTCCGACACCCGCGGGTGGGACATCTCGGCGACCACAAAGACGCCGGGGGCGACGCCGGCGCCGACGGAATAGTCGACCCGGCCGACGTCCGAAAGAACCCCGCCGTCCTTCTGCGGCACCAGGACCTTGGAGAGGTCCTCTTTGGTCGCCCGCGGCCCGTGCAGTCCGGGCTTGTCGGGAACCAGGCCGGTAGCATTGGCGATGGCCGCCATCTCGACCATGGTCTTCGAGCCGTCGATGAACTCGACCAGCATCCGCGGGCTCATGTTGCGGCGCTCGGCCTCTTCGACGTACTCGTCCGGCGTCGCATCGATGTTCAGCGGATTGTTCTTGCCCTTGCCGGCGCAGACGATGGGGTGGCCCATGGCCGCCACGAACTCGATCAGTTCCATGCAGGACGAGGGCTCGTCGCCGGCCCCCAGGGTGTAGACCACGCCCAGCCGGTCGGCCTGCGCCTTCAGGTAGGCGCCGATGGTGACGTCGGCCTCGACGTTCATCATCACCAGATGCTTGCCGCGCTCCATCGCCGCCAGTCCGATCTCGGCACCCACGGCCGGCACGCCCGTCGCGTCGATGACCACGTCGATCAGCCCGCTTTCGAGAAGCTTGTCGGCGTCGTCCGTCACGGCAATGGCGCCGTCTTCCATGGTGGCGTTGAGATCGTCCTGGGAAGAGACCTCTTTGGCCCGACCGTCGCCGTCGAAGGCGCTGTTGGACGCGCCACTGGAAGCGATGGCGACCGCCTTCAGCGCCGCGGGCACGTCCAGCTCGGCGATGGCACCGATGCGGATGCCCGGCATGTGGGCGACCCGGGTCACGATGTCGGTGCCCATCTCTCCCGAGCCGACAAGCCCGATACGCACGGGCCGACCCGCGTCGGCGCGCGCTGCCAAGTCCTTGGCCAGGCCGGTCAAAGCGACATTGGTGGGCAAGGGCGGTTCTCCTTCAAATCACATGCAATCTCAGTTTAATGAACATGTGTTCTATGGTCAATACGCATGTTCTAGCGTACGCTGCCGAGTGCGGCCACAAAGCCCTTGACATCTGGCGAACTGGCTTGAACATTTGGTTGATAAAGAATAACATTGTTCAAAAGCGGGTGGGGGAGGAAAAGAACGCCGTGGTCTCTGCACCTTCCCGAAAAGCACCCTGACCTGTCTCTCGCGCTGCGCTGGCGCGCGATTACCCGGCCGGGCGGATCGCCTGCCGGGCCCGGCCAAGGCCCAAGATCGTCAGATCGGTTCTTTGGGCGCTGGGCGGGGACAAGAACGAACACAAGGGAGGAAACAGCGATGCGCAGTACCACTCACGGGTTCACCCGCCGGACATTCCTGAAATCCAGCGCCGCGGCCGGTCTTGCGACCGGCGTCGGCACTTCGCTTGCCGCCCCGGCCTTTGCCCAGTCCGGGCTGCCGGATCCGGCCAGCGTGCTGGCCGACATCTCGGTACCGAAGTACGTGCGGGAGGATTACCGCAAGCTCTACAACATGTCCGACGAACCGCTGTGGGATCCCAACAAGGACTGGATCCGCACGGTGGACTGGGAAGACGTGCGCGCCGAGCAGGCCGGCAAGACCGTGCGTTTCGCCATCGGCGCTGCCGACCAGGAGTCCGCCGCCGAAGGCCTGGTGCCCTTCGAGAAGCTTTCGGGCATCAAGGTCGAGCTGGTTCCCATTCCCGACGATAGTTTCTACGACAAGGCCATCGCCGAGTTCATTTCCGGCAACGCCAGCTTTGACGCGCTGCAGTTCTTCTCGCCCTGGCTCGGCGACTTCGCCGCCCCGGGCTTCCTGGCGCGCCTGGACGACTACGCCGAGAAGTGGAAGCTGCCGCTGGACGACTTCTACGACACCTACCTGCTGAACTACGGCCACTTTGGCGACAAGGGTATCTACGGGATTCCCTTCGACTGCGACATTCAGATGGTGCATCTGCGCAAGGGCTTCGTCGAGCAGGTCACAGGCGGGCCGATCGACAAGTGGAAGACCGTCGAGACCTACGATGACCTGATCCGCCTTTCCGGCGAACTCGACAAGATCCAGCCCGGTGTCGCCGGTGTCGGCCTGATGGCCGCCCGTGGCTTCTGGTCGACCTACACCTGGGAGCACGTTGCGGCCCAGTGCGGCATGGATCTCTTCGACAGCGACTGGAACCCGATCTTCAACAACGACGCCGGCATCAAGGGGCTGGAGATCATCCTGGACCTGCAGAAGAACGCCGCGCAGGGCGTCGCCGGCTGGGGCTGGCCGGAGAACCGGGCTGCCTGGCTGGGCGGCCAGCTTGCCACCAACATCTCCTGGCAGGACAGCGGCACCCAGGCCATGCGCCCGGATCAGAGCCAGATCGTCGACGACTTCGTCACCATCTACGAACCGCGCGTCGATATGGCCGGCGCGCGCTTCGCGCCGCCGAACATCGCCGGCTCCACCTCCTGCGTCGCCTCGACCTCGCAGAATCCGGAGGGCGCCTTCCTCATGCTCGCCTTCCTGACCACCGCCTCGATCATGGCGATGAACGAGGCCAACGCCAACGGCGTGGCCCCGGGCTACAAGTCGGTGCTGACCAACCCGCGGCTGGAAGCGGTTTCCCAGCCGGCCAAGGTCTGGGCGGACAGCCTCGAATACGCCTGGTGCGCGCCGCGCATCCCCGGCATGTTCGAGATGGAGCAGGTGCTCGGCAACGAGATCAACAAGGCCGTCGTCGGGCAAAGCTCCGCCAAGGAGGCGCTGGATGCCGGCGCCGAGGCCTGGCGGTCGATCATGAAGAGGAACGGCTTCTTCACCAGCCGCGAACCCTTCCCCTATTCCGCGGTGGAGGCGGGTACCTGGGTGGGGCGCGGCAAGCCTTCGCCGATTTGATTTTCCCGGCTGAAGTGCGATCCTTGCACTGATGACGCAAACCACGCTCAAGGCTGAAGGGGCGGCGCTCGCCGCCGCCCCCCGGCGCGCGCGCCGCAGCCCCTTTCAGCGCAAGATCTTTCCCTACCTGCTGGTCGCCCCGGCGGTGATCTACCTCCTGGGGATCACCCTCTATCCCGGGGTCTTCGCAATCTACCAGTCGTTCTTCGTGGTTACCTTCACCGGCTGGGTGCCCAACGGGGTCGGCAACTACGTCGACCTGTTCCAGGACGACGAGTTCTGGGCGGCCCTGTGGAACACCCTGGTGATCGGCGGCATCTCGCTGACGCTGCAGTGCGCCATCGCCCTGATGCTGGCGTTCTTTGCCTACCGCGACCCGCTGATTCGTGGCTGGCGCATCATCTTCCTGATGCCGATGCTCTTTATGCCTTCGGCGGTGGCCTTCATCTGGAAGCTCGCCTTCATGGACGGTCGGGTGATCTCCGATCTCCTGATGCGGGTTGGACTGATTTCCGAGAACATCGACTTCCTGGGCGTCGTCTGGAACGCCCGCCTGACCCTGATCGTCGCCGACGTCTGGCAGTGGACGCCCTTCCTCTTCATCATCTTCGTCGCCGGCCTGCAGGCCCAGGACAAGGAGATCGAGGAGGCGGCCCGCCTGGACGGTGCCAGCTGGCCGGCGATCTTCTGGAACATCTCGCTGCCGCTGATGCGGCCGGTGATTGCCGTTGCCGTCATCCTGCGCGGCATCGACATCACCACCATGTTCACCAATGTCTTCATCATGACCCAGGGGACGCCCGGCGGCACGACGGAGACGATCAGTTACTTCATCTATCGCACAGGCTTTCGCCTCTTCAACTTCGGCTATGCCTCGGCGGCCTCGGCCATCATGCTGATTCTCACCATCATCATCGCCCAGGTGCTGCTGAAGCGGTTCTTCCGCTCCGGGAGGGCGTGATGGCGGCGCGGCGGAAGTCCGGCGAGAACCTTTTCCTGCGCTACTG
Source organism: Pelagibius sp. (assembly GCF_028281305.1). GTDB lineage: Bacteria > Pseudomonadota > Alphaproteobacteria > Kiloniellales > Kiloniellaceae > Pelagibius. Next base: position 14,126 of record NZ_JANQKD010000035.1, on the reverse strand, counting down.
CGTGCTGGCGGCCTGGGCGCTGTTCTGCCTGGTGCCGATCCTCTGGTTCCTCTCCATCGGCTTCCGGCCGAGGACCGAGATCATCACGCCGCAGCCGATCTACTGGCCGACCTTCTCCCTCGATGCCTGGCATATGATCTGGGACGACTGGCCCATGGGCAGCTATCTGCGCAACTCGCTGCTGGCCATCGTCGGATCGGTGATCATCGACCTCGTGCTGGCCATTCCGGCGGCCTATTCCCTGGCGCGCTACGACTACAAGGGGCGGGAGGACATCGGCTTCTACATTCTCTCGACCCGCATGATGGCGCCCGCCATCGTCGCCATTCCGATCTTCTTCCTGTTCAAGAATGTCGGCCTGCTGGACACGGTCTGGGGTCTGATGCTGGTCTATGCGGCGATCAATCTCAGCGTCGTCACCTGGATCATCCGTTCCTACATGCAGGACATCCCCCACGAACTGGAGGATGCGGCGCGCACCGACGGTGCCTCGGACCTGCGTATCCTCTGGGAGATCATCATCCCGATCTGCCTGCCGGGGATCATCACTGCGGCGGTCATCGCCGCGATCTTCGCCGTCAACGAGTTCCTCTTCACGCTGCTGATCGCCTCCACCAAGAACGCCTACACCATGTCGGTGGCGCTGGCGAATTTCACCGGCGGATCGGACGGCAAGATCTACAACGCCATCGCCCTGGTCTCCTTCCTGGCCTTCATACCGATCTTCCTGCTGGTGATTCTGATCCAGAAACACCTGTCGCGGGGGCTGACCCTGGGCGCATTGAAGGGATAGGCCGTGGCTGAGATCGAACTGCGCAACATCTCCAAAAAATGGGGCCACTTCGTCGGGGTCAAGGACGTCAACCTGACCATCTCCGACGAGGAGTTCGTCGTCTTCCTGGGGCCTTCGGGCTGCGGCAAGACGACCACCATGCGCATGATCGCCGGTCTGGAGGACCCCAGCGGCGGCGAGGTGGTGATCGACGGCGAGGTGGTGAACGAAGTCGATGCCCGCGACCGCGACGTGGCGATGGTGTTCCAGAGCTATGCGCTCTACCCCAACATGACCATCTACGAGAACATCCGCTTCCCCCTGCGCATGCGCAGGGTGCCGAAGGAGCAGCATGCGGCGCTGGTGCAGCGGGCGGCGGAGATGGTGGAACTGGGCGACTATCTCGAGCGGAAGCCAGGGGCGCTGTCCGGCGGCCAGCGCCAGCGCGCCGCGCTGGCCCGCGCTGTCGTGCGCCAGCCCCATGTCTTCCTGATGGACGAGCCGCTGTCGAATCTGGACGCCAAGCTGCGCACCGCCATGCGCGTCCAGCTGAAGCATCTGCAGCGACAGCTGAAGATCACCACGGTCTATGTGACCCACGATCAGGTCGAGGCCATGACCTTGGCGGACCGCATCGTTATCATGGACGGCGGCGAGATCCAGCAGATCGGCACGCCGCACGAGATCTATGGCGACCCTGCCAACACTTTCGTTGCCGGCTTCATCGGCTCCCCGCCGATGAACCTGATTGCCGGTCATCTGGAGGGCGGGGTTTTCAGCGCGGCGGGACTGCGCGTCGAGGGCCTTGCCCTGGAGGGCAGCCGCGAAGCCGTACTCGGTGTCCGCCCGGAGGACTGCCACGTCAACGGTGCTGCCGGCCACCTGACCGGCAGGATCTTCGGCATCGAACCCACGGGCGACCAGACATTCGTCAGCCTGCGCAGTGACGACACCCTCATCGAGATCAGGGCCGACCGCGATTTCCGGGCGCCGCTGGACAGTACGGCCCAGATCAGCTTTGATCTCGACCGCCTTTACTTCTTCGACGCCACGTCGGGCGAACGGCTTCGGTGACCTGAGTGACCCTATGACTTTCGACTACACTTCCCTCGGGTTCTACACCTTCGACTGCCTCGGCCGTCCGGTAACGGACATTCCCCCCGGCGGCGGAACCTACTTCATCGACGAGCTGACTCTGGCTGTCTCCGGCGCCGCCGGAAGCGCGGCCATCGTGGCGGCAAAGCACGGCCTGAACGTTCAGGCGGTTGGCGGCGTGGGCGACGACGACATGGGCAAGTGGGTTCTGGAGAAGCTGCAGAGCTTCGATGTCGATACCGTCAACATGGAGCTCTGCACCGGCGTTGCGACCTCCTCCTCCATTGTCACCACCCGACCGGACGGAGCGCGGCCGGCGCTGCACAAAAAAGGTGCGACCGGCGCTTTTTTCGTGACAGAGGACCAGCTCGACCGGGTCCTCGACACCCGCATCTTCCACATCGGCGGGGTCGGGCTGATGGACCGCATGGACGGTGCCCCCAGCTTTGCCATGATGCGCAAGGCCAAGGAGCGCGGCTGCATCACCACCCTGGACGTCTTCGCGAGCACGCAGGACGACATGCCGCTTGTGGAAGGACTGCTGCCCTACACGGACTATTTTCTTCCCTCGGAAGAGGAGGCGATGGCGCTCTCCGGCCTCAGCGACTACGACGACGTCGCCAAGTTCCTGCTGGACAAGGGCGCGGGCTGCGTTGTGCTGACCCTTGGGGCGGAAGGGGCGCTCTACCGGCACAGCGACGGCACCCGCTTTCATCTTCCGGCCTTCGATATCGACGTGGTCTGCACCTGCGGTTGCGGCGACTGCTTCAATGCGGGCTTTGCCACGGGCCTGCACCTGGGCCTGGACCCGGAGGCCTGCGTGCGTCTCGGCCAGGCCTCTTCGGCGCAGAATGCCATGGGGCTCGGCTCCCAGGCGGTGGTCGCCTCCCTGGAGTCGACTATGGCGTTCATGGAAAAGACACCGGTCAGGTCCATGCTGGTGAAAGTCTGATTGCGGCGCTGGTCTCCGGCGCGGGAATCACTACATAATGAAGGTGACAGCGGGTCCAGGCCATGCCCACGACGCAACGAAGCTTCACCCCTTCGGCAGCCCGTCTGCCGCTGAAGGATGCTCTGAGGATGCTGCGCTTCACTATGAAGCGCGGCCGCGGATTTCTTGATACCCCGCTTGACCCGATTCCCTCTCCGATCAGCGATGTGGCCCGCTCGGTGCTGCGCGACTTCGATCAGATCGCAGACCGTGTGAACGATATGGCCGCGGGCTTGTCGCGGCGCTTTCTCGACAGCGGCGGCGGCGAAAGCCTGAGCACGGCGACCCTGGAAGACATCGAACACATCGGCCATGCCGAAATCGCCTTCGCCCAGGCTGCCTATCACGGGCTGACCCGGGCGTTGCCTCATCTGGGTGCAAGCGAAGGTTTGGTGAGCGAGGTGCGCAGCGCCGAGGCCTACAAGGCGGCCATTCAATCCGGCGCGGCGGAGAAAGACCGCTTTGCCCTGGCGGCTGCGCTGATGCAGGAGATGGTCGATCGCGGCGTCATCCGCGACCTGCTGCCGGCAGCCAGGGAAGAGGAGGGCGAGCCTCTCACCGAGGAGGAGCTGGAGAAACTCGCCATCTTCGCCCTGATCCTCTGGTTCTTGGCCGAGCGGCAGGATGGGCCGGAGGACGCCGAGGCGCTGTTGTTGACCTGTTGCGACATGGCCGAGGCGCTGAAGACCGAGGTGACCGAGTGTCTGGGCGACGCCGAACGCCTGCGGGCGCTTCTTTCCGCCTACGCAGACAAGATCTGAGGCGACTATGGCGCTGCCGCTGCCCGATTCCCTGCCGCAGACCGACCGCCCGATCCGTCGGGCGATGCGCCGCATGCGCTGGTTCAAGCAGTCCTTCGCGCGGCAGGTCGAGGCAATCTCGGCGGCCAGCGGTGTCGTCTACGAAATCCACAACGACCGCCTGGCGCAGGTCTTCATTCATTGGCTCAGGGCTTTCGAGGCCCAGAAGCCGAAGGACCCGACGGCGCGGCGGGCTTTCACCAACTTCGCCTCCGGCCTGATGCTGCAGCAGCTGATCCGCGACGTGCCGCTGGAGGTAGCCAGCGTGCCGGTCGGCTCCGACGCTTCCAATCCCGCCTTCTACTGGCCTGAGGGCTATGCCTATGTCGCCTACTGCCTGAACGTGCGGGCGGCGGTGCTGGCACAGGATTTCGACGAGATGCTGACTCTGGCGCCCGATCTCTCCGACATCCGCACCTGGTGGTCCTTCAAGGAGAACGTGACGCAGGACCCCGCGTTGGCCATTGCCTTCCTGGACCTCTTCTCCAGTGAGAACCCCAACTGGTCGACGCCGACGCTGTTCTACGAGCAGACCGCCCAACTGGAAGGGCCGTCAGACACTGAGCAGATCGCTTAAGTGCCGGCTGCCGGACTGCGGTCCAGAGTCTGGCGGTACTTTTCCGCATCCCAGTTCAGGAGCTCGGCTTCGTCTTCCGCCGTCAGGCGGGTGAGCGCCGCTTCGGGGTCGAGGCGCTGGGCGACATCGCCGAGGCAGCGCGCCATGGCCTGCATGGCGGGCGAAGCGTCGGCCGGCATGGCAACGCCGCGACCCGGAAAGACGACGAGGTTCTGTCGCGGTTCAGCGGCGGCGCGGGCCAAGGCCGCTTCAGCGGGTTCCTCAACGTCGGCGACGAAGACTCCCGGGCCCAGAAAGATGACATGGTCGGGGTAGAAGCTGCCGCCGCGCAGCCGCCCCAACACTTCGGGATCGAAAGCAAGAGCGGTCGTCGGGCCATGGTCGAAGGTTCGCCATCCGTGGTCGCCCAGAGACTGCGGAAGGTCGGGTGTCCCCGGCTCCTGCCCGCAGACGGCCGGCGTCAGGCGGCCGACCACCTCGCGCACGAGCCTTTCGGCCTCCTCAGCCGTCTCGGCGCCGGCGGCAAGTCCATGGTTGCCGAGCACGAGAACCCGCGTCCCCGGATCGGCCGCCGCATCGATCGCCTGGGCGAGGGCGAGACCGGGCTTGGTGTAGGGGACGAAGGCCGCGCCAAGGTCGGCCAGGCGTTCGGCGACGACCTGCCCTGCATCCGCGCGCAGAGCCGTGGCAATGGTCGCCACGCAGTGGGTGTGCAGGACGACCGGCCAGTCGAAGATCGCATGAACGGAGGTTTCGATCGAGGGGCGGAGCCCGCGGGGGTTCTCGCCCTCCGGCACGAAAGCGGCGCCGTTGTCGGCCTTGGGGTCGCCCGTCCTCAAGGCCTCACGCAGCCGCGCGAGGTCGACCGGCACCATGATGTCCTGCGTCTCGGCATCGGCCAGCCAGGTGCCGGAAGCCTTCACCAGCATAGCCGCATCGTCCTTGAGGGAGGCGTTGCCGCCGGGTCCCTGGACCTGCAGGGGATCTCTGCCGAGGCGGGCGGAGACCCGGCAGAGGTCGGCGAAGACGGGCGAGTTGCGAAGGTTCTGGTAGGGGCTCATGCGACGGCATCCAGTCTCAGCCATTCTTGAAATGCGCTCTGCTCTGCCTCGGTGAGGAAGAGGCCGTGTTTGGTGCGGCGGGTCAGGATGTCCTCGGCGCTGCGCGCCCATTCCCTGTTGATCAGCCACTTGGCTTCGCGCTCATAGAACAGTGCGCCGAAGTGACGGCCGAGGTCGGCGAGGGATTTTGCCTCGCCCAGCATCTCTGCGGCCTCGCTGCCGTAGCAGCGTCCGTAGTGGCGGGCGAGGTCGGCGGGCAGCCACGGGCGGGCCGCCTGGAAATCCTGCAGCCAGGCATCGAAGTCGGCATTGTCGATGGCGCCGCCCGGCAGCGGCGCAGTGGCGGTCCAGGCCGGCCCCATTTGCGGGAACCACGCGGCAAGCTTGTCCAAGCTGTGCTCCGAGAGCTTGCGGTAGGTGGTGAGCTTGCCCCCGAAGGCAGAGAGGATGGGGGCCCGCCCGTTGCCGCCGTCGATCTCCAGTTCGTAGTCGCGGGTCACGGCGGAAGCGCCCTTGGCCGTATCGTCGTCGTAGAGCGGGCGCACCCCGGAGAACGAGGAGACGACATCCGACGGTTCCAACGCAGTCTTGAAGTAGCGGTTCAGGATCGCCAGAAGGTAGTCGGTCTCGCCGCGGTCGATGGCGACATCCTCCGGACGGCCGTCGAAGGGAATGTCGGTGGTGCCGACCAGCGCCAGATCGTCGAAGTAGGGATTGACGAAGATCAGTCGCTTGTCGTGGGCCTGCAGCACGTAGCCGTGGTCGCCCTGCCACCAGCGCTTGAGTATGATGTGGCTGCCCTTGACCAGCCGCACACTGCGCTTCGCGTTCACGCCGGCCACATTGCCCAGCACCTTCTCCACCCAGGGTCCCGCGGTGTTGACGATGGCCTTGGCCTCGAGGTCGCGCAGGGCGCCGGTTTCCGCATCCTTCAAGGTCACCTGCCAATTCGCCCCTTCGCGGCGGGCCGAGAGACACTCCGTCTGCGGCAGGATCTCGGCGCCGCGCCGCGCGGCGTCGACGGCGTTGAGCACCACCAGGCGGGCATCGTCGACCCAGACATCCCAGTAGGCGAAGGCCCTGATGAAGGCCTTGCGCAGCATTGCTCCTTCCGGTGCGCTGCGCAGGTCGAGCGCGCGGGTGGCTGGGATGCGTTTGCGCCCACCCAGGTGATCGTAGAGGAAGAGGCCGAGGCGGATCAGCCAGCGCGGGCGCTGCTCCGGGCTGTGCGGCAGGACGAGCTGCAGCGGCCATGTCAGGTGAGGGGCCACCTCCAGCACCACTTCCCGTTCGATCAGGGCTTCGCGCACCAGCCGAAACTCGTAGTACTCCAGATAGCGCAGGCCGCCGTGAATGTACTTGCCGGAGCGCGAGGAGGTGCCTTCGGCGAGGTCGCCCTTCTCGCAGAGCACGACGGAGAGACCGCGCCCGGCAGCATCGCGTGCCACGCCGACGCCGTTGACGCCACCACCGATGACGAGAAGGTCGATAGGGTCGTTGCGGAGGGCTGATTGCATCGCGACGTCAACAGGGGTTGAGAGGCGGTTCGCCGCGCAGCCAGCGGCGCACCTCTTCGGCGGCCTTGGCGGCTGCGATCCGCACCGTTTTCACCGAGGCACCGGCGATGTGCGGCGTCAGCGTGACGTTGGGCAGCTGCAGCAGGGGCCAGTCCGGCGGCGTCGGCTCGATGGCGAAGGTCTCCAGCATGGCCCCGCGCAGATGGCCGGACACGAGCACGTCGTAGAGCGCGTCATAGTCCATCAGCGGGCCGCGTGCGGTGTTGACGACGATGCTGCCGGGTTTCATGGCGGCGAAAGCGGCGGCATCCATCATGCCACGGGTTTCCTCCGTCACCCGTGGATGCAGGCTCACCACGTCGGACTCGGCCAGCAGCCGGTCAAAGTCGACCATGGTGACACCAGCGGCGGCGTCTTCCGGCGAAAGCTGCACATAGGGATCGTTCACCAGGATGCGGCAGCCGAATGCGCGCAGCAGGGGGACCACGCGGCTGCCGACGTTGCCGTACCCGATGATGCCGACGGTGAGTTCCGACAGTTCCTCGCCGGTGACGTCGGCGCGGTAGAGGTCGCCGCGATACTCGCCGCGCCGCAGCGCGTCGTGACCTGACGTGATGTTGCGCGTCTGTGCGAGAATTGCCCCAATGGTGAACTCGGCCACCGCCGACGCGTTGCGGCCGGGCGTGTTCACCACCGTAACGCCGTGCTCGGCCGCCGCGCCCATGTCGATGTTGACCGGCCCGCCGCGGGAGACGGCGACCAGTTTCAGGCCTGGCATGGCGGCCAACATGGCGGCGGAGAGCGGGGCCAGGTGGGTGACCAGCACCGGCGCCGGCCCGACGTGGGCGATCACATCCGCCGGGTCGCCCATGTATTCCTTCAGTCCATCCATGCCCGGCGTCTGATAGCCGTGCTCCATGGGCTCGTCGGGCCAGGGCAGGTCGAGGCTGCGACAGATGACGGACTCACCGCAGGCCGCATGCAGCGCTTCCTCGAACAGCGCCGAAAGCATAAAGCGGTCGCCGATGATGGCGATCTCCGTCTTGGCGCCGTTTTCCTTGGAGTTGCCGCTCATGAGACGGCACCCCGTGCGGCGACCATGGCGTGCCAGGCCGGAACCAGGGCGCGGCGGGTGTCGAGGTAGACGCCGAAGAGCGCATCGTAAACGGCGCCAAGGCCGGTGTCGGGCGCTTCGGGCGGCTGCAGCAGGGGGGTGACCCAGGCATCGGCGCAGGCCGCCATGTCGGGATAGAGCCCCTGCTGGACGGCGGCCATCATCACCGCGCCCGCGGCGCCCGCTTCCTCCTGGGCGACGCTGCGCACCGGTGTGCCCAGGGCGGCGGCGAGAATGGTTTTGAGGGCGGCGGAGCGGGCCGCACCCCCGGTCAGGCGGATCTCGCCCGGCGTCGGGCCCATGGCGGCATAGCAGTCCCGCGCCGCCAGGGCGAGGCCTTCGCAGACTGCGCGGACGATGTCGAACCATCCCGTGGTCTGATCGAGCCCGGTGAAGCTCGCCCTTGCACTGGGCTCGGCGAAGGGCCCGCGCTCGCCGGCGAGGGAGATGTAGGGATGGAAGAGGGCTGCGCCCGGCCGCGCCGCCATGACGCGGTCGTCCAGGCTGGCGAGCAGGTCGTGCAACTCGCGCTCGACACCCTCGCTTGCCAGCATCTCGCGGGCGAGCCCCAGCACCCAGTCGATGTTCAGGGTCGCGGCCATGTTGGTCTGCATCTGGGCATAGGCCGGGCCGGGGAAGGCCATTGTGTAGCCGCTGCGCTCCGCGTTCAGCACCACGGAGTCCACATCCGGCACGAAGCGCATGTGCATGCCGGTGGAGCCGAGCACGGTCAGGCCAGGACGGACGGCGGCGTCGTGCAGCCCGGCGCCCATGGCGCAGCACATGATGTCGACGTAGCCCAGCGAAACCGGCAGTCCGGCGGGCAGACCGGTTGCCGCGGCGGCGGCCACAGTCAGGCCATGGGCTTCGGCGGCACCATCGACGATCGGCGGCAGCAGGCGGCGCAGATCAGCGAGTCCCAGGGCCTCCAGGACCTCCTCGGCGTAAGCGCGGGTTCGGTAGTCGCCGAAGGTGAAGACCGCTTCGGTCGGATCCGAGGCACGCTGGCCGGTGAGGTTGAAGTAGAGCCAGTCCTTGCAGTGCATGGCTGTCTCTGCGCGCTCAAGCAGCTCCGGCTGGTGCCGCTTGATCCAGGTGAGATGCGTGCGCATCTGGCAGACGTTCACGCCGGAACCGGTGGTCCGGTAGATCACGTCGATTCCCTCGGACTCGGCAATTTCCCGCGCTTCCGCCGCCGCCCGGGCGTCCAGCCAGAGCCAGCCGTCGTGGATCGGTGTTCCCTCCGCATCGATCAGCCAGCAGCCGTCGCCCTGGCCGGTCACCGAAAGCGCACGCGCGCGCTCGCCAAGCCCCGTCACCTGTTCGCCCAGGTCCTTGAGCACGTCGACCGTGTCCTGCCAGGTGCGGCGCATGTCCTGTTCGACGCCGCCATTGGGCAGGGTGAGGTAGTGGTTGCGCCGGCTCGTCATGGCGACCTGGCTGCCGCTGAGATCGAAGGCCACGGCCTTGATGACCGAGGTGCCGGCATCGACGCCGATCAGCAGATCCCGCGTCACGCCAGGGCCCCTCCGTGGCTGATCGCCGCGCCGGTCTGGCTGTCGAAGACGTGCAGATCCGCCGAGCCCAGGACGACGCCGATGGTTTCGCCCTTCGCATAGGGAGCATGATGGTGTTCGACCGTCACGATGGAGCCGCCGGCAAAACGCGCAGCGATGTGGGTCTGATCGCCGAGCCACTGGTTCGCGGTCACTTCCGCGGGCGCCCCTTCGGCCGCGAGGCGGACTGCATGAGGCCGCACGCCGAGAGTAACGCGCAGCTTCTGCGCCAGCGTCCGGCGCAGCGCTTCGGAGAACTCCTCTTCCGCATAGTCCAGGACGACGCCGCCGGAAAGGCCGAAGCGCAGGCGTCCGCTGTCGGCCCGCACTTCGGCTTCGAAGACGTTCATCGGCGGCTCGCCGATAAAGGTTCCGGTGAAAAGATTGGCCGGCCGGTCCTTGAGGTGGGCCGGGCTGTCGAACTGCTGTAGGACGCCGTCTTCCATGACGGCAATCCGGTCGGCCAGGGCGTTGGCCTCGGTCTGGTCGTGGGTCACCAGGATCGCAGTCAGGCCGCGCTCCTTGATGTAGAACTTGATGCGTCCGCGCAGCAGGGCGCGAAGCTGCGGCTCCAACTGGCCCATGGGTTCGTCCAGCAGATAGAGCCCGGCATCGCGGATAAGGGCGCGCCCCAGGCTGGCCCGTTGCTGCTGCCCGCCGGAAATCGAGCTGGGGTAGCGGTCGAGAACGTCCTCGATCTCCAGCATATGCGCCATCTCGCCAACGCGCTCTGCCACTGCGGTCTTGCTCAGCGAAGACGACTTCAGCGCGAAGGCGATGTTTTCCCGCACCGTCAGCGGCGGATAGAGGGAGTAGCCTTCGAAGGCCATGGCGACGTTGCGTTTGGCCGGCGCCAGGCGGTGAATCTCACGGCCGTCCAGGCGGATGCTGCCCCTGGTCGCCTCTTCGAAGCCGGCGATCATGCGCAGGGTGGAGGTCTTGCCGCAGCCGGAGGAGCCCAGCAGGGCGACGATCTCGCCGGGCGCAACCGTCATGTCCAGGCTGCGCACGGCATGGACCTGCCGCGCGCCGCCGGCGTTGTAGATCTTGTCGACCGCCTCCAGTTGCAGCTTGGCTTCGCTCATGCCGCGGCCTCGCTGGTGCTGCCGCCGTCGCGGTCGGGGACGATGCGGGCCTGGGTGGCGCGGTCGAAGAGCAGCGCGTCCGTGGCGTCCGCCGCGATCTGCGCGGCGCCGCTGGCGGGGGCCGGCGTGCCGGCAGGACGGGAGATCAGGATTTCGCGGCCGCGCGCGGTGACGACAAGGGTCACGGTCTTCTCGTTGAAGGGCGTTTCCGCCTCGATCATCACCGGGATGCCGTCCTCGTTTGCGGAGAAGCGCAGCGCCTCCGGCCTCAGGCCCAAAACACAATCGCGCCCGACCGCGGCCTCCAGGCCGCCGTGCAGGGGTACACGCTGGTTGGACAGGCGGGCGAAGACGCCGGCACCGTCCTTTTCCGGCACCACGTCCAGCAGGTTGATGGTCGGGTCGCCGAAGAGACGGGCGATCTCGATGGAGGCGGGGCGGCGGTAGATCTCTTCAGGCGTGCCGACCTGGGCGATCTTGCCGTCCGAGAGCACGGCGATACGGTCGCCCAGTGCCATGGCTTCCTTGTAGTCCTGGGTGACGTAGATCACCGTGGCGCCCTGGTCCGCCAGCAGCCGCGGCAGCTCCAGGCGCATTTCGAAGCGCAGCTTGGCATCGACGTTGCGCAGAGGGTCGTCGAGCAACAGCAGCCCGGGGGAGGCGGCCAGCGCCCGGGCCAGTGCCGTGCGCTGCTTCTGCCCGTTGGAAAGCGCGCGCGGCGCGTGGCTCAGCACGTGGTCGATCTTCAGGAGTTTCGCCACCCGCTCCACACCCTCGCGCACTGCATCGCGCGAGCGGCGCTGGGCCGTCAGCGGGCTGGCGATGTTGTCGAAGGCAGTCATATGCGGGAAGAGCGCGAAGTTCTGGAAGGCCATGCCGATGCCGCGGTGCTCCGGCGCAACGTCCTGCATGTCTTCGCCGCCGATCAGAATGCGGCCGTCTTCGGGATCGACGGCCCCGGCGATGCAGCGCAGCAAAACCGTCTTGCCGGCGCCGGAGGGACCGAAGAGCGTGAGGGTCTCCCCATCCTCGACGGTCAGAGAGACTCCGTCGAGCACCGCCTCGCCCTTGAAGCGCTTGGTCAGATCTTCGATGCGCAGTTCCGGCATGGCGCTATCCCTTCACCGCGCCGAGGGAGAGACCCTCGACCAGGTAGCGCTGGGCATAGAGCGCCAGCGCCAGGGTCGGTGCGATCGACAATACGATGGCCGCGGCAATCTGGCCGTACTGGATGCCGGAGGCGGTCACGAAGGCAAGGGCGCCGACGGTCACCGGCTGTTTGTCGGCGGAGGCCAGCACCAGGGCGAAGATGAAATTGTTCCAGGCGAAGATGAAGGCGAGCAGCCCGGCGGCGGCGATGCCCGGCCCGGCCAGCGGCAGGGCGATACGCCGGAAAGTCGAGAGCCAGGAGTGGCCGGCGATGCGGTAGGCGTGTTCCAGGTCCGGGCTGATGTCCTCGAAGTAGCCGCGCACGATCCAGAGGATGAGCGGCAGGCAGATCAGCTGATAGACCCAGATCAGTCCGAGATAGGTGTTGGCCAAACCGATCTGCTGGAAATAGAGCGACAGCGGCAGCAGAACGAGGAGCGGCGGCGCGAAGCGGAAGGAGAGCAAGGTGAAGGCGACCTCTTCCGACCCGCGAAACTTGTGACGCGCGAAGGCGTAGGCCGCCGGTACGCCCAGCAACAGGGCCACGGCGACCGAGCCGACGGACAGCAGGATCGAGTTCCAGAGGTTGTCCATGAAGGCGATGCCCATGGAGGCGACGTTGGAGTCCAGCCGGCCGGCGATAATGGCGACGTAGTTGCCGAAGGTCGGCTCGAAGACCATGGAGGGCGGGCTGCGCAGGATGGTCTCGTTGGTCTGCAGGCTCATGAGAACGATCCAGAAGATCGGGAACATGAAGAACAGCACCACGACCGTCAGCGCGATCCCCCGCAACCATCTTTCGATCGGCGACATGTGATCCATGGCTCAGACCTCCCCTCTGGCGCGCTCGCGCAGGCGCAGCCAGTTCTTGATGAAAATGTTGGAGAGGAAATAGGTGATCACCCAGAGGATCATCAAAAGCGCCGCCGAGCGGCCGACATTGGTCGACTGGAAGAAGTTCAGATAGGCCTCCACCTGGAAGACCATCAGGGTGTCCCCGGGCCCGCCTTGGGTCATGGCGTAGATGATGTCGAACTGCTGGATCGAATCCAGGAGCCGGAACAGCGAGGCCGTGAGGATGTAGGGCATCAGCATCGGCAGGGTGATGCGCCAGAACTGCTGGAAGCGCGGCACGCCATCGAGCGCCGCCGCCTCGAATGGCTGGGTCGGCAGCGAGCGCAGGCCCGCCAGCAGCAGGATCATGATGAAGGGCGTATAAACCCAGATGTCCACCAGCACCACGGTGAAGAGCGCCGTGTCGGGCGAGGAGCCCCAGCGGAAATCGGGAAAGCCGAGCTGGGCGGCGAAGTAGCTGAGGATGCCGAAGTTCGGGTTGGTCATCAACTTCCACATCAGCGCGGCCAGCGCCGGCGCCGTCATCAGCGGCATCAACAGCATGATGGAAATGAAGTTGTTGAGGCGCGTGCGCTTCTTCAGCAAGAGCGCGATGCCGAGGCCGAGCAGCAGCTCCAGCCCGACGGTCAGGAAGGCGTAGGTGAGCGAGACCTGAAGTGTGTTCCAGAAGTCGGGATCGGTCAGGAAGTTCAGGTAGTTCTCGCCCCAGTTCATGCCCCGGTTCCAGGGCTGGGACAGGCGGAAGCGCTGCAGCGAGTAATAGACCGCCGTGAAGAAGGGGATGAGGATGGCAATGCAGACGAGAAGGGCCGGCAGGCTCAGGAGATAGGGCAACAGGCGGCGCGACACCGCAAACCGGCGCCGGGGTATCGAGATGTCGCTCGCCGCTGCCATAGGGTTTCCTCTCCCGGGCTTTCCTCAACCCGCCCCCGATCCTGCAGGCCCATCGGTCCGGGGACAAGACGTCCGAAAGGCAGCGGCCCGCCGGGAAGCGGGCCGCCGACAACAGGGGGTCAGCCGAGACCGGCGTCCTTGAGCTGACGGTTGACGCTCTCGGCCAACTGGTCGAGGCCCTCGTCCACGGGCAGCTCCTTGGCCACCATCTTCTGCAGGCTGGAGGCCCACTCGGTGGTCAGGTCGAAGAACAGCGGCTGTGCCGTGAACTTGATGCTGGCGCCGGGCGCGGAGACATCGTGCATGGCGACGTAGCCCGGATAGCTCTTGTCCAGCCTTTCGCGGAAGCCGCTGTCGGCCCAGACCGACTCGCGTACGGGATTGACGAAGTCCATCTGCGTCGCGCCGAAGAGCCCGTGCTCCGGTCCCGAGGCCCACTGCATGAAGTACCAGGCCGCGTCCTTGTTGCTGGAGAAGTTCGACATGGAGAGCGACCAGATCCAGATGTTGGGCGTCGGCGCCGAGGCGGCGGGGTTGGCGGCGAAAGGCGCATAGGCCAGCTTGCCGGCCATGGCGTTGTCGCCGCCGTTCATGAAGTAGCCGAGGATGTCGGCATCGAAGATCATCGCCGACTTGCCGGCGCCCAGGTCGGTGCCGACC
>NZ_JANQKD010000039.1 GCF_028281305.1 Pelagibius sp. | reverse complement strand
GCAGGAAACCAGTTGGCCGTCGCGATTGGCGGGTATGACACGGTATCGTATCACCAAGATGGTCCAATGCCGGGAGAGGCTCGGATCAACCATTTCTGGAACGGAGCGATCTGGTACTTTGCTTCGACCGAGAACCGGGACGCCTTTGCGGCTGATCCGGAGCGTTACGCCCCTGCTTATGATGGCTATTGCTCTTGGGCGGCCAGCCAGAGCTACAAAGCACCGGGCGATCCCAATGTTTGGCAGATCGTAGACGAAGTACTGTATGTGCAGGTCCATCCGCGCGCGCAGGAGCTTTGGCAGGCAGACATTCCGGCGCATATCATAGCTGGCGATGAGAACTGGCCGCGCATTCACCCGTTCTAAGGCGAGATCACGCCGACGGTGGTTGGGTTCTGGGAGGGTGACACTCCTGCCCTAAGCCCTGGCAGGCCTGGATACAGACTGATTGAAAGGCCGGTCCGGTTTCGCAGAGCAGGAACCGGCCCGGCCTTTCGTCTCTCTGACCGGGCGCAGCATGATGATGACAATAGATACTGCCATACCGAGCCGCGCCGGGCTTGGCCTTAAGGTCGAGCACTAAGAAGCCGTTCTGGACGGACAGCCGGACCGTGATGGACTGTCACTAGCGCTCCCCCTTCGTGGTTTTGGGCAGTCCCCACAGGAGCACCGCACCCGATGCCCTACACAGATCCTTGCGCCGATACCGCTGCTGGGCACCTGGCCCCCACGCCACCTCCATGAGCACGTCGGCCTCCGTCATGGCGATCACGCGCTTTCGGGACAGAAAGCCGACAAAGCCGCACTGGTCGAGACGGGCGTAAGGGCGGTGTTTGTTGGCTCCGAACAAAGGCAGAGCCACCCGGAAGACCGAACCAGGGGAATGGGCGAGCGTGCCCACGGCGGCCTGAGTTTTCGGAGTATTCGGAGCCCATAAAAAAGGGCGAAGTGTGGGCCTAAATGTGGGACCGGAAAGACCGATCGACATTTTCCCCGTTATATATCAGATAGATAGATTGCAAGCTTGGCGGATGGGGTGGGATTCGAACCCACGAGACGCTCTCACGCCTGCCGGTTTTCAAGACCGGTGCCTTCAACCACTCGGCCACCCATCCTCTGCGCCCGACCAGCGGCCGCCCGGGCCCGATTCGTGGGGCCGGCGGGCGAGAGGTAGCAAAGCCCGGGGAGCCTGGAAACCCCGAAAAGCCCCCTATCCGGTATCAGGGCCAGCTTCGGGGCATTCCGGCAGATCCCGCTCTGACGCGGGTCAGCCCTGCGCCTTTCGCCCCTCGCACCGGGCGGCGACGGCGACTAAACTGGCCGCATTGGATGCTTATGCAGGAGGCCGCCATGCCGGACAGCGCCGATCTTCCGGGTCTTACCGAACACCTGGCCGCCGCGATGCCGGTGGCGCCGGGAAAGCTGGACCTGGGTGCCGAGGCGACCGGACTGGTCATCGTCGACGAGGTCAACGGCTTTGCGACCGTGGGCGCCGGCAACCTGGCGCCGCCGTCCCCGAACGCCCAGGTGAGCACCATGGTGGCGGAAACCGACCGTCTGGCCCGTGGCTTCAGCGAGCGGGGCTGGAAGATCCTGGCCTTTCTCGACACCCACGAACCGGGCAAGCCTGAGCCGCCCTATCCGCCGCACTGCGAAGCCGGAACCGGGGAAGAGGAGCTTGTGCCGGAATTGGCTTGGCTGGAGAACGATCCCCACACCACCCTGGTGCGCAAGGACTGCATCAACGGCTTTGTCGGCGCCATCCGTCCGGACGGCAGCAACGCGGTGGTGGACTGGGTGAACGCCGCCGGGCTGCAGCGGGTGCTGGTGGTGGGCATCTGCACGGACATCTGTGTTATGGACTTCGTCCTCACGCTGCTTTCGGCACGCAACCACGACCTCATGCCCAGCCTGAAAGACATCTCTGTCTACACGAAGGGCTGCGCCACCTACGACCTGCCGATGGCCGCCGTGGAGAGCCTTGGTCTGCCGCGCACGGCGGCGCACCCGCAGGATCCGACGCACCACATGGGGCTCTACTTCATGGCCTCGCGCGGCGCGGAGATCGTCGACCGGGTGACCCTTCCGGTCTGACGTCAAGCAGGGCGGCGATTGCTTTCCCGCCACCCTTTGATCGACTTTTCCGAAGCCGATGGCGCTGCCTCCGGCCATGCCATAGCTTTCTGTTTGGGACAGGAGTCCGCCGGCCAAGGTCTGCAAGCCGGCGCTCTTGAGCCGACATTAGGGAACGGATTGGCTGGAAAGGACGCCGCTATGTCCAGCAGGATGAAAGCCGCAGTCGTCACCGAGTTTGGAAAGCCGCTCGATATCCGGGAGGTGGAGAAGCCAAGCGCACGGGACGGCAAGATCGTCGTCAAGATCGCCGCCAGCGGCGTCTGCCACACCGACCTGCACGCCGCCCAGGGCGACTGGCCGGTGAAGCCCAAGCCGCCCTTCATTCCCGGCCACGAAGGCGTCGGCATCGTTGCCGAGGTGGGCAAAGGCGTCACCGCGGTGAAGGAAGGAGACCGGGTCGGCGTGCCCTGGCTGCACACGGCCTGCGGCCACTGCCACCACTGCGTGGGCGGCTGGGAAACCCTCTGCACCGACCAGGCGAACACAGGCTACAGCGTCAATGGCGGCTTTGCCGAGTACGTGCTGGCCGATCCCGCTTACGTCGGCCACCTGCCCGATGGCCTCGACTTCGCGCCGGGGGCGCCGATCCTCTGCGCCGGAGTCACGGTCTACAAGGGCCTGAAGGAAACCGAGGCGAAGCCGGGCCAGACTGTGGCGATCGTGGGGATCGGCGGGCTCGGACAACTGGCTGTTCAGTATGCCAAAGCCATGGGCTTCCACGTCATCGCCGTCGACATCGCCGAAGACAAGCTGGCTCTCGCGAAAGAGTCCGGCGCCGATCAGGTGATCAATGCAGCCACCACCGATGCGGCAGCGGAGGTTCAAAAGGGCGGCGGCGTGGAAGGCGCGGTGGTGACCGCGGTCTCCCGCGATTCCTTCGGTCAGGCGGTCGGCATGCTGGGCCGCGGCGGGACCATGAGCCTGGTCGGCCTGCCCCCGGGGGGCTTCGAACTGCCGATCTTCGAGGTGGTGCTGATGCGCAAGACGATCCGCGGGTCCATCGTCGGCACCCGCAACGATCTGGCCGAGGCGCTGCAGTTCGCTGCGGAGGGCAAGGTCGCTTCGCGCTACTCGACTGAACGCCTGGACGACATCAACGCCATCTTCTCCCGCATGGAAGCGGGCAAGATCAACGGCCGGATCGTTATGGAGATCTGACCGGGCCAGCGGAGACTGTGGCTGTGCGCCGCGCGGCGAGAGCCTGGTCTTCGCAGCGGATGCGGATGGCGAGGATTACGGCGTTGGCTGCCGAGAACGCCAGCGCCAGTTCCCAGGCGCCGAACGCCAGTGGCAGGATTAGGATCTCCCCGGCCACCACTACGTAGTTGGGATGACGCAGCAGGCGGTAGGGGCCTTTGCGGACCAGCGGCGCGTCGGGCAGGGTGATGATGCGCGTGGTCCAATACCGTCCGAGGCTGGCCAGCACCCAGAGCCGCAGCCCCTGCAGCGCGACGAAGACCGCCAGCAACGCCCAGTTGGGTGGCGTTTCCGCTGGCACGAAGACAGCGAGGGCGATCAGCCAGGCCGCGTGGAGGCCGACCAGCAGCGGATAGTGACCGGCACCGGCTTCGCGCCCGCCTTCGGCCAGCAGGCGACGGGTGTTGCGCTGCGCATAGACCAGTTCCCCCAGACGCTGCAGCGCCACCAGGACCAGAACGATCCAGAGCACGCTCATGGTCTCAGGCTTCCAAAATCTGGAAGCCGGCGGTGAAGCCGGGGCCCAGCGCTGTCATCACGTAGCGGCCCCTGAGGCCGGCGGCGCGCATGCGCTCCAACACGAAGAGTACGGTCACGGCCGACATGTTCCCGAAATCCCGCAACACCGCACGCGCGTCCGTCAGGGCCCCGTCCTCCAGCCCGAAGACCTCCTCCAGGGCCGCGATCACCTTGGCGCCGCCGGGATGGCAGATGTAGCCGTCGATGTCGTCGCGGCCAAAGCCCTGCTCCGAGAGAAAGCCGTCGAGCGCAGAGCCCAGGCGCTCGCGCACCAAGGCAGGAATGTCCCGGGAGAAGAGAACCCCCAGGCCGTCGTTCTCCACCGTCCAGCCCATAACGTCCAGGGAGGCCGGCCAGGTGAACTCGCCGCCGGCGGTCAACCGCGGTCCTTGCGCCAACCGAGCGCTATCCGGGACCCCGGTTCCGGAAACTGCCTCTGTTGGGGCCGGGGCGTCGGGGCCCGTGGCCTCCAGCAGCACCGCGGCTGCGCCGTCGCCGAACAGGGCCGTTGCAATGACGTTGCTCTTGGAGCGGTCATTGGCGCGGAAGGTGAGGGCGCAGAGCTCCACAACGAGACAGAGGATCTTCGCTCCCGGCGTGGCCCGCGCCATGGCTGCGGCCCGGGACAGGCCGATGACGCCGCCGGCGCAGCCCAGGCCGAAGATCGGCAGGCGCTGAAGGTCGCTGCGGAAGGCCATCCGGTTCATCAGATGGGCATCGAGGCTCGGGGTCGCGACGCCGGTTGTCGAAACCGTGACGAGTCCGTCGATGGACTCCGGCCCCAGGCCGGTCTGAGCAAGGCAATCCAGCGCCGCCTCTTCGAGGAGGTCGACCGCATTGTCGACGAAGAGCTGGTTGCGGGTCTTCCAGTCGCTGGGGGTCAGGTACCAGTCGATGGGCATGCAGGAGCGGCGCGTCAGGATGCCGGCATTGTCGAAAGCGGGCAGGAGCCGATCGATGTCGAGACGGCGGTCCGCAAAGAGGTGCTTGACCCGGCGGACCACATCTTCCTGACGCAGGGTGTAGCCGGGCACGGCGGTTGCCATGGCCTGCAGCGTGACGGCAGGCGTGATGGGGGTCAGAGCCCGGGGCTCTGGCCGTTCGGCATAATGAAGATCGACGGCGGTAATGGTCATCTCCTGTCGGCTTGGCGGCGCTGCGACAGGCAGCTTGCGGCTGGCGGCGCTGCAATTTTGCCCTTCTGGTTAACCTACGTGTCACCGCCGGCCATGGTTTCAATGACATTTGCTGCCAGACGGCCTGCGCGGCCGGGGGATCCGGCGGTTCGGAGCGCTGCTTAAGGCCCTGTTAAGGACAGACGTTAACGGGGACCAAGACCCGCTGTGGTATCCTCCACGGCAGCTCAGGAAGAGCGCCCGGACGAGCGGAATGGTAGGTAGCCATGCATAAGCTCTTGAAAATCTGTGCTGTTTTGGCCGCGGTGGTGCTTTGCGGCGGTATCGGCGCTGCCGTGCGGGCGGCTGACCTGCTCTCCACGCACCCGACGCATTACGATAAGCACCTCGGCGGCGGTCCGCCCAGCGGCAGCGCTCTGGGGCGCAAAACAAAGCAGGCCCGGCCCGGATCGCGAATCCTGGTGCGCGACGAAGGCCGACTCCAGGAACGCTGGGTCCTGAGTCCGGACCTTTCGAAGGCCTGTCGCCAGCGAAACTTCCGCCAGAAGCGCGACAATTTCTTCATCGGTCAGGTGAACGGCGTGACCTACGGCGCGGCCGTCGGCGGGCACGGCAGCCTGGTCGATCGGGCAAAACTGGCGGAAAACCAAGTGGTTTACCTGTTTCGCGGGCAAGGAACCACGGACTGCCGCGTCTATCATCGGACGAAATAGAGCCAAAATTCACGAATCTTTAAGTTGTTAACCATTTGTTTACCAAGTCGGCTGCACACTGAGCTCACGGTTCATCGACCGTCTCCTGAAATTGATTGCATCGACCTCTCAAAAGCCCCGCCTCCCCGGCGGGGCTTTTCCTTAAGGAAACGGCGCAAATGGCCGATTCGGCGATCAAAACCACTGGCTCTTCGCCCTTGTGGCTAAGATGGCAGGGTGCGCTTGCGTGCAGGGCCCGGCATGGTACATAGGGCAGCTTCATGGTTAATGGGCAGTGGGCGCATGCGGCTTTTTCTCTCCCTTTCAGCGGTCCTGACGATGCTTGTGCTTGCGGGCTGCTTTGCACCGAGCAAGGCCGACCTGATCAAGAAGGCGGAAGGCGCCTCGACGAAGGCCGAGTTGGAATCGGCACTGGGCGAGCCCAGCGACGTCTCGAAACTGGGCCCGATCGAGAAGTGGACCTACAAGGCCTCCGACGGCGCGGTGGTTTTCGTTCTGGCCGGCGACACCATCACTTTCGAGGTCACGGAAGGGCAGTAAGGCCGGTGCAGTAAGGCCGGGCCAGTGCGCCAATACCGTGCGCCGATACCGTGCGCCGATACCGTGCGCCGATACCGTGCGCCGATACCGTGCGCCGATGCCGTGCGGTTCCGCGCGGATTGCCAAGACTCGTGGCCCTGTGGCACAAGAGCCCTTAACCAAAGTCTGCCATCATGCCGGTTTCCGCCATCATGACTGCTTTGCCAGGGGCACTGCACAATTCTGCGAGGACCATCCGTTCATGACAGGCCTGACCCGCTGCGCCCGTTCTCTTGCTCTGTTCGTTTGCCTTCTGCTGGCGTTCGGCGGCGGCCAGCCCGCCTCCGCCAACCAGGCTGCCGGAAGCGCCGATCCGGGCTTCGCGGCCTGGCTCCAGGACCTGCGGGAGGAAGCGCTCGCCAAGGGGATCAGCGCAGCCACGCTCGATGCGGCGTTGAAAGACGTGGCGCCGGTCGCCCGGGTGATCGAGAAAGACCGCAGCCAGCGGGAATTCACGCTGACATTCACCCGCTACCTGCGGTCCAGTGTGACGGAAACCCGGGTCGAGCGCGCGCAGCGCCTGATGGAGGAACACCGAGACCTTCTTCAAAGAGTTGAGGCGCGCTTCGGGGTGCAGCCGCGCTTCCTGGTCTCCTTCTGGGGCCTTGAGAGCAATTTCGGCGACTATACCGGGGGCTTCTCCGTCATCCGCGCCCTGGCCACCCTGGCGCACGACTCGCGCCGCAGCGCGTTCTTTCGCGCCGAGCTTCTCCATGCGCTTCAGATCCTCGACGAAGGGCACATCACGCTGGATCGCATGTTGGGGTCCTGGGCGGGGGCGATGGGTCAGGTCCAGTTCATTCCCTCGACCTTCGTGAACTTCGCTATCGACTTCGACGGCGACGGCCGCCGCGATATCTGGAACAGCCTGCCGGACATCTTCGCCTCCGCTGCGAACTACCTCTCGCAGGAAGGCTGGCGCGGCGACGAGACCTGGGGCAGGGAGGTCGCTCTGCCGCCCGAATTCGACTTCGGGCTTGCCAGCCTGAAGATCGCCAAGCCGCTTGCGGACTGGGCCGGGGTTCACGGCCTTCGCAAGGCAGACGGATCTCCGCTGCCCGCAGTAGACCTGGATGCCTCGATTGTCCTGCCGTCGGGCCACCGCGGCCCGGCCTTTCTGGTCTATCGGAATTACAGGACGATCCTGATCTGGAACCGGTCGATCCTCTACGCTCTCGCGGTCGGGCATCTCGCGGACAGAATCGTCGGTGCGGCGCCGCTTTCGGCACTCCCGGACGAGCAACCCATCAGCCTGAAGGCGATCGAGGAGATGCAGGCGCTCCTGAATGCCAAAGGCTTCGATGCAGGGGAGCCCGACGGCCTCGTCGGCCGGCAGACGCGGGCCGCGCTGAGCGCTTACCAGCGCGCCATCGGCGTTCCGGCGGACGGCTACCCGACCGCAGAGATCATTGAACGCTTGAGGCGCGAGTAGCGGCAGGGCAGTAGCGACAGGGCAGGAGGCGGCTGCGCCGCCTTCGCTTGCAGGCAGGGAGAGGTCACGACGACATCTATGGATCGCGGAGCATTCCTGAAGAGTGAACGGGGCTTTCGGCGCGCGCGGCCGTTGGCAGCCTCCATGCTGACGCTGGCTGTCCTCGCCGGTTGCGCTGAGACGGAACTGGCCGTGCACAACGCAAAACGGCTCCAAACGCCGCCGGACGCGACGACAGAAACCCTTGGCGACTACAAGGTCGGCAAGCCGTACCAGATCAAGAACGTCTGGTACTACCCGCGGGTAGACTACAGCTACGACGAGACCGGCATCGCCTCTTGGTACGGTCCGGGCTTCCACGGCAAGCGCACCGCCAATGGGGAGATCTACGATCAGAACGCTATGACGGCGGCCCACCGCACCCTGCCGATGCCTTCCCTCGTTCAGGTGACGAACCTGGAGAATGGCCGCTCGATCCAGGTGCGCATCAACGACCGCGGGCCTTTCGCCCATGGCCGCATCATCGATCTTTCGAAGAAGGGGGCGGAGCTTCTGGGGTTTGTGCGCCAGGGAACTGCGCGGGTAAGAGTTCAGATCCTGGAGCTGGAGAGCCGGCAGTTGGTGGCGCGGGCGCAAGGCCTTGAGGTCCCGGAGGACGCTCCCTCTGCCGCGCCGGTGGAAACCGTTGCCGTGCAGGAGTTGCCGCCCGTCGGATCGACAGCGCCGGCAACGCCGCGCCCAGCGCCTGTGCGCACCGCTTCGGCCGAGCCTCTGCGTCCAAGCGATACCTTGGCCCTTGCGCCGGTATCGCCCGAAGCCGTCGTCACCCAGCAGGCCGCGCGCCGGACCCGCCTTTATGTTCAGGCCGGTGCCTTTACCCAGATCGCCAATGCGGAGCGGCTGCGTGCACGCCTCACCTCCGTGGGCAATGTCCAGATTTCCCGTGCGGTGGTCGGGGACACGCGGTTCTTCCGCGTGCGCCTGGGCCCGCTGCGGGACGTGGAAACCGCCGACCGGACCCTGGAACTGCTCTTGAACAACGGCTTTACCAATTCCAAGGTGGTGGTCGAATGACCGAACAATGCAGGCCTTTGCCGAGTGCTTTGAATCCCATTCACAAGAGGCCGCTGCGAAGCGCGCCGGAGGTAGCTGCACCATGAAACGCACCAGAACTTCTCTTTGGTTCGCGATCCTGGCCGCCGGCCTTGGGCTGTTCGCCTTGCTTGCCCGGCCCGCACTGGCACTCGAGACCCAGGCGCGCGAGGCGCTGTTGATCGATGCCCAAACGGGTGCCGTCCTGCTCGACAAGAATTCCGACGTTTCCATGCCGCCGGCATCGATGAGCAAGATCATGACCGCCTACATGGTGTTCGAGCGCCTGAAGGCCGGCAGCCTGTCCCTGGATGACGAGCTTCCCGTCAGTGAAAAGGCCTGGCGCATGGGCGGCTCCAAAATGTTCGTCGAGGTCGGCGATCAGATCCGCGTCGAGGATCTTCTGCGCGGGGTCATCGTTCAGTCCGGGAACGACGCCTGCATCGTCCTGGCCGAGGCCCTGGCCGGCAGTGAGGAGGCCTTTGCCGAGCAGATGACCGCCAAGGCCCGCGAACTTGGGATGACCGGCAGCACCTTCGCCAACGCCACCGGCTGGCCGCATCCGAACCAGCGGATGACGGCGCGCGACCTCGCGATCCTGGCAAACCGCATCATCACCGACCACGCGGATTTCTATCATTACTATTCGGAGAAGGAGTTCACCTGGTCTGACATCCGGCAGGGGAATCGCAATCCGCTACTGTACAAGAACATCGGGGCCGACGGCTTGAAGACCGGTCACACCGAGGAAGCCGGCTACGGGCTGACGGCCTCCGCGGTTCAGAACGGCCGCCGTCTCATTCTGGTCGTCAACGGCCTGCCCAGCATCAAGGCCCGCTCGGCCGAGGCCGAACGCCTGATGTCCTGGGGCTTCCGGGAGTTCGGCAACTACGAGCTCTTCGCGACAGGGGACACGGTCGACGAAGCGCCGGTCTGGCTCGGGGCCGAGAAGACGGTGCCTTTGGTGGTCGATGAAAACGTCACGGTCACCCTGCCGCGCAGCGCCCGCAACGGCATGGAAGTGGCCGTGGTCTACGACAGTCCGATCCCCGCGCCGATCCCGGCCGGACAGGAGATTGCGCGCCTGCGCGTGTCCTGGCCGGAAGGCGTTCCCGTAGAGGTGCCGCTGATGGCGGGGGAGGATGTCGAGCAGCTCGGCCCCTTCGGGCGCATCGCCGCCAGCATCAAGTTTCTCCTGCTCGGCACCCCTTGAGCGCCCAGGCCACAGGGCCCGGCAGTCCGCGCGGCTGCTTCATCACCCTTGAAGGCGGAGAGGGGACCGGCAAGTCCACCCAGGCAAAGCGGCTGTCGGCATGGCTGCGCGAGCGCGGTTTGTCCGTGGTCACAACGCGCGAGCCCGGCGGCAGCCCCGGAGCCGAGAGCATCCGCGAACTGCTGGTGACTGGCGATGCAGGCCGGTGGGATCCCCTGACTGAAACGCTGCTGCACTTTGCAGCGCGGCGCGATCATCTGGTCAAGACGATCCAGCCGGCCCTGGCGCGCGGCGACTGGGTGGTGAGCGACCGCTTTGCGGATTCCACCATGGCCTACCAAGGCTTCGGCCACGGCCTGGGCCGGGATCCCGTCGAAACCCTGAGCCGCCTGGTTCTGGACGGTGTTCAGCCGGACCTGACCCTGATTCTCGATCTGCCGGTCCCTGAAGGGTTGGCCCGCGCCGGTGCCCGCTTTGCGCAAGACGGCAGCGACGAGCATCGTTATGAATCCATGGATGCCGCTTTTCACGAACGCCTGCGGGAGGGCTTTCATGCGATCGCCGCGGGCGAGCCGGAGCGGTGTATCCTGATCGAGGCATCCGGCAGCATCGCGGACGTGGCCGCCGCGATCCAAGAGGCGGTGAAAGAGAAACTCGGGAGGTTCATGCCGTGAGCGACAAGGCGGAAGACTGGCCGCACCCGCGGTTGACCGCCGACCTTCTGGGCCAGCGTGCGGCAGAAGACGTGCTGCTGCAGGCGGCCCAGTCCGGGCGGCTGCCGCACGCCTGGCTGATCTCCGGTCCGCGCGGCGTCGGCAAGGCGACCCTGGCCTACCGCTTCGCGCGCCATCTGCTGGCCGGCCCCGCCGGTGACGCGGGTCTTTTCGGCGCGGCCGAGCCGGCAGGGCTCGCAGTGGATCCGGAGGATCCGGTCTTTCGCCGGGTGGCCGCAAACGGGCACAGCGACCTCCTGACCCTGGAACGGCGACCCGACGAAAAGGGCAAGCTGCGCAGCATCATCCCGGTGGAGGAGGTCCGCAAGCTCCTGGCGTTCGCCCGCATGACGGCGGGCGAGGGGGGCTGGCGCGTCGCTGTTGTCGACTCCATCGACGAGATGAACCGCAACGGCGCCAACGCCTTGCTGAAGGTGCTGGAGGAACCGCCGCCCCGGTCCGTCATCCTGCTGGTCAGCCATATGCCCGGCGCCCTCCTGCCGACCATCCGTTCGCGCTGCTGTCAACTGCCGCTGCAGCCACTGGCTGAGGACGCGGTCGTCACCCTGCTGCGGCGC
This sequence comes from Pelagibius sp., assembly GCF_028281305.1. Taxonomy (GTDB): domain Bacteria; phylum Pseudomonadota; class Alphaproteobacteria; order Kiloniellales; family Kiloniellaceae; genus Pelagibius. The sequence continues at coordinate 22,103 of NZ_JANQKD010000039.1, read as the reverse complement.
CACCAGCCCGATCTCGACCCCGAAGAGGCTACCGCCCTGGCGCGCCTGGCGGACGGCAGTGCCGGCCGTGCCCTGGCGCTGGCCCGCCACGGGGGCCTCGGTCTCTACCGCGACCTCGTCGCGGTCCTGGAGGGACTGCCGCGGCTGGATGTGAAGGCCCTTCATGGGCTTGCGGACAAGTGGTCGCAAAGCCGCAATCCGGCGGCCTTTCAGACCGGTATGGAACTGCTCATCTGGTGGCTGGGCCGCATGATCCGGACCGGCTCGACCGGTGGCGATTTGGCCGAGGTGGTGCCCGGCGAGGCGGCCCTGGCCCGGCGCCTGCTGGCCGGGCGCCCCCTTGCGCAATGGCTTGGCCTGTGGGAGAAGATCAGCCGCCTTTTCGCCCGTACCGAGGCAGCCAATCTGGACCGGAAGCAGGTGGTCTTGACCGCCTTTCTGGACCTGGAGAACGCCTAGCCCCGGCAGGGAGCCTGGTCCTGGGCGCCGGATGCCATGTCGTCCGCGGGGCCGGATTGCCGAGCCCGATGGAGAGCAGCGATGACGGCAGGAAAGCCGGCATACTACGTGACGACACCGATCTACTACGTGAACGATGCGCCGCACATCGGGCATGCCTACACCACGCTTGCCTGCGACGTGCTGGCCCGCTTCAAGCGGCTGGACGGTCACACCGTGCGCTTTCTCACCGGCACCGACGAGCACGGCCAGAAGGTCGAGCAATCGGCGGAGAAGGCCGGCGTCGACCCCCAGAGTTTCACGGACAAGGTGTCGCAGAACTTTCGCGAGCTCTCGAAGCTGCTGCACTTCACCAACGACGATTTCATTCGCACCACCGAGCCGCGCCACAAAGCGGCCTGCCAGGCCTTGTGGAAGAAACTGGTTGAGGCGGACGACATCTACCTCGGCACCTACGCGGGCTGGTATGCGGTGCGCGACGAGGCCTTCTATGCCGAGAGCGAGCTTGAAGACGGCCCGGACGGCAGGAAGATCGCGCCCTCCGGCGCCGAATGTGAGTGGGTGGAGGAGGAGTCCTACTTTTTCCGCCTCTCGGCCTGGGGCGAGCGCCTGCTGACGTTCTATGACGAGAACCCGGATTTCATTCTGCCGCAGAGCCGGCGCAACGAGGTGGTCAGCTTCGTCAAGGGCGGCCTGAAAGATCTTTCGATCAGCCGCACCACCTTTTCCTGGGGCATCCCGGTGCCGGATGTGCCGGGCCACATCATGTACGTCTGGCTGGACGCCCTCACCAACTACATCACCGCGGTCGGCTATCCGGACGAGGCCGCCGCCGACTTCGAGACCTTCTGGCCCGCCGATGTGCACATGGTGGGCAAGGACATTCTGCGCTTCCACGCCGTCTACTGGCCGGCCTTCCTGATGGCCGCCGGGATCGCGCCGCCGAAGCGGGTCTATGCCCACGGCTGGTGGACCAACGAGGGGCAGAAGATCTCCAAGTCGCTTGGCAACGTCATCGTGCCCTCGGAACTGGTGGCGACCTACGGCCTCGACCAGGTGCGCTATTTCCTGCTGCGCGAGGTGCCCTTCGGCAACGACGGCGACTTCTCCCGCAAGGCCATGATCGGGCGCATGAACTACGACCTCGCCAACCAGTTCGGCAATCTGGCGCAGCGCGTGCTGTCGATGATCGCCAAGAACTGCGAGGGCAGGGTGCCGCAGCCGGGATCCCTGGAAGCCGAGGACCAGGCCTTGCTCGACGCCGCCTCGGCGCTGTTGCCGGAGCTGCGGGCCGAGATGGACCGGCAGCAGTTCCATAGCGCCCTGATCAAGATCTGGGAGGTGGTGGGTGCGGCCAACCGCTACATCGATCACGCGGCGCCCTGGACCCTCAAGAAGACCGATCCGGCGCGCATGGCGACCGTGCTCTACGTACTTGCGGAGGCCATCCGCCGACTGGCGCTGCTCTCCCAGCCGGTGATGCCGGATGCCATGGCGCGGATGCTCGACCAGCTCGCCGTCGATCCGCAGGTGCGCGCCTTCGATGCCCTGGAAACCCGACTCACTCCGGGAACTGTTCTGCCGCAGCCGCAGCCGGTCTTTCCGCGGTTCGTGGAGGAGGAGGCCGCCGCGCAGGGGAGCGGCGCGTGATGGCCGTGGCGGACCCCGCAGTGGCGGCCCGGCCGCTGGTCGACTCCCACTGCCACCTCGACTACCTGGAGCGTGACGGCGACATCGCCCCGGTGGTGGAGCGGGCCTTGGCCGCCGGGGTCGGCACGCTGGTAACGATCTGCACGAAGCTCAGCGAGTTCGACCGCATCCAGGCGATCGCGGAGCGCTTTCCCCGCGTCTTCTGCTCGGTGGGGGTGCATCCCCACGAGGCCGGCAAGGAAGGCCAGAGGACGCCGCAGCGCCTGATCGAGCTGGCGGCCCACGACCGGGTGGTGGGTATCGGCGAGACGGGGCTGGACTACTACTACGAACACTCGCCGCGCGATGCGCAGCAGGTCAGTTTTCGGGCCCACATTGCCGCGGCGCGGGACACCGGGCTGCCTCTCATCGTTCATGCCCGCGACGCCGACGACGATACAGTGGGGATCCTGCAGGAGGAGTACGCCAAGGGGCCGTTCCCCGGTGTCATCCACTGCTTCACCGCCGGCCCGGCCCTGGCGCGCGCCGCCCTGGATATCGGGTTCTCAATCTCCCTGGCCGGCATCGTCACCTTCAAGTCGGCGCAGGCGCTGCGCGACACCGTGCGCGACGTGCCGCTCGACCGGCTGCTGGTGGAGACGGACTCGCCATACCTGGCGCCGGTGCCCAGGCGCGGCAAGACCAACGAGCCGGCCAACGTGGTCTACACCGCGGCGGCCCTGGCTGAGCTGCGCGGCCTCGACCTCGCGGACTTCGCCGACATCACCACGGAGAACTTCTTCCGCCTGTTCTCCCGCGCCGCACGTCCTTGAAGCCCGGACCCCCGCGGCGATGAAACTCACGGTTCTCGGCTGTGGTGGCTCCGGCGGTGTGCCGGTCGCGGGCCGTGAGGCCGGCAAGGGCTGGGGGCTGGCCGATCCGGGCAATCCGAAGAACCGGCGGTTGCGCGTCTCGGTGCTGATCGAAGGGGAGGCGGACGCCGACGGGCATCGCAGCCGCATTCTCATCGATACCTCGCCCGACCTGCGCCAGCAGATGCTGGACAACGCGATTACTGCGCTCGATGCCGTCCTCTTCACCCATGCCCATGCCGATCACTGCCATGGCCTGGACGAGTTGCGGGGTCTGGTCTACGCGCGCCGCCAACCGCTCGACGCCTTCATGGACGCCCAAACGCGCGAGGCGCTGACGACCCGTTTTGGCTACGCCTTCGTTTCCAGCCGCGATCCCGAGAGCCTCTATCCACCGCTGCTCCACGACCGGGTGATCGACGGCCCTTTTCAGGTCGGCACCATTCCCGTGACACCTTTCCGCCAGCAGCACGGCGAGGAGACGACCCTGGGCATTCGCTGCGGTGACATCGCCTACTCGACCGATGCAAGCGCTCTCGACGAGGCGGCTTTCGCGGCTCTGGCGGGCGTCAAGCTCTGGGTCGTGGACTGTCTGCGCGACGATCCCCATCCAACCCATTCCCACGTCGCCCAGACGCTGGAGTGGATCGAGCGGGTGAAGCCGGAGCGCGCGGTCCTGACCCACATGAACGAGCGCCTCGATTACGACGAGCTTCTGAGCCGTTGTCCGCCAAGTGTCGAGCCGGGTTATGATGGGCTGACCGTCGAGGTGGTCTAGTTTTCTTTCTGCCTTAGGAGCGCCGGGACGGACCAGTGGTGGACGAACTGACTGCGGTTTTCAGCAAGCTCGACGTCCTTGGACAGATACTCCTTGGGGGCTTTCTGATCTCTTGTGTCATCGGGTTCTTCGCCTGGTGCGCGGTAATGATGACCGCAACACTGCTGCCCTTTAACACGGTCCCCGGCGCCATCAGGGGCTGGCTGCGCCTCAATCCTCTGAACGTGATCTTCTACGGAGATCTGCTGACGCCAAGAGGCTTGGCTCTGCGCAGATGGCTTCTTCGCGCGGTTCTCATCTTCTTCGGTGCGCTTGCGCTTGGGGCCGCTCTCGGGGCTGCGGCGTTACACGCCTGAGCGTGCTCCTGCTGGCTGCTGCTTGTGCTTCTCCCGATCCGCGTCAGCGGTCGAACCAGAAGCGCTCGGGCCGGTAGATGCCGAACTGTGCGCCGGGGTCCCAGTTGTAGATGCCTTCCTGCGGGACGTTGCGCAGGCTGCTGGCAACCGTGACCGGCTGCGGAACCTGGGCGACTAGGCCGATGGTGTAGACATCCTCGGCGTGGATCTCCAGGATCTCCTGCCAGATCGCCGACTTCTCGTCGCGCGACTTGGCATAGAGCCAGTTCTTGTAGAGATCGAGCAGGCGCTGCGGTCGCTCCATATCGACCGGCTCCCCCGCCTTGCCGTTCGTCTCGTCATACTGACCCCACTTCGGCCAGTGGAAGCTCTGCTGATGGATCGGCACGAATTCTTCCGGACTGGTGTAAGGCGTGGGAATGCCGTTCTCGTAGCCATACCACATGGTCATCATGGTCTCGCCGGCGAAGATGCGGTTGCGCAGCACCTCACGCTGCGAGGGCTTGGTGAACAGCTTGACCCCGATCGCCTTCCAGGAGTCGGCGATCAGTTCCAGGACGTCGACCTCTTCGGTGTTCTCGCCCGCGGTCTCGACGATGATTTCTATCGGCCGCCCATCCGGCAGCAGCCGGATGCCGTCGCCGTTCCGCTCGGTCAGACCGATCTCGTCGAGCAGGGCGTTGGCCTTCTCCGCGTCGAAGTCGGCCCAGGCCGCGCGATACTCCTCCTTGAAGAGCGGGCTGTCGGGCAGCACCGAGTTGTTACCCTCCAGCGTCAGGCCGTAATAGATGACCTGGTTGATCTCACTGCGGTTGATGCCGAGGGAGAGGGCGCGGCGAAAGCGTGCGTCGCGGTTCAGCTCCCGCCACTGCGGATCGTTGACGTTGAGGTTCGGATAGAGCGCGAGCTGCGATCCGCGCACCGTTTTCCAGAGGCGCACGTCGAAGCCGCTGCGCTCCTCGGCCGCTTTCAGGAAGGTATAGTCGGAGAAATGCAGGCCGCGGGACTGCAGATCCGACTCGCCGGCACTGGTCTTGGCCGGCACCAGGGCGCCGCCGACGACGGAGAGCACGAAGCGGTCCGCATAGGGAAGCTGCTGGCCGGAGGCGTCGATGCGGTGATAGTAGGGATTGCGTTCGGCGATGAAACGCTGAGAGGGCGGCTTGACCGAGTTGAACCAGGGCTGCAGCGTCGGCAGCGCCGGGTTGGTGGCCTTATACATGTTGCCCAGGCGATTGTGCAGCTGCGCCCAGTTGCGCGCGCCGGCGGCTGCCACCGCGGCATCGATCTCCGCCTGGTCGCCATGGGCCGGATGATACTTCTTGAGGTAATGGGCCGGAACGAAGAGATCGAGCGGGCGGGCGCCGGCGAGGGCAGGGATGAGGAATGGATTTGGCTTGGACCAGCTGTAGCGGATCGTCGTCTCGTCGAGGAACTCCACCTGCGGCAGTTCGCCGTCGACCCGCAAGACCTGCGGCGGCCCTGTCGGCTTCAGCGCATCATTGTTGGCCACGTCTTCCCAGTAATAGCGGAAGTCTTCGGCGGTGAAGGGGTGCCCGTCGGACCAGCGATGTCCCTCGCGCAGCTTGAAGGTGAAGATGCGCCCGTCTTCGATCTCCAGGGACTCGAGGATGTCCGGCTCGACCTCCAGCGCTTCATTGTAGCCGATGAGCCGCGCATAGCCGTAGACGTTGAGCAATCGCACGTCCTTGTCGCGGGTCACCAGCATGCGCAGCTCGCCGCCGTGCCTGCCGACCGAAAGAGTGGGCCCGCTGACGGAAACCCGCGGCACCTTCGGCAGGCGCTCACCGATCGCCGGCAGTTGGCCGGCATTGACGATTGGCGCCAGCGAGGGGGTTTCCTGCAGTGCGGCGACTTTGGGCGCCTCCGGGGCGCGGTAGATCATCGTTTCCGCACCCGCCGCCGCGGCAGCGAGGCTCAAAAGCAGAAAAGAGGCCACCGCAGCGGCCCCGAAGCGAACTCCCAGTGACATGAACCCGGTCCCTGAACGTATTGTTTTTGGGGTAGCATTCCCCGCTTGCCGCGGATTATAGAGCGACAGCATCGCATCCGCCAATTAAGTTGCGATGTCTAAGGTTTAGGTTGAGTGCGGCAGAGCCTTCTCGCCTGATGGAGCGGGGCCGGGCCTGAGGCTGCAGGAGAGGGGCCCTATGAGCGGCAGCGAGTCCTGGATCAAAGAGGATTACGAGGTCAGCACCGATCCCGGCCGGCTGGACATGACGGTGGTCCATGGCTTCCTGGAAACTGCCTACTGGTCCAAGGCGATCCCACGGGAGACCGTAGTAAGGGCAGTGGCCGGCTCCCTGAACTTCGGCCTCTATGGGCCGAATGGGCAGCTTGGCTATGCCCGGGTGGTTACCGACAAGGCCACCTTTGCCTGGATCTGCGATGTCTTTGTTCTTGAAGCCGCCCGCGGCCAGGGCCTTGGACAATGGCTGATTGCCTGCATTATGGGGCATCCGGCCCTGCAGGGCCTGCGCCGCTGGATGCTGGCAACGGCTGACGCCCACGATCTCTACCGCCCCTTCGGCTTTGAGATACCCGTCGAGCCCGAACGCCTGATGGCCCGGCAGATCAAGGACATCTACAAGGCCGGCAGGGCCGGCGAAGCGGCCTCTGCGGGCCGGGATCCGACCCAGGGCTGAGGCGGGAGTCCGGCTCTGACAGCCTTTGAGAAGCTTTGGTTACAGACCTGTAACTCCACGTTAATTCCCCTTTAAGGATGCCATGCTGTTCGTGCATTGCTGCGGTGCAACAATCGCGCTGCACAAATGCATCCGATTGCCCCATATGTGACCTGTCGGGAGCGGCCGGCCTTACGAACTGACTGATGGATCGCAGAAGGCCACGGGTTCCCGGAGTGCATGGTTTGCCGCCAGGATCGCTGGCGGCTGAAGTGAAGGAAGAAGACGATGAATACTGTTCCGATCGATCAGATCAAAGACCCCGTGGTCCGTGCCGAAGTCATCCGCTCTATGGCGGTGGCCGAAGGCGTGCTGAACCTCTTCACTGCGGTCGGCCACCTGGCCAAGGCCGCGACGGCGAAGGTCACGAAGTACATGGCCTACCGGCGGATCTACCAGACGCTCAGCGAGATGAGCGACCGTGACCTCGACGACATCGGGCTGTGCCGCGGCGACATCGACATGGTGGCCCGGGGCCACGACCCGCGGCCGCGCCGCGAGGCCTACCTGGCAACCGCTCTGGCGCAGCGTGGCGTGACGCCGGCGTCCTTCGCCGATAAGGGCGCCGACAAGAGCGTCGACCAGGGTGCCAACGACAACCGGACGGTCGAGGCAGCCTGACGCCGAACCGTTCGAACGCTTCCGTGCATCACGCGGAAGCGGAAGAAGACGACAGGGCCGCTTCAGCGGCCCTTAGTCTCTTGGGGGCAGCCGTTCAGGGGCGCACGCAGGCCCAGGCGGCGGCCCAGGAGGTCGGCGGCGCCAAGACTTCCGGGCTTCCCGGTATATCTTATATTTTCCATAATATACATTATGCGCGCTTTCAGGGGATGGGTCAGGCGCCGCCTCGTTCCCTGGTATTTGTCACAAATTCAAACATTTGCGAGCAGGTTGCGTAGCTGGATAAGCTCTTCGACCGTAGAGGGTTTGACAGCGTGACGGCGCAATGTACCCAACCGCGATCCTTCGCGGCTTGCGCCCGGAGGAATTGCGACTTCTGGCGCAGGCCCACGACGACCAAGCCGAGGCCCTGCGCGCCGCCGCAGAGCGCCGTCACGGCGAAATCGAACGCTGGGCCACAGCACAACGCGAGATCGCCTTTCTACTCACCCTGCCCGATCTGGTCGCCGCACGGGCGCAGTCCATGCCCGAAGACCGGGCCATTGCCATGGTGGCCGCAGAGACCGGCGTTGCGCTCGAAACCGTCCAGGTCCACTGGCGCCACGGCAAGAAGCGCCGCGCCGAAGAGGCCCGCGAGAAGCGCAACCGGGAAATCATGCGTTTGGCCGCGCGAGGCTGGACAAACGGCGCCATTGCCGGGCGCCTGGACCTGCACCCCTCCACCGTTGCCCGGATCATCCAGAAGACCCTCAGGGCCACCGCTGCCATCGCGGCGGAGTGAGCCATGATCCGGCTGGGGGACGAGCGCGGGCGCCCGAGAACACCGCCCGCCGACTGGCCCGACACCGCGACCGAGGACGCCATGAAAGCTGCCCTCGCTCACCTGAGAGCGCTGGTGGCACATTCGCCCGTTGCCCAGAGCTACCTTGATGACGCGGCGAAGAGCCTTGCCCTAGCGCAGATTGTCGAAAGTGAAGAGCGCGGAGCCTATTGGCATGCATCGGGCTACTTGAGGTCAAATAACCAAGAAAGCGGCTGATCTTCCTAGGTTGTCCAGGAAATCCGAAGCGTTCTCCTACCGATCCGGTTGACGCGCCCATTTCCGGGTGAGACATTGTTGGTAGCCAATTCAGCCCCTTCACGGGCTGCTGAGCGGAAAGAAACCTGAGGTCTGTCTGACCTCGTGTGTCCGTTTGCAGCTTGAAGGGGCTTTTTATTGACCAAAGAAGAGATTTTAGCCTGGGCACGGGCAAGGCTGATTCCAGTGGCCGCCTTCCTCGCCTTGCCCCTGATCTTCGCCCTCGGCATCGCCCTAGACCTTGGCCGCGCGTTTCAGGGGCTCCTTATCGCATGGCTGAAGGACACAGCGGACCGCCTCAGGGAAGCGAGCATGCATCATCTGGCAACCGCTATCGAGAAGCAGATCAAAATCCGCGAGCAGACAGAGCGTGCCTGGCTGCAGGACCGCCCTAGCGACCGATCACCATCCGGCCATTGATCCGGCGGCGCCTCGGCTTCTCGGCCAGAACCGCCTTTTTTGACGATGCCGGATCTGCCTTCACGAAGCGGCCACCCGGCCCGCGCGCCTGCGCCTTCCTGCGCCCGGCCATGTCAGCGCCTCCGGCGGCGCGTGCTGCGCCGCTTGCGGGTGGTGCGTTTGGCGCTCTTGGCCTTCACCACCCGGCCACCGCCGCCCTTCACGAAACGGTAGCCCTTTTTCAGTTGGCCATTGCGCTTGCGCCCTACAGGCATAGCAACCTCCTATCGTCTGCTGGAAAAGATCAGGACGCCGAAGACCAGCGCCAACAAGACGGCCACGGCCACGATGTCTTCGCCGCTGCGCCCTTCAGTGAAGAACCCCTTTGTGATGTCCACCTCAATGGGGTTCGCCGGGATTTCGTCACCGGAGATCGACACCAGCCGGTCGCCCGCGGGGTCGTAGAGCATCGGCTCAAGGCTGCTGTCATAGTTGACGTTGCCCAGCACCTGGTAGCCGGTCAGCAACACGACCTCCTGCAGGAAGACGGCACGATCCGCCGGGGTCAGGTCCGGCCACGCCGAACGCTTGAACCCACCCGGCAAGAGCGGAGACGTGCCGGTCATCGGCCTAGCGCCCTTCCTTCAGGAAGGCCCCGGCGATGCCCGACACCAGCAGGGCAAGGCCCGTCACCAGGCCGCCCTCGCCCCCTTGTGTCACGGCCTCCCCCGCCGCACCGATCGCACCGGCGATGTCGCCGGCTTCCTTGATCTTGAACAGCTCACCCGCGCCCAGGGTCAGCGCACCAAGACCGAGATAGGTGGAAGGCTCTTTGAGACGCTTTCGAAGGTAGTCGAACATGGATCACCTCACACTTTGATGTTGGGGTGGAAAATCTCGCGCCAGCGCTCCAGCGCCTCTACACGAGACTGGATACTCTCAATGGCGCTTTCGATCTTGCCGATGCGGTAGAACACCCCCAGCAAGACCGCCAGCATGCCTAGCTCGGCAATGAAACTAAGAACGTTGATCACCCGAGCCTCCTAACGGCGATCCAGGCCCCGACGCCAATGGCCGCAGCCCCGGCGATCTTCAGGGCGCCGTCGCCCGTGTCTTCGACGCCTTCGCCCGCAGCCTTCAGACCTTGGCCGATCAGCCAGACGCCACCGGCGATAACAGCGATGGGGATCAAGACAGGCATCAGCCGAGTTTCTCCCTGGCCTCGCGGTACTTGCGCCAATAGTCGTCCGTCGCCTTGCCGTGACCGGGACCGCCGTTGTAGGAGCGCACCACCCACTCGTCGGAGCGCGTAGACCCCCGCCAGCGCCGCAGCCAGTGGAGATAGGCGCAGCCGAAGTACATCGACACCTGGGCATCAAGCAGGCTCGTCGTAGAGGCCGTGTGCGAGTTGTGGCCCATGTCCACTTCGAGCCAGCGCGCGGTCCCCAGAAGGGTCTGCATCAACCCTATGGACGCATCGCCCAGGTGGGGCTCGTAGCGGATTGCAGAGGGGTTGAAGCTGCTTTCAATGTAGGCGATCCGGATCGCCATCTTGGGGTCGACGTTGAACTTGTGCCGGTCCACCGTGAACTGCGCCAGGGTCGCCACCGCGCCCAGCGACTGCGGCCCCTCACCCGCCAGCGTGCGCCGCGACAGCAGCGCGAAGGCACCGGCCAGACCGACCAGAAGAAACCCGGAGATGTCCTTTGGAGAAGGCATGCTAGCGCCCCTTCACGCCAAAGAGTTGGAAGAGGCCCGCCGCCATGTTTCCGGATGTCGCGAAGAACCGAAGAGCATCGACCGCCGCGGCCGAACCCTGAAAGTGACCCACCGTGTCATAGCGCGTTGCCTGATCGGACGCGTTGACAAAGAAGACCTCGGCGGAGACGACCTTGAACTTTGTCGTGCTGGCAAGGTTCGCAATCCGGACGATCCCGTTGGCCGACTCCGTTGCCGCCGCCCCCAGCGCCCCCGCCAACTGTATCTGGCCGCTGCCATTGTTGCCGACGCCGCTATAGTTCGGATTGGCCGAGGTGTGCGCCGCCGACGTGAATTCATAGTCGAAGCCACCGTTGGCGAAGGACCCGCCGCCCACCACGCGCATCCGCATGGACAAGCCCACATTGTCACTGACCGGGACGAGGCGGGAAAAGCGCACCTCGAAATGTTCATAGACGCTGATCGGGAGGTCGGTGAAATCAACGACGTTGGTGGAGCCGGAAAGCTCCCGCTGATCGAGCAAGCGATATGCGCCGCCGCCACCGCCGACGATGGCGCTCACTGTTCGATCTCCGTAACGGCGACAGGTTGGTCACTGGGCGAATAGACCCAGATCGCCGCTTCAGTCGAAAGCACCGCCGTCTGACCCGGCGAAAGCTCGATACCGCGCGCCGCACCCACGTTGCTGTCACCGACGCGGATAGCCACAGCGTTGCTCGCGAGGTTGGTCACAAACGCCTCTTTGCGGCTGTTGTTCACGGCAAGCACCTGCGCAGCCACACCCGCCAGCATGGCAACATCGGGATCGGTCATCAGCCCCGTGGGTGTCGCCAACTGAACCTCGCCCGACAGCGACAAGCGCGCGTCCCGCAACTCGCCGGTTCCGATGGCGAGGAAGACCGTCAAGTCCGCACCGTTCTGCGAATTGTCAATGGTGACCTTCTCGAACCGTTCGCCCGGCTCCATTTGGATGGTCAGCCCGGACTGAATTTCCTGGGGCGTGTCGTCATCCAGCGCCACATGAAAGGTCTGATTGGCGTCCAGGATTGCAACATAGCTGCCGACAGCGGGAATGGTCTCGGATGCCCCGGCGGCAACCGTGTAGCGGAACGTTGCGTAGACCTCTGCGCCAGCCATGCTCATTTACCTCGCGATAGGACGAATGCGGCACCGGCAACGACGGCTATGGCGGTGCCGGTCGAGAGAAACGACTTCAGGCCGCCCAACTCGCCCACCGCCGCCTGCGCCTCCAGGGCGCTTTCCTGGCTTTGCTGGACGATCTTCAGCGCCTCAGTCGCAGCGGACAACGCGCCCTCTGCCGTCTCGCCAGCGAAGCCAAAAGCGGTCTCAGCCAAATCGGCGTCAAGGTCTTCGACCAGGATGTCGTTGGTGATGTTGCCGCCATCCGTCGCGACCTGGGCCTGATCGGTCGCGGCGATACGGCGGTCTGTCTGTTGCGACTTGGTTTCGCTCTTGCTCGATGATTTACCGCCCATCGACCACCTTCCTCAGGACGATATCGACGGGCGCATAGCCGCGCCGCTGCGCCTTCCTGACCAGCCCCGCGCGCACCGTATGGAAGCGCACCGAACGGCAGCCATAGAGCCGCGCGATTGTCTCCAGCCTGGGCAAGAACAAGGCCACCAGATCGGCGCGGGAGTACCCGGCCGCCGCGACGATGACCATTTCGCGCCCCTTGTCGAGTTGCTCGTACCGCAGGAGAACCGTCCCAACCCGTTGACGGCCGAGGTGCGCGCCATAGACCGCCAGCCGCCCGGCTTTCACCTCGCCCCGATACCAGTCAAGCCCCACATCATCCTTCAGGGCCGACAGGTCGAGCACGGCCTGGGCATCCCAAACCGTTTCCGTGAGGCTCACTTCCTGGCGAAGATGATCCACAGTCCAAGACCTCCGACGATGGCCGCCAGCAACAGCGGATTACCGAGAACAGAAGACGCGCTGCCGGTGGTGACGCCAGCCGCCGCCGCGTCCCGACCCACCACGAAAGGCGCCGATTGAATGTTGGTGATGTCGCCCGAACGCGAGAAGGCCGGACCTGCATCACCACCCGCAAAGGACGGCGGCGCCGAAAGCAGTGAGAGAGGATCAAACGGCACGTCCGGCCCCTTCGGTTTGGGCGGCAGCGGCATGGGCGCAATCACGCGTCACCTCACCGCCGCAAGAGCAACAGACCGCCGATACCCAAGGCCGCAATGACCACCACCGTGCCGGTCGAAATCCCACCCGACGTGCTGGGCACCCCGCCGTTGGTGTTGAAGGAGTTTCGCCGCGCCAGATCATCGCGGGCCTGGGCCGCGTTGAATGCGGTTATCTCCCGCTGGATGTCCAACTCCTTACGCGTGAACTCGAAGTCCACAGCACGATTGAACACCCCCTTTGCGGTGTCGAACAGGTCGGAGAACACCGCCCCAAGATCGAAATCCATGGCCTAGCGCCTCCTTAGTCGCGGACGCCCAGCGTCTCCGTAAGCAGCGTGAACGCACCGGCGACGGTGATGTCGAAGTCGACGCGGAACTCGGAAACCGCTTTGGCCGCCGCTCCCTCGCCTGACACCATGGGCAGCGCATTGGAGACCTGCTGGGTGTAGTCGAAGATCACCGACGTGATGGAGGCCGGGACCGTCAGGCCATTGTTCGCGTAGATCGTGCGCGCCTGGGCATCGGCAAGGTTCCAGTGCTCCCGCTGGTCCACCGTCACCTCGACATTGCCGATGTTCGCCGTAAAGGCGTGCATCCGGAAGTAGGCGTCCAGCTTCGGTAGGGTGGTCAGGTTGCGAATGCCCACCGCCGATGCATCGACCGAGAAGCGCCGCCACTTGACGATTGGGCCGAGAGGCCGCGCCACTCGATTGATAGTTGCCCGCGCCTCCAAGGTCGGATTGGTGGCGCCCGGCGCGATGTCGATTTCCACCGTGAAGGTGTCCACATCAGACATGCCCCAGGCCAAGACCTCTTCACCGGCGACGGAGCGCCGCCAGGGCTCAGCAAAGAAGATCGGCAGGAAACCATCGGCAACTTGGATGCCGTTCACCTCCTGGATCGCGAAGAGCTGCGCCGCCGAAAAGACCCGCTGCACCTTGCCATTGATTTTGATGGCAACCTGCGTGATCTCCGCTTCCATGTTGGCGCGGGTCGGGCCGCCAGCGGTGGACGTACCGTACTGGATCAGCAGGTCGTAGTAGACCAGATCACCAACGGCCAATTCGAGCGTGGCCTTTTGGCCTGGCGCAACCGCATTGAACGAGTTGGTGACGACAATTTCACGGTTCGGCATGGCCGTACCCTCCGAGTTAGCGTTGAGGGTCGATCAGCCGTCGAAACCGTCGATGGCGTTCTTCACGAAATCGTTGTCGCGAAGAGCGTTCATCAGGAGCCCGGCGAGGAACACGCCGATGACCACCGGGACGGCGGCCTTGACAACGGAATTGATGGTCATGGTTCTGCCTTCTGTTGGGGGAAGAAAACACGTCTCAGGATGACGACGATCAGACCGGCCAGAACGCCTGACATGACAATAGTGGTGTCGATCTTCACAGCGCCGCCCTTAGCTTCGATCCCATCGACCTGGACGCGCCCGCGCCCACGCGTCAACCAAAAGAGGACACGACACCGGACACGCGACAGCCCGCCAGGGCCGCCGCGCGCCATTTGGGAACGAAACTCGATTATCTGGGCTTCGGGTTGCGCCCTGCCGAGGCGCCCCCATCATGAAATCGCAGCCAGTTGTGCGGTTTCAGAGACCGGATTTGAGCTTGATGCTCGCGCCCATAGACGTCCGTCACCGCCGTCGTGTCCTGACCCGCCGAGAGCGGCAAAACATAGGTCTCCGCAACCTGCCCTCGGAAGTCGAGAGACACGAGCGCCGGGCGTTGTGTGATGCCGATCACCCCGACGCCCCGGTGCCGCCCCTGCAAGACAACCTGCGTCATGCCGTACAGATCAGAGGGAAGCTTGGAAGCGGGATAGCCGAGGTTCATTTCCTCAACCACCAGCAAAATCTTTCGCGTGTCCTGACCCGCATCATAGGGCGCCTGGGCATCCCAGATCAGACACGCCAAGATATGAAGGCTTCGCTTGTGATCGGCGCGCGGGACATAGGCAATCTTGAAACCGCGCGCCCAGCCCGCCCGCAGAAGGCGGCGGACCTCTTCAACGCTATCGGCCCGGCGGAAGATCGACAGGGCCGCATACTCGCCCATGGGATCGAAGACCACCACCCGCCGATGTTTGCCGATCAGCCGCTTTGCCAAGGTGGACTTGCCGGACCCGCGCCGCCCGTAGATCGCAGTACACTGGGCATCCTTCATGCGAGCGCGGCCCCGTCTTCGGGTACAGGCTCACTGGCAGCCGGCGCAATCGGACCCGATGCCTGCGGCTGCCGTCGCGCCTTCAACTCCTGGCGACACCCGACCACAACCGGCAGCGCAAAGGCACCAATGACCGTCACCCGCTGCAACCACTTCATGCCCGGCTTCACCAGCCAATGCAGGGCCGGGGTCTCGCAAGCCGTGTCATAGATCGCACGGGATGCCTCTTCGGAGGTCGGCGCTTCCGGCGCGCCGCGCAGCGTGGCAAGACCGGTCAACGTACCCGACAACACAAACGCCTGACAAAACCCGGCGTGCCATGCATCGAAGGTCAGGAAACCGTCAGACGTGACAGGCACCGACGCTTCACCGGGAGGCTGTGAGGTCTCTTCCTGGCCGGGCTCCGGCGCCACCTCAATCGCGTCAAGGTGCGCGCCAGGGACTTCCTCAGAGGTTCCAGAAGGGATGCTCATTTCGTCCATTGTCCGATGTCTCCGGTTCGGGTTCAGAGGATAGCTGCGGCTTCGGGTCCGGGTGCGGGTCCGCCTTCGGCTGCGGTTCAACCGCTACCGGCTTTACCGCCTTCAAGCCCATTTCCGGCCACGCCTCGGGGAACGGGTCTTTCGACCCGAAAACATGCTGGTAAGTGCAGCCGCCGTCGATCTTGCGGCAGTTTCCGCGCACACCCTTGGCGGTGCGCTTCATGGCGACCGGACGACCGCAACGGAGGCAAGGATAAGACCCGATCGCCGTGTCAGCGCTGCCCATTGTTTCGCCTTTCGATAAGCTCGACACGGCGCGCAACCACCGTCAAAAGCCGCACCAGCCGAATAACCATCTTCGGTGCCTCCAACAACTGCCTTGCAGTCGGGAAGTGGATGAACGCTTCCGTGTCTTGTTGCAGGGCCAGCGCATCATGATAGAGCGGGGTCTCCGGCTTTCCGGTCATCATCTTCTCCAATGAAATGCAGGCGATCCCGCGCCCGCTGGTATTTGCCCAGGAACTTGGGCAGATCGGCGCGCATGTCCCGGACGATCCGCGCCGCGATGTCATCAGCAATTTCGGTCAAGCGGTGTTCGGGGACCCCCCGCACGACGGCATAGGACACGGCAATACCCGACAACAGACCCTCATAGGTTCGCCGCGCGACACCCCGGACAACACGCCGCGCCTCATCAGGACACAGTCCACTTTCGTGTTCGACCAGGGCATCACCAACAGCAGCCTTGGTGTGTCGCCAGATCGCATGAAGACCGCGCCGCGTAACATTGCTGTCCCGGTCTTCGGGGTCTAGGTAGCGGACCCGCCGCAGGGCCATCTTGAACACGTCACAAATCGAAGCGTCCAAATCTTCCCAGGTGGTGATCCCCCAATCTTTCAGGTGATCCTTTCCAGCGCGAACCTCGACACGCCAGACCCGCGCAGACCTGTCCGCCTTATCGAGCCCCCAAATCTTCCACCAATGGTCCTTACGCCTCGACAGCACCTCTGCCCGCTTGTCATAGACGATGATCTGGCGACCGGGCAGACAGCCAATCGTAACGGACGTGATCCGGTTGCCTGTCCGGACGACACCGAAATCGCTTTGGTCCAATCCGCCATGCTCTTTGATCTTCGTATGCCAGTGGCAGACGAATTGCTCCGGTATCAACCGGAACCCCGGCGCATGGAAGTCAACGCAGAAATCAACCCGCCCGATGCTCTCAGACAGCACCGAGGCCCCGAGCCCTTCCAAGGTCTCATAAAGACGATCACGGGCGCCCTGATAGCCGTGAACGGCAAGCATCATCGACTTGCACGAAACCCTCAGGTTCCAGTCCTGAGGGTCGCGCCCGCGCTTAAAGAACCACGTCGCACCGTCCGGGCCGGTGTCGCAGCGATACATGTAGCCGCCGCGCGCCCCGACCTGGCCGACGTGCATCGCAACCCTGCCCGGCCCAAGATGGACCAACTGATCCGCGTTACCCTCTTGCGCCGCTGCCTTGGCCGCTTCCAGGGCAGCGAGAACCGAAGCGGGGAGCGCGCCCTGAAAGGCAACGTCGAGCCCGTCAAATCCAGTGTGTACGATGTCCATTAGTCCGCCAGTCCTGTCATCGTAGAGGGGGGTGCTACAGCATCCCCCCGTTTGGTGATCTCAGCGCTTGCACAGATCATCGTCGCGATGTCCGAAGTCGCCGCGCGTCCGCTTCAGATACTCCCGCGCCGCCTCCGGCAGCGGGCTAAACAACAGCCGCACACGCAGGCCGCAGGTGGTGCAGTCACGCCAAGCGCCACACTTCCGAAGCCCACGGCTTATGTAGAGACCGCCGCCAAGGCGATTACAGCGCTTGCAACGCTGCCCGAGCAAAGGCGGGTAGCCGGAGACCTTCGGATCGGCATAGGCAAGGGCGGGCTTCTCAACCCGCCCTCGCGTGATCTCGTACCTAGAAAGGGATTTCGTCATCGGGCATGCCATTGCCAGCGGGGACGAGTTGCGTCTTGGCGCCGCGCGGCCTACCCCAGACAATGCGCCAGTGGTCTTTCTCGCCGTTGGCCTCATCGTCATCGAGCATGAAGGCCGCGACGTAAATCGGCTTGTCCATGTTCGGCGCATCAACCGTGATCGACAGGAAGTCTTCGCCGGTCTGCATCGCCTTGATCCAGGCCGCGCCGTACTCGACCCAGCCGCCGGCCCCGTGAAGCTTTAAGACCAGACTGGGGGAGTTGTCCGACCGCCTGTTGGCATTCGGGACCAGACAGATTTTGCCGGTCGCGCCGGGCAGGTCGAGCTTGCCCAAGTAGTACTCACCCTTGCCTTTGTCGGCAGGGAAGTAGACCAAATTTCCGACTTCACGGGACATGACTAGAACCTCTCTCCGATGGTGGTTAGGCGCGCTTCGCGCAGAGCCCCAAGGGTTTTTGGGAGGGGCAAGGGCCGTGCCAGAAGGTCGGGGGCCGGGGCGGAAAACGCCCCGGCTTCCCCTCCCAAAAATCCCGCTGGCAGGGGCAGCGCCAGCGGGCAAAAACTCGGAAGCGAGAGACGCGCGGTCGGACCGGCTGTGACCGTGACGGCAACGAAAATCTCGCGGTGTTTCATGAAGGCCCC
Source organism: Pelagibius sp. (assembly GCF_028281305.1). Lineage (GTDB taxonomy): Bacteria > Pseudomonadota > Alphaproteobacteria > Kiloniellales > Kiloniellaceae > Pelagibius. Next base: position 4,074 of record NZ_JANQKD010000039.1, on the reverse strand, counting down.
TTGCCGTTCCCCTGACCCCCTTCCCGCTCCCCGGCGGTGGCGCTGTCAGGGGTCGGAGCGCCACCGCTGCCTACGGGGAGAGGCATAGACACCAGATCTAGGTGGAGGCCCGATATCCGGTGTCGTGGGCGCAACTGCACACCACATGTAGCGGAATGTCAATCGTTAATTAACGATTTAGGCTTAGCAACTGTTAATTGCCGATTTCCGTTGGTAGCATGACCTCCGATTCGACGTGGAGGTCTTCATGAGCACTATCGACAAAGGGTTTCACGGCTACCAGGACCCCCTGGACGAAACCCATTACCCAGAGGCCAATCCTGCCCCATTGGACCCGAGAGACGTCCCAAGCTGCGCCGATTACGTCGAAAAGATCATGGATAATCAGAGAATTCGATCCGCCGCCGAAGTCGCGCGCCGAATGAAGATTTCGAGCGCTGCTCTGAGCGCGATGATCCGAGGCCGGTCATTCCCAACTGAAGAAAACATGTTGGCGCTTGCGGACATGTCCGGGACCGCCGCCGACATCGCGCTAGAGCATCTGGCCCTTTGGCGAGCCAAGTCCGACCGCGCTCGCCTTATCCATCAGCGGAAACTTGAACTATTGCATTGGGCCAAGGGGATCAACGGGGCCGCCCTAGCCTTCTGCGCCGCCCTCGGCGCTTCGGTGATCACCGGCCCTGCGGAGGCGGAACAGACCGGGCACAGACTGACCTCTGATCTTCCAGAAGTATACATTATGCGCGATCCAGAGAAGGTTGCGGGGCCTGGTGTGTGTGCGCTGTCCGCCTTCCGGGCCCTCCCTGTCGCGTGAGCCTGCGGTCTGAGAGTCGCCTCTCAGCTGCAAAGCCTCGCGGACCCGGGCCGGGTTTTGAACCTTCTCGGGCATCGCCGCGACTACCTCACTGAATTCCAGCGCCAGGGCGCGCGACCATATCAGTGAGGTCAACACAATGCGTATGAATGTAAAGCTTGCCGGTGCCGCTGCAGCGGCGGTGGCCGCTCTCTCTCTTGCTCTGCCGGGCGGCGCCAGCGCTCAGCTCAACGCTCCGGGCGGTCTGACGGTCGGCAAGCCGGACATCACCATCTCTGTCGGTTACATCGGCAACAAGAACTGGGTCGGCGGCGGCGTCGTCGTGCTGGACGACATGGGTCCCGTCATTCAGACCCAAGCCGGACCCAATCAGGACATGTGCCGCTTCGTCCAGATGGACTACCAGCCCGGCAACCAGGGTGACAGTGACGCCGGCGCATCAACCACCAAGGTCTACCGCGACAAGGTGCTGGTCGGCGTGCATCCCTTCGGGCCGGGTTATCTGGCGGCCAACAGCTGGCGCCCCTTCAAGACCTGGCAGATGGATCTGCGCGAAGGCATGAACACGGTCGATGTTGTTATGGACGCCAACAAACAGGTTTCCGAAAGCAACGAGAACAACACCTTTACCGCCAAGCTGAACGTGAAGCTCGATTGCGACGGCGACGGCAAGATCAACGGCGTCGGCGGCTTTGAGACGAAGCCGAGCAAGCCCGGCCCTGGCGGGGATCCGATCAAGTCCCGCAAGCTGCGCGTCCAGCCGCGCGGCTAGACTCCGCGGTCCCTCTCTCGGCTTCGTTCGGTGCCGGCGTCCTGACTTCAGGGCGCCGGCATCTTTCTTTTGTGCGCGGCCAGTTTAGGCGCGCGCGCCGCGGAAGCCCTCCAGAAGCCCCTGCAAATCACCGAAGTGCGCAAAGCGCAGGTGATGCGGGATTTCGTCCGGCGCCGTCTTGCGGTAACCCTCCGTGAACAACGCGAAGGCGATGCCGGCGGCCTGGGCGGCCGCGGCATCCACCTCGCTGTCCCCCACGTAGACGACCTGTTCGCGCTCCGCCTCCAGCGCCCTGGCCACATGCAGCAGCGGCTCGGGATCGGGTTTGCGGACCGGCAGGCTGTCGCCGCCGACGACGGCCCGGATCGGTTCGGCCAGGCCAAGCGCGGCGAGCATCTGCCTGGCCGGCGCCAGCGGCTTGTTTGTGCAAAGGCCAAGACGGTATCCGGCTTCGGTCAGCGACTCCAATGTCATTGGGACACCGTCGAAGGGCTGCGAAAGCACCGCTGGAGCCGCCCCGTAGATCGCGTGGAACCGCGACGTGGCAGCCGCCCGCGCTTCGGCGTCGCCCGTTTCACCGGCCCAGTCGAGCAGCCGTTCGACCAGGACAGCGACACCGTTGCCGACGAAGCGCTTGACCGTCTCCAGATCGGGGCTTGCGTGACCGCGCTCGCTCAACAGCGTTGCGGCCGCCCGGTGGATATCCGGTGCCGAGTCCACCAAGGTCCCATCGAGATCGAAGATGACCGCTTTGACGGCCCTGCCCTCGTTCATCCCCCTACTCCCTTTGCGGCGCCCTGCCCCGCTCTTCCGATTGAACCTGCGGCGCGGCGGCTGCGACCGATGGTTAACGCCACAGCTTCCGGCCCTGGCCGGAGAGCAGCCGAAAGGATAGAACCATGTCCAACAGAGCGATCACCTCCCTTAGTGTGGCGGCTTTCACCGCAATGACGTTGGCCGCCGCCCTGCCTGGCGACAGCCTCGCCCAGGATTCCGCCAGTCAGGCGCGTCCGGCAGCTCAGATGAAGGTCGTCAAGCCGTCGAAGCCGCCCCGGCCGGCCACCCTCAAGGCACCGGCGCGCCCCGAAAAGCCGCGGCCCGGCCGGCAGAGCGGACCGGACACGCCGAGCCAGCTGGCGAACCTAGTTGTGATTCCCTTCTACAACAATCCACATGGTCTGCCGCAGGGCTTTCCCGAGCACAGCTACTGTGTGAAGAAGCCGACCGGCGGTACTCCGGTCCAGATCAAGTTCTGGATCCGCAATGCAGGCGGCAGCGACAGCGGCAGCTTCCAGTGGACGCCGAGCTTTCCGACCGCCGGCGCTGCGCCCGCTCAGGTGATTGCCAATGTGCCGGCCAACGGCCAGGTGTTGATCACCCAGGGCCTGCCGAACGGTTGCTATACGCCCGGCTTCTCAGGCATTTGCCAGTTCTCCATCTCCCTCGACGATCACGACGAGGTGGAGGAATGGAGCGAGGCCAATACCTTCGAAAACTACTGCGTGAGCCCCGCGGGCTGACCGGCGGTTCGGTGGAACCTTGGCAGGGGGGCGCCTTGAGGGCTGCCCCCCTTCCCGGCGCCGTGCTGCATTGGCCTCAGAACGCTGTGCGCGGCAGTCTGTCGTTTTCGATGTGAATTACCTGCTTGTCCTTCACCGCCCCGGTGATGGAATTGGGCCGGCAATCGTTCTCGATCCGCGAGAGGCAGCCGATGACGAGGCGGCAGTCACCTGCCCCGGCGCACATCGGCATCCGCAAGATCTCCACCCGGACGTAGCTGCGATCATCGTAGGTCAGCCCCTCGACCGAACGGATGCAGACGCGTCGGCCCAGGACCTGGTCGAACATCGCCGTCACATTCTCGAGGTCTTCGCCGTCCAGCAACTCGTCAAGATAGCGGTTGGTGTGTTCCAGGCCCATGATCTCGGTGATGCCGGTACCCGTGAGGCGGAAATGAAAACGTCCGCTGTCGGGCTCCTTCTCGGCGATGAACAGGAAGGGCAGCAGGCTCGCGATTTCGGCCGGATCCAGGTCATCGCGCAGCGGCACCCCGCCACGCTTCAGAGCCAGGCGGCGCCAGTAGTCGTAGAACTCCCGCGATCTGGGGCTGTGAAAGGTCCCCGCCGGGGCTTGCTCCGCAAGCATTTGGGGTGCGGCCATGGTGCAAGTGGTACCGCAGAATGCTTTGCACTCGGTTAATCATGGCCCTTGGTGCTGGCTGTGGTCGTCGGCTTTGGCTAGATTGCGGCCATGCCCGATGACCGCCCCACCGCCACCGCCCCGACCCCCGACCCGACCCCCAACCCGGCATCCGACCCGGCATCCGACCTGGCGTCCAGCCCCATCGGCCGCCTGTTGGATGTCATGGCCCGGCTGCGCGATCCGCAAACCGGATGCCCCTGGGACGTGGCGCAGAGCTTCGCCACCATTGCCCCCTACACCATCGAGGAGGCCTACGAGGTCGCCGGTGCCATCGAGCAGAACGACA
>NZ_JANQKD010000124.1 GCF_028281305.1 Pelagibius sp. | reverse complement strand
CGATGACCGAAGGGCCCCGCGGACGGGTTATCGAGGCGATGCGCTATGCCGCGCTTTCCGGCGGCAAGCGGCTGCGGCCGTTTCTTGTGCGCGAATCGGCGCGCCTCTTCGATGTGCCGGAGGAGCGGGCGCTCCGGGTCGGTGCGGCCATCGAGATGATCCACTGCTACAGCCTGATTCACGACGATCTGCCGGCCATGGACGACAGCGACCTGCGCCGCGGCCGCCCGACGGTTCACGTCGCCTTCGACGAGGCGACCGCCATTCTTGCCGGCGACGGGCTGCTGACGGAGGCCTTTGCCGTGCTTTCCGGGCCCGAGACCCACGATCTTCCTGCGGTGCGCGTGGAGTTGCTGCGCCACTTGGCCGAGGCAGCCGGGGCTGCGGGCATGGTCGGCGGCCAGATGATCGACATGTCGCCGGCGCGCGCCGAGCTCGATCTGGCCGGGATCTCCCACCTTCAGAGCCTGAAGACAGGGGCGCTGATCCTGTTTTCCTGCGAAGCGGGGGCCATCCTGGCCCAGGCCCCGGAGCCTCAGCGCCAGGCCCTGACCGATTATGCCCGCGACCTCGGCCTCGCCTTCCAGATCGCCGACGACATCCTCGATGCCGAGAGTACGCCGGAGGCGCTCGGCAAGCCGACCGGCCAGGATGCAAGTCTCGGAAAAGCCACATTCGTCGGCCAGCTTGGCATCGAGGGTGCCCGTGACAAGGCGGAGGCCCTTGTCGTATCGGCCTGCCAGCGGCTTGATCTTTTTGGCCAAAAGGCGGACCTTTTGAAAGAGGCGGCAGCTTTCGTGGTCTCGCGCCGGTCGTAAGGCCGGACTGCAGGCCGGCTGCCCGTCTGCGATCAGGCTGGGACAGAGAACACGTGGGGGCCGGAAGGCTTAGCCGGCAAAGCCGCGACATAAGAGCAAAGCAAAGGAGTGGCAGAAGCCTTGGCAGAGATCGGTCATAATCGGCGCCCGACGCCGCTGCTCGACAGCGTTTCCGACCCTTCGGACCTGCGAAAGCTCGATGAAAGCCAGTTGCGTGAGTTCGCCGACGAACTGCGCGCTGAGATGATCGAGGCGGTATCGGTGACCGGCGGTCACCTGGGGGCAGGTCTTGGTGTCGTCGAACTCACCACGGCCCTGCATCACGTTTTCAATACGCCCGACGACCGGCTGATCTGGGACGTCTCGCACCAGTGCTATCCGCACAAGATCCTGACCGGGCGGCGCGACCGCATCCGCACCTTGCGGCAAGGCGGCGGGCTTTCCGGTTTCACCAGCCGCAAGGAGAGTCCCTACGACCCCTTTGGTGCGGCGCACAGCTCCACGTCGATCTCCGCCGGCCTCGGCTTCTCCGTGGCGCGCGACTTCCGCGGCGAGGACAATGCGGTGATTGCCGTCATCGGCGACGGGGCGATGAGCGCCGGCATGGCCTACGAGGCGATGAACAACGCCGGTGCCATGAACAGTCGCCTGATCGTCATTCTCAACGACAACGACATGTCCATTGCGCCGCCGGTCGGTGCGATGAGCGCCTATCTCTCCCAGCTCATTTCCTCCAAGCCGTTCCAGTCCGTACGCAGCCTGGGGCGGGTGGTCGCCAAGCGCTTCCCGCGCCCCATCGAGATGGCGGCCCGGCGCGCCGAGGAATATGCCCGCGGGCTGCTGACCGGCGGCACCCTGTTCGAGGAGATGGGCTTCTTCTACGTCGGGCCCATCGACGGCCACAACTTCGACCATCTCCTGCCGGTGCTGAAGAACGTGCGCGACGCCGACTATGAAGGCCCGGTGCTGATTCACTGCGTGACCCAGAAGGGCAAGGGCTACGAGCCGGCGGAAGCGGCGGCCGACAAGTACCATGGTGTTGCGAAGTTCGATGTCGTCACCGGCAAGCAGGCCAAGCCCGCCCCCAAGGCGCCGGCCTATCAGAACGTCTTCGCCCAGGGCCTCATCGCCGAGGCGGAGCATGACGACAAGGTCGTCGCCGTCACCGCCGCCATGCCGTCGGGCACCGGTCTCAACAAGTTCGCCGAACGCTTCCCGGAGCGCACCTTCGATGTCGGAATTGCCGAGCAGCATGCGGTGACCTTCTGCGCCGGTCTGGCGTGCGAAGGCTTCAGGCCCTTCGCGGCGATCTACTCGACCTTCCTGCAGCGCGCCTATGATCAGGTGGTCCACGACGTCGCCATCCAGAGCCTGCCGGTGCGCTTTGCCATAGACCGCGCAGGCATGGTCGGCGCCGACGGCGTCACCCACCAGGGCAGCTACGACCTGACCTATCTGGGCTGTCTGCCGAACTTTGTCGTCATGGCGCCCAGCGACGAGGCCGAGTTGATGCACATGGTGGCGACCGCCTGTCAGATCGACGACCGGCCCTCCGCCCTGCGCTATCCGCGTGGCGAGGCGCTGGGGATCGACATGCCGGAGCGGGGAAGCCCGCTGGAAATCGGCAAGGGCCGCATCCTGCGCGAGGGCAGCAAAGTGGCCATCCTTTCGCTGGGCACGCGCTTGGCCGATGCGCTCGCCGCCGCCGACGATCTTGCCGCCCGCGGCCTGTCGACGACGGTGGCCGATGCCCGTTTCGCCAAGCCGCTGGACGAGGACCTCGTGCGGCGCCTTGCCGGCGAGCACGAGGTGCTGATCACCGTGGAGGAGGGGGCGATCGGCGGCTTTGCCACCCAGGTGATGCAGTTCCTCGCGCGCCACGGACTGTTCGACAAGGGGCTGCGGTTCCGGCCGGTGACGCTGCCGGATTTCTTCATCGATCACGACAAGCCGGAGCGCCAGTTGGCGCTGGCGGGCATCGATCGCGAAGGGATTCTGGCTGCGGCGCTGCAGGCCCTGGGCCAGCAGGAAGTCGAGTCGCCGGCCCGCGCCTGAGCGCCCGTCGAAGACTTCGTTTCTCTGAAGATCGTGGGGTTCTGACGCGCCGGGGCGGCGCTATCCCTCGGTCTATTGCAGATTGATCGGCTGCGTGCTGGCCGGGGCACCGGGTTCGCGCACGCGGTAAGCCGGAAACCTGAGCGTGACCCTGGTGCCTTCGCCGCGCTTGCTGTCGATGGCCAGGAGCCCGCCATGCATCTCGATAAGGCGCTTGGTCAGAGGCAGACCGACGCCAAGGCCCGAGGGGTGCCGCGCCTCGCTGTCGTCGCCCCGGCTGAAGGGGGCCAGAGCCTGCCGTACCTCGGCTTCCGTCATGCCGCAGCCGGGGTCGGCGACCGAGATGTCGATGCCGCCATCGGCGCGCTGTGCTGTCACAATGGCAATCTCGCTGCCCTTCGCGACGTGGCGGGCAGCATTGCCGATCAGGTTGATCAGCATTTGTGTGAGTTGATGGTGGTCTGCCAGCAGCCGGGGGTCCTTCAGGTCGCAGCTTATGGTCGCCGTGGCGCCGAAGCGGTCCAGTTCCGGCTGGCTCAATTCGACCGCCTGGTGGGCCACGCTCTGTGGGTCGATCACCGATTCCTGCAGGCGCAGCCCGCCTCTTTCAGCGCGCGCAAGATCCATCATCCCGTTGAGGACATTGAGCAAATGATGTCCGCAGTTCTCGATCTTTGAGGCGTAGGCCGGGTAGCGGTCATCCTCGATCGGGCCGAAGAACTCCCGCCTGATAATCTCGGCAAAGCCCAGCATTGCCGAGAGCGGTGTCCTGAGTTCATGGGCCACATGGGCGATGACGTCCATCTGTGCCTGGTGAGAAAGCTCCTCTTCGGCATGCCGCAGGCTGTTCAATGCGCCCGCGACCTCCTGGCTGATCCCCTGGGACTCGGCGCCAAGGAGCCGGCGCAGGCGGCGCAGTTCCATCTCCCCGATGACCAGATCGGCGAAGTCGCGCAGCTGTGCCTGCTGCGCCTCGCTCAGCGCATCGCGGGGTTTGGTGTCGATGAGGCAGAGAGTGCCGAGACGAAAGCCGTTGCGCGTGACCAGCGGGGCGCCCGCATAGAAGCGGATCTCAGGGTCGCCCAGAACCAGCGGGTTGTCGGCAAAACGCCGGTCCTTGGTCGCGTCCGGGACCTGCAGAACCCGGTTGTCCATGATCGCAAACTGGCAGAAGGAGTACTCGCGCGGCGTCTCGTCGACATCCAGGCCGACCTTGGATTTGAACCACTGCCGCGCCGGATCGATGAGGGAAATCAGGCTGATGGGAACGTCGAATTGCCGCGAGACCAGGCGCGTAATACGATCGAATGCAGGTTCCGGCGGCGTGTCCAGAATGTCCAGAGCCTGCAGGGAGGCCAGTCTTTGGACCTCGTCAAAGGGAATCGGGTTCATGCGGCGGTGATTGTCCCGGATGTCTAGTGCTTGACCCTATCGGTCATTAGCCTTGCCATGATTAATGAACTGTTAACAAATACGCAATCCGGTGCCCTTGTTCGCCGTTGCCTTTGTCAGGAGCCCATGGCAGATGATGCGACGCCTGGGCCTCAGGCTTTCAAGTCGCCGTTTGCATGACCGACCTGCATCTTATGCGGGTTCTAGTAGTCATATGTAACCTTCATAGTGCAAACGATGTCAAAGACAATGGCTGAGACAACCGCCCCTCTGACAGCTCCCGCGCCGTTTACGCTCTGGCGGCGCGAGATCTGGGCGACCCTGCGTCTCTCGGCGCCGCTGGCGCTCACCCAGCTTGCGATGATCGGCATCAACACCACCGACATCGTCATGATGGGCTGGCTGGGCCCGGCGGATCTGGCAGCCGGCGCCCTGGGCATGAACATCTTCATACCGCTCTACCTCTTCGGTATGGGCATTGCGACGGTCGTCACGCCGATGGCGGCCCAGGCGCTGGGTGCACGGGATTTCCGCGGGGTGCGCCGAACGGTGCGCCAAGGGTTCTGGCTGACGCTGCTCTTTGCCGCCCTCTTCAGCCTGATCATCTGGAACGGACGCTGGCTGCTGCTGCTCTTCGGCCAGGAGCCGGAGATCGCCCTGCGGGCCGACGACTATCTGAAGGCGGTCACCTGGGCGATGCTGCCATCGCTGTGGTTCGTTGTCTTGCGCTGCTTCGCGACAGCGCACTCGCGCCCGCGCTCGGTCCTGATCATCACCCTGGCGGCGGTTGCCGCCAACGCCGTTGGCAACTACGGCCTCATGTTCGGCAATTTCGGCCTGCCCCGCTGGGAGCTCATGGGCGCCGGCATCACCAGTTCCGTGGTCTCCTGGCTGATGCTGCTGGCGATGCTGGTATTCGTGCTGCGGGACCGCCGCTTCAAGCGCTATGCGATCCTGCTGCGCTTCTGGCGTCCGGACTGGCCGCGCTTCCGTGAGCTTTTTCGCATCGGCCTGCCGATCGGCCTCACGCTGCTGGCCGAAACCAGCCTCTTCGCCGGCGCAGCCTTCCTCATGGGCCTGATCAGCACGGAGGCCCTGGCAGCCCACGCCATTGCGCTGCAATGCGCCGCGGTGGCCTTCATGGTGCCCCTGGGAATCAGCCAGGCGTCCATGGTCCGGGTCGGCCTGGCGGCCGGCTCGCGCGATCAGGCCGCCGTCGGCCGCGCCGGCTGGTCGTCGCTGCTGGTCGGCACCCTCTTCATGACGGCCTCCGCCCTGGTTTTCTGGTTCGCCGGGCGACAGCTCGTCGGTCTGTTCCTCGACCTGGACCTGCCGGCCAACGCGCCGGTGGTGGAACTGGCGGTCGCCTTTCTGGTGATCGCCGCCCTGTTCCAGCTTGTCGACGGCGCCCAGGTCATCGGCGTTTCGGCCCTGCGCGGCCTGAAGGACACCAAGGTGCCGATGTGGCTGGCGATGACAGGGTACTGGGGGGTCGGATTTACGACCTCCGTCGTACTGGCCTTTCCGCTCGGCCTCGGCGGGGAGGGAGTCTGGTTCGGCCTTGCGGTCGGACTGGCCTTCGTCGCGCTGGCTGCGGTCTGGCGCTTCCATCGCCGCGGCCGTCTGCTGCCCAATGGGGGGCTGCCGGCCGCATGAGCCGGCCGGCCAAGTCCCGTGTCGACGTGGCGCTGGTCGACCGCGGGCTGGTGGAGAGCCGCGCCCGGGCCCAGGCGTTGGTCATGGCGGGCAAGGTCTTTGCCGGCGAGCGCAAAGTCAGCAAGGCGGGCGAGGCGGTGGCGGCAGATCAGCCGCTGGAGGTGCGCGGTCAGGATCATCCCTGGGTCAGCCGCGGCGGCCTGAAGCTGGCCCACGCCCTGGAGCATTTCGATCTCGACCCGCGGGATCTGGTCTGCCTCGACATCGGCGCCTCCACCGGCGGGTTCACCGATGTGCTGCTGCAAAACGGGGCGGCACGGGTCTATGCGGTCGACGTGGGCCATGGCCAACTGGCCTGGAAGCTGCGCAACGATCCGCGCGTGGTCGTGCTGGAACGCACCAACGCCCGGACCTTGAGCGCCGCCGAGGTGCCGGAGCCGGTCGACCTTCTGGTCTGCGACGCCAGCTTCATCGGTCTGGAGGTTGTGCTTCCGGCACCCCTGGCCCTCGCCGGGGCGCGGGCCAGCCTCGCGGTGCTGATCAAGCCGCAGTTCGAGGTCGGCAGGGAGCGTGTCGGCAAGGGCGGCGTGGTGCGCGACCCGGCCCTGCACGCCGAGGTCTGCGAGCGCATCGGGGCCTGGATGAACGCCCAGCCCGGCTGGCAGGTCGAAGGCATCGTCGAAAGCCCGGTGACCGGCCCGGAGGGCAACAAGGAGTTCCTCCTGGTGGCGCGCAAGACATCGCCCTGAAGCGTCTTTTTATGCGGCGAAGAGCGTCTCGGCGAGTTCCTCCAGGGTCGCGATGTCGTGCAGCGGAAAGCGTGCGGCCACGGGCTCGAACACGTCCATGGTATGGTGCTGGGCAAGGCCAATGGCTTGGCGGTGCAGCGCCTGAGCCAGGGACCGTAGCGCGAAGTCCCTGTCCGGCGCCCAACCGCCGGCTTCAAGAAAGGTGCGCAGGAGGCGCGTGTCGCACGCGAAGAGATCGCGGTGGACCTGGATGATCTCATAATGAGGATCGGCTGCCATCGCGTCGCCCCAGTCGATGACCCCGGCCAGACGCCCGTCTTCGACAAAGACATGGTTGGCGCAGAGGTCGCCGTGAACGAATACGGGGTCCCCGGATGGCAGAGCGGCAACAAACGCCTCGGCCTGGGCGGCCAGGTGCGGGGGCAGGGAGCTTCTGGTTGCCGCCTCCGCCACGCTTGGCGCGGGCCAGTCCGACGGACGCGCCGCGTCCGGCACCGTTAGAGCATGGACACGCCGCACCAGCCGTCCCAAATCGCCGGCCAGGGCGCGCCTGTCGGCGAAGGAAAGCCCCGCGCGGGAGGCCGCCGTTCCCTTCATGCGGCTGCTGATCAGATAAGGCCAGGGGGTCTCCGCATCGTCGTACAACCGGCCTTCACAGAGTAGCCGGGGCGCCATGATCGCGGGGACCGCCGCGATCTTGGTCATGGCAGCGCGCTCGGCGGCATGGCTTTGCCGCCAGGTGGGAAAGCCGCCGAACAGCTTCACCACCACCGTGCCGCAAAGAAAGGTCGGGTAGGTCGCATTGATGCCGGCGACCGGCTCAGCCCCGTCTTCGGAAAGGCCGTGGCGCGCCAGGATTTCGGCGATGAAGGGTCCCCAGTACTCGAGGTCGCCGATGCGGTCGACGTAGTCCTGCCGGGCGGCGAACCGCGGCGGCGCGTTCGGGGCTCCGCCGGCTCCAGAAGCGGCTCTGCCTCCGGAACTCATTCTGCCCCTGGAACCCACTCTGCCCTTAGAAGACACTCTGCCGCGGCTGCACGCTTTGCGGCAGCGGGCCGGTATGCAGCGTCTGACCGCGTGGATCGCCGCTCATCGTCTCCATCGCTTCGATCAGCGGCGCCAGAGCCTGGGCCAGGCGGGCAAGACTGCGCACCAGGGCCTTGGCCGCCGGGTTGTCGATCTCCCCGCCCAGCGTGTCTTCGAAGAACGCAGAGAAGGGATCGCGCCGTTCCGGATAGGGCAGCAGCCGGACGGTGGCGTCGGCGGGGATGCCGGCGGCCTCCTTGGCGACGCTCAGCGCCTTGCGGTAGCCACCCAGGTCGTCGACCAGCCCGGCGGCCAAGGCGTCTTCGCCCGACCAGATGCGCCCGCCGGCCACCGCCTGGACGGCCTCCGGCGAGAGGTTGCGTCCGCGTGCCACTTTGTCGGTGAAGTCGGCATAGGTGGCATCCAGGGTCGTCTGCAGCCACTCCCACTCCTCGCGGGTAAAGGGAGCGTTGGAGCTCCAGAGGTTGGCGCGCCGACCGGCCTGAACCCCGTCCCAGTTGACGCCGAGTTCGCGCCAGAAGTCGTTCAGGGCGAACTTGCCGGTGACCACGCCGATGGAGCCGGTCAGGGTGCCGGGCTGGGCCACGATGCTGTGGGCGGGGGCGGAGACGAAATAGCCGCCGGAACCGGCGATGTTGCCCATGGAAACCACCACCGGCTTGCCCAGATCGCGGGCGCGCTGGACTTCGCGCCAGATGGCGTCGGAGCCGACGTAGGATCCGCCCGGGCTGTCGACCCGGAACAGGATCGCCGCCACCTCGCTGTCGTCGATCGCCTGCGACAGAGCGTTCACCACATCGGCGGCGCCCATCCTCACGCGGCCGAACACGGGATCGTTCTCGCCGGGCTCCAGGACGATGGGGCCGCTGCCGTGGACCAGGGCGATGATCGGCCCGTCTTCGGGGTCTTCCCGCGTTGCGCGGGCATAGTCGCGCAAGGAGACCAGCTCCGACTCCGGCCCTGCCGCCGTTTCCACAGCACCGCTCACCTGGTCCCAGTAGCCGAGCTTGTCGACGAGGCCTGCCTGCAGGGCATCGGCCCCGCGATGCGGGGCAGTATCGATGAGCTGGCGCACGGCCGTCGTCTCCAGATTGCGGCCCTTGGCGACCGCAGTGACGATCTGCGACAGGCTGGAGTTGAGATACTGCTGCAGGTTCTGGCGCTGCGGCTCCGGCAGGCGGGTCTCCGTGAAGATCGCCATGGCGCCCTTGTATTCCTCACGCTGACCGACCTGGGCGCGGATGCCGTAGTCCTCCAGGATCTGGCGCAGGAAGGGCTGCTGCATGGAAAAGCCGGTGATGTCGATGTCGCCGGAGGGCTGGACCCAGAGCTCCCCGGCGGCGCTCGCCAGATAGTAATGCAGGGTGCCGTTGCCCGCCTCGCCGAAGGTCTCGGCAAAGGCGGTGACGGGTTTGCCTTGCGCGCGGAAGTCGTCGATGGCCGCGCGCAGCTCCTGCACCTGGGCCAGACCGGGTTCACCCCAGCCGGCCCGCAGGATGAGCGCTTTCACCCGCTCGTCGCGGGCGGCGCGGTGCAATCCGTCGATAGCGTCGCGCAGCACCAGCGCTGAGCCCAGGGAGGCACGCGCCAGCGGGTTGTCGGGCTGCGTTTCGACCAGGCCGTCGGCCATATCGAGAACCAGCACGGTCTCCTCCGGCAGTTCGGCCAGCTGCGGCTCGAAACCGTCGAAGCGCTGCAGCAGCAGGCCGGCAAAGAGAATTCCGGCGGCAACGAGGAAGCCCACGGCCGCAAAAAGGCCGACGAAACACTTGAGAATGAAGAGGATGATTCGTGTCATGGCGCTATATCAACGGCTGGGCCGCCCCAGGGCCAGTTAAATTTCGATGCCAAGATGGGACCGATTGCCGCTGCATCTGTGATGCGCGGGCAGGTCCGGAAGCAAAACGCCCTCTTGTCACTGCGTGGGCTTGGGCGCAGTCTCGCGCCTTTCGCTCAGTGGGAGCAACCATGAATTCCAAAGTACCAAGCCCGGCCGTTCGTCGGGGTCGTGAAACCTGCCGATTGCAGGTCCTCCATGCGGCGTAGGGCGCGGCAGGGTGGCGGCCGCCAGATGGAGGTCGTGGTCGAGAGCCTGGGGGCCAAGGGCGACGGCCTGGCGGACTGTGACGGACGCCCGCTCTTCGTACCCATGACCCTGCCCGGTGACCGCGTGTTGGTGCGGATTACCGGTGAGCGCAGCGGCGGGTACAAGGGCGAAGCGGTCGAACTGCAGGCCGAGGGGCCAGCGCGGGTCGAGCCGCCCTGTCCGCATTTCGGTCCCTGCGGCGGCTGCGCGCTGCAGCACTTCGACGATGCCGCCTATGCCGCCTGGAAAGCGGACTTGCTGCCACAGGCGCTGGCACGGAGAGGGCTGGAGGCGGAAAGGCTGAACCCGATGGAGCGGGTACCGCCCGGCCGGCGCCGGCGCGTCGTGCTCTCCGCGCAGCGCCAGGGCCAGACGCTGCTGCTGGGCTATCACGAGCGCGAGTCCCATCGCCTGGTGGACATCGGGGACTGCCTGCTGCTGACACCCGGGCTCACCGCGCTGATCGGCCCGCTGCGCGAGCTCTTGGTGGCGCTGCTGGAGCCGCGCGAGGAGGCGCGGATCACCGCGCTGGACAGCGAAACCGGGCTCGACCTGCTGATCGACTCGCGGCACCGCCTGGGACTTGAGGACCGGCAGCGCTTGGCCGACTTCGCCGTCTCCGCCGACCTGGCCCGGCTTTCCTGGAGTGGCGGCGGTGAGGACCCGGAGCCCGTGGCCCTGCGCCGCGATCCGGTGCTGACCTTCGGCAGCACAGTTGTGGTGCCGCCGCCCGGCGGCTTCGTGCAGCCGAGCACCGAGGGGCAGCGGGCGCTCGTCGAGCGCGTCCTGGCCGCCGTGCCGGAGACGGCGGAGACCGCCGCGGACCTCTTTGCCGGCTGCGGCACCTTCACCTTTCCTTTGGCCGAGCGGCTGCAGGTCTACGCCGCCGAGGGGGTGGAGCCGGCTGTGGCCGCCCTGTCGGCGGCGGCGCGCCGGAGGGACGGCGGAAGACGGATCACCGCCGAGGTGCGGGACCTCGCCCGCTTTCCGGTGCAGGCCGACGAGCTTTCCGGCGGCGACGTCGTGGTGTTCGATCCGCCCCGGACCGGCGCCCGGGAGCAGGCCCGTGCCCTGGCCGAAAGCGAGGTCCCTGTGATCGTCGCCGTGTCCTGCAACCCCACCACCTTTGCCCGCGATGCCCGTACCCTTGTTGACGGCGGCTACCGGCTGACGGAGGCGACGCCCATCGACCAGTTTCCCTGGTCGGGGCATCTGGAACTGGTGGCGGTCTTCGCGCGCTGATCGCGTGTGAGCGCTCAGACCACTTTGCGGTCGAGCAGGAAGCCGTCCGGGAAAACCGTCTCCATGCCGGTTTCCGGCAGCGCGCCGATGCTGGCGTCGCCGAAGCGGGTCTCCTCCAGCAGGGCGCCGATGAAGTTGGCGCCGCGCAGATCGCTGCCCGAGAAGTTGGCATTGCGCAGATTGGCGTTGGAGAAGTCGCAGGCCGCGAGCACCGAACCGTCGAAGTTGACGCCTTTGAGATTGGCATTGGCGAAAGAGATCGTTGCCAGACTGCGGCCGGAAAGGTCGACCTCGGTGAGGTTCTGTTCGGAGAAGTCCGCGCGCTTGCCCTGCTTGCCGTCGCTGCTTACCCAGCGCTCGTGGTCGGCCAGGGTCTGGACCAGGGTGACCGGATCGACGGCTTCCATGGGGGTGGCCAGCAGGCCGGAAAGCTCCACCCAGGTGTCTTCGAAGTTCGCGCCGCGCAGGTCGGCTTCCTGCAGCCGGGCGTTGGTCAGCACCACGCTCTTCAATTCCGCCCCGGTGAAGCGGCTGCCGCGCAGGTCGGCGCCGTAGAGCTCCGTCCCCTCCAGAGTCGCGCCGGTGAAGTCGACGTCCTTCAGCACCGCGTTGCGCAGGTTCGTTTGGCTGAGATTGGCGTTGCGGAAGGAGGAGCGGATTTCCCGGAAAACCTCCTGCTCGCCGCTGCCGCTGTTGGCGATGATGCCGCCGCGGCGCAGATCGGCCTCGTCGAAGCGGGCATCCTTCAGGTTGGCCTTGTCGAAGACCACGGCACGCAGATCGGCGCGTTCGAAGTTGGCCCGGGTGAGGTCCGCCGACTCGAAGGTCGATCCGAACAGCCTCGCCCGGCTGAAGTCCGCATCGGTCAGGTTGGCGCGGGAGAACAGACAGGCCATGAAGTGTGCCTGCGCGAAGCAGAGCCCGCGGATGTCGAGTTCCACCAGCACGCAGTTGCGCATGATCACGCGCCGCCCGTCGCGCTTCTTGTCGACGAAGCGGCGGTGAACTTCCGCCAACTTGATCAAGGCCTCCTGAGTGACGATACGCCTGCTAAGAACGATGTTTTTGCTGTCGCCGCCCCGATTATCGTTCTGCACGACCGACCTGTTGCATGACCAATTCCCCTGTGGTGTGCATGAACACACCTTATAGTAGTCACCCCTATTCAACCTTAAGGCGGATTCGCGGGCAGGGGAAGTGCTAATGCGGATGTATGCAGACCAGCCTCAAGAAAAGCTGCGAAACAGTCCGTGTCCGGGGGGTTGAAGCGGCGGCGCGGGCAGCCGCTCAAGCGGCGGCTTCGGCGACCAGATCGCGAATCGCACCCAGCGCCCGGTCGATGCCGGCGGCATCGACGTCCAGATGGGTTACGGCGCGAATGCTGGTGCCGTCCCCGCCCAGGATGATACCGCGCTGCTGCAACTGCGCGCAGAACGCGTCGGCCTCCATGCCGGTTCCGGCGATGTCGAAGAACACGATGTTGGTCTCCACCGCATCGGCATCCAGGGTAATTCCCGGCAGGTTGCGCAGGCCCTCGGCAAAGCGGCGCGCATTGGCATGGTCTTCGGCCAGGCGCTGGACGTTGTGCTCCAGGGCATAGACCCCCGCGGCGGCGATGATGCCGGCCTGGCGCATAGCCCCGCCGGTACGCTGCTTCAGGCGCCAGGCCTCGTCGATGAAGGCGGCGGAGCCCGCCAGCACCGCGCCGACGGGGCAGCCCAGCCCCTTGCTGAGGTCGAGCCAAAGGCTGTCGAAGGGGGCGGCGTAGACCTTGGCGGGAACGCCCGAGGCGACGACGGCGTTCAGCAGGCGCGCGCCGTCCATGTGATAGGCGAGGTCATGCTGGGCGGCGAGTTCGCCCAGCGCCTGGATCTGCTCCAGCGGCCAGACGCTGCCGCCGCCGAGGTTGGAGGTCTGCTCGATGGCGATCATCCGCGTCTGGGGGCTGTAGCGGTCCCTCGGGCGGATCGCGGCGTGGGCATCCTCCAGGCTGTACTGGCCGCGCGCACCGTCCAGGCCCTGGACCTGCGCGCCGGAGAACGCGGCCGTACCGCCGCCCTCGAAGTTCAGGATGTGGGCGGTCTTGTGGGCGATGATCTCTTCGCCGGGGCGGCAGTGGATGTGAATCGCGATCTGGTTGCACATGGTGCCCGACGGCATGAAGACGGCGGCTTCCTTGCCGAGAAGCTCGGCCGTCATTTCGCAGAGCCGGTTGACGCTGGGGTCCTCGCCGCGCTGCTCGTCGCCCACCGGCGCTTCGGCCATGGCCTGGCGCATCGCCGGCGAGGGCAGGGTCTGGGTGTCGCTGTAGAGAGTGATCGCGCTGTCGCTCATCGGGGGCCCCTCTTGCTGGCTGGCGTCCTTGCCGGCGGCGCGGCGGCGTTTCGTTGATGGTCGTTACTGGTCGATGTCGCCACACTGGGCGCGGTGGCGCAAGAGATGATCGGCCAGGACGATTGCCATCATGGCCTCGCCGACCGGGACCGCGCGGATGCCGACACAGGGGTCGTGGCGGCCCTTGGTGACGATCTCGGTTTCCGCGCCCTCCCGGTCCACGGTCTGGCGCGGCGTCAGGATGGAGGAGGTGGGCTTGACGGCAAAGCGGACCACCACGTCCTGGCCGCTGGAGATGCCGCCCAGCACGCCGCCGGCCTTGTTGGAGGTAAAGATGATCTTGTTGCCTTCGCGGCGCATCTCGTCGGCATTCTCCTCGCCGCTGAGGGCCGCCGCCTCCAGGCCGGCGCCGATCTCCACCGCCTTCACCGCGTTGATCGACATCATCGCCTTGGCAAGATCGGCATCGAGCTTGTCGTAAACCGGCTCGCCCAGCCCCGCCGGCACGCCGCTGGCCACCACCTCGATCACCGCCCCGGTGGAGGAGCCCGCCTTGCGCACCCTGTCGAGAAAGCCCTCCCAGTCCTTGGCCGCAACCGGGTCGGGGCACCAGAAGGGGTTGTCTTGCGTCTGCGCCCAGTCCCAGCGCGCCCGGTCGATCCTGTGCGGGCCCATCTGCACCAGCGCACCGCGGATGGAAACCGGCAACGGCAGCAGGTGGTCGAGAACCTTGCGGGCGATGCCGCCGGCGGCCACCCGCATCGCGGTTTCGCGCGCCGAAGAACGCCCGCCGCCACGGTAGTCGCGGATGCCGTACTTCTGCCAGTAGGTAAAGTCGGCGTGGCCGGGCCGGAACTTTTCGGCGATGTCGCCGTAGTCCTTGGAACGCTGGTCCTGGTTCTCGATCAGCAGCGAAATCGGCGTTCCGGTGGTCTGGCCTTCGAAGACGCCCGACAGGATCTTCACCGCATCCGGTTCGCGGCGCTGGGTGGTGAAGCGCGACTGGCCGGGTCTGCGCGCGTCCAGCCAGGTTTGCAGCTCGGCTTCGGCAAGGGGGATGCGCGGCGGCACGCCGTCCACGACACAGCCGATCGCCGGCCCGTGGCTTTCTCCCCAGGTCGTAAAGCGAAAGGCCTCGCCGAAGCTGTTGCCGGCCATGTCTCTGGATCGCGCGTTTTAAGACTGCGGCGTGAAGTTCTGCAGCATCTGGGCAACGGCCGGGGCCGCGTCGACGGCCATCATGCCGACGACGTGATAGCCGGCATCGACATGATGCACCTCTCCGGTCACGCCGGCCGAGAGGTCTGAAAGCAGGTAAAGCCCGGCACCGCCGACCTGGCCGATGCTGACGTTCTGGCGCAGCGGCGAGTTCAGCTCGTTCCACTTCAGAATGTGACGGAAGTCGCCGATGCCCGACGCTGCAAGAGTCTTGATCGGACCCGCCGAGATGGCGTTCACCCGGATGCCCTGGTCGCCCAGGTCGGCTGCCAGATAGCGCACGCTGGCCTCCAGCGCGGCCTTGGCAACGCCCATCACGTTATAGTGCGGCATCACGCGCTCGGCGCCGTAGTAGGTCAGGGTGACGATGCTGCCGCCGCTTTTCATCAGCGGAACGGCGCGCTGGCTGACCGCCGTCAGCGAGTAGCAGGAGATGTCCAGCGTGCGCACGAAGTTATCGCGGCTGGTCTGAAGGTACTTGCCCTTCAGCTCCTCCTTGTCGGCATAGGCAATGGCATGGACGAGGAAGTCCAGCTGGCCCCAGCGGCCCTCGATCTCCTGAAACACCTGATCGATGGAGGCATCGTCCGTCACGTCGCAGGAGGCGACGAAATCGGAGCCGACGGACTGTGCCAGCGGCCGGACCCGCTTCTCCAGGGCCTCACCCTGGAAGGTGAAAGCCAGTTCTGCCCCCTGTTCGTGCGCTGCCTTTGCGATGCCCCAGGCAATGGACCGGTCATTGGCGACGCCCATGACAAGGCCGCGCTTGCCGGCCATTAACGGTTGGGGCTCGGTCATTATAAATCCTCAATGTCGGTCAGGTTACAAAGGCTTTGCAGAAAGAGCGGCATCCTACACCAAAGGCCTGCCGGGTCAACGACGTGACACCGCATTATTCCCACATTTCTGCGGATTCTTCCTGTAAAATGACGGTCTGAGGGGCGATTGTCGCCGCTGCCGGAGCCAGCCATGAAAACCCCCGATTTTTCCGGATTCCTTCGTAACCTCGGACGCTTTGCGGTGTACTGCTGCCAGCGTTTCACCGGCGACCAGTGCCTGCGCATTGCAACCCAGCTGAGCTACGCCTCTCTGCTGGCGGTTGTGCCGGCGCTGGCGATCTGCTTCGGACTGCTGTCGGCCTTTCCCGGCTTCGAGCATCTGCGTCAGGACGTGCAGAGCTTCCTCTTCGAGAACCTGGTGCCCAACGCCGGCGTCGAGATCAGCGATCAGCTCGCCACCTTTGTTGAGAACGCGCGCAGCATGACCGGCCTTGGCTTCGCCGCCCTTGCAGCCACGGTGCTCTTCCTGCTGTCGACCATCAACGGCGCCTTCAACGCCATCTGGCGGGTGACCGAGCCCCGACCCCTGATGGTGCGGATGATGTCCTACTGGATGGTCCTCACCATCGGCCCGATCTTCCTGGGTGCCTCGCTCTCGCTGTCCAGCTACGGCTTTGCCAAGACCCTGCTGCTGGAGGGCGACCGCGCCTTCGGTCTGACCCGCCTGCTGCCGTTTCTGCTTACCGCCAGCGCTTTTGCGGTGATCTACGCCGTCGTGCCGGCGCGCAATGTCGCCATCCGCCATGCGCTTATCGGCGGGTTGGTCGCCGCCGTCCTCTTCGAGGTGCTGAAGACCGGCTTTGCGATCTATCTGCAGCAGTTTCCGTCTTACGAAGTGATCTATGGCGCCTTGGCCGCAATCCCGATCTTCCTGATCTGGATGTACCTCTCCTGGGCGGTGGTTCTGTTCGGTGCGGAGATCGCGGCGGCGGCACCGGAGTGGCGGCTCGTCGACCGCCTGCATTCGGCGCGCGAAGGCTCCGGCCCGCGCCTCGCCTTGGCGCTTGCTTTGCTGCAGCGGCTCCGCTCGGCGGCGCGGGCGGGCACGGTGCTGAAGGAGACGGCACTGACCCGCGGCCTGCCCGCCGGTCTGGACGAGCTCTCGACCGTCATGCTGGCCCTGCGGCGCAACGGCTTCGTCAGCCGCGCCAACGGACGCTGGCTGTTGTCCCGCGATCTGACGGCGGCCAGCCTGGAGGATCTGCTGCGGTCCCTGAAGCTGGATCTCTCCCCTGGAGAGGGTTGGCCGGACGGTGTCGACGGCATCGTTGCCGCGGCCGGTCAGATGGGCGGGGAGGTGCGCGGAAAGAGCCTGGCTGCGCTGCTCGACGAAGCCTCGGCCACGGATACGCCCGACGGCGTTGCCCGCATCCACCCGCTGCCCCGGGACGAAAGCTGAGGCGCCCCGCAGGCTTTCGCCGGGAGCCGGTCAGGGCGGCTCGTCGCCGTCGTCTTCGTTCTGGCTTCCCAGCCTCTCGCGCAGCTGATCCTGCACGTCCTCAGGCAGGTCCAGGATCGCGTCGTTGAGGTCCGACAGGGCGCGCCGCAGGCTGTAGATCTGATCCAGCAGCCTCAGCACGACGGGGATGGCGTCGTCGTTGACGCCCATGTCGCTGCGCAGTTCGGCGATCAGCCGCACCCGCGCCACATCCGCCTCGTCGAAGTAGTAGCTTTCCTGGCTCTGCACGGGCAGCACCCAGTGCTGCTCGATCCAGGCGTTCAGTTCGCTGGCGCCGATGTTAAGTTCAACCAAGACTTCTTCGAATTCCACCACTCAGGCTCCCCGTGTGTGCCCTGGTGTTCTTCACGCGGCCAGCGGCGCGGTTATCCGCGCAGGCCGCATTGTCGCAGCGTCTTCCCCGCTAGGTCATCCCCGATTTGCGGCGCGGGTCGTAGTCGTGGGTCTGGCTCCAGGTCTCCACGAAATCCCGCAGTTCCTGATCCGGGCGGTCGGGCAGCATGACCCGCAGCTTGACGTACTGGTCGCCGACCTCGGCACTGTCCTTGACCTGGATCCCCTTGCCCTTCAGGCGCAGCGTGGTGCCGGAGTTTGAGCCCGCCGGGATCTTCATCGAGACACTGCCGTGGACTGTGGGGACGGTGACAGTGGCGCCCAGCAGTGCCTCCTGCAGGGTCACCGGCAGTTCCAGATGCACGTTGCTGCCCTTGCGTTCGAAAAAGGGATGTCCCTGGATCTGCACCTCGACCAGCGCATCCCCCGCCGGGCCGCCGCCGACACCGGGCATGCCCTGGCCCTTCAGGCGCAGGGACTGGCCGTCCTCGGTGCCCGCGGGGATCTGCACGTCCAGGGTCTTGCCGTCGGCCAGCTTGATCCGCTTCTTGGCCCCCTGGGCGGCTTCGAGAAACGAGATCGGGACGGTATAGGAGACGTTGGCGCCGGGGCGGCGCACCCGCCGTGTGCGTGCGCCGAAAAGATCGGCGAAGATGTCGTCGGCGCTGACGTTCTCGCCGAAATCGAAGGGATTGTACTTGGCGCCGCCCTGGGTGCCCGCGTGGTTGCGGTAAAAGCCGCCCTTCCAGGGCTTTTCCTGGCCGCTGGCATCAATCTCCCCGCGGTCGAAACGCTTACGCTTCTCGGCATCGCCCAGGATGCTGTAGGCCTGCGAGATCTCCTTGAACTTCTGCTCCACCGCCTTGTTGCCCGGGTTGATGTCCGGGTGCAGCTCTTTGGCCAATTTGCGGTAGGCGCGCTTGACGTCCTCTTGCGAGGCGCTGCGGTCGATGTTCAAGAGTTTGTAGGGATCCTGCATCGGCTCACGCAACAGGAACGGGACGACAGGAAAGAGAACGAATCCGAGGGAGCATGGCTTAACCATACCCCCTCGAAAGGAGCGACCCAAGAGTCTCCGTAGGGCCGGGCGCCCGGGTCAGGGCGCCGCCTTTGGGGCAGAGGCCGTCTACTGGATCTCCCAGGCGCCGTCGGGCTGGCGGCAGGCGACGCCATAGGCTTCTTCTTGCTGGCCGCCGATGGTGACGGTTTGCTGGAACTCCCGGCAATAGGCGCCGGTGGAGGAGGTGCCTTCGCGGGTCGGCGTCACGGTGCCGCTGTTGCCGCTGTCCGGGTTGCTCCAGGCAATCTGCTCTCCGATCGGCGCCGTCGTCGCCCGGTCGTAGGCCTGCTGCGCTTTCAGGCGGTCCACGTCATCCATCGTGCGGCCGATTTCGCCACCGATGAAGGCGCCGAGCAGGGCGCCGGCCGCCGTTGCGGCGAGCTGGCCCGAACCGCTGCCGAACTGGGCGCCGAACAGGCCGCCGGCAGCGCCGCCGGCCAGCGTGCCGATGGTCTGCTTGGTGCCGGCGTTCTCGCAGGCGGCCGTGGTGAGAGCGATCGCCGCGGCGGCGATGACGACTTTGAGCTTCATAGAAATACCCTCTCTCGAAGAATGACCCCCGTTTTTCCCGAATTCGGGGCCAGAATCCACAAATTTGAAATCGAGCAGTTGTACGCGGTAATCGCCAAAACCATCCCCTCGGCGAATCTCGCAGGCGCCGGAGCGTTTTTTGGAGCTTTTTCTAGGCTATACCGCCGCTATATGCTGCAAATATGGCAATTATCAGGCAAAGACCCGCATGAGCGCAGCGACCCAGATCCGCAGTACCGCACCGGCCGATCCGCTGGAGATCTTCGCCGCCTGGCTGAGCGAGGCCGAGGAGTCGGAACCCAACGATCCCAACGCCCTGTCGCTCTCTACCGTGGGTGAAGACGGCATGCCGTCCTCGCGCATGGTCCTTCTGAAGGGCTATGACGCACGCGGGTTCGTGTTCTACACGAACTACGAGAGCCGCAAGGGCCAGCAGCTTCTGGCCCAGCCCAAGGCGGCCATGCTGTTCCACTGGAAGAGCCTGCGCCGGCAGGTCCGCATCGAAGGAGAGGTGGAACAGGTCAGCGACGAAGAGGCCGATGCCTACTTCGCCTCCCGGCCCAAGCAGAGCCAGATCGGCGCCTGGGCCAGCACCCAGTCCCGGCCCCTGGAGGGGCGCTTCGAGCTGGAGAAGCGGGTCGCCCTGTTCGGGGCCAAGTACGCGGTGGGCAGCGTGCCGCGCCCGCCCCACTGGTCCGGCTTCCGCGTTTTGCCGCGCCTCATCGAGTTCTGGCAGGACGGCGCCTTTCGCCTCCACGACCGGCTGGTCTACACGCGGGACGGCGCGGGCTGGGCGACGGAGCGGCTGTTTCCATGAGGCGCTATCCCATGAACCGCCATCTCACCAGCGGCGCGCGATGAGCGCAGGGTCGACGCCAGACCCGGCCCGGCAGAGGCTCACCGGCCCGGAAGCGGCGCGGCTGCTGCGCCTGGCCACCACCGCGTCCGTGGCGACGGCGGCGGTGCTGATCGTGGTGAAGTTCGCCGCTTTCGTCCTGACGGATTCGGTGAGCATCCTGTCGACCCTGATCGACTCGCTGCTCGATGCCGCCGCTTCGGTCGTGAACCTGCTCGCCGTGCGTCATGCCCTGGTGCCCGCCGACCGCGAACACCGCTTCGGCCACGGCAAGGCGGAGCCGCTGGCGGCGCTCGGCCAGGCCGCCTTCATCACCGGTTCTGCGATCTTTCTGGTCATCGAGGCCAGCCATCGCTTCTTCGCACCGCGGCCCCTGGAAAACAGCGAGGTCGGAATCGCCGTTATGGTGTTTTCGATCGCGGCAACCCTGGCCCTGGTCAGCTTTCAGCGCTACGTGATCCGGCGCACCGGCTCACTCGCCATTCAGGCCGACTCCCTGCATTACGTGAGCGACATCCTGGTGAACGCGGCCGTCATCGTGGCCCTCATCGTCACCGCTCAGCTCGGCTGGCTCTACGCCGACCCGATCTTCGGCATCGCCATTGCCGCCTATATCCTCTACACCGCCTGGCAGATCGCCAGCGGCGCGCTCGACATGCTGATGGACCGCGAGTTGCCGGACGAGGACCGCAAGCGCATTCACGCGGTGGCCCTGGCGCATCCCGCCGTGGTGGGCCTGCACGATCTGCGCACCCGCACCTCCGGACCGCAGGTTTTCATTCAGGCGCACATCGAAATGGACGGGGGTCTCAGCCTGATCGACGCCCATACCATCGCCGATCAGGTGGAAGAGGCTTTGCTGGAGGCCTTTCCCGGGGCCGAGATCATCCTTCATCAGGACCCCCACGGCATCAAGGAAGACCGCGCGCACTTCGGCTGAGCCCGGCGCCCCCGCAGGCGCCCGAAGGGCCCGGATTCCCTTGCCCTGGCGGCCGCGGCAGAGCCTTGACCCAAGTCAATGCCGCAGGAGCGGCCAGCACCTTCAATGAGCCTGACGGAAAAGCTCCGGGCCGAGTCCCGGAACCCGGATTTACTGGCTAGAGGAAGATGCACATGGGTTGGGCCACTGTTCTTGCAGTCACGGATGGCGGGTCGGGTTGCGAAGCTGCGATGACCGCGGCGATTGATCTCGGCCGGCGGTTCGGGGCACGAGTCGATTTCCTGCATGTCGAGAACGATGCGCGCGACCTGGTCCCTTATGTCGGGGAGGGGATGTCGGCCTCTGCGATGGAGCAGATCATGGCCTCCGTCGACGCCCGCAATGCGGCGCAGCGCGAGGCGGTGGACACCAGCTACAAACGCCATTGCAGCGGTGCGGGCGTGCCGGAGATCGCGCCGGGTCTGACCGCGAAGCCCGGTGAGTTCGCGGTCTGCATGAACCGTGTCACCGGCCGGGAGGCCGAGCAGGTCGAGCGTCTGGGCCGCTTGAGCGACGTTATCGTTCTGCCGCGCCCCGGCGCGGTCGAGGGCGACGGCGAGGCCACCTTGGATGCCGCGCTGTTCGGCAGCGGCCGACCGGTTCTGATTGCGCCGGAGAAGGTCGGCCAGGGCTTCGGCAGCCGCATCGCCGTTGCCTGGGACGGCTCGCGGGAAGGGGCCGCCGCGGTCTCCGCCGCCATGCCGCTGCTGGAGGCCGCGGAAGAGGTCGTTGTCATCACGGCACGAGAGAGCGGCGACGAGATCGAGCCGAGCGAACTGGCCCGTTTCCTCGCCGGGCATGGCGTGACCGCAAAGACCTGGGCCTACACACCGGGCTCGGAGAGCATCGCCGACGGGCTGCTGGAGCAGGCCGAGCACGCGCGGGCCGACATGCTGGTCATGGGTGCCTACGGCCACAGTCGGCTGCGCGAACGTATCCTCGGGGGTGCCACCCAGGGGATCCTCGAGCGCGCCAAGGTGCCGGTCCTCATGATGCACTAGGCTGTGGTTCCCGGGACTAGGTTGACGCCCGGGGTCGCTTCGTAGACGGCCCGGAGACCGCAGCCGTCGCCTGTCGCGGGCGGAGGAGACAAGATGCTGACAATCGAAGACTGCATTGCGCTCTCTGACCTGAACGAGTCGGAGATCGAAGCCATCTCGGAGCATGAACACATTCCTGAGATTGTCGCTGCAGAATACGGGAACTACCTGATGCATTCGCCCGAGGGCGTTCCCATGCTGAAGCGGATCATCCTGGACGACATTGCTGCGGCGGAGCGGCGCAACGACCTGAAACACGCCCTGCATTTGAGGCTTGTCCTGCGCCACTTCGTGCGCAGCCACCGCGATTTGCGCCCGGCGGCCAATTGAGCCAAGCTTTCTCTGCAAACCCTCGATCAAGACGCTCAGACCAGTTGTTGGGAGGACGCATGAGCCTGAAGACCATCCGTCTCGAACTTGCCAGGGACCACGATTTTCCGAACGGCTCGGCGGACCGCGGCTACGAGTTGCGTGCCCCGCTGACGGCGGAGGGGCACATCGACGCCGATACCTGGCGCCAGAACCGCGCAGCCTGCCGCGTGAAGCGCTTCTGGCCCGGGGAGGACGACGAAAGCGGGCACCTGCGCCATACCCGCGGCGGGCAATGGGCCTTTCATTACGACATCGACGGCGACCCGGACGACGACGAAGTCGGCTTCAAGTTCGAATCCCATGTCTTCAAAGAAGGAGAGTACGTGTCGATCCGGGAGCACGATGGCGCGCTGCGCACGTTCCGGGTCGCGTCCGTACGCTAAGCGGTCGAAGGGCCTTGGCGGCCGCATGACGGGATCATGAAACTGTCCTGACCTGCGTTTTCTGCGCTGTCATCGGGCAGCCTGCGGTATATGATCGCGGCCATGAGCGAGGCAACCCCCCCGGCCAATGGCGCCACCACTGAGGATCTTCCCTCCGCTGAACCCCCGGAGCAGGCGCAGGAACGCCGGCGCGTGATCCTGACCGGCGCCAGCCGCGGCATCGGCCACGCGACGGTCAAGCGCTTCAGCGACGAAGGCTGGGAAGTTATCACCTGCTCGCGCGACGAGGTGCCGGAGCACTGCCTGCGCGACCCCAACTGGACGCAGCACATCACCGCCGATTTGGCCGACCGCAGCGCTGTCGACAGCTTTGTCGAGGAGGCGCTGGCCATGGTGGGAGAGGGCGCAGTCCACGCCCTGGTGAACAACGCGGCGGTTTCGCCGAAGACCGAGTTCAAAGAGCGGCTTGGCTGTTTGAACGGCGATCTCGACCACTGGCGGGAGGTCTTCGAGCTGAATTTCTTCGCCCCTTTGGCCCTGGGCCGCGGCTTTGCCGTGCCACTGCGCCGCGGGCAGGGGGCGATCGTCAACATCACCTCCATCGCCGGCCACGGCGTCCATCCCTTTGCCGGTTCGGCCTATTCCACGTCCAAGGCGGCGCTCTCCGCCCTGACGCGCGAGATGGCCGTAGAGTTCGCCGAGTTGAACGTCCGGGTCAACGCGGTGGCCCCGGGCGAGATCGAGACCGCGATGATCGGGGAGGAATACGAAGCGCTGATCCCGCGCATTCCGCTGCATCGTATGGGCCGGCCGGAGGAAGTGGCGGCCACGGTCTTCCGCCTCTGCACCGAGGACTTCGGCTATGTCACAGGCACCGAAATCTTCGTGACCGGCGGCCAGCATCTCTACTGACCGCTTCGCCGGCCATTCCTGAGGCAGGTCGCAGCGCCACGGCATGAGCCCCCTCTACCCGGAGATCGAACCCCACGCCGAGGGCATGCTGGCGGTCGGCGATGGCAACAGCCTCTATTGGGAGGTCAGTGGCAACCCCGACGGGCGGCCGGTCGTGGCGCTGCACGGCGGTCCGGGCTCCGGCAGCTCACCGCGGGTGCGGCGCTTCTTCGATCCCGGCGTCTACCGCATCATTCTGTTCGATCAACGCGGCTGCGGGCGCAGCCGGCCCCACGCCAGCACAGCGGGGTGTGATCTCTCGGTCAACACAACGCGCCACCTCGTCGAGGACCTGGAACGGCTGCGCCGCCATCTCGGCGTGGAGCGCTGGTTCCTGTTCGGCCACTCCTGGGGCACGACGCTGGCCCTGACCTACGCCCAGGCCGAGCGGGAGCGGGTCCTTGGCCTGGTGCTTGTCGGCGTTACCACCACCCGGCGCTCGGAGATCGACTGGCTGTACCGTGGACTTGCCCGCTTCTTCCCGGAGGACTGGGCCCGTTTTCGCGCCGGTGTTGCCGCGGATGCGCGCGACGGCGACCTGATCGAGGCCTACTACCGCCTGGTGAACGATCCCGATCCTGCGGTCTGCGCCAAGGCGGCACGCGACTGGCATGACTGGGAGGCGGCCTCCATGAAGGTCGATCCAGCGGCGAAGCCGCCGGCGCGCTGGTCCGATCCCGGTTACCTGCTGGCGCGCACCCGCATCATCACACACTACTTCCACCACAATGCCTGGCTGGAGGAGGGCGCCTTGTTGAGAGGGGCGGCGCAACTTGGGGGAATTCCCGCTGCGCTGGTGCAGGGCCGCCTCGACCTCGAGGCGCCGCCGGTGACCGCCTGGGAGCTGTCGCGGGTCTGGCCCGATGCAGAACTGCATATGGTCGCCAGCGCCGGCCATTCGCACGCCGACCCCGGCCTCGGCGAGACCGTGATCAGCGTGACGGACCGCTTTGCCGCCGAGGTCCCGGTCCAAAGCTGACGTCCGTCTCACCACCGACGGCGCCCGGCTATGCTGTTTGGGCGACAAGGTGCGACCAGCGCGGGACCCCTACGCCCACTTTCCTGGGGACCGGTCGAGGATGCGTTGCCTCGCTTTGAGAAAACGAGTGCGGCCGCTCCGTCGCGCCCCTTGGACGGCGACGGTTGCTGAGCTCTATCCGTTTTAAAGCGCCTTAGGCGAGACGGTCGCGCAGCCTGCCGATCCAGTCGTGCCGGGCCTGGGTCTGGGCGATCTCCAGATCCAGCCACTCGGGCAGGTATCCGTCTTCCTGGCCATGATGGCCGCGCAGATCGGTCAGGCGCGCCAGCTCACGTTCGCTGATGTCGTGCAGAAGCTCTGCCTGCACCCTTTGATCTTCAACCTCGAGGAAGTGCAGGAAGCGCATTTTCAAGGCGATGATCAGCTTGTTGATGTCGCTGACCTGCGGACGCACGTTCGACGCCAGAAGCCGCCGCATCTCGGTACGTCCCA
>NZ_JANQKD010000093.1 GCF_028281305.1 Pelagibius sp. | reverse complement strand
TGAGCGCGATGCTTTGAAGGAGAATGGTGCCGCCGGGGTGAATTGAACACCCGACCCCACCCTTACCAAGGGTGTGCTCTACCCCTGAGCTACGGCGGCACGAAGAGGCATCTGCCTGATGCGGGCGGACCATGCCACCGGTGATCGGCAATGGCAAGTCCGTTCCACAGGCTCCCGGCGGCGCCGGGGCGTGGCCCCTATGTCCCTCAAAAGGCTCGCAATCCCGGCTGCGCCGTCCGGTCCCGCGACGCCGGGGCAGGCGCGGTCTCAGGCGGTCTTGACCTCGCCACATTCGCCCGGCAGTGTCCGGGAATGGCTGAAAACGGCGGAAACAGTGGGGTCAAGGCCCCGGGGCGGAGTCCCGGCGGGGGGAGGGCCCCCGGGCAGGCCGAGGGGCCCGGGCGCCAGGAGCGTCTGGCCCAGGCCCTGCGAGACAACCTGAAGAAGCGCAAGGCCCAGCAGCGCGGTCGGCGCGACGGCCTCCGCAGCGATGGCGCACCGGCAGAGGCCACAGCGTCCGGTGCCGTGGGCGAAGGGACCGTCTCACCCACTGAAAGCCCCAGCGGGCCCGTGGAAGAGGGGGAGCCGGACAGCCGGTGAGCTTGAGAGGTCCTGTACACTGCGCCGGCCCCGACTGCACCCGTCCCGCCTGCTTGTGGCGCGCCCGGGTTTCCAGTAGAAACGCGCCATCCTCAGCCATCGCGGGAGGGCCGGCCCCGGCGGCGCCGCGCACCCGCCCAGGGTCCCTCCCGGGACCTGTCGATTTCAATCAAGGGGGACAGTGACGGCCATGGCCATCATGCCGGACAGCTGGATTCGTGAAATGGCCGAGAACGCGGGCATGATCGAGCCCTTCGTCGAGGCCCAGCGCCGCGAGGGCGTGATCTCCTACGGCGTCAGTTCCTACGGCTACGACGCGCGGGTCGCCAGCGAGTTCAAGATCTTTACCAACGTCGACAACGCCCTGGTGGATCCCAAGGACTTTTCAGACCAGAGTTTCGTCGAGCGCGACACGGAGATCTGCATCATCCCGCCGAACTCCTTCGTTCTGGCGCGCACGGTCGAGTACTTCCGCATTCCCCGCGACGTCCTGGTGATCTGCCTCGGCAAGTCCACCTACGCGCGCTGCGGCATCATCGTGAACGTGACGCCGCTGGAGCCGGAGTGGGAAGGCCATGTGACGTTGGAGTTCTCCAACACCACGCCCTTGCCGGCCAAGGTCTATGCCAACGAGGGCGCCTGCCAGTTCCTGTTCCTCAAAGGCGCCTCGGCGCCGGAGGTCTCCTACGCCGACCGCGCCGGCAAGTACATGGGGCAGCGCGGTGTGACCCTGCCGCGGCTTTAGCCTGGCCGTGCCGACTGTAAGCTGAAGCAAAGGCCGCAAGGTGAAGTGAAGATGGACCAGATCGTTATCCAGGGCGGCAGGCCGCTGAAGGGCGAGATCACAATCAGCGGTGCCAAGAACGCGGCGCTGCCATTGATGGCGGCCAGCCTCCTGACCGACGAGACGCTGTCGCTGTCCAACGTGCCGCACCTGGCGGACATCTCGACAATGGCCAGGCTCCTGGCGCAGCACGGCGTCAGTCTGCATATGAACGGCGGTGCCGAGAACGGCAGCAACGGCGGCGTCCTTGAACTTCGCGCCGGGACGATCAGCTCCGTGGTGGCGCCTTACGACCTGGTGCGCAAGATGCGCGCCTCGGTCCTGGTGCTGGGGCCGCTGCTGGCCCGCATGGGTGAGGCCAAGGTCTCGCTCCCCGGGGGCTGCGCCATCGGCACCCGGCCTGTCGACCTGCATCTGAAAGGCCTGGAGCTTCTGGGCGCGGAGATCGCCCTGGAGGAGGGCTACATCCACGCCAGCGCGCCTGGCGGGCTGACCGGGGCGGCGGTGGTTTTTCCCAAGATTTCGGTCGGGGCGACCGAGAACCTTCTGATGGCCGCCTGCCTGGCCAAGGGGGAGACCCAGTTGGTCAACGCCGCGCGCGAGCCGGAGGTGGTCGACCTGGGCGAATGCCTGATCAAGATGGGCGCCGAGATCGAAGGCCTGGGCAGCGACCGCATCACGGTGCGCGGGGTCGAGCGCCTGAAGGGCGCATCCCATGCGGTCGTGGCCGACCGGATCGAGACGGGCACTTACGCGATGGCCGCGGCGATCACCGACGGCGAGCTGGACCTGATCGGTGGCCGTGCCGACCATCTGGCCGCCGTGATCGAGATCCTGAACGAGGCCGGGGTTTCGGTCCAGGAAACCAACCGCGGCCTTAAGGTCAGCCGCGCCAATGGGCGGGTGACGGGCGTCGATGTCATGACCGAACCCTATCCCGGGTTTCCGACGGACTTGCAGGCGCAGACCATGGCCCTTATGTCCACTGCGGACGGGGCCTCGATGATTACCGAATCGATTTTCGAAAACCGCTTTATGCACGTGCCGGAACTCAGCCGCATGGGCGCGAATGTGAACGTCCACGGTGCCTCGGCGATGGTGCGCGGACAGGAGCGCCTGACCGGTGCAGAGGTCATGGCGACCGATCTGCGCGCCTCTGTCTCGCTTGTTCTGGCCGGCTTGGCGGCAGAGGGCGAGACGGTGCTGAACCGGGTCTACCATCTCGACCGCGGCTACGAACGCCTGGAGCAGAAGCTCGCCGCCTGCGGTGCGTCCATCACCCGGCGCAGGGCCGCCGAGTGATGGCGGCGGACGGCCCGAAGGGCGAAGGCCCGACTGAGGATGCGGCGCCGCTGCGGCTGCGCGCCCACGACCCCCAGGACATGGACGTCATTGCGGCTCTGCTTCAGGACGCCCTGGTGCCGCGGATCGATATGGCTTTCATGCCCAAGGAAAAACGCTTCGTCCTCGTGGCAAACCGCTTTCATTGGCCGAAGGATCAGGCCGATGCGGCCACCAGAGAGGCGCCCTCGCGTCCGCAGCCGGCGCCTGAGGGCGAAGATGCACGCTTCGACGACAGCGAGGATCCGCCGCCCTTCGAACGGGTGAATTGCGGCGTCTGCTTCGACAAGGTCCAGCAGGTCCGCTTTCGCGGGCTCTCAGCCGATGCCAAGGGTGAGATCCTGAACCTGCTGACGATCACCTCCGAGCCCCGGTCCATCACCCTGCTGTTCGCCGGCGATGCGGCCATCCGCCTGGAGGTGGAGGCCGTGCGCTGCCATCTGGAAGACCTCGGCAGGCCTTGGCCGACCCGCTGGCGGCCCGAGCATGAGGTTGAGGAGGGCGAAGCGCCGGCGACCTCCGAGGGCGGATCCTCCGGCTGATCGGCCTGCCGGGCCGGCGGAAGCCGGGGCCGGGCCGAAAAAGGCGGTGGCAATTCCGGGGAAAAATCGCCATACCAGGGCGGCTGAAAGCGGCCCGAAGGGGTGCAAGCCGGGCCGATGGGGGCTGGACCTCAGGCTCGCCCATTCGGCCCCCCATGGTTGAAGCCCCCCATGGTTGAAGACAGTGGCTGACCACCGCGGAGCGAAGCTGTGACCTCGAACGAAGCCCTGATCCTGGCGGTGCCCAAAGGGCGGATCCTGAAGGAACTGACGCCGCTGATGAGCCGGGTCGGCATCGAGCCCGAGCCCGCCTTCGCGGACGACGGCGCCCGCCAGCTGCGCTTCAAGACCAATCGGCCGGGCCTGGACATCATCCGCGTGCGCTCCTTCGATGTCGCGACCTTTGTCGCCTTCGGCGCGGCGCATCTGGGGGTCGCGGGCAACGACATTCTGATGGAGTTCGACTATCCGGAACTCTATGCCCCGGTCGACCTGGACATCGGGCACTGCCGCCTTTCGGTGGCCGCGCCGCGCCAGCTTGCCGAGAGCGACGACCCCAGCCGCTGGAGCCATATCCGCGTCGCCACCAAGTATCCGGAGATCACGCGGCGTCATTTCGCTGCCCGCGGTGTGCAGGCGGAGTGCATCAAGCTGAACGGCGCGATGGAACTGGCGCCCGGTCTCGGCCTGTGCCGCCGCATCGTCGATCTGGTCTCCACCGGCTCGACCCTGCGCGCCAACGATCTGGTGGAGGTGGAGACCATCGCCGAGGTCACCTCAAGGCTGATCGTCAACCGGGCCGCCTTCAAGACCCGCTCGCAGGAGCTCTCGGAGCTGGTCGAAGGCTTCCGCGAGGTGGCCGATGCCGCTTAGGCTCAACAGCAGCGATGCAGACTTTGAGAATGCCTTTGCCGACCTGCTGAGCGGCAAGCGCGAGACCGACGAAGACGTCGACGCGGCGGTCGCCGAGATTCTGGACACGGTGCGCCGGCAGCGCGACGCGGCCTTGATTGCTTACACCGAGCGCTTCGACCGGCTGAGCCTCAGCGCCGCCGGCCTGCGGATTTCTACAGAGGACCTGGCTGCGGCGGAGGCGGACTGCGACCCGGAGACCCTGGCCGCGCTGCGGCTGGCGGCGGAGCGCATTGCCGACTACCACAGGCGCCAGAAGCCCGAGGATCTGGACTACCGTGACCCGGCGGGCGTGCGCCTGGGACACCGCTGGACGGCGGTCGCGGCCGCCGGTCTCTATGTTCCCGGCGGCACGGCGGCCTATCCCTCCTCGGTGCTGATGAACGCGCTGCCGGCCAAGGTTGCGGGTGTCGAGCGTCTGGTGATGACCGTGCCGACGCCCGATGGCGTGGTGAACCCTCTGGTGCTGGCGGCGGCGCGCCTGGCCGGGGTGAGCGAGGTCTACCGCGTCGGAGGGGCGCAAGCCATCGCTGCCCTGGCCTATGGCACCGAGACCATCCGTCCGGTGGACAAGATCGTCGGGCCCGGCAACGCCTATGTGGCCGCGGCGAAGCGCCGCGTCTTCGGCACCGTGGGGATCGACATGATCGCCGGCCCCTCGGAGGTGCTGGTGGTTGCAGATGCCGACAACAGGCCGGACCTGATCGCCGCCGACCTCCTGTCCCAGGCCGAGCACGACACCGCCGCGCAGTCGATCCTGATCACCGACGATGCGGGCTTCGCCGAGGCGGTTGCAGCAGCCGTCGACGCGCAGCTCGCAACGCTGCCGCGGCGGGAGATCGCCGCGGCAAGCTGGCGCGATCACGGCGCCATCGTCCTGCTGGGCTCCATGGCAGAGGCGCCGGCCCTGATCGACCGCATCGCGCCGGAGCACTTGGAACTGGCGGTGGCCGACCCGGACGCTCTGGCCCGTCTGGTGCGCAACGCCGGCGCCATCTTCCTGGGCCGCCATACACCCGAAGCCATCGGCGACTATCTGGCGGGCCCCAACCACGTCCTGCCGACGGCACGCTCGGCACGATTCTCCTCCGGCCTTTCGGTGCTCGACTTCATGAAGCGCTCTTCCATCGTGGCCTGCGATGCCGAGTCGATCCGCGCCATCGGTCCGGCGACGGTGCGCCTCGCGGAGGCGGAGGGGCTGGATGCCCACGCCCGTTCCGTCGCCCTGCGTCTGGCGGCCAACCCGGAACCGTCCTGACGGTCGGCGGGCGAGGGAGGGCCAGGGGCATCATGGCTGCGGAGGACGACAAGGACGCGCCCGAGACGCCTGCGGGCCAAGCCCCGGCGGACCAAAGGGCTGCCGATCCGACCCAGCGCCTGGCCGAGATCACCCTGGACGACAGCTCGGTGGTGCGGCGCAGCCCGGAGGTCGAGCACGAACGCGCGGTCGCCATCTACGACCTTCTGGAAGAGAACGTCTTCTACCCGGTCGGCGATTTCGCCGGGCCCTATCATCTGCACCTCTCGATCTCGGAGAATCGGCTGCTTTGGGACATCCGCACCGTGGAGGATCAGACCCTCGGGGTCGTGACCCTGCCGTTGCTGCCCTTCCGCCGGGTGATCAAGGATTACTTCGCCGTCTGCGAGAGCTATTACGAAGCCATCAAGACCGCCAGCCCCGCCAAGATCGAAGCCATCGACATGGGCCGGCGGGGCCTCCACAACGACGGATCGGAACTGCTGCGCGAGCGCCTGGAAGGCAAGATCGAGATCGACTTCCCCACGGCGCGGCGGCTGTTCACCTTGATCTGCGTGCTCCACATCCGCGGGTAGCCCGACCGAATGGGCGATCTTCCCGAAGCGGTGCTCTTTGCCTGCACGCACAACTCGGTGCGCTCGCCCATGGGCGAGGCCCTGCTGAAGCATCTGCTGGGCCATCGTATCTATGTTGACTCCGTCGGCGTACGCCCGCAGGAGATCGACGGCTTCGTCATCGAGGTAATGGACGAGATCGGCATCGACATCTCCAAACACCGCGCCAAGGCGTTCGACGACCTGGAAGACACCTCCTACGACCTCATCATTTCCCTCTCGCCGGAAGCCCAGCACCAGGCGGTGGAACTGACCCGCACGATGGCCTGCGACGTGGAGTTCTGGAACACCTTCGATCCCTCCATCATCGAAGGCAGCCGGGACACGAGGCTGCAGGCCTACCGTGCCGTGCGCGATCAACTGCGTAAGCGCATCGAGGAGCGTTTCACCCTGGACCTCAAGCCCGCGCACTGAGCGTGCAGTGCGGATTCTCTCGTTTCACCTTGATCTTTCAGGGTTTTTGACCATTCCAGGGGTACTAATCGGGGTGTTTGTTCTTCGCCGAGCTTTTCTGTATCATCCGCGCGCGTTGCCCTGGGGTGAGAGGCCGGGGACCGGGAGATGATCGGGGCCGGGGCGGCCAAAGCTTCGGCGAATTGCCAAGATCGAAGGACTGATGGCCAAGGAAGACCTGCTCGAGTTTCAAGGTACCGTGGTGGAACTGCTGCCCAACGCGATGTTTCGCGTGAAGCTGGACAACGACCACGAAGTGCTGGCCCATACGGCCGGCAAGATGCGCAAGCACCGCATCCGCGTTCTGGCGGGCGACCGCGTGAACGTGGAGATGACGCCCTATGACCTGACCAAGGGCCGCATCACTTTCCGCTACAAGTAACGCTGCGGGCCGGATCATGGCCGTTCCGCAGGGTAAGGAGCCCGGCCTGGCTGAGACCGGGCCGCTGACCGATGCTGCACCGCTGGTGCTGGCCTCCGCCTCGCCGCGGCGCCTCCAGTTGCTGCAGCAGATCGGCATGACACCGGCTGATATCGATCCTGCCGATGTGGACGAAACGCCGCGGGCGCGCGAACTGCCGCCGCAGTATGCGCGGCGGGTGGCGGCGGAAAAGGCCGATGCCGTCGTTGCGCGCCACCCGGGCGCTTTCGTGCTGGCCGCCGACACCGTGGTCGCCGTCGGCCGGCGCATCCTGCCCAAGGCCGAAGACGAAGCGACCGCAAAGCGCTGCCTTGCCCTGCTCTCGGGACGCCGGCACCGGGTCCTGGGCGCCGTGGCCGTGCGCGCGCCGGGCGGGCGCCGGGCGGAAACGCTGGTGACCACCGCCGTGGTCTTCAAACGTCTCTCCGCGGAGGAGATCGACGCATACCTTGCAAGCGGCGAGTGGCGCGGCAAGGCTGGCGGCTACGCCATCCAGGGCCGCGCCGCCGCCTTTATCCCGCGTATCATCGGCTCCTATCCCAACGTCGTCGGGCTGCCGTTGGCGGAAACCCGGAACCTTCTGGTCGGCCTCGGCTATAAGGCCTGATCCGGGCGATGTCCGCAGACCTGCTCGTCTCTGCGCTGCTCGTTTCCGCACTGCCTGGGGAAATCCGCGCGGCGGTGCTGCGCGACGGGGTGCTGCAAGACCTGCTGATTCTGCGCGACACGGCACCGGTTCAGGTCGGCGACCGCTTTCTGGCCAAAGTCGGCCGCTTCGACAAGGGGCTGGAGGGCGCCTTCGTCGACCTCGGGCTGGAGCGCGACGGCCTTCTGCCGGCCCGCGAAGTCGCGGGACCGATGCCGCCGGAAGGAAGCGCTCTGCCGGTTGCCGTTATCCGCGCGCCAGCCGCCGACAAGGGGGCAAGGGTCAGCGCCAAGCGCGCCGGCGCCTCCCTCGACGATGCTCAGGGGCTCCGCGCGCCGGCGCGGCTTGGCGGCGGGCAGGGCGTGCTGACCGACCTTATGAGGCGCGCAGAGGTGAGCACCGTGGTCTGCGATGACGCCGACCTGCTGCGGCGGCTGAGAGCGGCGGTGGGAGAGGAAGACTGCGCCTTCGATCTTGCAGCGCCAACCACGTCCCTCTTTCAGGTGCATGGGGTCGAAGCGGAGATCGATGCCCTCCTGCAGCCCGTGGTGACCTGCCCCGGTGGTGCGGCGCTGCTGATCGAGCCGGTGCAGACTCTGACCGCCATCGATGTGAACTCCGCGCGGCACGACGGGCGCGGCGGCGCCCAGGCCCAGGCGCGGGCTGTGAACCTGGCGGCGGTGCCGGAGATCGCGCGGCAACTGAGGCTGCGCGCGCTCTCCGGCCTCATCGTCGTCGACTTCCTTGCCCTGAAGAAACCGGAAGACCGCAAAGCGGTGGCCGCCGCGCTGCGCCGGGCGGTGGCTGACGATCCCGAGCCCTGCCAGGTCTTCGGCCTGTCGCCTTCGGGCCTCTTGGAGATGACCCGGCGGCGCGGCCGTGCGCCGCTGCACGAGGTGCTGTGCCGGCCCTGCGGAATCGGCGGGCGCGGCTGGGAGAAATCGCCGGAGACCCTGGCCTACGAGGCCTTGCGCCATCTGGCCGCCGCGGCCAGGGGGCATCCGCCGAACAGAGTGACGTTGAAGGTTGCCCCCGCAGTCGCGGCGGCGTTGCAGGACGGTCAGGCGGCGGCCCTGAAAGCGGTTGAAGAGCGTCTTGGCGGGCCGATTGCCCTTGTGGCCGACCCCTTGGTGGCCCATTTCGACCTCGTGTTAGACTAGGCTGGAGGAGGAGGGAGCCATGACCGACGACAGCGGGCCCGGCGACGCGCGGGTGGTGCCCCTGCCGCGCAAGGACGGAGCGCGGCGGCGCTGCCCGATCTGCTCGGCGCCGACCCTGCACCGCTTCCGCCCCTTCTGCTCCAAGCGCTGCGCCGACATCGATCTCGGACGCTGGATGAAGG
Organism: Pelagibius sp.; assembly: GCF_028281305.1. GTDB lineage: Bacteria > Pseudomonadota > Alphaproteobacteria > Kiloniellales > Kiloniellaceae > Pelagibius. Next base: position 1,306 of record NZ_JANQKD010000093.1, on the reverse strand, counting down.
GCAACTACCGCGTTCCGACGGAAGAGGGCCCCGGAGATGGCCTGGGCGAGGTGGGCGACTACGGCGATGAGGAGCCCTAGGTCGTGAGGCTGTTCGACCCGCGGGCCTTGGGCTTGGCCGCTCTGCTGGTGCTGGCCGGCCTGCAGGGCAACAGCACCGCTTCCGCCCAGACCTTCGATCCCAAGGTCCTCGAGTCCGTGGTTTCGGTCCTGCCGCTCTGGCCCGGGCAGCCCCAGGGCGGCCAGCCGGAGCTGCCGCCCGGGGTAGCGCCGGAGGGAACGGCGGTGGCGATCGCGCCCGACGGCCATTTGGCGACGGCGTTGCATGTGGTCGACCGTGCCCTGTCGATCTCCGTGCGCCTGCCGGACGGGCGGGTGCTGCCGGCGGAGCTGGTGGCGCGGGACCCGCCCAGCGATCTGGCGCTTCTGCAGGTGGAGGCCGACGTGCCGCCGCTGCCCTACGGGCCGCAGCCGGCGCTGGCCAGCCCGGTCTGCGCCGTGGGCAACCAGTTCGGGCTCGATCTCTCCGTGACCTGCGGCGTGGTCTCCGCCGTCAACCGCGCCGGCACCGGCTTCAACCCCATCGAGGACTTCATTCAGACCGACGCGGTGGTCAATCCCGGCGCTTCGGGCGGCGCGCTGGTCGACCCGCAGGGCCGTCTGGTGGGCCTGCTCTCGGCTATCTTCACCAAGGAAAGCGATGCCAACATCGGCGTCAACTTCGCCGTGTCAGCTGCCCTGCTGCGCCGCGTCTACGACGATCTCCTGGCCCACGGGGCCGTGCGCCGCGGGCGCCCGGGGCTGGGGCTCGCGCCCCTGAAGGCGGAGGAGCGCGCGCGCCAGGCGGGCCTCAGGCTCTGGGGCGTGCAGCCTGGTGGGGCGGCCGCCAGGGCGGGGCTGCAAGTGGGCGATCTGGTGACCGCCATCGACGGCCGGCCGGTGCGCAAGGTGCCGGAAGCCACCAGCGCCATCCAGCTCAAGCGCCCGGGGGAGGCCGTGGAGGTGACGGTTCTGCGCGACGGCCAGCCGCTCACCCTGCGCCTGATCCTGGACCCCTAAAGACCGGCTCCCAGGGCCCCAGAGTCTTGCCGCGGGAATCTTGTTCCGGGGGGCTGGACAGAGGCCGGCCCAGGGCCTATAAGCCTGCGTCGCTGTTCCGCAGCGCGCGGCGGTATCGGGCCACCCAGGTCCCAGACGATACCCCACAAGTGCCCAGGTAGCTCAGTTGGTAGAGCACATGACTGAAAATCATGGTGTCGGTGGTTCGATTCCGCCCCTGGGCACCATTCTTCCGCCCTCTAACTCAT
>NZ_JANQKD010000059.1 GCF_028281305.1 Pelagibius sp. | reverse complement strand
TGCATGGGGAAGGGGAAGAGATCAACGAGCCGGACCTCCACATCGGCAAGGTCGGCGTCGAGATGAAGGACGAGCGCTTCCTGGAAGGCGTCAGGATGTGGTCCTACGATAAGGTCGACTTTTCGGTGCGGATCCAGATCACAAGCGGCTGGCTGGAGGAGATCCTTCTCGATGCGGCCATCGGCAGTTCCAGCAACATGACCGCCGGAAAGACCACCGGACCCTCGGAGATGTCATCGCGCGTCGACATGTCGTCGCGGGTGGACATGTCGTCGCGGGTGGACATGGCGATGCGCAGCCGCTTCAAGAGCGGCTAACGCTTCTGCTCAGCGGCAGTGAGTCCAAGAAAGGGCGGTCAGGCAGTGGCCGCCCTTTTCGTCGTCATCTTCTCGGGAGCCGGTGCCGCCTCACCAGGTCAGGCTGCGCAGGACGATGTCGGGCTTTGCCCTGTAGCGTGCGCTCAGTGCGGCGAGGCGGTCGTCGAAGTCCCCGTCTTTCCCTGGTAGCCCCAGTTCGTCCTTGTGAATGCCCTGCAGGATCAGGGCGCTGGCCATGCCGGCTCCGGCGGCGCCGACGATGTCGTGGGCCAGCGAATCCCCGACCGCGAGCATGCGGCCGGCCTGCATCGGCGCCAGGGCTTGGCGTACGGTCCTGTAGATCAGCGGATGAGGCTTGCCGACATAGATGACCGTGCCGCCCGTCTCTTCATAGCGCCGCGCCAGGGCGCCGGGCGCCGGCCTCAGCCCGTCGACCGTGATGCCGCGGACATCCGGGTTGGCGCAGACCAGTGCGAGGTTCAGGGCGCCGGCCTGCTCCAGGATGCCGGAGAAGGCGTCGAGCGTCGACGGTGCGGCCTCGCCGAAGCTCGCCAGCAGCATGAAGTCGGCCTCTTCGATCGCGCTGACGATGGTGACCGGCAGCCCTTCCAGTAGCGCTTCTTCCGCCGCGCCGCCAAGGATCAGACAGCGCAGCGGCCCGTCTTGCTGCCGCCGCCGAAGCGCCGGATCGGCTCCGTTGCCGAGGTAGGCACGGGTGGCTTCGCCCGAGGTGATGAAGTCATCGTAGAGCGCGGGCGGCAGGCCGAGGCCGGCCAGCCGGTCGACGTTCGGCTGCTTCAGCTTGCCCGAGTTCGAAAGAATCAGAACGCGCTTGCCTGCGTCGCGCAGGGCGTGGAGGCAGTCGAGCACACCGGGGTAGAGCATGGTGCCGTCGTGCAGCACGCCGTATTGATCCAGGACGAAAGCGTCGAAGCGCGCCGCCGCAGCGCCGAGGCCGTCCAGCAGTTCAGGAGAAGTCATCGCGCCGCCGTTATACCGTATCCGGTGGCCGTCACGCCAAGCCTGATGCCGTCATGTCAGGCGCTGCAGTGCCCGATGCGGCCAGAACCGCGCGGCTGTGGCGGGCGATCATAAGTTCCTCGTTGGTCGGGATCACCCAGACGGCGACATTGCTTTCCGTGGCGCTGATCCGGGCGCGGCCCTCGGCATTGGCGGCCTCGTCGACGACGATCCCCAGCCAGTTCAGGCGGCGGACGATGGCGTGGCGGATCTCGGGAGAGCGCTCGCCGATGCCGGCCGTGAAGACCAGGGCGTCGAGGCCGCCCAGCATGGCTACCAGCGCGGCGATCTTCTGCGCCACCCGGTCGCAGAACAGGGAAACGCTTTCGCGTGCCTCCGCCTTGCTGCTGCCCAAGAGCGCGCGCATGTCGCTGCTGATCCCCGACAGGCCGAGAAGGCCCGACTGTCTGTAGAGCATGTGTTCCAGCGCGTCCGCGTCCATGCCCTTTTCCCGCATCAGGTACAGCAGCACCCCCGGATCGAGGCTGCCGCAGCGGGTGCCCATGATCAGCCCGTCCAGGGTCGAGAAGCCCATGGTGCAGGCCTGGCTGCGGCCGTTGCGCAGCGCGCAGAGGCTGGCGCCGTTGCCGAGGTGCGCGACGATCGCCCGGCCCGTCGCAGCAAAAGTGTCATAATTCGGCAAAGCGCCGGCGATAAACTCATACGACAAACCATGAAAGCCATAGCGCCGCAGGCCTTCCTGCGCCAGATCGCGCGGCAGTCCGTACAACTGATCGAGTTCGGGAATCGAGCGGTGGAACGCGGTGTCGAAACAGGCGACTTGGGGCAGGTCCGCCTTGCGCTTCTGAAGCGCGCGGATGGCCGAGAGGTTGTGCGGCTGATGGAGGGGCGCCAGGGGGACCAGGCTCTCAAGGGTCGCCAGGACGGTCTTGTCGACAAGCTGCGGCTTCTCAAAGCCGGTGCCGCCGTGGACCACGCGATGTCCGGCTGCGGCCAGTTCGATACCCGGCAGATGTTCGCCGATCCAGTCCAGCAGGAAGGCGTAGAAGCTGTCGTGGCCGAGCTCCGCTCCGCCGTCCCACGCCGGCGGGTCGCATTCCGTGCCGTTTGCCAGCGTGGCGGCGAAACGCGGCGCCGTCCCGATCCCCTCGATCATCCCCTGGACAAGAGGGGTGTCGCCGCCCTCCGCGAACTCCGGGAAAAGCGACAGCTTGATGCTGGACGAGCCCGCGTTCAGCACCAGGATCGCTCTCTGCTTCTCGCTCACCTGACCCTACCCAAGCATAGGCGTCCACGCTCCGCACCAACCGTGGACGGCAGTGGGAAGCACGGATCGGCCTGTTTCTCCCAAGGGCCCGGCGCCGGCGGCGTCGAGCCGCTACCCCACCCTTGTCATATCGCTTATTTCTTCGGCTTGCCATATTTCAATAATTCTATAATTATCAAATTATGGAAAACGCAGCCGCCATCAAGTCCCTTGCAGCCCTGGCCCAGGCCACCCGTCTCGATGCCTTCCGCATCCTGGTGCGCGAAGGGCCGGAGGGACTGGCGGCCGGCGTCCTGGCCGCGCGTTTGGGGGTCCAGCCGGCCACTCTGTCCTTTCATCTTGCCCAGTTGGAGCGCGCGGGCCTGCTGGTCTCGCAGCGGCGCAGCCGGCAGATCCTCTATGCCGCGGACTTCGGCGCCATGCGCGCGCTCCTGGGGTTCCTGCTGGAGGACTGCTGCCACGGCCGGCCGGAGGTCTGCGGCGATCTGCTGCCGGGGACGACGGGCGAGGTGCCGGAGGCGGAACGGACACCCGCGCCCGATCCGGCATCCGGCGGGTAAGGCGAAGAGGGAAGGCCGAACACGGCCGCAAAGAGGAGTGTCGCCCCGGCGCTGGGGCCGCCCCCGGCGCCAAGACCCCATCGGGAGGAACTGCGATCATGTCAGACAAGATCTACAACGTGCTCTTTCTGTGCACCGGCAATTCCGCGCGCAGCATCATGGCGGAAGCGATCTTCAACCGTCTCGGCGCCGGCCGCTTCAAGGCGCACAGCGCCGGCAGCCATCCGACGGGCCGCGTCCATCCCTATGCGCTGGACTTGCTGAAGAGCCTCAATCACCCGACCGACCATCTGGCCAGCAAGTCCTGGGACGTTTTCGCGGCCGAAGGCGCGCCTGATATGGATTTCGTCTTCACGGTCTGCGACAACGCGGCGGGCGAGGTCTGCCCGGTCTGGCCGGGGGCGCCGATGCGCGCGCACTGGCCGTTCGAGGACCCGGCGGCGGCTGAGGGTTCGGACGCGGAGAAGCGCCAGGTCTTCGCCGATGTCTACGGCCAGATCCACAACCGCGCCGACATCTTCGTCAACCTGCCCATCACCGCCCTGGACAGCCTCAGCCTGCAGAAGCGCCTGGACGAGATGGCGGCGAACTTCTCGCAGTCGGCCTGACGCGATCATGACCCCCGACCTGACCCGCCGGCTCGCGGCCGAGGCTCTGGGCACCGCCTTCCTGCTGGCCGTCGTCGTCGGCTCCGGCATCATGGGCGAGAGCCTGGCCGGCGGGAACACGGCCATCGCGCTCTTGGGCAACACCATTGCCACCGGCGCGATCCTGGCCGTGCTGATCCTGATTTTCGGGCCGCTCTCCGGCGCCCACTTCAATCCGGCGGTGACGCTGTCGTTTCTGATGCAGGGCAAGCTGGAGAAGCGCGAGGCTGCTTTGTACGTCGCGGTTCAGATCCTGGGCGGGCTCGCCGGCATGCTGATCGCCCACGCCATGTTCGAGGAGCCGCTGCTGCAGGTCTCCGAAAAGCTGCGCAGCGGCCCGGCGCAGTGGTTCGCGGAGTTCGTTGCCACCTTCGGTCTGGTGGCGACTATTCTCGGCTGCGTACGCTTCCGTGCCGAGGCGGTGCCTTATGCCGTCGGGCTCTACATCACCGCCGGCTATTGGTTCACCGCCTCCACCTCCTTCGCCAACCCGGCGGTCACCATCGCGCGCAGCTTCACCGACACCTTCTCCGGCATCCGGCCCGTCGACGCACCGGCCTTCATCGCCGCCCAGCTCGTCGGCGCCGTCGCCGCAACGCTGGTCTTCGGCTGGCTGCTGGCCCCCAAAGGTTCCGAGGCGGCACAGAAACAGGCTGCGGAGTAGCTGCCCTGGCCCTTGCCGGGATGACGTTCTAGGATGCCGGCACTGAGAGGCGTCAAGAGCGAGGCAGGGTCATGAAGGTCGACGGCAAGCCCTACAGAACCATCTGGGTAAACGACGACGGCTGGTCGGTCGAGATCATCGACCAGACGAAGATGCCGCACGTTTTCGAAACCGTGACCCTGAAGACGGTGGCCGATGCCGCCCATGCCATCAAGGCGATGCTGGTGCGCGGCGCGCCGCTGATCGGCGCCACGGCGGCCTACGGCGTTTGTCTCGCGCTGCGCGACGACGACAGCGATGCCGGCATCGACAAGGCCTACGACCAGCTCATCGTCACCCGCCCGACCGCGGTGAACCTGCGCTGGGCGCTCGACGAGATGCGCGAGGCGCTGCGCAACCTGCCGCGCGGCGAGCGTCTGGCGGCGGCCTACAAGCGGGCGGCGGAGATCTGCGACGAAGACGTCGAGATCTGCCAGTCCATCGGCCGCCACGGCCTGAAGATCATCGCCGAGATCGCGGCGAAGAAGCCGGCGGGGGAGCCGGTGAACATTCTCACCCACTGTAACGCCGGCTGGCTGGCCACCGTCGACTGGGGCACGGCCACGGCGCCGATGTACATGGCCTTCGAGGAGGGCATTCCGATCCACGTCTGGGCCGACGAGACCCGCCCGCGCAACCAGGGCGCCTCGCTGACCGCCTGGGAACTTGGCCATCACGGCGTTTCCCACACCGTCATCGCCGATAACGTCGGCGGCCACCTCATGCAGCACGGCCAGGTCGACCTCTGCATCGTCGGCACCGACCGCACCACCGCCTCCGGCGACGTCTGCAACAAGATCGGCACCTACCTGAAAGCGCTGGCTGCCCACGACAACGGCGTGCCGTTCTACGTGGCGCTACCGTCGCCCACCATCGACTGGACCGTGCACGACGGCGTGACGGAAATCCCCATCGAGCAGCGCAGCGGGGAGGAGGTCTCGCAGATGACCGGCCGCACGGCCGCCGGCGCTATCGAGACCGTCACCATCACTCCCGACGGCAGCCCGGTGGCCAACTACGCCTTCGACGTGACGCCGCGGCGCTACGTCACCGGCCTCATCACCGAGCGCGGCGTCGCCGCGGCCTCGCCCGAAGGGCTGGCTGCGTTGTTCCCGGAGCGGGTGGGTTCGTAAAGCTCTGTAGAGTTGGCGGCCTTGGCGCAGCCATGCTTCGAGACGGTGCTTTGCACCTCCTCAGCATGAGGTCGGTTTTGCTCGCATGGGACTTCACCTCATCCTGAGGAAGCCCCGTAGGGGCTGTCTCGAAGGATGGCTACGGCACCTTGGCTTCATTGCGTTGGTCCCGCTAACGCCGAAAAAACGCTTCCGTCTCCGCGTCCACGGGAAAGAACTGCTCGACCCGCACCTCCTGTAGCGTCACGTCGAAGGGCGTGCCCAGGGTGGTGATGGTGGTGAAGAAGCTGAGGCAGTGGCCGTCCTTTTCGAAGGTGGTGGTCAGCACCGGCGCGCGCCACTCGCCGGGGATCTCCAGCGGGCAGTCGTCCGGGACGCCGGGGTAGGCGGTGAGGGCGGCGATCAGATCCTCCATCTCCTGCGGCTCGCCGGCGGCGATGGACTCGCCGCGTAGGCGGCAGAGCAGGAAGTGGGCCACCTTCTCCCAATCGCGGATGTAGGGGCGCAGGCCATCAGGGCTGAAGAGCGCGTGCAGCAGGTTCGGGCGGCCGCCGGCGGCGTGGTCCGCACCGGCCTCGGCCATCAGCAGCGCCATCAGGCGCACGGCCCCCTGGTTGGCCCGGTGCAGATTGGCCATGTGATCGATCACCAGCGCCGGATAGGGCTCGTGCTTTTCCAGCAGGTGGTCGAGCGCTTTGCTGACCGCCAGCATCTCCGGTTCCGAGAGGTCGCTTTCCCGGTAGCGCGGTGCGAAGCCGGCGGCGAGCAGCAGGGCGTTGCGGTCCCGCAGAGGGATGTCGAGCGCTTCGCCCAGGTTGATCACCATGCCCTCGCTGGGCCGCGCGCGGCCGGATTCCAGGAAGGAGAGGTGGCGCTGGGAAACGTCGCAGCGCAGCGACAGCTCGAGCTGGCTGATGCGCCGGGTCTGGCGCCAGGCCTTCAGGCGGTGGGGGAAGCTCTCGTTGCGGCTCAGGGCGGTCATCGCTGTCATTCCTGAAGTCTGGCGGGGCTCCGTGCAAGCCGCAATTACCTGCCAGGTAATTGCCGCCGGCCGCGCCGCCGGACAGTCTGCCGCCGAAATGAGGAGCAAACCAAACTTATCGGCAGAAAGGAACTCTCCCATGTCTGCAAAGATGCACCGCTACGAGGCCAACGACGGGCTGCTGCGCGCGGTCCTGAAGACCAATGCCGTCCTCTCCCTGGCCGCCGGCCTGATCATGGTCGTGGCCGGCGGCAGCCTGGCCGCCTGGATCACGCCCCATGCCGAGGCGGTCTTCGGCCTTTCGACCGCCTGGCTGCTGCGCCTTGTCGGCATCGATGTGCTGGCCTTCGCCGCGCTCTGCTGGTGGGCGGCGCAGCGGCGGCCCCTCTCTGTGCCGCTGGCGCGGACGGTGATCGCCTTGGAAGGCCTCTGGGTTGCCGCTTCAGCCGTTCTGCTGGCGGCGGCGGGCGACGGCCTGACGACGGCGGGCTTTTGGACGATCGCCGTGGCGGCGCTGCTGGCGCTGGACTTCGCCCTGCTGCAGGGCTTCGCCCTCTCGCAGGTCTACCAGGGCACGGCGAAGATCACGCTGGCTCATGATGCCGGGGAGTTTCATATCTCCGCGGAGACGTCGGTCGATGCCCCCAGCGCCGTCGTCTGGCGGGTGATGGCGGATCAGAAAGGCTATGCCGAGGTCGCCGACAACATCGCCTGGGTCGAGGTTCTGCGGGGCCGCGGCCTCGGCATGGTGCGCCGCTGCAGCGACACCGCCGGCGGGTCCTGGACCGAACGCTGCACACTATGGGAAGAGGGTCAGGCCTTCGCCTTTGTCGTCGATACCGCGGCATCAGACTATCCCTATCCCCTGCAGCACCTCGCCGGGCGCTGGTCGATGATCCCGGAGGACGAGGCTGTGATCCTGCGCATGGACTTTGTGGTCCGCCCACGGCCCGGGCTGCTGAATGCCTTGAAGCTGCGCCTGCTGGTCGCGGTGCTGCTGCCGGTCTGCGACCGTCTGCTGGCCCGCTGGAGCGCGCGCATGCAGGAGGAGACCCGCGCCGACTGGGCGCAGCCGAGCCTGCGCAAAAGCGCCTGAAGATGGCGGTGTGGCGGGGGCGGCGTAAGCGCAGTTCCCGCCCCTATGTCGCCGGACTCTCCGGCGCCACCAGCTTGCGGTAGAGATGCCAGGTGGTGTGACCGAGGATCGGGAGCGTCAGGAAGAGGCCGAGGAAGAACGCCCCGATCGAGACCAGCAGCAGGATCATGATCACGAAGGCCCAGCCGATCATCGGCAGCGGGTTGGCCACCACGGCCTTGATGGAGGTGATCATGGCGGTGACGAAATCGATCTCTCGCTCCAGCAGCAGCGGGAAGGAGACCACGGTCAGCGAGAACAGCACCAGCGCCATGGCGGCGCCGATGATGTGGCCGACGGCAAGGAAGGTCAGGCCCTCCGGCGTGCCCAGCACCACCGAGACGAATTCCGTCATGGTGGTCGGCGCGCGCAGGCCGATGAAGAGGGCGATGAGGATGCGCACCTGGTACATCCAGACCACAAGGATGAAGAGGCTGACGAAGGCCATCCAGCCGAGCTCGCGCTTGCGCTGGGCGACGATTACGCCGAGCACGCCTTTCCAGTCCAGTTCCTGGCCGACCTCCCGCCGGCGGCTGACCTCGTAGAGCCCGACGGCGACGAACGGCCCGATCAGGGCAAAGCCGACCGCCAGGGGATAGGAGAGGTAGCCGACGCCGAGCGCCAGCGCGCAGAGCACGATGATCATGCCGCCGACTGCGTAGACGCCGCCGAAGAACAGGCCGAAGAGCGGCGCGGCGCGGAAGTCACCCAGGCCGCGGCCCAGGGCGTCGACGACGTCGCCGGCGGTGATGGTCTGGACACGCGGTGCGGGTTTGGGCATCTCGGCCGCGGTCACGGGCTGCCCGGTGTTATCGCTTGGGGGGCCATCGCCTGATGCGATGGCGGGGTCCTGATCCTGGCTCATGCGCTCCTTCCTAGGCCAGCGGCCACAACCGTCCCATGATCTGGATCAAGGTTCCGTCTGGATGAAAGCGACGGGCTAACCGCTGCCTTTCGGGTCCCCCTCCTCAGACAGGCTGCTCTCTGCTAAGCATAGGCGCGAACCCCTGGCTTGAGGAGCCCTTACGCCGATGTCGGCTGCCGACCTGCTGCCCACGATGTCTCTGGAGACCTTCCTGGCCTTCACGGCCGCCATGCTGGTCCTGGCCCTGACCCCGGGGCCGGGCTTTCTGGCCGTGGTGGCGCGTGTCATGAGCCAGGGGTTCGGGGCGGGGCTCGCGGCAACGGCGGGGCTGGTTCTCGGCGATTTGCTGTTTCTCGCCCTGGCGATCCTGGGCTTGAGCGCCCTGGCGGCGGTCCTCGGCGAATTCTTCCTGGTGGTGAAGTGGCTGGGGGCGGCCTATCTCGTCTGGCTCGGCATCGCGCTGTGGCGCCGTGACGCGGCAGCGGAGCGACGACCGCCCGACTCGCCGAGGCCCCAGGCCTCTCACCGTGGGTCCCTTGCACTGGGCTTTCTCGTCACACTGGGCAATCCCAAGGTCATCCTGTTCTACGGCGCCTTCCTGCCGACCTTTGTCGACCTGGCGGTGCTGACCCCGGGCGACGCGCTGCTGCTCGGAACCGTGGTCGCCGCGGTTCTGTTCGCCGTGTTGGGCGTCTATGCTTTTCTGGCCGCCCGGGCGGGACGGGCGATAACGAGCAGCCGGGCGCAGCGCTGGCTGAACCGTGTGACCGGCGGCCTGATGGTGGGGGCCGGCGTCGCGGTAGCGGCGCGGTAAAGAGCACGTCGCGGTAGCGGCGAGATAAAGAGCACGTCGCCGTGGCGACGCGACAAGGAGCACGTCGCGGTCGCGACACGATGAAGTAGCGGGCGCGGGGGAACGGCCCAAAACCGGGGGAGGGGAGCATGGCCTTCGAAGGGATCAACTATCTGGCGGTGGTGGTGGCCATGGTGGCCAGCTACGCCTTCGGTGCGGCCTACTACATGGCGCTCGCCAAGCCCTGGATGGCGGCCCTGGGCAAGACCGAGGCAGAGGTCAAGGCCGGTGCCAGCCCGGTGATCTACGGCGTGACCGCCTTCGCACAGCTCATCATGGCCTTCATGCTGGCCGGCGTCATGGGCCATCTCGGCGCGGTCGGCATGGGGGCCCTCGGCGGCCTCACCACCGCCTTTTTCGTCTGGCTCGGCTTCGTCGCCACCACCCTGGTGGTGAACCACGGCTTCCAGGGCGCCAGGCGCAGTCTCACCCTGATCGACGGCGCCCACTGGCTGGGCGTCCTGCTGATCCAGGGCCTCGTCATCGGACTGTTCGGGCTGTGAGTGTGCCGTCCCCCCTCACCCCGACCCTCTCCCCCAGGGGAGAGGGAAAACCGACGGGTCTCGTTTGACCCTCGCCCCCTTGGGGGGAGAGGGAGGGGCCCGCGTCAGCGGGAGGGTGAGGGGGTGTTGTCTTCCGTGAAGCGGAAGGCTGGCAGGCTTTCAGTCCACGAACATGGGGCCGGGGTTGGTGTAGAGCTCCTCGTAGTGGACCAGGCTCTGCTCGCCTTCCAGGGGGCAGGGCTGGCCGTCGCGGAAGGCCCATTCGCCGCGGTCGCAGTTCTCCGCGACGACATAGCCGTTGATGTAAAAGCGCCGGTCCATGGCCGAACGGTTGGGGCCGGAGCCGTGCAGGCTGTGCACGTGCCAGAGGGCAACGTCGCCCGGCGCCATCTCCAGGGTTCGGACGTTCGCCGTGTCGACGCCGAGACGCGTCAGGTCGGCGGTGTCGAGCGCCTCGTGCATCGACGGCCTGTCGGGGTCGAAGGGCAGTTCCCCCAGACGGTGGCTGCCGGGGCAGACCACCATGGCACCGTTCTCCGCGCTCTGCGGGTCGACGGCAATTCCTGTCTGCACGTAGGAGGCCGCGAGGTCGCGATAGGCCTCGCGCGGGCGGCGGGAGCGCGAGTCCTGATGAAAGCCGAACTCCGCCGCGGCGCCCGGCGGCTTCCAGTGCAACTGATTGATGATCTGCTTCAGGTCGCGGCCGATGAGCGGCGCCAGGATCTCTAGCAGGCGCGGGTCGCGGCGCACCGCTTCCAGGTCTTCGTCGATCCAGCCGGGCCACTGCGCGAGGCGCAACACCCGCCCGGCCTTGGGGTCGTCGGCCAGCCGGAAAAAGGTGTTGCGGTCGCGCCAGCTCCGGCCGCCGGCCAGGGCGCGCGCGTGAATGCGGTCGAAGGCCGCCGCCATGACCGCCACCTCGGCGGCGTCGAAGACACCGTGGACCACGGCATAGCCCTCGGCCCGGAACTGTGCGGCATGGTCCTGGTTCATCGGTTCCGGGTCCATCTGGTCCGGGCTGTCCCCTGCGATCTGACGCTCCGGTCCCCTGCATAGCACGAAGCCCGCCCGAAATCTTGATTCGGCAGTTCGGGCCGGCAGTTCGGGCCTGTGGGGCGCGGTCTGGGTCTTTTCTGTGAACCTTTGTACGGGTCGCCGCGACTTAAGACTACGGCTGCAGCCTTACCCGGCTGAAACCGCCCTGCCGCAGAGCCCGCAACGGGTCCCGGGACCGGGACCCCTGCGCCCACATCCGTTTGTATTTGGAGAGTTCCGGTGACCCCGACACAGAAGCAAGTGATAAAGGAAACCTGGCGGCAGATCGCACCCATCGCCGAAGCGGCGGCAACGGTGTTCTACAACCGCCTGTTCGAGATCGACCCCTCCCTCAAACCCCTCTTCGCCAAGACCGACATGGAAAAGCAGGGCCAGAAGCTGATGCAGGCCATCAGCCATGTGGTGGCCGGCCTGGAAGCGCCCGAGGCCCTGACGCCGGTGCTGCAGGATCTCGGGCGGCGTCACGCCGGCTACGGCGTGACCGAAGGGCATTACGACACCGTGGGTGCCGCCCTGCTGTGGACGCTCGAGAGGGGGCTGGGCAATTGCTGGAATGACGACGCCAGAGAAGCCTGGGCCGCGGCCTATGCGCTGATCGCCGAGGTCATGATCGAGGCGGCCAGAGAAGCGGCCTAAGAGAAGCGGCCTAAGAGAGGCGGCCTAACGGCTGGCCTTTGCCGTGAGGACTTCCGCCAGCGCCTCGATCTTGGGCGACCCTGCCCCCTTGCGCCAGAACAGAAGGGTCCAGGCCTTGTTCTGGCCTTCGGGCAGGGGGTGCAGGGAAAGGCGCTTGCGCTCCGGATAGGTGGCCAGCACGCTCCTGGGCAACAGGGTGATTCCCATGCCCACCAGCACGCAGCCCAGCATGGCGTAGTAGGAAGCGAGCTGGAGGGTCTGCGCAGGGGTTTCTCCGCGGGCCTCGTACCAGTCCTCCAGGCGCTTGCGATGCGGGCAGCCGTTTTCGAAGGCGATCATGGTGCGCGGCGCCGCTTCGCCCGGGATGATCGGCGGCTGGCTCTCGGCGGCGATCAGGACAAGGTCTTCCTCGAAGACCGGGATCTGATCGAACTGTTCCGGCGCGATGGGCTCCGCGGCCAGGGCGGCGTCCAACTCCCCTGCGAGAACGGCGCGGGCCAACTGCACCGGGTTGCCGGTGCGCAGCTCAACGTTCACCTCCGGATAGCGTTTGATGTAGGCGCTCAAGGGGGCGGGCAGGCGCACCGCCGCCGTGCTCTCCATGGAGCCGAGGCGGAAAGTGCCGCGCGGCCGCGAATCCTGCACCGCTTCGCGGGCTTCCGCGGCGAGGTCCAGAAGCCGTTCGGCGTAGTCCAGCAGCACCCGGCCCGCCGGCGCCAGGTGCAGGCGCTTGCCCTCGCGGATGAACAGCGCGACGCCGAGATCGTCCTCCAGCTGCCGCACCCGGGTGGTGACGTTGGACTGCACGCGGTGCAGGCGTTCGGCGGCCCGGGTGATACCGCCTTCTTCGACAACGGCGCGGAAGATCCTGAGATCGGATAGATCCATTATCTCATTTGAAGAACAATTTAATCATATAAATTCATTTTATGTGATGTATGAGGGCTGGTAAACCCACCTCGGCGCGGCGTCCTAAACAGTCTGCTTGGGAAGATCATCCGAAAGGGCCCGAGCGACCGGACTCTTGAGGGAGGCCAGAGGCGCCGCTTTGCTGTTACTCTAAGGATTGTATTCACGCAGAAGCCGGTCCGCGATTCGGCCTCCCCGCATGAGAGGCAGGAAGGATCGCGGCGCCGCACGGTTTCTACACTTTGAGGACTGTTGGAGCGAACCAATGACCCCGCAACACGTTGAAACCCTGCGTGCGACCTGGCAGAAAGTGCTGCCGATCGGCGATACCGCCGCCCGCCTGTTCTACAACCGCCTGTTCGAAATCGACCCTGCCGCCGAGCAGCTCTTTGCCGGCACCGACATGGCCCTGCAGCGCCAGAAGCTGCTGCAGACGTTGAACGCGGCCATCGGCGGCCTGGACAATCTTGAGGGCCTGGCACCCGTGCTTCAGGACCTCGGGCGCCGCCATGCCGACTACGGTGTTTCCGACTCCCACTATGACTCTGTCGGCGCCGCCTTGCTCTGGGCCCTGGAGCAGGGCCTGGGCGATGACTGGACTCCGGAAGCCAAGGAAGCCTGGACCACCGCCTATGATCTGATCGCGGAGACCATGCGCGCCGCTGCCGAGCAGCAGGCGGCCAGAGCCTGATCTCTATAACGCGTGAACTCCATTCCGGCGCCTCGCTGCTCCGGCTGCGATCGCGCCTTTCCTTTTCGTGTTCATCAAGACCAGGAGGACTTTCAATGGTCGCCTATTGGATTGCCCATGTGACCGTTACCGACGAAGACGTGTACGGCGAGTATGTGAAGCGCGCCGGCAAGGTCGTGCAGGCCCATGGCGGGCGCTTTCTCGCCCGCGGAGGACGCCATGTCACCAAGGAAGGCACGGACCATGCCCGCAACGTGGTGGCGGAGTTCCCAACCTTCGAGGCGGCCGTCGGCTGCTACGAGTCGCCGGAGTATGCAGAGGCGCTGACCTTCTCAGGCCGCTCCTCCGTGCGTCACGTCTCCATCGTCGAGGGCGCCTGAGCGCCCGACCGACCGCTCTTGGATCGGGACTTGCCGCGCAGCGTCTGCGAGTGCTGCGCCAGGTCCCGCTCCCGCCCGGGGCGCTGCCGCTCGAAAGGGGCGAGGGCGGAGAGCATCAGCCAGTTGGGCAGGGCGCGCTTCTTGGCGCTCGGGCCTTCCAGGCGGATGCTGCCCTTGGCGATCTCCCCCTTGAGGGAACGCAGGCCGCGCCAGGCTTCGATGAAGAGGCGCAGGTCCGCCATCACCTTCACGTCGACCTCGTGCCCCGGATCCTTCAGGCACATCTCCACCTTGCCGTCGCTGTTCACCAGCCAGAAGCGTCTGATGTCGGCGGGGGCGCCGGTGAACTCGAAGGCCAGGACCGTGCGGCCCGGCGGCATGGCTTCGGTGTTCAGGCGGGTGTGCATGCTCCAGACCAGGAAGCCGGGGTCGAGGTCCTCTGCGGTCATGTCGCGGGCCCAGCGCTGACCCCAGACCGCAAGGTCCATGATCAGCGGCTCCAACTCCCAGCCGGCCTCGGTCGGGAAGTACTCGTAGCCGCGCCCGCCCGGCAGCGGCCGGCGCTCTGCGATGCCGGCGTCTTCGAGCTGCGCCAGGCGCTGTGACAGCAGGCTGGCGGACATCCGCGGTACGCCACGATGGATCTCGTTGAAGCGGCGGCAGCCGTCGATGAGGCGGCTCAGCACCAGAATGGACCAGCGCTCCCCCAGCACCTCGCAGGCCAGGGACAGGGGGCAGTACTGCCCGTATCCACGGGTCATGAGGGCCTCCTCTTTGCTGCGGCCTGGCCAGGATGCGCCGAGGCGGAGCCGTCGTCCACTCCAGATTTAGGAGTAGTTTGCGGACCTGAGGATGGACAGACTGCCGCCAAAGCCGCGCACCCCGAGCCACGGAGGCACACCCGATGACCCCTTCATTGCGCCCGCAGGCCTCGGCTGCGGACTCCTCGGATCGCATCCTTGATGCCGCGGCGGTGGCGGCCTTCGCCACGCGCCTGCGGGGGCGCCTGGTTGACCGCCAGGCCGCTGACTTCGAAGCTGTGCGCGCCGTCTGGAACGCCATGATCGACCGCCGGCCCTTGCTGATCGCCGTCTGTTCCGGCGTTGCCGACGTGATCGAGGCGGTGACCTTCGCGGGCGACCACGGCCTGCCGCTGGCGGTGCGCGGCGGCGGCCACAACATCGGCGGCTCGGCGCTCTGCGACGACGGCCTGGTGATCGATCTCTCGCAGATGCGGGCCGTCCGGGTCGATGCGAAGGCGAAGCGCGCCTGGGTGCACGGCGGCGCCCTGCTGGGCGACCTCGACCGCGAGACCCAGGCCTTCGGGCTTGCAACGCCGGGCGGCGTGATCTCCCACACCGGCGTGGCCGGCCTCACGCTCGGCGGCGGCTTCGGCTGGCTGTCGCGCAAGTACGGCCTGACCGCCGACAACCTGCTCTCGGTCGAGTTGGTGACGGCGGAGCGGCGGCTGCTCCGCGCCTCTGCGGAGGACCACCCCGATCTCTTCTGGGCGCTGCGCGGTGGCGGCGGCAACTTCGGCGTGGCGGTCGGCTTCGAGTTCCGGCTTCATCCCGTGGGTCCGGAGGTGCTCTTCGGGCCGACGCTCTATCCGCTGGATCAGGCGGCGGCGGTGCTGCGCAACTACGCCGAGATGGCGCCGGCCCTGCCGCGTGCGGCCTGTGCCTGGGCCAGCCTGATGACCGCGCCGCCGCTGCCCTTCCTGGACCCGCGTTACCACGGCACGAAAATGGTTTCTGTGATGCAGTGCTACGCCGGCGCGGCGGCCGAAGGGGAGGCGGCGCTGGCGCCGCTGCGCGGCTTCGGCGAACCGGCCGCCGATGCAGTCATGGCCCGGCCCTTCACCGCGGCACAGTCGCTGCTCGACCCGATGTACGCGCACGGTCTGCGCAACTACTGGACCTCGGCCAATTTCGACAGCCTAGACACGCAGGTGATCGACCGCATCGTCGGCCTTGGAGAGACGCTGCCGACGCCGCAGTCGGACGTCACGATTTCCCAGGTCGGTGGCGCCATCAACGACGTGGCGCCAGACGCCACGGCCTATCCCCACCGTGATGCGGCCTTCGTGCTCAGCCCCGGCGCGCGCTGGGACGACCCCGGCGACGACGAGACCTGCCTGGCCTGGATCGACGACTGCCGGCGGATGCTCGCAGAGGAGTCCGGCGGCGGCGCCTACGTGAACTTCATCGCCGAGAGCGAAGGTCGCGAGCGGGAGGCCTATGGCCGGAACTACGACCGCCTCGCCGAGGTGAAGCGCCGCTACGACCCGGACAACCTCTTCCGCATCAACCAGAACGTGGCGCCGGGATGAGAGGCGCTAGGCTTTGGTCGAGGTCCGGTACCTTAAGCCAATTGGCCGGGTACTCCAGTGCGGGAAGATTGGATTCAGTGAGTTTGCGACGGGCCAGATCGTAAGTCTTGCGGTGCTCGTAGAAGTTCTCAAACAGCTCAATGACGACGATGTTCCGGGTTTCCTCGTCGCCTTTGCTCATCATCTCATTGGTGAAATCGAACACCCGATGGACCATTGGGTGGTTGTCCAGTTCGCCTTCGGGAATCGCAAAGAGCAACTCAGTGATGTACCGACCGAATCCGCCCCAGATTGAATATGGCATGTCCAGTTCATCGGGATTGAAGCGCTCGTCTTCGCGGAATTCCGGAAAGCGTTCAAGAAGCAGGGGAACCACGTCCTTGTAAGCGATCTCTGCCATCGGTCGGATTGCCTCAGTCGCCCTCACGCATCTTCCGCGCCGCCGCCGTCACCGCCTCAATGGTCGGGTAGCTCGCGCGGTTGACCATCATGTCGCGGGCGAGGCGCAGGCAGCGGGTCTCGCAGGCGGCGCGGCGGTCCGGGTCTTCGATCCATTCCAGGTCGATATTGTGGGCAAGGCCGAGGATGCGGCGGATCATCTTGGCGGCAGCGAAGCCGATACTGTCGGCGAAGAGGCGGTCCATGTAGGCCTCCTGCTCGGCCTTCAGTGCCGCAGCGCCGGCGGCGTCGGCGAAGAGGGCGGTTGGATAGGCATCTCCCGCCGCTCCGTTGCGCCAGAGTGTCAGGAACTTCGTACGGAAGCCGGTCCAGACGCCTTCGGTCACCTCCAGCACCCAGTCCTGGTAAGCTTCGCGCGGGTCCTTCGGCGTCGCGTGGCCGTCCTGGCTGAAATAGTTGATCAGCAGGTTGGCGATGACGGCGCCGATGTCGAAGCCCATCGGCCCGTAGAAGGCGAACTCCGGGTCGATCACCCGGGTGTCCTCTTCCGTCACCATGACCGAGCCGGTGTGCAGGTCGCCGTGGATCAGCGCCTGGGCCTCCGACAGGAACTTCAGCTTGAGGCGCGAGACCGCAACCTTCAGCGCCGCGTCCTCCCGGAACTCCCTGGCGATGCCGTCGAGCTGGGGCGTGGTCCAGCGGTTGTTCTCGGCGACCCTGTAGGGCTCGGTGAAGATCAGGTCCTCGGTGATCTTGCAAAGCGCGCTGTTGCCGCAGAATTCGGCCATGGCGGCCTTCTTCTCGTCCGCCGTCAGCGCGAGGTCGGAGGTGCCGAAGAGCGTCCCCGCCATGAAGGTGGTGATGGCCTCGACGAAGCCCGGATAGCGCACAGCCTTGATCATGCCCTGGCGCATGATGATGTGGGGCTGCAGCAGCTCCATAACGATGAGCGCCAGGGTCTCGTCGTAGTGCAGGATGTCGGGCACCAGGCCGGGGGCGTGCTTCGCTTCGGTGGTAAGCGCCATCTGCTCGAAGTGGGCGCGGCTCAGCGGCAGCGGCCAGGACTCGCCCACCAGGCGCACGTAGGGCAGGGCCTGCTTCACCGCGACGCCGCCGGTGGGACCTTCGACGATGAAGACCAGATTCAGGTTGCCGTCGCCGACTTCCCGCACCCGCCAGTCACCGGCCGCACCGCCGAGGTGCGCCGCAACGGCGGAGACGCCGGCCAGATAGGCCGCCAGGCTGGCCTCGCTCTTCGGCTCGTAGCCCTCCGGTACCGCCAAACCCCCGCCTGTGGATCCCCCGCCCATCGATTCCCTGCTCACCATGCAAGACCCTCCCGTTTTTGCCTGCCTCGATCTTTTTTGCCTCGGCCTTGGCCGGGCGCAGGATAGCAGTGGGCGGCGCAGACGCCAGCCAGACGCGGAAAGGTTTGCGCATCAATCCCTTAGCCGCCCCCTGGCGTCCGCGGCCGGTCGCCAGTAGAAAACCAGGAAGTGTTAATCCTTGTGGGAAAACTCACCGAACGCGCGAATGGCCTGAACCATATTGTATGGGCAGCCGACCAATGCTGCATGACCCCTTCCGAGGGGCAAGCCGCACCACACGCCTTTCACCGCCAAGGCTAAGAATACTAGGAGAGCCCTGTGCCCAAGTTCTTTCGGGCCAGCCTGCTGGCCTTGGCGACATCCGTGGCCCTGATTGCCCCGGCGTCCGCTGATATCAAACTCATCAAGAATTACTCGTTCGGTCCTTCCAACAGCTATCTGAACAACCCCCCGGCGCTGGTCTTCGTGCCCAAGAGCGGCAAATACGAGATGGAGAAGCCGGGGAACTACCAGGTCAAGCTGCACCTCAAGGCAGAAAAGAAGTGGAATGCCCGGATTACCAATTGGGAAATCGTGGAGACGAGCGCCGGGGGTGGCATGATCGCCAGCCATGGCTTCGCCCCGACCTCGCTGAAGAAGCTCAACAAGACGGTCACCTTGAAGATCGGCCCGAACAAGCTGAAGCACTTCGAGGCGAAGGGTCGCAAGGTCTGTCAGCAGCACGGCAAGCCGGACGAGAAAGTCGTCAAGATCAGCAAGGACGTACGCTTCGAGTTCTCCGGCTATGTCATGGCCAAGAACAAGAACAGGATCGATGTCCGGAAGGAAACTGATTCCGTGTCGATCAAGATCGTCTGCATGCCGGAGCCCTTCGCCGTAAACGACGTGAAGCTGTCGGTGAAGTTCAACGGTTCGCCCCTCAGCTGCCCGGTGAAGGCAACGCTGAAGGCCGAGTTCAAGGGCAACAAGCCCGGCACCTTCACGTTCCGGATCTTCCGCGGCGACGGTGCCACCCAGGATGTCACCCGGACCATCGGCAGTGCCGGGAAGGTGAGCTTCACCAAGCACTACACCTTCAACAAGTCGGCCGACCGCAAGTATTTGATCGCGGTGATCGGTCACCCCATCGCCACCCAGTGGGTGCCGATGAAGGTGCACTGCGGCAAGAAGATCGACGGCTTCAAAGCGCCGACGAAGCCGCACACCACCAACCACTGACGTCGGGGTTTTCTTGCGAGACGGAGCGGCGCAGCTCTGCACCGCCCCGTCTCGACCCTGCGCCAGACCGGCGCTATCCCGGATCTGAACCTCAACCCCAACCTTTTCGACAGAACAAGGCCCGCCTCGTTGGAGGCGCACTTCAATCCATGCCTTTCCACCGCCGGGGCAGTTCAAACGAGGGAGACTTTTTCGTGTCCAGATTACTGAAAATGACCTTATTGGCTCTGACGGCGGCGGCTCCCCTGGTGACCGGCGTCCTGAGCGGCCCGGCCCTTGCGGCGAGCGGCGGCATGAAGAACGTGTCCTTCTCGGCCACACCTGTAGGCGATCCGCCGACCCTGGTTTTCCAGGAGAAGAATGGCAAATACGTTCTGGGAAAGGGCGGGCCGAAGGCCACCATCAAGTTCCGTGTGAAAGGGGAGAAGAGGGGGAGATTTCGGATTGTCTCATATCATCTCTTCAATGAGACTTCGAACAATCGGATCACTCTGGTCCGAAATTTCTCCGTGAAGAAACTCGATAAAACAATCATGCACGAGATCAAGCCGGCCGAACTGCAGAGCTACGCTGACCATGGCCGCAAGATTTGTGAAGACGAAGGCGACCTGCAACAGGAGATCAGGAAGACCATCAAACCTGGTTTGACTTACAGGCTTGATCTGCAAGCGCTTATAAAGCAGATTGGCCGAGATGCGAGTTCTTACCGCAGCGCCCATGCTTCCGTTCCCGTCCGAATCATCTGCAAGCCCGAGCCCTTGAGGGTAATCGACGCCGACCTCTCGGTGACGTTTGACGGATCGCCCCTCAGTTGCCCGGTGAAGGCGACCCTGAAGGCGAAGTTCAAGACCAACAAGCCCGGCACCTTCAAGTTCAACCTCTACCGTGGCGACGGCGAATTTCAGACGGTCACCAGAACCGCGGGCGAATCCAAGACCGTGACCTTCACGAAACACTACACCTTCAAGAAGCCCACCAACCGGAAGTATCTGGTTGCCACGATCCCGTCGGGCGCCTCAAGCGGCTGGGTACCGATGAGGGTGAACTGCAACAACAAGACCGACGGCTTCCAGACCGCACCGAAGCCCAACAGCAACTACTGACGGTCATGGTGCGCCTGCTCACCGGCGCTCCGGAACCCCGGGCGCCGGTGGACGGCCCTACAGCTTTTTAGGGAAATTCGAGGCACTTTCTCCCGCATTGAACTTTGGCGGCGCCCGCTTCGACCCATGCGCAAGAGGGCCCTTCGGGGCAGGTTTCAACCCATGCCTTACACCGCCGGGGCAAGCCACGCTCTGGGAGCGCCCCATGGTCAAGATCTTGAAGTCGACGCTGCTCGCCCTTGCGGCCACGGCCGCGCTTGGCGTCCCGGCCGAAGCCGCCGACTACATCAAGGATATGTCGCTTTCGGCTGTCGCGAGCCCGGCAAACAAGCTGCCGTCCCTGGTGTTTGTTCCCCAGAACGGTCAGTACAAGCTGGCGAAGGGAGGGCAGTCCGATGGCACCGTCAAGTTCCGCGCCAAAGCGAAGAGGAAGGGCGCATCCCGGATCAAGTATTGGATGGTCGAAAACACGGATACGAACAAAGAGGTCTTCGGGAGCGGCAACGTCTCGCTGAAGAAGTTCGATCGGACAATTGTTCATAAGGTCGAGCGTGCCGAACTTCTGGTCTTTGAGAAGCTCGGGCGCGATATCTGCAAGCGGGAGGGCGACCCGGACGCCTTGGTCAAGAAGACCATCAAGCCCGGCCTGAAGTACAAGCTCTGGGTGCGGTCGGTTTCCTTGATCAATCCCGACTCTGACGACAAGGGAGCCGTTTATGCCTCCGTTCCGGTCCAAATCGTCTGCCTGCCGGAGCCGCTGGAGATCAAGGGCATCGACCTGACGGTCACCTACAAACGGCTCCCGGGTGCCTGCAAGGTAAAGGCGCATCTGCAGGCGCAGCTCAAGACCAACAAGAACGACCAGCAGAAGATCAGTTTCTGGCTTTACCGCGACGACGGCAACACACAGCAGGTCAACGCCACGATCCAGAACAACGGTATCGCTTACTTCAACAAGTACTACACCTTCAACAGCTCGGTGGATCGCAAGTACATGGTAGCCGTAACGGGCAAGTATCAGGTCAAGTCCAAGTGGGTGCCGATGAAGGTGTCCTGCATGAAGGGCGGGCCCGGCGGCATCAACATGGCGCCCAAACCCAGCTTCGACTGACCTCCGGATCCTTGTCGCGGGCCTCCGCACCGGGCCCGCCGCGCCGGCGCCTCCCTCGAAAAGCGGGGAGCGCCGGCGCCCTTGTCTTGCCGCCACGGTGAACAGCGGCCGGCCTTGGTCCCTTGACTTCGGCTACAGGGACGAAGAATGATATCCCCGGTGTCGCAAGACGCCGCGCAAGGCACGGAACGCGAACAAAAAGAAAGCACCGGGGAGGACAGAGGGCATGCAGGCTATTGCAGCCGCGGCCACGTGGGGGGATGTATCGGTCCATTCTGCAATCGATTGTGCAACGATGAATTGCGCTGGGAATTGCGCGGCCAGTCGCAGAACAGACCCTGCAGCATTCGGACGTTTTGACTCCTCTTTAGCGCCGGTGTGCGCCTGATGGCGGAGACCACCGCGGCGGCGGAACTTCCCGGTTCCCAGCCTGAGGCGGCCGGGCCGCTTGATCGGAACGACCCCGCGACCTACCCGGAGTGGTTCACGACGCGCAAGCCGCGCGCCAACCTGATCGTCGCGCGCTGGGTGCCCATTGCCCTGGTCGGCCTGCCGGTGCTGGTGCTGTTCTGCATCGTCGTCTATCCGACGGTCTGGATGTTCTACCATGCGCTGCACGACACCAACATGATGCGGCTGTTTCAGGGCAACTGGAACTACATCGGTTTCGAGAACTTCGCCACGGTGCTGAACTCCGACCGCTTCGGTGACTCGGTGGTCCACCTCGGCATCTACCTCACCTTCGGCGCCTGTCTGCAGGTGATCCTCGGCAGCATCCTCGCCCTCATCCTCTATGAGCTGGTGAAGAGCAACTTCCTGCGCGTCGTTCTGCTGATCGCCATGGTGCTGCCGATGATGCTGCCGCCCTCGATCGTCGGCGTGCTCTGGAAGTTCCTGCTGACTCCCTCCAACGGCGCCATCAACCAGGCGCTGCTTAACCTGGGGCTGATCGACCAGCACATCGAGTGGTTCAACGCCGGGCTCTCGCTCTGGACCATCATCATCGCCGATGTCTGGAACTGGACGGCGCTGCCGCTTCTGATCGTCTATTCCGGGCGCGTCTCCCTGCCGCCGGCGGTCTACGAGGCGGCGCGGGTCGACGGGGCCGGCGCCTGGACCACGCTCAGGCGCATCACCCTGCCGATGCTGAAGGAGGTGATCGCCATCGCCTTCATCGTGCGCTTCATGGACGCCTTCAAATTCGTCGATCTTGTGTTCATCATGACCTCGGGCGGGCCGGCCCAGTCCTCCGAACTTCCGGCCTACATCGCCTTCCAGCGGGGCATCCGCGAGTTCGCCATCGGCGAGGCGGCGGCCTATGCCATCGTCATCTTTATCGTTTCCGCCGTGCTCATCACCCTCTTCCTGAAGTACCTGAAGAAGGTGTTGAAGGCCCAGGGGTTCGCGTGATGGTGTTTCGCGTGAGGACGGCGTCATGAGCAGATCCAACTACCGCCTCGTCAAGCTGCTGTTCCTCTCCTTCATGGGGCTCTGGCTGCTGATCACGCTGTTCCCCTTCTACTGGCAGATCATCACCGCCTTCAAGTCGGCGGCGGAGACCAACCGCACCATCCCGACCTTCTGGCCGGAAGTCTGGCATCCGCAGAACTTCGTCTCGGTCTTTGCCGAGGCCTCCAACTTCAATGCCCTGGTGGACAGCTTCATCATCGCCACCGGCAACACGCTGGCTTCGCTCTTCCTGGGGACCTTGGCGGGCTACGCCTTCGCACGCTTTCCGCGCCAGGCCGGCGGCGAGAACCTGGCTTTCTGGGTGCTCTCCAACCGCATGTTCCCGCCGGTGGCCGTGGTGCTGCCGATGTTCTTTCTCTTCGACGCCACGCCCTGGGGCACGGACAGCCACATCTCCCTGATCATCCTCTATCTGGTCTTCAACATGCCGTTGGCGACCTGGCTCATGATGGTGTTTTTCCGCGACGCACCCCGGGAGCTGGAGGAGGCCGCCTATCTGGACGGCTACACGCCTCTCCGCGCCTTCTTCAAGGTGACTCTCCCCTTGGTGCTGCCGGGCATGATCTCCGTTGCCATGCTGTGCTGGATCTTCGCCTGGAACGAATACCTCTTCGCCAACCTTCTGGTCGGCACGGATGTGCGCACCTACACCATCGTCATCCCGACCTTCACCCACGGCAGCCAGACCCTTTGGAACCTGCAGATGGCCTTCAGCCTGATCGCCATGCTGCCGCCGGTGATCCTCTTCATCCTGCTGCGCCGCTACATGGTGCGCGGCCTTTCCCTCGGCGTCGTGAAAGGTTAGCGCGGTGGCGAAGCTCGAAATCGAAGGGCTCTGCAAAGGCTGGGACTTCCCGGTCATCGACCGCCTGGACCTGACCGTCGAGGAGGGGGAGTTCTTCGTGGTCGTCGGCCCCAGCGGCATCGGCAAGACCACGCTGCTGCGCCTTGTTGCCGGGCTGGAGCGGCCCGATGCCGGGACCATCCGGGTCGGCGGGCGCGACCTGACGGCTCTGCCGCCCTACCGCCGCAAGGTCGCCATGACCTTCGAGAGCTATGCGCTCTACCCCCATCTGACGGTGTTCGAGAACATTGCCAGCCCCCTCAGGGCGCGCCGCCTGCCCAAGAGCCAGATCACCGAAACCGTGGTGGCGGTGGCGGAGCTGCTGCGCATCGAACAGCTTTTGAACCGCCGCCCGGGGGAGATCTCCGGCGGGCAGAAGCAGCGCACCGCGCTGGGCCGCACCCTCGTCGCCCAGCCTGACGTTTTTCTGCTGGACGAACCCATCAGCCATCTCGACGCCAAGATCCGCCATGAGCTGCGCCTGCAGTTCCATACCCTGGAGGAACTGCGCTCCGTGGCGACGCTCTATGTCACCCACGACTATGCCGAGGCGCTGTCGCTGGGCGACCGCATCGGCGTCATGGGCCACGGCGGGTTGATCCAGGTGGGCTCGGCGCGGGAGCTGTTCCAGCAGCCGCAGCATCTGCTGGTTGCCCAGCACCTCGGCCAGCCCAGCATCAACGTGGTCGAGGCCTCGCTGGCGTCGTCCGGGGACGACCTGAAGTTCACCGCGGAAGGCGCCAGTCTCACCCTGCCGGTGGCGGGGCCGCATCGGCCCGTGCTAACCGGCCGCAGCGCCGGGCGCATCACCGTCGGCATCCGCCCGCAGCACGTCCAGGTGGTGGCCAATGGCGCGGCAGCTGATGGCGAGGCCGTCGTCGACGCCACGGTGTCGATCTACGAAGCCCTGGGCGCTGCCGGCATCCTGGTGGCGGAGAGCGGCGGCGTAAGGCTGACCGCTCTGACGCCGCCCAACGCGATCTTCCAGCACGGCGAGCCGGTGCGCCTTGCCCTGCGCAACGAGACCTTTCTCTACTTCGATGCCGAGAGCGGCCGCAACGTGATGGTGGCCTAGATATGGCGCGGGTTTCCCTGAAGGATGTGAACAAGGTCTACCGCTCGCGCCATGACGAGGTGCATGCGGTGAGCGACCTGAACCTCACCATCAACGATGGCGAGTTCGTCGCGCTGCTCGGCCCCTCGGGCTGCGGCAAGACCTCGACCCTGCGCATGATCGTCGGGCTGGAGGATATCACCTCGGGCGAGATCCATTTCGACGACACCCTGGTCAACAAGCTGGATTCACAGGCCCGCAACGTTGCCATGGCTTTCGAGACCTATGCGCTCTACCCCAACTTCACCATCGAGGAGAACCTGGCTTTTCCCCTGGAGGTGCGGGGCGTCGCACCGGCCGAGCGCCGCAAAAAGGCGCGGGAGATTGCCGAGATCCTGCGCATCGACGACATCCTCGATCAGCGTCCCGGTGCCCTTTCCGGCGGCCAGCAGCAGCGCGTCAGCCTGGGCCGGGCGTTGATCCGCGATCCGGCAGTCTTCATCCTCGACGAGGTGATGAGCCACATCGACGCGCACCTGAAGTTCCAGATGCTCTTCGATTTGAAGGCCATTCATCAGGAGATGAAGAAGACCATGGTCTACGTGACCCACGACCAGGTCGAGGCCCTGGCGCTGGCCGACCGGGTGGCGGTGATGAGCCACGCGGAGCTGCAGCAGGTGGGCACGCGCAACGATCTCTACCATACGCCGGCCAACGTCTTCGTGGCCGACTTCATCGGCGAGCCGCCGACCAACTTCTTCGAGGCGGAGCTCGTTTCCGGCGCGAACGGCACCGTCCTCAAGGTGCAGGGCACGGAGCTGGAAATCCTGCTGGAAGAGGGCCACGCCCAGCGCATCGCACGCTGGAGCGAAAAGCACCTGACCGTGGGGATCCGCCCCCAGGCGCTGCATCTGGGCGGTGACCCCAGTCTGCCGGCGCTGGAGGCGGAGGTTGCGATCAACGAGTACCTGGGCGAGCGCTCCATCCTCACCATGGTCAATGGCGAGCAGACCTTTCGCGCCGTCGTCGACGCCGACACCGCGGCGCAGCGCGGCGACAAGGTCCGGGTGCACTACGCGCTCGACGACGTGATGGTGTTCAGTGGCAAGACGGAGTTGATTATTCTTTAGACGGTCAGAAGACAGGCGCGCAGGGACCGGCCTCGGCGGTCGATCTCTCAAGGCGCGGAACCGCCCGGCACCGAAGAGGGCCGGCCAATCGAAGAGGGAGGAAGCAGCTATGGGTCTCTTTAGCGGATTTACGCGGCGAAAGTTCCTGCAAGGGGCGGCCGCCGGCGCCGCGGCGGCCGGGGGTCTGATGCCCGGCGCCTCATTGGGCGCAACGGCGGTGCCGCCGGGCAAGAAGCTCTTCAAGGATGTGGAGTTGACCTACTTCCAGGACTCCAACTGGCTGCACTCGCCACTCTGGCTCTCGCCGCACCTCATGAAAGAGGCAGGCGTCGGCATCAAGAGCCGCGAGATGTACGACGGCGGCGACGCGGTGGCGAAGATCCTGCCGCAGCTCCTGTCCCGCCGGCCGCGCTTCGACTGGGTGCAGTTCCCGAGCCTGTTCTTCGGCGCCTTCGCCGAGACCGGCCAGTTGGAGCCGCTGGACGACTACTTCGCGCAGTACGCAGGCAGCCAGGACTATCTCGACTGGGTGATGCCGGCCTACCGCGAGTTCTACACCAAGTGGGACAACAAGACTTACGGCGTGATGCTGGATGGCGACATCCACATCCTGCACTACCGCAACAGCTACTTCCAGGATGCGGAGCTGCAGAGCAAGTTCTCCAAGCGCTTCCAGCGCGAGCTGGAAGTGCCGAAGACCTGGCTCGACTTCGTCGACGCCACCCAGTTCTTCACCGAGGAACTCAGCAGCCAGGGCGTCTACGGCACCTCCATGGTCGTGAATCCGCCGAACTTCGGCTGGGGCTTCTGGATGGATATCGCCGCCTCCGCCGGGGTGAACTACTTCGATGAGAACATGAACCCCACCATCAACCAGGGCAAGGCGGCGGAGAGCCTCGATATCTACAAGGAGATCATCAAGTTCGGCCCGCCGGGCGCCGAGGCCATGGATATCGGCACCACCATCCAGCGCTGGCAGTCCGGCTCCGACGTCATGTCGGTCTGGTGGATCGACCTCTCCGAGTTCACGGTCCAGCAGCAGGGTCCGGAGCTGGCGGAGGATCAGCGCGGCGCCATCGTGCCGGGCTGGCTGAACGACGACGGCTCGATCACCAACCGGGCGATCTCGCTGTGGTGCCGCACGGCCTCCATCCCCAAGAACATCCCGCAGGATGTGAAGGATGCGGCCTTCTACTTCATCTACCGCATGTCCCATCCCGACTACTCCAACGAGATGGTGGCCGACGAGTACTGCGGCTCCGATCCTTACGGCAAGACCCACTACGGCGATGCCGCGGCGCAGCTCTATCTGCAGGCCAACCCGCAGCGCGGCACCGACAACGAGCTGTGGTCGACCAATGCCGGCATCTTCAAGAATTTCGAGACGGCGAAGAACCACCTCGACGCCGGTCTTGCCAACGTCGAGGTCGGCTATCCGCAGTTCTTCTGGGAAGGCACGCCGGAATATGCCGACGCCCTGGGGCGCAACATCTCCAAGGCCGTCTCCGGCGAACTGACCAGCCAGCAGGCGTTGGACGAGGCGGCGGAGGAATGGGCGCAGATCGCCCAGAAACTCGGCCTCGACAGCCAGAAGCGGCAGTACAAGAACTTCATCGATGGGGCCCGGGCGCTCGGCTACAAGATCTGAGCGTCTGACATCGCGGAAGTAAGCGTCACCCCCACCCCATCCCTCCCCCATCAAGGGGGAGGGGGCACCAAAGAGGGGGGCATCTGGGCTATCCTTTCCCTCCCCCCTTGTGGGGGAGGGTTAGGGTGGGGGGCATTGGTTGGCCAACGCGGTGCCGGTTTGGCCGGTGAGTCCCCCGACGGAAGGCAGGCATCATGAAGAAGATTCTCAACGACCCCTTCAGCTACGTGGACGAGATGCTGGAGGGCCTCTGCATGGCCCATCCGGAGTTCTATGCCCAACCCGAAGCCCGGGTGATCGCCCGCGCCGGCGGCGCCACCCAGGGCAAGGTGGGCATCGTGACCGGTGGCGGTTCGGGCCACCTGCCGATCTTCACCGGCTATGTCGGCAAGGGGCTTCTGGATGCCGCGGCCATCGGCGACGTCTTCGCCTCACCCTCTGTCGAGCAGATGGCCGCTGCCATGCGCCGGGCCGACGGCGGGGCCGGCATCCTGCGTCTTTATGGCAACTACGGCGGCGACGTGATGAACTTCGACATGGCCGGCGAGATGCTGGAGATGGAGGACATCGCCTCCTCCACCGTGCTGCTGGCCGACGACATCGTCTCCGCCCCGCCGGAGGAGGCGGCCAAACGGCGCGGCGTCGCCGGCATGGTCTATGCCTTCAAGTGCGCCGGCGCCAAGGCCGAGGAAATGGCCGACCTCGACGAGGTGACGCGGATCGCCCAGAAGACCGCCGATGCCTGCCGCTCCATCGGCATGGCGCTCACCCCCTGCACCGTGCCCCAGGCCGGCAAGCCGACCTTCGAGATCGGCGAGGACGAGATGGAAATGGGCATGGGCATTCACGGCGAGCCGGGCATCTGGCGCGACAAGCTGAAACCTGCCGATGCCATCACCGACGAGATGGTCGACCGGCTGCTGGCCGACATGCCCCTGTCCAAGGGCGACCGTATCTCCCTGCTGGTCAACAGCCTGGGCGCCACCCCGCCGGAGGAGCTCTATATCATGTACCGCCGTGCCAAGGCGCGCCTCGACGACCTCGGCGT
The DNA here is from genome assembly GCF_028281305.1 of Pelagibius sp. Lineage (GTDB taxonomy): Bacteria > Pseudomonadota > Alphaproteobacteria > Kiloniellales > Kiloniellaceae > Pelagibius. The sequence goes on along the minus strand of NZ_JANQKD010000059.1, from coordinate 17,762 downwards.
CACCATGGTCATGCCCTTGGTCGGCCGCTACGCCACCTCCATGGAGATGACCGGCGCCACCTTCACCTGGTGCCGTCTGGACGACGAACTGGAGGCGCTGTTGAAGGCGCCCGCGGCCTGCGCCTTCTGGCAGGTCTAGGCCAGCATGGCGGCCTTTACCTCCGAAGATCTGAAAGCCGTCCTGCCGGGACTGGCGGCGCACCTGGAGGCGCAGGCGGCTTTCCTCAACGAGGCCGATGCCAAGCTGGGGGACGGCGATCTTGGCGTCACCATGCAGCGCGGCGCCCGCGGGCTGATCGAGATTGCCGACGAGCTGCCTGGCGATCTGGGCATGGCCTTCATGCGCTGCGCCCAGGCCTTCACCAAGACCTCCGGCTCCAGCTATGGCACCTTGCTGGCGACGGGGCTGATGGCGGCGGCCAAGGCCTGCAAGGGGCGCGAAGCCGTGCCCTGGTCGGAGACGGCGGCGCTGCTGGGCGGCGCGCTGGAGGCGATGATGGCGCGCGGCAAGGGTGCACTGGGCGAGAAGACCGTGCTGGACGTGCTGGACGCGGCCCGCGCCGCGACGGAGGGCCTGGACGCGCCGGGCCCGCTGCATCAGGCGGCGCTGCAGGCGACGGAGGAGACGATGGAGCGCATGCGCGGCCAGCCGGCACGCCAGGGGCGCGCCCGCATGTTCGCGGAGAAGTCGGTCGGCCTGGACGATCCCGGCATGCTGGCCTTCCGCGCGCTCTTGGAGGGGCTGAAAGGATGAGCGGCGACGGCCCCTATGTGATCGGCATCGACGGCGGCACGGAGTCTCTGCGCGCCGGTGTCTTCGATCTTGCCGGCCGGCCGCTGGCCTTCGCGGCGACGGCTTACCGCACTGACTTCCCGCAGCCCGGCTGGGCAGAGCAGGACCCGGAAGATTGGTGGGCGGCCCTCGGCGCCTCGGTGCGCCAGGCGGTGCAGGAGGCCGGCATCGCACCGGAAGCGGTGGCGGCGCTCGCCGTCGACACCACCTGCTGCAGCGTCGTTGCCCTGGACGAGCAGGGCGAGGCGCTGCGCCCGGCGCTTATCTGGATGGACGTACGCTCGGCGGAGGAGACCGAGCGCGTCGTTGCCAGCGGCGATGCGGCGCTGAAGATCAACGGCGGCGGGGCCGGCCCGGTTTCGGCGGAATGGATGATCCCCAAGGCGCTCTGGCTGCAGCGCCACGAGCCGGAGGTTTTCGACCGTGCCGCAACCGTCTGCGAATACCAGGACTACCTGAACTATCATCTCACGGGGCGCCGGGTGGCCAGCATCAACAACGCGGCTATCCGCTGGCACTACCTGGCCGCCGACGGCGGTTTTCAGCCCGAGCTTCTGGCCAGGCTCGGGATCGATGCGCTGATGGACAAGTGGCCGTCGGAGGTGCTGCCGTTGGGGGCGGTGATCGGCGGGCTCACGGCGCGGGCCGCTGAGCACCTGGGCCTGCCGAAGGACCTGCCGGTGGCCCAGGGTGGCGCCGATGCCTTCATCGGCATGATCGGCCTCGGCGTCGTGCGCCCGGGTTCTCTGGCCTTTCTCACCGGGTCCTCCCACCTGCACCTCGGGCTCAGCGAGATGGCCTTTCACGGCACCGGCATCTGGGGCACCTACGCCGATGCGGTCATCCCCGGCCTGCATGTGGTCGAGGGCGGCCAGACCTCGACCGGTTCGGTGGTTAAATGGTTCCGCGATCTGCTGGGCGGCGGGGTCAGTTACGACGACCTGAATGCGGAGGCGAAGGACCTGCCGCCCGGCTCGGAAGGCCTCATTGCGCAGGATCACTTCCAGGGCAACCGCACGCCCCATACCGATCCGCTGTCGCGTGGCGCCTTCGCCGGGCTCACCCTGAAGCATGGCCGCGGCCACATGTTCCGCGCCATCATCGAAGGCATCGCCTTCGGCAGCGAACACATTCTGGAGACGATGCGCGGCAATGGCTTCCGCCCGCGCGAGATCGTCATCGCCGGCGGCGCTACACGCTCTGATCTCTGGCTGCAGATCCACGCGGATGTGTCCAATGTGCCCTTGAGCCTGACCCGGGTGCCCGATGCGCCGAGCCTGGGCTGCGCCATTCTGGCGGCGGTTGCGGCCGGGCAGTTTCCGGACATCCCCGCGGCGGCCGATGCCATGGTGGCGGTGGAACGGGTCGTCGAGCCCGATCCGAAACGGCACGATGCCTATCGGCCGTTCTACGAGGCCTACAAGCGCGCCTACCCGGCGCTCTCCGGCATCACCCGGCCGCTCGCCGCGGGGTCGGATCAGGGGTCGGATCAGGGGTCGGATCAGGGGCCGGATCAGGGGCCGGATCAGGGGCCGGATCAGGGTTAGTCTGTCGTGACGAAAGAGGGAGGTCCCAGGCCATGCTGAAGAACATCGATCCTATCCTGAGCCCCGATCTGCTGCGGGTGCTTGCGGCCATGGGCCACGGCGACGATCTCGTCGTTGTCGACGCCAACTTCCCGGCGGACTCGGTGGCACGGCAGACCGTGGTTGGCAAGCTGGTGCGGCTCGACGGCGTCGATGCGGTCCAGGCGGTGCGCGCCATCCTGTCGGTCTTTCCGCTGGACAGCTTCGTCGAGGCACCGGCCCGGCGCATGGAGATCGTCGGAGCCCCCGACGAGATCCCGGAGGTTCAGCAGGACGTGCAGCGGGAAATCGACGACGCCGAGGGGCAGGCGCTGCCGATGGCCTCCATCGAGCGCTTCGCTTTCTACGAGGAGGCGAAGAAGGCTTACGCCGTGGTCGCCACGACCGAGGGGCGGGCCTACGGCTGCTTCCTGCTGAAAAAGGGCGTGATCTTCTTCTGATTCGCATCGGAGTGGTTCGCTCTGATGACCCGAACGCGCACGCCGTCGGCAGCTCCTCCACATTGTCACCCCGGATTTGATCCGGGGTCCATTCCGGAGCCGCCGCGATATCGGTCAGGAGAGATCGTGCGGGCGGAAACATGGATCCCGGATCAAGTCCGGGATGACGGGAGGTGGGCTCGGATGCACAGGAAAGCAGCCTAGATCGCCACGCTTTGCAACTGCCGGATCCAGGTGAGCCAGGCATGGCGCGGCCCTTCGGCCAAAACGCCGCCCTTGCGGATGTAGCTCAGGTCGTGGCGGCCCGCGGCGGTTTCCATCAGATAGCCGATCATGTGATGGGCCGCGAACCCCAGGCAGGGTTCGGCGACCACCTCGTAGAGCAGGCCGTGGCCGCGGTCCTCCAGGACGCGCCAGGTAAGGGCGCCGGGGCAGCTCATCTCGAACTGGCTCATGCGCCGGTCCAGCAGCCTGCGCAGGCTGCCCTCGCCGCGGCCTTTGCCGGTCCAGGACCGCAGGGCGACGCGCTGTGTCCAGGCATCCGGGGATTCGTCGTGCCGCAGCCAGAGGCTGGCGCTGCGGTCACCTTCTTCCTCTATGGAGTGTGCCAAGGCCCAACCGTCCGGCGGCTGGAGGTCCAGCGCGGTCCCGGGTGCGCCCCTGGACTTTTCGCTCAACGGCACGGCTTCGCAGGCGACGGCGACCAGGGCGCTGAACACCAGCGCCCAAAGGGTGAGGGCCTTCGGCATCGACTCTCTCCGGACAGGATGGAGCCTGCAGCATGGCGGCCCGCCGTTTCCGGATGACGTCCTCTCAGGGGAATAATCGTTTCAATGATGTCTGCGCAGGCGAGTCCTCCGGGCGGCCTCAGAGACCCCCTAGGACCGCCCTCTGCCCCGGATTTCCGGCCTTTTCATTGGGGTGAGGTTGAACCGGCGGGGTGCGGCGGATAGAGTGCCGGCTCCATTCCAGCCAAGTGACGGGGCACCATGGCCAATCCAACGCATCTCAGCCTGCGCAAAGCGATCATCGCGGCTTGTTTGAAGATGAACGAGCTGGGGATCAATCAGGGCACCTCCGGCAACATCTCAGCCCGTATCGAGGGCGGATTCTTGATTACGCCCTCCGGCATTCCCTACGAGAAGATGAAGCCTGAGCAGATCGTGGAGATGGACCTCGGCGGCGGCTACTTCGGCGATTACCTGCCGTCGAGCGAGTGGCGGATGCACTACGACATCTACCTGAACAAGCCGGAAGCCGGGGCGGTTGTGCACACGCACTCGATCTACTGCACGGCGCTCGCTTCTCTGCAGGAACGCATTCCGGCCTTCCATTACATGATCGGGGTTGCCGGCGGCACCAACATCCGCTGCGCCGACTATGCGACCTTCGGAACGCAGGAGCTTTCGGGCAACATGTTGAAGGCACTGCAGGGGCGCTCGGCCTGCCTTCTGGCCAACCACGGGATGATCTGCTTCGCCAAGGATCTCGACAAGACCCTGTGGCTGGCGGGCGAGGTGGAGACCTTGGCCCAGCAGTACTGGATCGCACGTCAGGTGGGTAAGCCGAACATCCTGAACAAGCGCGAGATGAACAACGTGCTGGCCCGCTTCAAGAGCTACGGAAAGCAGACCAAGGACCTCCCCAAAGGCGAGGCTATGGCCGTTGAACCTCCGCCGCGCCGCGACAATCCGAAATCCGCAACCAACGGTACCTCCGCCAAGCGTGGAGCCAAAAAGCCCGCCGGCAAGGCAAAGCGCCAGCCGGCGAAGCGTGCGGCCAGGACTGCCAAGTCCAGGCAAGAACCGGCGGCATGATCGCGGCATGATCACTGTCTTCGGGTCGTTGAGTGCCGACCTCGTCACACAGGTGAAGCACCTGCCGGCACCCGGGGAGACGGTGACCGGCCCGGCCTACACGGTGGTGCCCGGCGGCAAGGGCGCGAACCAGGCGCTGGCGGCGGCGCTCGCGGGCGCGCCGGTGCGTTTCATCGGCTCTGTCGGCAATGACGGTTTTCGCGATCTCGCGCTCTCCGGCATGCGCGACGGCGGCGTGGACCTGAGCCTGGTCGCCGAGAGCCCGGAGCAGACCGCCTGCGCGTTCATCGCCGTCGATGCCGCCGGCGAAAACCTGATCTTTGTTGCCAGCGGCGCCAATCTCGACAGCCGGGCCGAACAGCTTGCTGCGGCCGGGCTGACCCCGGGGGACGTTCTGCTGCTGCAGATGGAAGTCACCCATGCGGAGAACTGGAAGGCGGTCGAGATCGCCAAGGCGAAAGGGGCGCGCGTCGTCCTGAACCTTGCGCCGGCCGGTCCGATCCCGGAAGCGACGCTGCGCCAGCTCGACGTTCTGGTGGTCAACGAAACAGAGGCGGGCCAGCTTGGCGCGCAGTTGGGCATCGCGGGGAGCGACCCTGAAGCGATCGCCGAGAAGATCGCCGCCGACTTCAAACTGGACTGTATCGTCACCCTGGGGCCCGCCGGTGCGCGCTCCTTCGGACCCTCGGGCCGGTTCTCGGTGCCGGCCCTGGCGATCGAGGTGGTTGACACCACCGCCGCCGGCGACGCCTTTGTCGGCGCCTTCGCCGCCGCCCTTGCCGGGGATCAGACGATGGACCGGGCCCTGCGCCAGGGCGCCGTGGCGGGCAGCCTGGCCTGCCGGTCCGTGGGCGCGCAGCCCAGCCTGCCCAAAGGGGCCGAGATCGTCGAACAGCTTTCCGAACTGACCTGACGGCACAACGGTCGATGGACGAAACGTCGGCCGGTCAGACGCCGACGTCTCTCTCGTGGCTGATGGAGTAGACCAGCACCTGGGTGACGGAAATGCCGTCCTCCGACAGCGGCAGGAAGATCGTGCTTTCCTTGCTGAGGCGGCCTTCCGGCGTCACGTAGGCGTTCGGGTCGTAAAGGAAGGTCCGGTTCTTCCGGACGAACTCGTAGGAATCGATGACATCTTCCAGAGTCGGCCCCCAGAAGCCTTCTTCGATGCGCTTGCCGGTGGGATCGTGGCCGCGCAGGGTGACCTCGGCCGTACCGACGACCCGGTAGCGGTAGATGCCGACCCCGCTCGCGTCCAGGCCTTCGACATCGACCAGCAGAATGCCCGGCAGATGCCGGACGAAGTCTTCAGGGGCGATATCGGCGCGCCGCGGCATCGCACGGTTGCCGCACTTCTCTTCCCAGTAGCGGAAGATCTCCGCGACCTCCTGCGGGCAGCGTTCCAGGAAACTGCGCGCGGATGGCGATGGGTGCGGCACGGCCTTTTCCCCTCGGGGTTTCGTCTCTCTCCAGCGTGGCCGAGATTAGGGGAAGAAACCTAAACAATTCGAAATAGTCAGAACGTTTTGTTTGACGGGCCAGGCGGTCTTGAGCCGCCGGTCGAATGTCTGCGGATCCCATTCGCCGATGGCTCCCGGCGCGGGGCAGGCGCCCTAGGCCCAGAACGCGGCAGTGCTGGCGCGCTATGCCGCGGGCGTCAACGAGATGTGGAAGACAACCTTCGGCCAGGACTTGCGCCGGGGCGAATTGACGGCTAGAGGCTTCAGCGCACGCTAGCTTTGGCCGGTGGCTCCAGCCTCACGGTGCTCCGATAACGACGTCACCACGTCCGCGTAGAGGGCGAGCGCTTCCTCGCCTTTGGGCGAGAGGGCATAGATGCCGCGGTCGACCCGATGGAACCAGCCGTAGACGTCGCGCTGCAGGATGCGCTGGGCGGTGGCAAGGGCGGTTGCCTCCGCCACCGCGGCGGCCTTGGTCGGGCCGTTTTCGCGCAGCAGCACGGCGCAGCTCAGCGCGGCCTGGCGGTAGGCGGTGACGATGGGCCGGCGCGTCTGTCCGCCGGTGTTCGGGTCGCCGACCCTGTGGGCGAACTCCTTCAGCAGCAGACCCTGGCGCTTGCGGTTGGGGCGCGGTTGGTAGGGCAGGGGATCCAGCAGCGGCTCCACCAGCGGATCCTTGCCGCCGCTTGCTTCGTGGACCGCCAGCAGCCCCAGGCCCAGACGGCGGCAGAGCTTTCGGATGCCGCGGCGTTCGCGGCGCCACAGGCTGCCGCGGGCGGGCGCGGCCGCCACACCCACGGCCAGATAGACATGATCGCTGAGGGCCAAGCGGTCGATGCCCTGCAGCACCAGCGGCAGGGTGAAGCCCGTCTTCAGCTCCACGATAACAGGCGGTTCCGCGCCGCGCCGGGCGACCAGGTCGCAGCCGCGCACCTCCGCCTTCACCACGTAGCCCTGGCCCTCGAAGAAGGCTTTGACGGGGGCGTAGAGATCTTCTTCCTTGGCGAATCCCACGCCCGCGAGTCTAGCGCCTGAGGCCTGGGCGGGCCAGAAGAGGGCTCAGGCCGTCAGCGCACGGTTCCACGGCATGAGGCCCAGCAGCTTGGCCATGCCGCAGGTGCCGGAAAGGCCGGCGAAGGTGAGGCCGGCGCCGACGAAGCCGGACAGCGCGAAGAACCAGGGCGAGAGGGCGAAACCCAGAACGACGCCCAACAGCACCATCAGGCCCGCGGTGATCTGCACCTGACGCTGCATGGAGATCGGCACCCGGCGGTTGACCAGAGTGGTCATGCCCGCCGTCTTCCAGCCGGTGAGCCCGCCCTCCAGCTGGCAGACCGAGGCGAAGCCGGTCTCCAGGATGCGCGGTGCCGCCTCCGCCGTACGGCTGCCGCTGGCACAGTGGAAAATCGCGACCTTGTCGCGGGCGCCGGGGAAGTCGGCCGCGTCGAAACCGGACAGCGGCACGTGATGCGCTCCGGGAATATGTTCCCGGGCGAACTCGTCGCTTTCGCGGATGTCGATGAGGACGGCCTGATCCTTGTCCAGCATGGCTTTCGCCGCCGCGGCGCCGATGGTCTTCAGTGTCTGCATTTTCCGGATCTCCTTAGCCTGCGTCCTGCAGCGCGCCGGACTCTGTGTCTTCCGTCTGCTCCCGGCTGCCGCGGCAGAAGAGGTCGTAGAGCACGGCGATCACCGCCCGTGCCTCCCGCCCGTTCAGCCGGTAGTGGATCTGCTGCCCCTCCCGCCGGGCCGCGACCAGGCCGTCCTTGCGCAGCAGGGCAAGCTGCTGCGAGACCGCTGCCTGGCGGAGCCCCAGGGTCTCGGCCAGACGCCCGACCGTCTTCTCTTCCTCCGCCAACTGGCAGAGGATCATCAGCCGGTTCTCGCTGGACAGCGCCTTCATCAGATCGGCCGCCCTGGTGGCGGATTGCTGCATCTCTTGAATATTCATATATTCGTATATATGAAGATAATGGGCTTCGGTCAAGGCCGGCTGGGCTGCCGGGCGCATGGCCGGGATTGTGGCCGCCGGTGCGGGCAGGCTATGGAAGAGGCAGGGAGCGGCCCCGATATCAGGGGCTCCCCTATATCAGGGACTCCCCTATATCAGGGACTCGACGAGCGATTCGGCCAGGGAGTGCAGCGATGAACAAAGCGGCCAGCCGGCCGGAGGTGACGGCGTTTTTCGACGAGGCGACCTTCACGGTCAGCTATGTGGTGGCCGAGGCCGGCGGAGAGCGCGCTGCCATCATCGATTCCGTCCTCGACTACGATCCGAAATCCGGGCGCCGCTCGACCGCCTCGGCAGACCGGATCGTGGATTTCGTGCGCCAGCAGGGCCTGGGCGTCGACTGGATCCTGGAAACCCATGTCCATGCCGACCATCTGACGGCCGCCCCTTACCTGCAGCAGCAACTGGGCGGGACCATCGGCATCGGCGCCGAGGTCTGCCGGGTGCAGGAGGCGTTTCGCAGCGTCTACAATCTGGACGGCGGCTTTGTCGCCGACGGCAGCCAGTTCGATCATCTGTTCCAGGACGGCGAGCGCTTTGCGATTGGCGGTCTGACAGCAGAGGTCCTGGCGACGCCGGGCCACACGCCGGCCTGCATTACCTACCTCATCGGCGATGCCGCCTTTGTCGGCGACACCCTCTTCATGCCCGACTACGGCTCGGCGCGCACCGACTTTCCCGGCGGTGACGCGCGCCAACTCTATCGCTCGGTCAAACGCATTCTCGCGCTGCCGACCGAGACGCGGCTGTTTCTCTGCCACGATTACAAGGCGCCGGGGCGCGATGTCTTCGCCTGGGAAACCACCGTGGCCGAGCAGCGGGCGAAGAACATCCATCTGCACGACGGGGTGGGGGAGGAGGACTTCGTCGCCCTGCGCGAAGGGCGCGACGCCGGGCTATCCATGCCGGTGCTGCTGCTGCCGGCGGTGCAGGTGAACATGCGCGCCGGTCACCTGCCGGAACCGGAAGACAACGGAATCTCGTACCTGAAGATCCCGGTCGACGGCCTCTGAGCGGCAGGTCAGGCGCCGGACCAAAAGAAAAGGGGCCGGTCGATGACCGGCCCCGGAGCGCATTGGTTCAGTCTGCGTTTAGAAGCCCATGCCACCCATACCGCCCATATCGGGGGCGCCGCCGGGCGTGGCCGGAGCCTTGTCCTCCGGCTTCTCGGCGACCATGGCTTCTGTGGTGATCAGCAGGCCCGCGATGGAGGACGCATCCTGCAGGGCTGCGCGCACCACCTTTGTCGGGTCGATGACCCCGTCCTTCACCAGGTTGGTATAGCGGCCGCTCTGGGCGTTGTAGCCGGACTGCTGGTCCTTCTGCTCGCGCACCTTGCCGACGACGATGGAGCCGTCGGCACCGGCATTGACCGCGATTTGGCGTAGCGGCGTTTCAAGCGCCTTGCGCACGATGCGGATGCCGACCTTCTGGTCCTCGTTGTCGCCCTCCAGCTTGTCCAGCTTGGCGGCCGCCCGCAGCAGGGCAACGCCGCCGCCCGGAACGATGCCTTCCTCGACCGCGGCACGGGTCGCATGAAGCGCGTCGTCGACGCGGTCCTTGCGTTCCTTTACCTCGACCTCGGTGGCGCCGCCGACGCGGATCACCGCCACGCCGCCGGACAGCTTGGCCAGCCGCTCCTGCAGCTTCTCGCGGTCGTAGTCCGAGGTGGTCTCCTCGATCTGCGCCTTGATCTGGCTGCAGCGGGCCTGGATGTCGCTCTTCTTGCCGGCGCCGCTGACGATGGTGGTCTCGTCCTTGGTGATGATCACCCGCTTGGCGCGGCCCAGCATGTCCAGGGTGACGTTCTCCAGCTTGATCCCGACGTCCTCGGAGACCGCGGTGCCGCCGGTCAGGATGGCGATGTCCTGCAGCATGGCCTTGCGCCGGTCGCCGAAGCCGGGGGCCTTGACCGCCGCCACCTTCAGGCCGCCGCGCAGGCGGTTCACCACCAGGGTCGCCAGGGCCTCGCCCTCCACGTCCTCGGCGATCACGAGCACCGGCTTGCCGGACTGCACCACCGACTCCAGCAGCGGCAGCATGGACTGCAGCCCGCTGAGCTTGGCCTCATGAACCAGGATGTAGGGGTCTTCCAGCACCGCCTGCATCTTGTCGGCATCGGTGACGAAGTAGGGCGAGAGGTAGCCGCGGTCGAACTGCATGCCTTCGACCACTTCCAACTCGGTCTCCAGCGACTTGGCCTCTTCGACCGTGATCACGCCCTCGTTCCCGACGCGCTCCATGGCCTCGGCCAGCATCGCCCCGACCTCGGCATCGCCGTTGGCCGAGATCGTGCCGACCTGGGCGATCTCATCGTTGGAGGCGATTCTGCGGGAGCGTTTCTGCAGGTCCGCAACCACAGACTCCACGGCGCTGTCGATGCCCCGTTTCAGGTCCATGGGGTTCATGCCGGCCGCCACCGCCTTTACGCCCTCGCGGACGATCGCCTGGGCCAGCACCGTGGCCGTGGTGGTGCCGTCGCCGGCGATATCGCTGGTCTTGGATGCGACTTCGCGGACCATCTGGGCGCCCATGTTCTCGAACTTGTCCTTCAGTTCGATGTCCTTGGCGACGGTCACGCCGTCCTTGGTCACCCGCGGGGCACCGAAGGACTTGTCGAGAACGACGTTGCGGCCCTTGGGACCCAGGGTGACCTTGACCGCATCCGCCAGAACGTCGACGCCATGCAGCATGCGCTCGCGGGCGTCGGTCGAAAACTTGACGTCTTTTGCAGCCATCTTGGGATGTTCCTCCGTGTTTGGGTGGCGCCTGTTGTTAGCCCGAGGGGGCTCAGGCCGCTTTCTTGGAAGCCTTGGTCTTTTCGAGGACGCCCATGATGTCGGATTCTTTCATGATCAGGAGGTCTTCACCGCTGATCTTCACCTCGGTCCCGGACCACTTGCCGAAGAGGACGAGGTCGCCGACCTTGACGTCCGGCGCGATCAGCTCGCCTTTGTCGTTGCGCGCGCCGGGCCCGACGGCAATCACCTCGCCCTGGCTGGGCTTCTCCTTGGCGGTGTCCGGGATGATGATGCCACCGGCGGTCTTCTCCTCCTCGTCGACGCGGCGGACGACGACCCGGTCATGCAAAGGTCTGAATTTCATCGAACTTTCCCCTTGTTGGATGTGGACTGGCACGATCTTAGCACTCTCCTCGCAGGAGTGCTAACGTAGGATGCACTTGGGAATTCGAGCGCCGGCGTCAAGAGCGCCGCTGGGGCTATTTTTCGGCACCCTGTGGGGGCGTCAGGCCGGGATGATCGCGCCCTTGGTCCGGATCACCCGTCCGGCCAGCGCATGGCCGGCGGCGGCGGCCTCTTCGGCGCCGGCGCCGCCCAGGCGTGCCGCGAGGTAGGCGCCGTTGAAGGAGTCCCCGGCGGCGGTGGTGTCCACCGGCTGCGCGACCGTTTCGCCGGCGACCCTTGCCTGCCGGTCCTTAAGACTGACAAGGCAGGGTGTGGCGCCGCACTTGACCACCACTTCGCCGACCCCCAGGCCGTGTAGCCGCTGCGCCGTCGCTTCAGGCGATCCGTCGCCGAACAGTGCGGCCTCGTCTTCGTGGGTCGGCAGGGCGATGTCGGCCAGCGACAGCGTGCGCCGCACGGCTGCCTGCGCTTCCGCCCTGTCGCGCCAGAGCCGCGGGCGGTAGTTGGTGTCGAAGGCGATGCGGCTGCCGCTGCCGCGCAGGGTCTCGAGCAGCCGGTAAAGCCGCTCCCGGCTGTCGGCATCGAGGATGCCGAGGGTAATGCCGGACAGATAGATCAGGTCGAAGCCGGAGAGCGCCTCGGCCAGGCCGCCCGCCCGCTCCGCCCGCAGCATCTCGCGGGCAGCCGCGGCGCTGCGCCAGTAGTGGAAGGTCCGCTCCCCCTGCCCATCGGTGCGGATGATGTAGAGGCCCGGCAGGCGACCGGCGAGGCGTTCGACGAGCCCGGTTTCCAATCCCTCGCGCTGCCAGGCGGCGATCATCTCGGCGCTGAAGGGGTCGTCGCCCAGGGCCGTGACGTAGGAGACCTTGCCGCTGCCCGGCGTCAGGCTGCGCGCCAGGTATACCGCAGTGTTCAGGGTGTCACCGCCGAAGGTGCGCTGCATGGCGGCGGCGCCGTCGTGGTTCAGGCCGCCGCCTTCGAGGCTGCCGGTGCTCTCAGAGAGTTCGATCATGCACTCGCCGAGGCTTGCGATGCGCAGCATGGGAAGGACGCCGCCGTGCTGTTGAAGGTCTGCCCTCCCTGCCGGGCGTACCCGTCAGGAACAACGGCCTAGGCAATAGCGGCTGGCTTGGCGCAGGGCAAGCGCGGCGGACCCGATGGATCAGCCGCAGATGTGGGATGTCAGGCGGCGCGGATGTCCGCTGCCGGCGCAGGGCGCAGGCGCCGGCGGCCAAGAGCGATCGCAGCGACCAGATCCTCTTCGGTCAGTCCGTCGCGTTTCAGCACCGCCTGAATGACTGCATCGCGCAGCATCTCCTCGATCGCGGGCTCTCCCTGAATCCAGGCGGAGCCGGCACCGGCACTGTAACGAACTGCGAAGGGATTGATCATGAAGTCTGCCTTTCGAAGAGTTGGCTTCCGGGGAGCGCTATGCTCAAGGGTCACTGTTCGACGCGTTGGTCACCCTGAGAAGAGACAGCCATTCGCAAGCAAAGCTTCCATCGCGAACCACTTTCGACATAGTGGACCATAGGTATGAGAATGATCTGATCTATTTGTGACAATTTGACTGCTGCCCTTGGTTGTGGCCGTGGTCCAAATTTGCCCACAAAAACAATACCAGAAAACAACCGAAAATTGAAAACCGATTCTTCGGGTCTTGCGGTCCGCGGCCTCCCGTCCCGGCTGCCCGCGGGCAGCGTCGCCTGTGACAGAATTGTCATGCCGCGGAAAGATGTCTCTAACAAAGGCGGGTTAGCGTCATCTCCGTTAGCGCCGATGCAGGGCAGGCGGCCAAAGCGGCCTGAAGCGCAGTTCGCTGGCGCCCGGCGGTCGGTTCTCCGCCGCAGCCGGCAGCAGCCTTGGCCCCGGTCTTTGGGTCGTGCGACGACAGAACGTCAGTATCCGGTTCACCCCCCAACCGGAACTCCCCCGTACGATTTGCCCGTACGGGTACCCGGGTCCCAGGCCGGTGTGCAGGTGCGAACAGCAGCCTGCATGGCATCCTGGGCCTCACAGTGGTTTAGATCCCTAGCCAACTGGCCGGGCTCTCCGATTTCGGGGTGGCCCGGCTTTCTTTTTTCCACGGCTCCCTCCGCAGCCACCGCTTCGCATCATTCGGTCCCCAGGGAGTCCCCCGAAGGCGCGCGAATTTCATCTGGCGCTTCTGGGCGAGCATGGTAGCGTAGGCGCTTGGACGCAGCGGATTCCGGGCCTTACCGGCCGGATCTTGCACTGCGGAATGAAGCGAAGAACAAGAACTCAGGCGAGGCATCTTCATGGTACGCACTCTGACGGCCGCGGCGGCGGCCTTGCTCGTTTCGACCTCCCTTGCGGCGACCGCCGCGGTCGCCGACGACATCAAGCCGGCGGTCGTCTTCGACATGGGCGGCAAGTTCGACAAGTCCTTCAACGAGGGCGTCTTCAACGGGGTTGAGAAGTTCAAGAAGGAAACCGGCGTTTCCTACCGGGAGTTTGAGGTCACCAACGAAACCCAGCGCGAACAGGCGCTGCGGCGCATGGCCCAGCGCGGCGCCGACCCGATCATCGGGGTCGGGTTCGCCCAGGCGCCGGCCCTCGAAAAAGTGGCCAAGGAATTTCCGGACACCCGCTTTACGATCATCGATTCCGTCGTCGACCTGCCGAACGTCCGTTCGGTGGTGTTCAAGGAGCACGAGGGCTCCTTCCTCGTCGGCATGATCGCGGCGCTGAAGTCGGAGTCCGGCAAGGTCGGCTTCGTCGGCGGCATGGACATTCCGCTGATCCGCAAGTTCGCCTGCGGCTACGAGCAGGGCGCCAAGCACGTGAGCGGCAACACCGAGGTCCTGCAGAACATGACGGGCACGACACCGGCCGCCTGGAACGATCCGACGCGCGGGTCGGAGCTTGCCAAGAGCCAATTCGACCGCGGTGTCGATGTGATCTACGCGGCTGCCGGCGGCACCGGCGTCGGCGTCTATCAGACCGCCAAGGACAGCGGCAAGTTCGCCATCGGCGTCGACTCCAACCAGAACCACCTGCAGCCGGGCACCATGCTGACCTCCATGCTGAAGCGCGTGGATGTCGCGGCCTACAAGGCGTTCAAGGACGCCCATGACGGCAGCTGGGCCCCCGGCATCCAGGTGCTGGGTCTGGCCGAAGAGGGTGTGGGCTGGGCGCTCGACGAGTACAACAAGGACCTGGTCTCGGCGGACATGATGGCAAAGGTGGAAGCCGCGGCCGCGGACATTGTTTCCGGCAAGCTCAGTGTCCACGACTACATGAGCGACAACAGCTGCTCCTACTAGGCGCAGCCGTCGTCCAGGCTTGATCCACCAGGCTTGATCCACCAGGCTTGATCCAGATGTCCGGACCCGAACACGGCAGGAACTGACCTCTCGGCTTCCTGCCGTGGCTCGGGTGCGTTTTCTGGGTGCTGCCGCCGCCGGCCCGGGAACGACCCTTGTCTCATCAACAAGAAAGCCAGGAACAGCATGCGGGCCCGCCGGGGGACGCCGGCGCCGCGCCGGCCATCGAGCTGCGGTCCATCAACAAGGCTTTCGGACCGGTTCAGGCCAACAAGGACGTCTCGCTGAACATCCGGCCGGGGTCGATCCACGGCATCATCGGCGAAAACGGCGCCGGCAAGTCGACCCTGATGAGCATCCTCTACGGCTTCTACGAAGCCGACAGCGGCGAGATCCTCATTGCAGGCGTGCCGACGCGGATCCGCTCTTCCAACGATGCCATCGCCGCCGGGATCGGCATGGTCCACCAGCACTTCATGCTGGTCGACAACATGTCGGTCGTTGAGAACATCATGCTGGGCGCGGAGTCCGGTGCGATCCTGACGTCCAGCGTCGCCGCCGCGCGCGCCGAACTGGAACGTCTGGAACGGGACTACGATCTGGAGGTCGACCCGGATGCCCTGGCCGGCGACCTGCCGGTGGGCCAGCAGCAGCGCGTCGAGATCCTGAAGGCGCTCTACCGCGGCGCCGACATCCTGATCCTCGACGAGCCGACCGGCGTGCTCACGCCGCAGGAAACCGATCAGCTTTTCCGCATTCTCGATTCCCTGCGCCAGCAGGGGGTGACCATCGTCCTGATCACCCACAAGCTGCAGGAGATCATGGCGGTCACCGACCATGTCTCCGTTATGCGCGGCGGCGAAATGATCGCCCACCGCAGGACCGGCGAGACGAGCAAGGAGGAACTGGCCGAGCTGATGGTCGGACGCAAGGTGCTGCTGCGCGTCGACAAGGCGGCACCCCAGGCCGGCGAGACCGTTCTGGCGCTGGAGAGCCTGACCTTCGTGGACCGCGTCGGTGTGAAGCGGGTCGACAATGTCAGCTTCTCGGTGCGCGCCGGAGAGATCGTCGGCATTGCCGGCGTTTCCGGCAACGGTCAGAGCGAGCTTCTGGATCTGCTCTCCGGCATCCGCCCGATCAGCGCCGGACGCTTCGCCATGATGGGGCAGATGTTCTCCGCCGCCCATCCGCTCGACCCGGCCACGATGCGCGACCTCAAGGTGGCCCATGTGCCGGAGGACCGGCTGCGCAGCGGCCTCGTGCGCACCTTCGCCGCCGAGGAGTCGGCCATCCTCGGCTACCACAACGATCCCGCCTACAACGGCCGCGTGCTCATGAACCAAGAGGTGATCCACGAAGACTGCGCCCGGAAGATGGCGGACTTCGACGTGCGGCCGCCCAACGCCAGCCTGAAGACCGCCAACTTTTCCGGCGGCAATCAGCAGAAGCTGATCCTGGCGCGGGAGATTTCGCGCGGGCCGCGCCTGCTGCTGGTCGGTCAGCCGACCCGCGGTGTCGACATCGGCGCCATCGAGTTCATCCACCGCAACATCATCGCCATGCGCGACTCGGGCTCCGCGGTGCTGCTGGTCTCCGTGGAGCTGGAGGAGATCATGTCGCTGAGCGACCGCATCGTCGTGATGTTCGAAGGGCGCATCGTCGGCGAGCTGCCGGCCCACGAAGCCAACGAGCGCCTGCTCGGCCTGATGATGGCCAACGCGGCGCCGGAGCGGGGCGAAGAGGCGCAGCCGGCAGCCGCCGCGCCGGAGGCCCCGGGCGCATGAGCGCGGCGCCGGGCAGCATTCCGCGCTGGGTCGACATCGGGCTTATCCCGCTGGTCAACATCGCGCTGGCCTTCTTCGTCTCCGGCATCATCCTCTGGACCATCGACGTCGATCCCTTCGCCGCGGTTGAGATCATCCTCTTCGGCGCCTTCGGCTACGACGAGGCGATCGGCTATACGCTCTACTACACCACCAACTTCGTCTTCACCGGCCTGGCGGTCGCCGTCGCCTTTCACGCCGGGCTCTTCAACATCGGCGGCGAGGGCCAGGCCTACATCGGGGGCCTCGGCGTCGGCCTTGGCATCCTGCTGGTCGACTCGACCCTGCCCTTTGTGCTGATCCTGCCGCTCTCGATCCTGCTGGCCGCGGCCTTCGGCGCCGGCTGGGCGGCGATCCCGGCCTATCTGCAGGCCTACCGCGGCAGCCACATCGTCATCACCACCATCATGTTCAACTTCATCGCCTCGGCGCTGATGGTCTACCTGATGGTGAACATCCTCATTCAGCCGGGCTCCATGTCGCCGGAAAGCCGCGAGTTCGCGCCCTCCGGCCATCTCCCCTTCATACACGAGGTCTTCGGCTGGTTCGGCATGCAGGTGACGCCCTCGCCGCTGAACCTCTCCGTCGTCTGGGCGGCGATCTGCTGCGTGCTGGTCTGGGCCTTTATCTGGCGGACCCGCTGGGGCTACCAGATCCGCACCGTCGGCGCCAACGAGACCGCGGCGATCTATGCCGGTATCGACCCGCGCCGCGTGATCATGCTGGCCATGGCGGTCTCCGGCGCGCTGGCCGGCTTCGTCGGCATCAACGAGGTGATGGGCGTTCACCACCGCCTGCTGCTGAACTTCACCGCCGGCTACGGCTTCACCGGCATCGCGGTCTCCCTGATGGGCCGCAACCACCCCGTCGGCATCGTGCTCGCCAGCCTGCTCTTCGGCATGCTCTACCAGGGCGGCGCGGAACTGGCCTTCGAGGAGCCGAAGGTGACCCGCGAACTGGTGGTGACCATCCAGGGCCTGGTGATTCTCTTCTCCGGCGCCCTGGCTTTCATGATGAAGGGGCCCATCGAGCGGGCCTATCTGCGCATCGCCGGCGGCTTCCAGCGCCCGGCGGGGCAGGAGGGCTGATCCGTGGAAGGGCTGCTCTTCAACCTGCTGCTTTCCATCGACGCCACCTTCCGCGTGGCAACGCCGTTGGTACTCTGCGCCATGGCCGGGCTCTTCGCCGAGCGCTCCGGCGTCATCGACATCGGCCTGGAGGGCAAGATGCTGGCCGCCGCCTTTGCCGCGGCTGCGATGGCGGCGGTCACCGGCTCCGCCTGGCTGGCGCTCGGCGCCGGTATCGTCGTCTCCGTGGCGCTGGCCCTGCTGCACGGTTTTGCCTGCATCACCCACCGCGGCAACCAGGTGGTCAGCGGCGTGGCCATCAACATCCTGGT
>NZ_JANQKD010000057.1 GCF_028281305.1 Pelagibius sp. | reverse complement strand
CTTGATGTCGGAGCCTTCACTGCGAATGCGCTCGACGGAGAAGATCACGTCATCGGCATTGAAGGCGTTGCCGTTCTGGAACGTCACGCCCTGGCGCAGAGTGAAACGCCAGGTGTCCGGCTTGACGTTCTCCCAGGAGGTGGCCAGAGCCGGCACCACCTCCAGATCCGGTGTCCGCGTGACCAGTCCCTCATAGAAATTCGACTGAAAGCCCAGGGTCATGGTCTCGAAGAGGCCATGGGGATCCATGGTCTGCACATCGCCCTGGAAAGCCCATTTGAAGGTCTTGGCCTCGGCGAGGCCGCCACTCACGGCCAGCGCCGCCCCGGCAACAGCCGCCATAAGGCCGCGCCGCAGACTTGTCCTCTGTCGCAAAAACATGGCTGTCTCCCTCAATCTACGTCCCTGTGCATAAGCCCCCATGCATTGCGGCGTCAGGCAGCAAAGCCTGAAGAATACTGGGGTTTCGTGTTTTGTGTGGCGCTCAGCCTAGTACGAGGCAGGCCGCTTTCACAAGCTGCTTGGAGATGCCGGAGGAGGTCGCCGGCCTGCAGTTGTCGTTCCTAAACAAGCTCCCGCTTTGCGAAAGCCCCGGCCTTCATGATCACCGGTATCCGGGCCCCCTGATGTTGCAGCAGCGAAAGGTCCGCCAGGAGATCGCCATCGACCACGATGAGATCGGCCTGGGCCCCGGGCGCGACCACACCGAGTTCGCCCTCCGCATTCATCAGGGCGGCGTTCACCGAGGTGGCTGCGCGCAGAACCTCGGCCGGCGACAGCACCTCCGCGCGGATCTCGAACTCCTGGGCCTGATGGACCTGCATGTCCCCGAGCAGATCGGTGCCGAAGCCCATCTTCACGCCGGCGGCCTTGAGGATCTCCAATGAGGTCAGCCCCGCTTCGCGCACGTCCTTCAGTTTGTCCTGGCTCACCGCCGGCAGGCCGAGCTCGGAGCCGAAGCGGTGCAGTGCGTCATAGGTCACCAGCGTCGGCACCACGTAAGCGCCTTCGGCCGCACAGAGCGCCGCCGTCGGTTCGTCGATCAAATTCGCGTGTTCGATGGAGCGCACGCCGAACTGGACGCAGCGCGAAATCGCTTCCGGCGTGTAGGCATGGGCCATGACATAGGTGCGCCAGGAGGCGGCCTCCCAGACGATGGCGCGGATCTCCTCTTCCGAATACTGCAGGTTCCAGATGGGATCGCTGGGCGAGGCGACGCCGCCGGAGGCCATGATCTTGATCTGGGTCGCGCCCCGGCGCAGCTCTTCGCGCGCCGCCTGGCGCACCGCCGGCACGCCGTCGGCGATGACCCCGAAGATCCGGCTGCCCTGGCCGCAGAAGCAGAACGCAGAGTGGTCCTCGAGCGCGCGGAAATCGGCGTGTCCGCCGGTCTGTGTGAGGGCCCGGCCCGAATAGAACAGGCGCGGCCCCTTGATGAGGCCCGCCTTGATGGCGAGAGCGAGGCCATAGTCCGCCCCGCCGGCATCGCGCACAGTGGTAAAGCCACGCAGCAGCGCGGCCTCCAGCAGCTTGCGCGCGTGCTGGGCCAGCAGGGAGCGCGGCATGGCCTCCATCTTTGCGAAATCCGGGTCCGCCGCGAAGGCATGGAAGTGGGCATCGATCAGCCCCGGCATCAGGGTGCGCCCGGCCAGATCGACGACCTCAGCGCCGTCGGCGGAGATCGGCCGGTCGGACACCTCCTTGATTCGCTCCCCTTCGACTAGAACGTGGCGGTCTTCCAGGAGCTCCGACCCCAGGCCGTCGAACAACCTGCCGTTTGCGAACAGAATCTGGCTCATGCTTTCCCCGCTCGTCACCGCGCCGCAGTCACCTCGAAACTCTAGGGCCTCGCCCTTTCAGAGGCAATCAGCCGCCCCGCTGCAACGCCTGCAGGGCTTGCCGTGTCAGGGGTTCCGCTTCGGCCCAGGACATGCCGGGACGCAGCGTGGGATCATAAAGCAGCCGCAGCAGCAGCCGGTCCCGTTCCGTCAGAGCGACTTGGCGCCCGGAATCGCTGAAAATCGAATCCGCCGTGGGATCGAGGTCGTTCATCAGGCCCAGGACCTGGGTCACCTCCTGCACCAGGCATCCCATTGAGGTCCGCTCGCCGCGGCCGCCGCGGATAAAGGCGACGGCGAAGTCGATGCTGCGCCCGCTGGGCCAGCCGCCCCAGAGGAAGCCGAAACAGGTGGCGGAGGGCTCCATCGCCGCCAGCAGCGCATCGAACTGCCCGGGGTCCGCAATCTTGTGGGCGAAGAGGGCGCGATGCCGTCTTGCCGCGGCAAAAGGATCCTCGGCCAGAAAGATCAGCAGATTGGCCTCGCCCGGGCGCGCGGCGGTGATCTCAAGGCCGGTCAGAGTCGCAAGATCGGCGAGGTGACGCCGCGCCATGGCCTGAAAGGCGGGCGGCGGTTGCGCCGCCGCGCTATCTGCATCCCCGGCAATCAAGGCCGCCCGAAGCGGCCGCGTCCACTTGGCCAGCGTATCGCCCCGGGCCCGGGGCCGCCCGTCGCTGCCGAGAACCGGCCGCTCCGTCCCATAGGGCCTGTTGAGATTCATTTCGCCGTCATGGTCCGAGCGGATTTGGCCCGCGGTTAGGAGCGACGAGGAAGGACATGCCCAAGCATATTCGACCCAGTGGGCCCATGGGAGCGACGCGGCCGCGGGCCGAATTCGCCGGATCCCTTCGGGACGGGGCAGATATGCGCCAGGCCCGCGTCGCGGACGCCTTGTGGGGGATCACCCCACGGCGCCGCCCGCTCCTAACCCTGGCGAATATCTGCTCCCGCCACGACGGCGAAATGAATGTCAACAGGCCCTAGTCAGGTTGCCTCATGAGCGACGACGCGCCAAAAGACAACGCGCCAGACGACGATACGCCGGACGACAGCACGGGCCAGCCCAAACGCTACGGTGTCCTGATCGCCAGCAGCGAGTTTCCGGACGAACCGAAGCTGAAGGATCTGGCCTGCCCCGAAAACGACGTCGACGGGCTTTCCGAGGCCCTCAACGATACGGCCATTGGCGGCTTCAGTGACGTCGAGGTGGTGAAAAACCAGCCCAGCCACCACGCGCTGCGCAGCGTCCACAAGGTGCTGCGCAAGGCGGGGCGCGACGACCTGGTGCTGATCTACTATGCCGGCCACGGCAAGCTGGACCGCGCCGGGCGCCTCCACCTGGCAACGACGGAGACCGTCAACGCGGAGCTCGAGACCACCTCGATTCCGGCACAGCGTATCCGCGATCTGATCGACAACGCCGACACCACAAAGATCGCGCTGATCCTGGACTGCTGCTACAGCGGGGCCATCGAGAAGAGCTTCCTGCGCGGCGATGTCGAAGAGCAGTTGCATGCCGTTGCCGGTGGCCGCGGGACCTTCATCATGACTGCCTCCACTGACGTGCAGACCGCACGCGAGGAAATCCGCGACGGCTATGGTGTCTTCACCAAGCATGTCATCGACGGTATGCGCGGGGGTGCCGATGCCGACGGCGACGGCATCGTGACGATGAACGAGCTCTATGACTACGTGCACCGGCAGGTCCTGGCGGACAGCCATCAGGTGCCGATGAAATGGAACCTCAATGTCGAGGGCGAGATGATCATCGCCCAGACCGGCCGCAAGCCGCGCGAGGAACGGCGCGCGGCCATCCGCACCCGGCTCTTCGCCCTGGCCGACGAGGGCCTGATGCCCGACGTCGTGTTCACCAAAGCCCTCGAGATCTCCAACCTGTCGTTCTCGGAAACCCGAAGCGGCGGTGCGGCGCAGTACGACGGCCTGCTGGATCAGGTCCTCGAAGAAGACCTGCGCGTCGGGGATTTCGTGAGCGCATGGCTGAAGGTGCCGCCCGACGATACGCCGGAGCCGGAGCCTGAGGCAGAACCGGAACCGCAAGCGCCGCCGGAGCCGGAAACGGAAGCGGCGCCTGAGCCTGAACAAGAGCCGGAAACAGAACCACCAGCGGAACCGCAAAAGCCGGAACCCGCGGCCGCCCCCAAAGACGAGGATCTGAAGCCGGAACTGCCGCCAAATTGGCCGCGGGCGCCGGTGGGCTGGTTCTGGCGGTTCATGGTCTTTCCCTACGAGGCCACCCAGGAAAACCTCGACCGGCATCCGCTCTATCGCTTGACCCACGGGCGCGCGGTCAGGGAACGCGAGATGGCCCGGCTGGCAGCCGGACAGAAAGTCGGAACCAGTTGGGGCGACGTGCTCGTCTTCCTGGTCTGGCTTATCGCCGTCATACCCATCGCCGGCGGCCTCGGCGAATTCTATCGGATCAACGATATCAGTTACTTCCACAGCTACGACAACGTCTGGCGCAGCGACTTCGAGTCGGGTGCCATGACCGGCACCCTGGCCTGGTCGGCGTCCGGCTGGCTTCTGATGAAGCGCGCCAGTTATCGGCTCAACGTCATTATCAAGGTCCTCTATTGGATCGGCATCCTCGGCGGCCTTTTCGCGACCGGCATTTTCATCAGCGAGACGTGAACCGGCACGCGATCAGACGGTCGGACAGTCACTCCGCGAGGCTGCTGAGAGGTGCGATGCCGAGTTCTCTTGCTGCGGCATCGAGCTCGGCAAGGGTATCGCGCGGGATGATCACACCGTCGCGCCGCTGGCGTTCTTCCGCGCGCGCTTCCAGCTCGCCGGGATAGTGGATCTCCTCGACGCCGGGCGCCCGGGGAACCGCCTTGATATCGGCGATCAGCTGCTCCATATCCGCCGCGAAATCGGTGGGCGGACGGAAGGCTTCGATGTTGAGGGCCATGACCAGGTGCCCAACGCCGCTGCGGCCCTCCGGCACGTAGGGCCCGACCACGGCCCCGCCGAAGCCGCTGCCGCTCAGCACGCCGGAAAGTACGTCCATCATGGCTGCGATGGCATAGCCCTTGTGGCCGGCCATGGGCAGGATGTTGCCGGCAATCCCCGCGGCGGGATCGGTGGTCGCCCGCCCCTCCGCGTCGATGGCCCAACCCTCGGGGATGGCCTCGCCGCGCTGGCGGGCGAGGTAGAGTTTGCCCCGGGCCACCGCGGTGTTGGCGATGTCCAGCAGCATCGGCGGATGGCGCCCGGCCGGCGCCGCGATGGACCAGGGGTTGGTGCCGATGAGCTTTCGCCTGCCGCCCCAGGGCGCCATGGCCGGGCTGGCGTTGGTCGAGAGGAAGCCGACGCAGCCATCCTCCGCGGCCATGCGGGTGAAGTACATCGCCGTGCCGAAGTGGCCGGAGTTGCGCACCGCGACGGCGCCGATCCCGTGACGCTTCGAGCGCTCGATCGCTTCGCGCATCGCCCGCACCGTGATCACCTGGCCGATCCCATCGCAACCGTCGAGGACCGCGATGGCACCGCCGTCCACCACGACCTTCGGCGTGGTCACGGCCCCCATGGCTCCGGACCTGAGCCACTCGCCATACCAGAAGGTGCGCATCACGCCGTGGGACTGATGCCCCCAGAGATCCGCCTGGACCAGGGTGTCCGCCAGCAGCGCGGCGTCGGCCTCGGGCACGCCCATGGCCCGGTAGGCCCCCGCCGCGAAGGTGGCCAGTCGCTCGGCTTGGATCGGATGGTCGCTCATCGCTGCTGTCCCCCGGGACCTGTATCGACCGGCGGGGGACACAGGCCACCCCCTCCCCGGCCCTATCCCAGCATGCGGGCGCGGGCCGGATCGAACAAGGGTTCGGGCTGGAGCTGGGCGGCCCGGCGTTCACCGATGATCTCCACTTCGAAACCGCCGTTCCGGCTCGCCAGCTCGCTGGGCAGGTAGGCCATGGCGACAGAACGCTCGGCGAAGTGGGCATAGCCGCCGGAGGTGACCCAGCCGACGACTTCGCCGTCGTGCCAGACGGCCTCGTCGCCGCTGACGTCGGCCACATCCGCATCGCTGCCGTTGGCATCGACCGTGAGGGTCACCAGGCGCAGCTTCGGCCCCCGCTCCTTGTCTTCCAGCACGGCGTCGCGGCCGATGAAGGCGTTCTTGCGCAGGTCGACGAAGCGGTCCAGACCCGCTTCCGCCGGCGTGTAGATCGGCCGGTACTCCCGCGCCCAGGTGCCGAAGCCCTTTTCCAGGCGCAGCGCGTTCAGGGCCCTGAGCCCGAAGGGCCGCAGGCCCAGGTCGGCCCCGGCCTCGGTAAGCTGATCGTAAAGCCGCAGCATGTAGTCCGGAGACACCCAGATCTCATAACCCAGGTCGCCGGTGAAGGAGATGCGGCCCACCCAGGCCGGCACCATGCCCAGGTCCATGCGGCGGAAGGCCATGAAGGGGAAGGCCTCGTTGGAGACATCGGCGTCGGTCAGCCGCGCCAGCAGGGTGCGGGACTGCGGCCCGGCGATGGACAGGCCCAACATCTCGTTGCGCAGGGAGCGCAGCGTCACGCCACTCTCCGGCAGATGGCCTTCGAACCAACGTAGGTGATAGCCCTCGGCAGCACCGGACCCGAAGATGAAGAAGCGCTCCGGCCCCACCTTGGCGACCGTGAAGTCGCCGATCAGCTTGCCGCGGGGGTTCAGCATGGGGGAGAGCAGGATGCGGCCCTCCCGCGGCATGCGGTTGGCCAGGATTCCGCTCAGCCAGCCCTCGGCATCGGGGCCCGTGACCTCATACTTGGCGAAGCCGGAGGTCTCCAGCAGGCCCACGGCCTCGCGCACCGCGCGGCACTCCGCCTTCACCGGCTCGAAGGCGTTGGAGCGGCGGTAGCCCGGCTGCTCGACAGGCTCCGCGCCTTCCGGGGCGAACCAGAGCGCCTGCTCCAGGCCGTAGCCGACGCCGAAGACGGCGTTCCGCGCCTTGAAGCGCTCATAGATCGGCGTGGTGCGCAGCGGCCGGGCGGCGGGCAGTTCCTCGTTGGGAAAGGTGATCTGGAAGCGCCGGCCGTAGTTCTCCCGCACCTTGGCGTTGGTGTAGGCCATGGTGGCCCACTCGCCGTAGCGGGCGACGTCCATGGCCCAGACGTCCATGCCCGGATCGCCCTCGAT